>NZ_KB906990.1 GCF_000381745.1 Psychromonas ossibalaenae ATCC BAA-1528 | reverse complement strand
ACTGGTGAAACAGTGCCTGGTAATGATAAGGAGGTATTTGAAAAATGCAGTTGAATCGAATTTTTTGAAATCGGAACAGGTGCTGAAGCGGATTGAACTTTAACAAAAGACAGCGCTTCTGAAAGCGTGGTTATTTTGATCCGCCAGTTATAAAAAGACTTGCTGTTAAGGCTGTTATCACGACAAAATTGAGCAACGGTTAAGCCGCTTTCTTGCTGCTCTGTAATTAATTTTGTCCATTTATCTTTAGCTGTCAGTTTCATTCCAATCTCCTCAATATGTTTTAGAGGACTGTAATCAAGTTGGATATGAAATTGAACGTGTGGTTGGCCGGACGTTTACAGTTCTTTTGTAACCGCTATCAGTTTTTAATACATACTTCCATGATTCTCTTCCCATTACTGCTTTTGATTGTGTAGAAATATAGTATTTGCGAGCAAGAACACTAGGCCCTTCTTATTGGTTGACCACGATCTTGTTTTTCTATTTTATTGGTCCACCAACCTGGGTTTGTTGTTATTATTGTGTCAATACAAACAACAAATAAGGAAAAATATGAAACTTAAAATTTTTACTCTTGCACCTATCGCGTTGGCGGTTGCATTAACAGGTTGTAACTCTTCAACTAATGAACATGAACAACTAAGTCAACCTGAGCTTGAATCTCGTATACATCCGGTTCTAGAGGTTGACGGTTATCAATTTCGAGATTTAGACGGTGATGGGAAATTAGCACCTTATGAAGACTGGCGTTTAACTGTAGATGAAAGGGCTGATGATCTACTGAGCCGTATGACATTAGAAGAAAAAGTTGGAATGATGCTTATTTCTACCCAGATGATGGGCAGAGATAAATTAGGCCTTGCTGACGGACGTCTTAATGAGGAAGATAAAGAAAGCTCTTATAACTGGTTTGATCCGGCGGTACCTACATTAGCCCCTATGATGGAGGAGTCTGCGGCTACAAAAGGTATTCAGGAAAGACATCTACGACGCTTTATTGCTCGAGATAATGAGTCTGCTTATGTTTCTGCTGTATGGGCGAACAACTTGCAGGAAACCGCTGAAAATACCCGTTTAGGTATTCCGGTGTTAATTGCTTCTAATCCGCGAAACCATCTTGCAGCAGATGCTGGAATTGGTGTTAGTGTCGGGGAAACTGTTTTTTCGTCATGGCCTGGTGAACTGGGGTTAGCCGCGACACAAGATGCCGAGTTAGTAAAGGAGTTTGCGGAGATGGCAGCTAAAGAGTGGGTGTCCACAGGTTTGAGGAAAGGTTATCAGTATATGGCTGATCTTGCGACAGAGCCAAGGTGGGAGCGTGTTTCCGGTACGTTTGGTGAAGATGCTAATTTAGCAGCTGAGATGATAAAAGCGGTTACTGAGGGATTTCAGGGTGAGAAGCTTGGTAAGTATTCTGTGGCACTAACTACCAAGCATTTTCCTGGCGGTGGTCCACAGCTAGATGGTGCAGATCCGCATTTTTCTTTCGGGAAAGAGCAGCATTATCCAGGAGGAATGTTTGACTATCATCTCATACCTTTTCAGGCTGCGATTGACGCTGGTACTGCCTCAATCATGCCGTATTATGCAATGCCGATCAATGCTACCAGCGACTTAGATTTTGACTTTGAAGAAATAGCTTTTGCGTATAATAAAGGAATTATTAATGATTTGCTCCGAGATGAAATGGGGTTTGAAGGCATTGTTAATTCGGATACAGGCCCAATATTCTGGCAGCCTTGGGGAATGGAAGACAAAAACTTAAATGAGCGTTATCAGAAAGCACTGGGCGCTGGTATCGATTTATTTTCAGGTAATGCTAATCCTGAGTATCTGTTAGAAACAGTTAATTCGGGTATGGTTTCTGAGCAGAGAATTAGCGAATCTGTACGACGTTTATTAAAAGAGAAGTTTGAGTTAGGCATATTTGAAGACCCATATGTTGATCCTGATCTTGCACGTGAGATAGCGGGTAATGCTGCCTTCCAAAAGAAAGGTGATATTGCTCTGAGAAAGTCCATTGTATTGCTTGAGAATCAACAATCGGTTCTACCGTTACAGGTTAATACTAAGGTGTACTTTGAAAAACTTTGGTCAGATCAACAGTGCGGCAGCTCAATTGGAGATAATTCAGAGTTGGTTAAAGGCACATTCGCAGCAACGAATAATTTATTACCAGCAAGTGAAGAAGTTAAGCAGGCAAATTTAAAGCGCTCTCTAGGATTCGAGTCAGATTCAATTACTGTTGTTGATGATGTGAATGAGGCAGATACGGTGGTATTAGTGCTGTTACCTAATAATTGTGGTTTATTTGCAGCAACAGATGATCCTATTTTACTGGGACTTTCAGACAACAATATTGATGTTGATTACATTAATACTATTGCAAGTTTAAAAGATACCGTTCTTGTGGTTAACTTTACTAGCCCATGGTCCTTAGAAGAGCTTAATGGTGACGCTCTAAAAACTGTTGTGGCGACGTTTGGCACCACTGATGCTGCAATATCAGATGTTTTAACAGGTAAGTTTAATCCTACAGGAAAAATGCCGATTTCGATCCCGATGACGCAAGCTGACGCTGATAATAACGACTCAGATGTTCCTGGGCATAGTGATGATAAGGTGCAGTTACGCTGGAAGTTTGATGATGGCCAGTCATATCAATAAAATGTAGGAATATTTTAAGAGGCCGGATAGTTATCCGGTCTTTTTATATAAGAAATACCGTTCAAGATCAAAAATACGCGCTCGCTTTGGTCGACCGCGGGTGTTATTGGTGTACCATTGCTCGGGTTGAACTTAGAAATAAAATATACGGGATAAAAGTTTCCTAAGTCTATTTACTCCCTGTAAATGTCCGTTCTGCTGGTGTGCATATGAATTAATGCCGTTAAAAAGCAGTCCTATAAATATAAAATGTTAATTAATAAGGATTGATATGAATACTGATATTAATATTCTTGCATGGCATGACACTGCCATTCCTCATCGCCTGTGGGTTGAAAAAAAAAATGAATCAGCCGTGCGTCTGTGCATGAAAGTAATTAAAGATGTTGAACCCGAAATACTCTATTTAGATTTGCCGGTACGTCAGGAAAAAATTATTGGGGCCTGGCAGGGGCAAGCTTTAGCGGTGTCCGACGAATTTAATGACGGTACATTATATTCGCAGGTTAGAGGCCTTTTAAATTTAAGTGAAGGTTGTGTTGTCTGGCTGGTTAATCATATTCAACTTCCTGATGGGAGAAAAATGTCGGCAGATAAACTGACAATAATACCCGGCATGATCCGAGAAAATGGTTCGCTAATTGGTAAATAATTAATATGGTAGTGCTCGGTTCTTGGGCCGCACATATGCGTAGTTTGGAATGACTCTGCTATCGTTATTTGAATGATAATGCGGTTTTAAGTTACTGTTTTATCAGTCATCGGGCATTTACCACTAATAAGACGGGCTTGGCTGACGTATCTGTATTATTCCTGCTCATTCGTAATGCAAATATAGTCACCGGCTTCCTCTACGATATGCTCTATTATTCGCTGTATAAGTCTTTAACTACCATGGTAATACAGGATGTATTTGTCCTCAGAAAATTGTAATAGTAATAACCTAAACGTTATTTAACGTATAGAGCTTCCGTTATACCATTCCTGATAATTACCTGCTTATTTCTTACTAGTTAAAGTTAACGATATCTATGTTGTTTTTTACTCTATAACTATTCTGGTACAAATTGTATGCGGTGAAAAGCAAACTCACGTTTTACTTATTGTTTAATTAAGCGGCCATACTCTCGTTAATTTTCCCTTTGTAATTTCAGACCATTTAATTTTTCAATTGGTGTCGAGCAAGGTGTATCACAAATCTATGTAATGTACCTGTGTCACACATTATATTTCGCAGTGTGATTGGTCTACCAGATATGGGCTTTTGCGCGTGATATTGGTCGCCCAATTTTTGTTTTTGATTTGATCTGCACTTTTGTTACAAGCAATAATAATCCCGAGCTTAAGACTGTAGCTGTTTTTTGAAATACGCAGTTACTTTATATTTATCACGACAAAAGCCACAAAACTAATTTTATATGCAGCCATAGAGCGCGTAAAACTTAAAAAACAAGGGAAAACAATGAAAAAAACATTACTAGCAACAGCAATTATGAGCGGTTTACTTTCAGCAGGTGCAGGTGCTGCGACTGTCTATGAAAAAGATGGAGATATATTACAATTAGGTGGACGTGCAGAAGTGCGTGGTTTGTTCAGCGATTCTGTTGAAGGTTCTATGGAAGATAAAAGCCGCGCGCGTATTAACGTAGCAGGCAGAACACAAATATCAGAAAATTTAGCTGGATTTGGTTTTGTGGAGTATCAAATTGACAGAGATAATGCAGATCAAGAGACGAAAGTTAATAATCGTTACTTATTTGCTGGTTTTGATACGGCTGTCGGTGCTTTCTCTTTTGGCCGTCAAGATACAGCGAATGTACAAATCGCTCAGATGAGTGACGTTGCTTCAAATTATTCAGGTGCTAACAAAGTCATCGATGCCGCACATGAGCAGCAAAGTAATAACTTTTTGTACGCCGGTAATTTTTTAGATAATGCATTATCTGTAAAAGCTAACTATATCGCAGCTAGCGAAGCTGATGCAGACTCATTTGGTGCCTCTGCGCGTTATGCTCCCGGCTTCGGTTTAGAAATAGGCCTAGGCTACGCAGATTCTGAAAATAATACAAACGTAGTAAATAGCGGTTTGTCATACACATTTGAAAGTTTTTATGCAGGTATAACTTACGGTAATGGTGAACTTCTAGATGATAACGATCAACTTCAGGATTTCACTATCATTGAAGCGGCTGCGCAATATATATTTACTAACGAGTTCCGCCTAATCGGCACTTATGTTAATCAGGAAATAAATGACGAAGATGAACAAGACTACTTAGCGATTGAAGCACAATACCGCTTTACCCCGGTGATACGTGCTTTTGCAATCTACCAGGCAAATCAACTGGATGGTGCCGAAGATGAATTGTTTACCGGTATCCGCTACGATTTCTAAATCATACCTTACCCTTTGATCTAAAAGAAAAGCGGGGCATATCATTATGCACCGCTTATCACAAAAACTTGTCTGCTCACCGGTAAATTCCTGCCGGACACAAGCTGCATAGAGCGTCGTTAGAGTTATTTGCATGCGCTCATGAATAACCGTCGTTTAAATCCAGGCAAAACTTTATCCTAAAATGTTGGATGGTATCTTTGAGCTGATCTTCATGAATCCAGGTACCCTTAAGGAAGCTTGGCGGGGCAGGCTTTAATTGTCACCTCTGGTTATGATGATGGACCGTTATTTATTTCGATAAGCGTGTGGTTTAATTTACCTGGTGCCTGTGTAATACGGACCGTTACGTATAATATCTGTTGGCAGTGTAGTTTGTGTCTACAATTGTCTATGATTCAGGTTGTGTTTCAGTGTTAATAAACGCCTTCAACTTCTTGTTCATAACTATTTATTGTCCCTATATTCAATGCCCTACGTTGTCTTCACCTTTATTCACACTTGTTGATATTACTTTTTAGCCCAGATCCCTATAATGCTGTTGAATGATACTGGTTGTCTACGCTTCGCCAGTGCATGTGGAAAGGGGAATTTGTTATTGCACAGCTGTTTTTTATAGACGATGCAGGTTTTTCTTTTCATTTAATATGTTTATAGAGGTATATAGAAGTTACATTTCAAGATACCTATGTAAGCTTTAAATTACTAATTCGATACAGAGAAATACCAGTGATGAAAAATATTGTACTAATTATCATGTTAAATATTCTGCTTCTTCCGTCGGCCTCTGCCAGAGACTCTATTGAGGCTTACTCTCTTGATGATGCCTTGTCGCAGCAAAAAGCCAGGCAGGTATTAGGCGGTCAGGTTGCTTTTTATTTCGGGGAACAGCCGCATGGCCAGGTTTTAACTAATTTCGGTGAATTTAAAAGTAATAAGAAAACCAATGCGTTCAACAAATCAGATAAACAGGCGTGTGAATGGGTATTCTTATCTGCAATGATTTCACTGCAGAAAAGAGCGATTAAGGAAGGCGGCAATGCGGTTATTAATATTAAATCTAATTATAAAAGTCACCTGACCTCAAGTAATGAGAGCTTTCAGTGTGGGGCCGGTACTTTTGTTGCCGGTGTGGCACTGGTTGGTACTGTGGTAAAAATTGAGCAGTAGTATAAGATAATTAGCCCCTGTGTACAGTTGTTAAAGACGTGAGTAACTGCAGTTAAAGGGCTAATTTAAACTTAACCAGCAGCGGATTATGATCGCTGCTTTTCGTTTTTATCGCTTCAGCGGGGCTAATTACCTGCAGTCCGCGGTAATAGATATGATCCAGGTGATTAAACAGAAACTTTTTAATGTTCTTTTCATGAGCCTGGTGAAACTGCACCTTTTCAAGGCCGCTGGCGGTTAATATTTTGTTTAAAATATTGGTTCTCTTTCTGTTCCATGTATTAAAATCACCGGATAATATTATCGGACCGTCATGGCTTAGTATTGAGTACTCAAGTTGCTGAATCTGCGATATAAATTTCCAGAAGCCAACGAAATTGATTGCATGAATATTTAACACTAACAGTTCTTTGTTTTCGTTATCAATAGCATAAGTTGTAGATAAGAATATTTTCGGGACCTTTATTAAGGGCTCATAGGCGTGTGACCTGATAACACTGACACACTGGTGGTTTGCGGTACTTGCGGTCAGTACACCTGAGTGTCTGTCTTTAAAAGTATCCCAGAAATTAGGAGCAAAAATAAAGCCGTAATATTCAAAATGGAGAATATTCTCTAAACCCTTTTGAAACTGGCATTCCTGCAGCAGAATGATTTCCGGCATATATTTTTCAATAAGTGCTTTAAACTCACCGTCCCATAATGGATCTTTATTCTTTTTTTGAATATTCCAGCTTAGTAGAGAAATATTCTTATTAATTAACTCTTTACGGGAATAATCATGATTTTCAATAAAATAATCAGCTTGTGCAAATCTTTTGTTCATAATAACTCTCGAGGGGTGACCGTTAACTGTTTTAGATGCTTTTAAAGACACCACAACCATTTATTATATTCTACAAAATCATCTTGTTAGGAAATTAGGGGATTAAATCTTGTGTTTTGTAATCACCGGCGCAATGTTTCAGACAATATCGAGCTAATATTGTCTGTTTTTATGTTTAGGAGTGTAGATGCTGTTTATCAAAAAATTATGGAAGTGCTATTGTGACTGGCTGGATGAGTTAGGTTTTAGTATTGAACATAAACGCAGTTGTGTTCCACTTTCAGAGAGGGCGCAAAAAGCGGTTAAAGACGTCCAGTCAAAATAACTCATATTTGTCCGTAAGCACAATGACAGAGAGATTCAAGGAGGCTGCTGTTAAGATGTCAAGACTACAGTTTGCTGCCTACACGGCAAACTGACTGATAATGGAAATATGCAGGCTTTGTTGCTTAAGCGTAATTCTTTTGTATCCATCGACCTCTGCTAAGTCGTATAATAGAAACGAACCCCTTATATACAGTTTTTTTATAGGAACATGAATGTTAGAAGAACAGCAGAATAACCCTTTGCACGGCCTTAAATTAGAAACTTTACTGACTGAACTCGTTGAGTTTTATGGATGGGACATTCTTGCCGCTGCAATGCGTTTCCATTGTTTTAAAACTAACCCTTCGATAGAAGGCAGTTTAAAGTTTTTGAGAAAGACAGAGTGGGCGAGAGTGAAATTAGAAGGTTTTTATCTGTCCCGTTTTAAGCGTATGCCGAGACCAACGGATGAAGAATTTGAGATGGCGCCTCGTGAACGTGGTTTTCCACTGCATATCGTGCCGCGTGACCCTATGATTCTGACTGTTGAATCCATTGAGCTTTCTCAGGCAAAAGCGGCTTCTGCTCATAAAGAAAAAACGTCACAAAGACACAGCCCCAGAAGTAATCGCGACTTTAAACCTGCAAAGAAAAGCAGTCAGCCTCGTAAAAAATCGACAAAAAGCGACGATCCGTCTGATCCTTGGGGATTGAAAAACAAATAAGAGTAATATATAGCCGTTATCATTCAAGATGCAGAAATCAGCAAGTCGTAAGGTGAACAGATTCTAGGCGTGAAGGTGAAGATCTAACGGGTTAAATCGAGACTTCACAACGAATTGTTAAATGCTTGCATTTAATCAATGTCGATAGAGGAATCACGAAGTGAATCGCTCGAAAGGTCATCATGTCGCGTCTTGTCTTGATGTCCGAGCTAGCGACTGATAAATGCATTTTGATTGATAACGGGTATATACGGCTGGTGCTTTTTACACCAGCCGTTTATATTCTATTTTACCTGTCCCAGTAAGTCTCTTCTAAACACTCTTCGCGCTCCGGTAATGCCCTGGTTAAACGTGGAGAATGCTGCAGCAGCACTTCATAACTTACCCGGTTGGCATAACGGCAGACCTGTGAAAGAGATGAATATGTCAGGAACGGATGAGAGTGTTTGTCAGACTCTTTGACATTGGCCTGATGATAACGGTTTGCCGCCATATCATGCAGTAGTGCGGAAAGTGCGCCGTCTCCTGCGCCATTGGTATTTTTTATCTCTAAAGGGCCGCCAAGGTAAGGGGCGATAAAAGAAAATACTTTGTGCGGATTGCTGCAGTCTGCTTTGCGCATTGAGCGGCTGAATTCAAACTGGTTAAAAGCGCTTATATCAGCGTTTAATAAAGGTAATGATGTTTTTCTTCTTACTTCCTGTTCGGTATAGCCTGCCATATACAAACCGTCAGGACCTGCTGTGCATAATACCAGGTCAACCCAGTCCAGCGCTTTTTCTGCCGCCAGCAGCGGTGAATTAAAACCGGTTAATGATTCACCTTCTTCTTCGTTCATCGCAACCACAGTAATATTTTCTTTGAGATAGTCCTGCCACCAGACTTCATTACCTTCGATAACCCATTTTGTGCCTAATGTGAGGACCACAGGTACCTGATGTTTTTTGGCATACTGCACTGCCCGCTGTACAGCTTTAGGCATTGGATCTTCCGGTTTGCCGCGCATCAGATAAGATGAAACTACCACTGCAGATGCATTTTTAAAGATAGATTCCGGAACGCTTTCTGGCGATAACTGGTTCATTTGCCCTTCATTGATCGCAAAGGTCCGCTCTCCGTCAGCGGTGATCAACGTATAGCAGCGGCCGATCGGGCCGTCTACCTTTTCAAGGTAATTCAGGTTTACCCGTGCAGAAGTATTGCACAAATATCGATAAGCGTAGGTGCCGACTTCAATATGTCGGGACATTACGCCTAATAATACCGATTTACTATCAGCCAGTACGGAATAGTTATGAATGGTATTACCAATCGTGTCACCGGGATACTGATGGGTGATAAGATCTTTTTCGACCAGTTCATGGTATAAAGCATCGGCTTTATCTTCATCTAATACTAGAGAATGTCCCTTACTTAGCTGATGCTTTTGTAAAAAAGCATCATCAACATGTGCTTCGATATCGACAATCGTCTGTCCGATACCAATAACCGGCGACTGATTTAAGCGCGGCTGAGTCTGTGTGATTTCTGCCGTAAGATTACGGGAAGACGACGGAAAATAATGTTGCGACTTGCGTTGACCTGGAAATTTCATAGATACTGACTTAAGGAAAATTTAGCGGGCGAATATAGCATAAAAAGCACAGGAAATTACATGCCAATATCATCTGTTTTCAGGATAAATAAGGAATGTTGCTATACAAGTGATTTGTATTTGTACAATTTTATTTTTGTTTGAGATAGACTGATTAAAGTTTGCCAGTAATTGCAGGTTATCGGAGCGGGAAGTTTTATCGCTAGGTATTTCTTAGTTTGTGCTTCTATTATTGACTATAGCGTGATCTGACTACAAAAATGGTACAACAGATTCAATTAATAGTCCTTCTTATACTCGCTTAACTGTATCTTTCCTTTACTTATCTTTTTTGAGCTTTGTTTTGAATCTGTCAATATTCAACCCTGATACGGGGACTTTAATACACCAAGAATTTACGCTGCACAAACACCTAGTGGTGCGTGAAATGGACGGTTTTCGATGGTTTCATTTAGGCGGTTCGTCTGTACAGTCGTTAATGGATCTTCATTGTACGAAAAAAATTGTACTGCCTGTTTATCAGTCAATGCTGCTGTTTTTATTATGGAAAGGGGAAAATTTACAGATACTGAATCTGGGAATGGGAGCCGGCGGCTTTGAACGAGCATTACAGGTCTCTCCCCACATAAATGTTACTTCTGTTGAACAGGATCCGCAGATAGCCGCTATGGCTAGAAACTATTTTTTCCTGCCCGACACTGTGCAGGTATATATACAATCAGCGCAGCAGTTTATTGAGCAGAACCATAATCAATATGACATTGTTTTATGTGATATTTTTATCGAACATAAACACTGTCAATGTATCAATGATTTGAATTTTTATCAGAATTTACATAAAAGCATGAAACAATCAGGTGTCGCATTAATTAACCTTTTTGTAGAAACCGAGCTGCAGCTGCTGGACATTTTACAGGGCGTGCACAATGTATTCAGTTACTCTGCATTAATTGAATTTACCGATTATAAGAATATAGTGCTGATTGTCAGTGATTTACCGATTCCTGCAAAAGAACAGTTATTTGTCAGTAATAAAAATGGAAATAATTCATCTGGTATAGATTTTGATAACATGATCAATCACTTATATCATATTAAGAAAAGTTGAAAGATCTGATTCAGTATATTATTCAAGCGAAGTTTTGTTTTTTATTTGATTAGCCATTTATTATTTAATTCGTATAATCCGTTTCCGGCTTAAACCTGAGGGTTTAGCCACCTTTAATACTAGCCGTAACATGGATAAGTTATCGACCCACGGAGTTGGACCGGCAAGACTTTTGTAAGTTTTAAGGTGACTCTATTGCTTGTTTTTGCGGCCGGAAAATATGATCTAAATGTCCCATTTAGAGCTGATGATTAGTATCAGCCGCCCGCGCAGCTTTGAACTCACCTGAAACTTACCCTTTGTTATACTAAATGGATAAAAAATGCAGTTGTTAATAAGTTTCGCAGGGATTTTCTTTCTTTTCTTTTGTGCCTGGGTTTTCTCTGAAAACCGCCGCGCAGTTAACTGGCGCACCATTTTCGGCGCTTTTGCTTTACAAGCCGGGTTTGCCGCTCTGGTTTTATATGTACCAATGGGGCAGCTGGTACTAGGCTCGGTGAGCCAAGGTGTTGCCTCCTTGCTTGGTTTTGCCGATCAGGGGATCAATTTCCTGTTTGGTAATCTTGCTACTAGCGGGTTTGTGTTTGCGATTAAGGTATTACCTCTAGTCATCTTTATCAGTGCATTAATTTCACTGCTTTATTATTTCGGAATCATGCAGCTGGTTATTAAAGTACTGGGCGGGGCTCTACAGAGACTGCTCGGGATAAGCCGTGCTGAGTCTCTGGTTGCAACGGGTAATATATTTTTAAGTCAGGGCGAATCCCCGATGCTGGTTAAACCATTCCTGCCCAAAATGACCCGCTCGGAGCTGTTTGCAGTGATGACCGGCGGAATGGCTTCAGTAGCGGGGAGTGTCTTGGGGGGCTATGCCGGTTTAGGCGTAGAGCTTAAGTACCTGATTGCAGCCAGTTTTATGGCCGCACCTGGTAGTCTGCTGATGGCGAAGATGCTGGTACCTGAAATAGATGCCCCGCAGTGTCAGCAGGGCATTGATCTTGGTAAAAGTGAACACAGCAATGCAGTTGATGCTATAGCATCAGGCGCAATGAATGGTATGCGTGTTGCCGTTGCGATAGGTACCATGCTGCTGGCGTTTATTAGTGTGATGGCGATGTTTAATGCCGGGCTCGAGCATGTGGGGTTATGGTTTAATATAGAAGGTATGACCATGCAGAGCATATTGGGTTATATCTTTGCACCAGTGGCTTATATTATTGGTGTGCCTGCCAGTGAAATGATGCAGGCTGGTGGCTTTATTGGTCAGAAAGTGATTCTTAATGAATTTGTTGCTTTTCTAGATTTTACTTCTATGAAAGAAACAATGTCAGCACATTCTCAGGTTATTATTACCTTTGCGCTTTGTGGGTTTGCTAATATCGGTTCTATTGCTATTCAGCTTGGCAGTATCGGTATTATGGCACCTGAACGCCGCACCGATGTGGCAAGTCTTGGCTTCAAAGCGGTACTTGCCGCCACTTTAGCTAACCTGATGAGTGCCGCATTAGCCGGTATTTTTATCACACTTTAATGTAAAATCCCGGTATATATTACTGGGTTATTAAATAAGGCTGTCAAAGTAATTTAACGGCCTTTTTAATTTTCGAAACTGCATTTACAACAAATCATATCCGAACAATTTATGTATCTTTGTGCTCACTGCCTGATGGGCATCTTCAAACAAAGGATCACCGTGAGCGCCCGGAAGGTGAGGAATTTTTCATACTTTAAGAGACAAAAAGTTATTTATTTTAAGCTGTATATTTCAACCATTAACTAAGCTGGTAAGGTGTTGTGAATGCGGTTGTGTGTAATTTTTGTCATTTCAATAGCGTGCTGTAGTGTTACTTAATATCTGCACTAAGATGCCCGCCAATGCTCTGTTAAAGCAAGCTGAGCTAATTGTTATAATCATTAACCACCTGATTTATAGCTCGTATTTACACGTGATGGAGGTTTGAGTATTAATTGATTATAGGATAAATGAGTGGATCAGTTCGGCTGTATGCTCAGGATGCTCCATATGAATATGATGACCGCCCGGCAGCTGACGGCAGCGTAGATCTTTGAAAAAGGAAGCGAAATGATCGAGAGCTCTACTTACCATGTCCAGCCCTTGACTGGCGTAGATTAACAGTACAGGACATTGAATATCACCAATAAGCTGTTCCGCCTGCTTTGTTGTTAAGCGATATGGTGACAGCATTTTAAGGCGTTGATCTGTGCACCAGGCATAACCGCTCTCTTCTCTGCGCAGTCCGCGTTTGACAATTATCTGCGCATATTCACGGTCCAGACCAGAAACAATTATACGCGCATTTACTGCTGACTCGATCGTTGCATGATTTCTTCTTTTCTGTGCCGATTTATGTTTTAAGTTTGATTCTGCAGCATTAGCTCCTTTCAAACGGCTGAGCAAACCCTGGCGAAGCTGTCTGCTGGTATGAATTTCTTCACTGCAGATAAAACCAATTGAGTCTATTAAGGTTAACGATTTTACTTTTTCAGGAAAGGCAGCCGCAAAAGCCGAGGCAATCATGCCCCCCATTGAGTGTCCTACGATATCGATTTTATTCCAGTCGTTGACTGCAAATAACTGTAGAAGATCATAAACCCAGTCAACAAAATGATAGTGCGCATCTGGACTCCTGTGCGATGAAAGGCCATGGCCAGGCAGATCAACTGCGATAACTCGTCTACCGCTTAAACAGGGCATAAGTGAAGAAAAACTCGCCGCATTATCCAGCCAGCCGTGCAGACATAAAATAATCTCACTTTGTGGATCACCGCACGCAAGTCCGTGTATTGATAAAGTATCTATTTGATAATGAATTTCTTGTATCGAAGTGTCTGCTGGCATGAGATGTCTAATATACTGGGAATAAAGAAGTGAATCACTGTCTGCTCGGTTATTCTACTTAAAAATCAGCCGTCGTTCAATAATATACCCGCAGGGCAAGCCGCGAGGCAAACACCTTCGTTGTTGTGAAATTTCGATTTAACCCGTTAGATCTTCACCTTCACGCCTAGAATTTGTTCACCTGCGACTTGCTGATTTTTGCATCTTGAATGATAACGGGTATATAAACCCTGCAGGTCAGCAGGGCTTATTAATTCCGCGTCTAGCTGCTGATAAGGCTACACTCTGCGGTAAGGCAGATAAACCGGCTCCCAGATATGGGCTTCAAGCTCAGTATTGATATCTTTATCGCGCAGCTGGCTCTGTGCATCTGTCTGCTGAATCTGTTCAAGAATTGCCGTAGCAACATGAATAGAAACGTCCCGCAGACTGCTGATTTTAGGGAACACGCAGCCTGCATCTAGATCTTCCTGTGAAACAAAATCTGCCAGAGCAAATGAGGCGGTAGTAAACATCTCCATGGTGATTTTCTTAACATCAGCAGTAATTGCCGCCAGACCGACACCTGGGAAAATAAAGACATTATTACCCTGACCGATACGGTAGCACTGATCGTTAAACTGTACATCATCAAAGGGGCTGCCTGTTGCTACTATAGCCTGACCGTCACTCCAGTTATAAATATCTTCCGGTAATGCTTCACAATTACTGGTTGGATTAGAAAGAGGGAAGATCATCGGTCTTGCAGTGTAATCGAGCATTTTCTTGATATGCTGCTCTTTGAATGCACCGCCGACACCGCTGCACCCCAGCAGAACGGTGATCGCTGTGTTATTTATTAATTCTGTTAGAGTCGCTTTGTTCGGTACCGCCAGCTCCCAGTCTGCAGCTAACTGTGCAGGTTTTGCAAAACGCTTTTTGTATTCATCCAGATCCGCTCTGTCGTCAAATACAACGCCGCGAGAGTCGAGAATAAATATTCTGTCCCGTGCTTCCTGATGAGATATACCTTCTTTAAGCAGGCCGGCAAATATTTGATCTGCAACCCCTACGCCGCCGGCTCCAGCACCATAAACCGCATAAGTCTGGGTAGCTAAGCTTTCACTTTTAATTTTGGTCGCGCCGATTATGCCGGCAAGTACTACCGCACCAGTGCCTTGTATATCATCGTTGAATGACGGAAGTTGATCTTCGTAGTTGCTTAAATTGTCAAAAGCATTAGATTTACTGAAATCTTCCCACTGCAGCACAGCTTTAGGAAAGTGCAGTTGTACCTGTTCAACAAACTTTTTAATAAACACCTTGTAAGCTTCACCAGTTAAGCGCTTATTCGGAACGCCTAAATACATAGGATCGGAGAGTAAGTCTTGATTGTCTGTACCTATGTCTAACGCGATAGGTAAACAATGATCCGGGTGGATGCCTGCGCCTAAGGTATAAAGGGATAATTTACCAATTGGAATCCCCATACCGCCGACGCCCTGATCGCCAAGCCCTAGAATTCCCTGACTGTCCGTTACTACGATAATTTTAATATCTTTACCCGCAAACTGGCGGGCCATATCGCCGAGATCATTAACATTATCAGCAGTTACATAAAGGCCTCTGGCTTTCTGATATCGGTGACTGAACTCCTGACAGGCTTTGCCCACGGTTGGAGTATAAATGATAGGAGTCATCTCTTCGATATGACGTGAAATCAGTGCGTAAAACAAGGTTTCATTTCTATCCTGCAGTGCCCGCAGAAACAGATATTTTTCAATGTCGGTGGATGCATTACGAAAGCCGTGGTAAACACGCTTAAGTTGATCTTCAAAAGTTTGTACACGCGGCGGGAGCAGGCCGTTTAGTGAAAACTCTTCGCGTTCCTGGTAACTGAAGGCTGTACTTTTATTTAATGTTCTGTCATTGAGCAGTTCTGTGCCTTTAATTGAAACGGGTCTGAATTCATTACCCTGAGAATCTTTCCATCTTAAGTATTTACCTGTGCTCATAACATGCTCCGTGATTAATATTGTTAATAATTTGTATGATATTTCCAAGAAGCTTAACAATACTCCGGTCAGTGCTTAAATAAAAGTACCTTTATCCTTAATAACAGATAGTTATTTAGTGTATTAAGGCGCCGTGCTGTATTGTTGAGGAATTATTAAGTTGTAGAAAATTTGTAAAAGAAATCATTTTGTGCGATTGACAGATTGCCGGTGGTTTGAAGAGCATAGATTGACGGCTTTATGCCCGGCCTGGGTACGTAGTATCTGCTGGGCTTATTACGCTTAATTAAACGTACAGGATGTATACTCTTTGTTATGTTGTAACTATATTGTTATCTCTACACTGCTGGTCTATATTTATTCAAACAGATTTCAGTTGATGAAAAATTATATGAAGCGTGATATTTTTGTGATTGGCTTGATCTGATCAGCAATAGTACTGATCAACCGGAACAGAACTTGAATCATTAAAAAGGATATTTTATGAATCTATATGATCTGTCTTTTGTAAAAATTATTTTATTGCGTGATGATATCGCAGAAGTGATCGTCAATGACCGTATCGAAGTTAATGTAGAAATGGTAAAGCAGACGCATGCGTTTTTGCTTTCTCATTTGACTCAGCCGTTTTCGCTGCTTATTAATAAATTAAACTCCTACAGTTATACATTTGAGGCACAAATGGAAATTACCAGTCTTCCTGAAATTAACGTATTAGCAGTCGTTTCCTACAATAACTTCAGCACAGTATCTACTCATTATCTGCACTCACTCACACGAGATAACAACTGGAATCTACATATATTTTCTCAGCGGGATGAAGCATTAGCCTTTTTAGAAAAAGCTCAGGAAAAGTGTTTAATTTAGCTGGTCTGAATTAAGCCGGGTAATTGAACTCATAATAAAGCTTCATCTGCACCAATATCGCTTTATATTACATAACTTAATTAGAGCGGGCGCTAGATAAGCACCTTTTCATCTAAAATACCCTGTTCTATCAATTGTTTTAACACGGCTTTACTCTGCGTTCTAAATGTATCTCTTAATAAACGCACCGCAGGCGTAATGGACTGCCGACTTGGGCAAATCAGCCATAACTCAGTGGGTTTCGGTTTAAACTCAGGCATTACATTAACGAGTTTTCCCGATAATAAATCTGCAGACATATCAAGACAGGATTTAACCGCCAATCCGTGTCCGGCAACACACCAGCGCCTTACTAGCTCAGCATCATTGGCAATGCGGTTGCTGCTCATTTTTATTTTATAGTCTTTATCTTTATCTGAAAATCGCCAGACATTATGAACGATATCATGAAGCTGATAAAAAAGTCCGTTATGTGCAGCTAAGTCATGAGGGTGTTCAGGTGTACCGTGTTTTTCTAAATATTCAGGCGTTGCACATAATATTCCTGGAACATTACATATTTTAAACCCGTAAATACCGGCATCCGAAGGTGACCCGTAACGTAATGCTATATCTACAGAATCGCGGTAAAAATCGACATTACTGTCACTAATATTGACTCTTAAACTAACATTAGGATGAGCAGCCATAAAATCATCCAGCCAGGGAATCACTCTATTTCTTCCTAAGTCTGATGACAGTGCAATACGCAGTTCACCGTCAATGATATCCAAATCATCCTTCATGTTTTTTTTTGCGAGATCTAACATCACTAATGCCTGCTCACATTGTGGGATATACCGCTCACCTGCGCTGGACAGGCGAAGCTGCCGTGTTGTCCGAATAAATAATTCGAATCCTAATGATTTCTCGACACGTTTAACAGCCGCACTGGCCGTTGCTGTACGCATATCTAAATTTTCAGCTGCTGCAGTGATACTGCGAAACTCAGCGACTTTCAGGATAACCTGCAGATCTTCTAATAACATATTGTCTAATCTAATTTGATAATATTTAAAATATTATACTGTTCAAAGATGCCTGATCAACCTCAACTACTAACATCAGTCAATAATACACTGGAGATACATCAATAATGCAGTTTCAGATACTTAGCTGTTAAGCACAGATTAGTTTTAGTTAACTCAACCCGTGGGGGGATTTACTGATCGAAGTTATAACTAGTGCGGATAAATTTAATGAAGTGTTTCAAGTTATAGGCGCAGTTAGCGAGAGCAATAACCAGTGCAGATGTATAGCGTCGCTATGTGGGACTATCCTGGAAAAAGTATTCGAAGGTTTTTACTACTATCAATTTTAATTTGATAATAATTCAAACAGCAGGCTGTTTATAGACGATGCAACTAACGCTATTGTTTAGTACGTAAACACAAATATAAATACACAGGAGAATATTATGACTACATTAAGTATCGTTGTCGGCATTGCTGCAAAATCAGGAAAAATTGAACTAGATAAAGCTGAGGTATTAAACTTTTCGATATAACTCGCGCTGAACAAGGCTGCATTAATTCTTATTTAAAGCAGAATAATGATAATCCTGTGCATTTGATATTTTATGAAAACTGGACGATTCGTGAACTATAGCGGGTAGACATGGATAGTCAGTACTTAGCTGATTAGATAGCTGCCGCCGCTGGTACGGTTGAGGAGTTTGCATTAGATGGAATGACGCAAACAGCAAGGGCTGCACCTGAAAGTACTACCGGTCACGACCGTATACAGTGAGAGTTAAACTGGAGAGAGATATGACACACCCAATTATTACCGATTTACAAAACCGCTATACAGCAAAAAAATATGACCCGTCAAAACGTATATCGCAGCAGAATTTAGAGGTGATTTATGAAGCAATGCGTTTGTCTGCTTCTTCAATTAATTCTCAGCCATGGAAGTTTATCGTGATTGAAAGTGAACAGGCTAAGCAGCGCCTGCATGATACTTTTGCGCATAAATTTCAGTTTAATCAGCCTCATGCCAAAGCCGCTTCGCATATTATTTTGTTTGCATATAACCCGGAATATAAACGGAAAGATTATGCTAAAGTAATTGACAGCGATATTGCAGCAAAGCGTACAAAATCACAAGATCGTGAACAAGCATTCGGCGCTTTTGCGTTTGCGGATTTAAATACCGATAAAACAGGCCGCAATGCTTCCTGGACTAAGGCTCAAACCTATCTAGCACTGGGTAATACACTGCATGTGTTAGCGCGTCTTGGTATTGATTCCACTACCATGGAAGGTATAGACAGCGCCATGATCAGTGAGATGTTTGCTGACGAGTTAGGCGGCTATACTTGTGATGTCGCACTGGCGATTGGTTATCATGACAGTGTCGAAGATTATAATGCGGCACTGCCTAAATCACGTTTAGCCGCCGGGCAGGTGATGCAGGTTTTATAATCCCAGCCACGGTTTTACTCAATGAAAGCTGCCTGATCTGGAAGCAGTTCAGGCTTTATGCTCGAAAAATAAACCATGTTACTTGAACCTCCGCTTTGTGATTTTGGTTGGAAAAACGCTGAGTTTACTTTACAAAATGCAGATGATAAAAGTTATACCATGAGCCTGTAGTTGGAGATAAAGGTTTATTAATCATGTTTATCTGTAGTCACTGCCCGTATGTGCTGCTTAATACGGTTTGACTTAGCCTTATCAGATTGATGAAACACAAATGGTCGGTAGACAATACGGTGCGCTCTGCATCCCTGATTTCTTTGTTTTTAACAGCAGAGTGAGCTTCAATATCGAGGCGCATTAGATAATGCGAATATGGGCGGCTCTATTGAATGGCGATAAAATAATTTTTGAATGCAGTTCTCATTACATAATGACTTGATTTCTGCCTGCATTTTTTGCTTGATATAAAGCAGTATCTGCTTTTTCAAAAAAATCATCTTTGCTTTCATCAAAAGCGGGGGTTGAATTGGAAATGCCGATACTGATGGTAATATGCAGCTCCAGCGTCTTATGCCGAAAAACCATATTAGTAACACTATTTCTAATTTGTTCAGCCAGGTTTAAAGTATCCTGCCTGCTCGTATCAGGTAGTATTACCGCAAATTCCTCTCCTCCATAACGCGCGACTACATCATTTTCTCGTTTAACCTGCTTTTTTAATAAGATTGATAATTGCCTTAAACATTCATCTCCCACCAAATGCCCGTAGTTATCATTAATTTTTTTAAAGTGATCGATATCGATAAGCAGTAAAGAGAGTGCAGATTGAGAACGGACTGCTTTTTTAATTGAAAGCGTTAAATAATCATCAAAAAAAGCGCGATTTTTAAGGCCTGTCAAAGCATCCATTGTGTTCAGCATCTTCAGCTTTTCGGCCTGCTCCTTTGCTATAAAATACGATGATAGCCCCAGCCAGTACTCTTTGTATTGGATTTTTGTCACAATGAACATTCCAACAGCAAAAATAATAAAAAGCAGCAGGATTGAAACAGATTGAGTGTTAAAAAATAATAAGGTAATAATTGACGGAAGCAGGTAGCCTGCAATAAGTCCGATAGTTAAAGAACGATCAGGAACTAAGGCCGCCACTCCGCCGCCGCAAAAACCGGCGGTAGAAATAATGACAGCTAAGGAAATGGGCTCAAAAATGGGAAGCACTAAAGCCATTGCACATAAAACGCCCCAGCTTAAGGCTGAGCCCCATACTAAAGGGGGGAATAATTGTCTCCATAATCTAGGTTGTTTTTTAAATAATCGTTCAAAATTCAGTGTTAAAGCAATGCGGGATAAAGAAAGGAAAATAAAAATCGAAGTAAAGGCAAGGCAGATAGAGGGGGCACTGCTGTAGAATTGAGTAGGAGTAATCAGAGCAAACCAGACAAGTAAATAGATGAAGGTGCCGTTAAAAGAGCGGCTGACAATGTCTTTATTGGCACGAAAATGCATTTGCTCGTTAATTTCTACATCCGCTAATTTAGTGATCATATTCCCTGCCTGTTCTTATCTCTGACCTTGTGTATATTGTCTGAGGAAAAATAAGATATATAAGATCATTCATTAATAGTAGCAGTAAAGCGCGAATATTAAGCTGAATGCAAAACAGTTAATTTAAACTTTTTGCTCAATAAACTGTTAAACTGCGCTTAGAAGCTGTTTTAAAATACAACTACATACAATATGATGCTTTAGCATCAAGCAGATGGATACAAAATGATAATCATAGAATACCTCAGCAAAAGCTATAATCGCTTTTTACAAGATTTGCCTCAGCACTCTACTCATCCGAGACGTTTCCTGATCACATTTAACGGTGCTTCCCCGAGTGATCTTAGTGCAGCAACCAATGATATTAGAACTTATACCAGTAAAGAGGTGGAGTTATCGAGCGCGGTTGCAGATAAGCAATCGGAATCTCATGTTGCTGAGTTATTCAGCAAAGCTCGAAGCAGTAGAGATATAATACAATTTGACAAAACAGATCTGTTATTTGAGAGAAAAACTGCCGTTCGAAATTCGCATGAACAAGAAAGCAGTTTTGATATTAATAATTTATTTAAGAACATCGCAAAACACAACGGTATAGTAATTTTAGCGACTGAAAAAGCGCAGACATTAACTGCTGCTATGTCATCAAAAGTAGATGTTGTTATCCGTTTTCCCAGCGTGTAAAAGTATCTTTGATAACCGGGCTCTCTCGGTTATAGGTGCCCGGCCGTTACATAATCTGCTTTTTTAGCGTACATAGTAACGGCCTTTCTTTATCAGCCGTTCTGTTATGGTTATTCTGATAATAAAAATAATTGGAGTAAATCAGCAGACATTATTTCACTGTTTATTATTGAAGTATGTGTCTGATCATATCCCTTGATTTGAAATACATTATTTTGTGCCTCCCTGCGTAACTGGCTGTGTAAAAAGATAACTCCGTCACTGTCTCCTCTATTGAATTTGTTGTCTGTTTTAAACAGTAAACAGCAAATTATACGGCAGGTTAACCAGTAGCTGCGGATTAAATTATTTGACTAAGAATTCTCTACAGATCGTAGTTCTGCATCATATGTACAGCAAAACCATCACGTTTAAAAAAGGTTAACGGCTCCCACATCCCCGTCTTTCCATGTTTAATTGTAAACAGGGGACTTTCGGCGTTTTCATATGTAAACACTTCTGAGAGTTAAGCGACTGAATTCACAGTAATAAAATAGTACTGATTTTTTAAAGATAAAAATCTGCATTATCTATTTTATGGTTAATAATAGGCTGAAGAATTATTAGACTTTTCACTTCAACAGAAGAGATCTTTATTGTGCCGTTTTTTTATATTTCATTGTTTTCATTACTGTTGTTAATGACTATTTCTATTATCTATAACACCATAAAATTAGGCATATCCCCCATGCCAAGCTCAAGCACAGCGTTTAAAGCAGTAAGTCAGCTGATCGATGAAAGCAGCACTGGTACAGTAGTAGATTTGGGCTGCGGTTGGGGCAATCTGGTTATACGTCTGGCGCGCAGATACCCGCAAAGACAAGTAATCGGTTATGAGCTGTCTTTATTACCCTGGTTAACAACTAAAATAATCAGAAAATGCCTGGGTTTGAAAAATTTAACTTTGTATAAGCAGGATTTTTATAAGGCAGATTTTTATGAAGCTTCACTATTAATCTGCTATTTAGAACCGAAGGCTATGCATAAAATCGAAAAAAAGCTGGCGGAACAGCCGGGGAAGGTTAATTATCTGATCAGCAATAATTTTGCGCTCCCCACATGGACGCCGGTGAAAGTGATCCGCCTGAATGACTTTTATAAATCACCTGTTTATATATATAGAGTTAAGAGACCCCCTAATAAATGCATAAGCAATATACCCGTGCTTTAAATGCACGCTTATATTTCACAGTAAGCAGTGTTTTCAAAGTATTTAACTCTCTCTTTAATAGAATCTATTTCCGGCCGAACCTTATTTTTATCTGTTGTCTACAACACTTTGAGGTACACCTGCTTTGTCATAAGTTAACTGGTGATTAGCGCTTTTTTTCCTGTACAGATCTAAAACAGTGCGAATACTGGTTATTCTGTGCATTTATCCTAATCTAAAAATTATAGAAAGGGGTTGAGTTAACAGCTGTAATAGAATTGTAAAGCTCAATAAAAGGATGTAACTCGAAGAAGGTAATCTATGAAAATACGTACTAAGTTCCAGCTTGCTATTGCTGCAAGTGTATTATTTCCGGTGCTGCTATTATCTGCAGTCGCAATAAAGAGTATTCGTGATAATGCTGTTTTATCTTTTCAGCATTCAAGCTCTTCTGAAATTACCCATGTTGATACCGCTTTTACGCTCTATCTAAACGGCCTGGCTGAAGATGCCAGGTTTCTGGCAAATGTCATGCAGATACGCCAGCTGGACAAGTCTGTAATCAGTTATGTCGATTTGCCTTCACAAGATATGACGCCCCTGAGTAACTCTGCCGTTGAGGCGACTGCATTTGAAATGATGACTGCTTTCGGGGAAGCCCGGCCGGATCTTGCTTACGTTTATCTTGGTATGGATCATGGCGGTTATATTCAGTGGCCGACCAGTAAAAGTGCGGATCACTATGATCCTCGCGTGCGTCCCTGGTATACCAGCTCAATTAATTCAACGACACCAGTTCGTGTGCCGGCTTATGCTGATTCAGTAACAGGAACGCCGCTGCTTGATTATCTGCAGCGCTTTGAAGGAAAGGACGGATCGTTTGGTACTGTAGGTGTGGATGTTACTTTGTCAAAGCTTACTGAAATGGTAAAAAATGTGACTTTTGCCGAATCTGGTTATGTCATTCTGGTAGAAGATACCGGTAACGTTTTAGCTGATCCGCGCAACCCGGATCATAATTTCAAACAGCTTAACTCGCTGGGAGGCGCTTATGCTGATCTGGCAAATCTACCTCAGGGGCTGCATCCTATTGAACTTGACGGTAGTGAGTGGTTTGCAAATATTTATGTATCTCCGGATCTGGGATGGAAATTTATCGGCCTGGTAAATACCGATGAGGTGTATGCGCAGGCAAACAGCATGACTAGCAAAATGCTGTTTATCAGTGCTATATTGCTGCTGATATTTATTGCTGCTGGATTCTGGTTATCGGGTATGATCACTAAACCCATGAGTGCAATAACAGAAGGGCTGCAGGATATTGCTTCGGGAGAAGGAGATTTAACCCGTCGACTTGATATTAAAACAAAAGATGAATCTGGTGAAATGGCCAGTGCATTTAACACCTTTATCAGTAATATTTATCAGATTGTCAGCAAAGTGACTGCCACCAGTAAGGAAATGAACAGCATCTCAACGCAGGCTAGAAATGCATCTGCGGAAGTGGATGTGGTATCTCATAATCAGCTTGCCTCAATAGATCAGGTTACTACGGCATTTCATGAAATGGTCGCAACAGCTAATGAAGTTGCATTAAACTGTACCGAAGCCGCTTCTGCTGCCGATAACGGCGACCAGCAGGTCGATCAAGGCAGGGAGTTAATTCAGGGAACAGTTGATGCTGTAGCATCGCTGGAAAATATTCTAGCGGAATCTAACGAGGCAATGGCTGAACTTGCAGAAGAGTCGAATAATATTACGGTTATTTTAGATACAATTCGGGGAATTGCCGAACAGACCAACCTGCTTGCGCTAAATGCGGCTATTGAGGCTGCGAGAGCTGGAGAACAGGGAAGGGGCTTTGCTGTAGTCGCAGATGAAGTGCGAACTCTGGCAGGGCGCACAGCTGAGTCTACGCAGGAGATAGATCAGCGTTTAAGCAGTTTACGTCAGCGCACAGAAGTTGTCGCAAGTAAATTATCAAGCAGCATGGTTCATTCAAAACAAACTGCTGAGCATACGGCATCTACCGAGTCTATTTTTGAGTCCATTCAGCTGTCGGTCAAAACAATTCGCGACATGACAACTCAAATTGCGACTTCGGCAGAGGAGCAGCATCTTGTTGCAGAAGAGATAAACCGTAATGTGGTAGAAATTCAAACCGGTGCCAATGAAGCGAATGCCGCTTCTTCTGAAGCTGGGAAACACGCACAGTCACTTGAGGAGTTATCAGACCAGCTTACCGCACATGTCAGTCAGTTTAAAACGGAGTAATGTTTATCAACCAAAGAGCAGGGGCTATTGAAACTAGCGCCTGCTTTTTTATGCGTAGAATTATAAATGCCTGATCAGTCTGACTGCTTTAATGCAACACTAATTAGTTAACCTCGTTTCTAATATGCAGCTACTCATCAAGCTGTTTTTCATAATCTCTAAGCTGTTTATGTAATTTTAATATAGTGCGGATTAATTCTGATTTTTCCTGGCCTGCCAGTTCTTTTACATCATAATTTTTGGCTGCTTCATCTTCGAGTTCCTTTTTGTCCGCTTCTCGCTGCCTAACCTCTTGTTGTTCGGCTTTCAACTGTTTTGCTTCGCTTCGCTTAATTTCTTCGGATTGATAAGTACCGTATATTAAATCTTCAAGAGTACCGTTGATGGTACGGTTTTTAGCCAGCTTTTTCAGTTGAATGCCGGCCTGGATATCCAGATTAAAGGTAAACAGTTTTTTTCCGTTGTTACTGTCCCTAGATTTCTTGCTTCGCCAGGCTTTAAACAAACGTGTTCTTAATTCACGGCCTTCTGCAGATTTATCAAGCAGCTCACATAATTCATTAAAGCGCAGTAAATTGAGATTGTGAATATCGATACCAATACCGCTGCTTATCTGGTTGAGAAGGGGGGTTTTCTGAATCAGGTAACTTTTCAGCCAGTTAATATTACTTTCATTCCACTTAAATTCTTTAGGTATATAACTCGTCGCTGCATGCATAAATTCTCCATGAGACAGGTTCGTTTATCGGAAATACTTTTATAACAAACTAGCCTGCCATAGCGCAACAGGTTATTAATTAGTCATAACAGTATATGCGTGGTACTGACAGGGAAATGTATTACGGCGTCATGCCGCTAAATGTTGCCGCTATATGGTGCTGCATAGTGATATAAGATTGATTGGCAGGCTGTCGGGAGTGTGTTGAAAAGGTAATGCTGCAAAGTGGTGCCGCTTAGTCATGAAATTGTCATATCTACTTGAATTTAATCGTTTAAATGGCATTGGTTTGTTGGTAAAATATATTGTAAGGCTAAGTTTGGATGGTGTTTTTTCTGTAACTGAGAGTTTATGTGTGTTTGTTATTTTTAAGGTTAAGATGGATGGTAAAAGCAATTAATAATGCTAACCGACATAGTATATTTAATTGTTATACTAGTGTCCATCAGCTTCTCATCAGTAGATGACAGTTAATTTTTTGGTGGTACTGAGTTTCAAAACGCTACTGAACAGTCAAAATAAAACTATCGTTTTAATTGTTAATAAGCTTTAGTCTTCTGTGCAGGTTATTAAAGCTACAGTTCGTTAATACAGTCATCAAATCATTAACTGTATTAACGGCGATTGTCTGCTGCTTAATTGAATAGAATAAATTTAAGAAAAGTTTCTGTAAAACGCTAAAATTATATATAGAGAGATATCATGGACAGCAGTATGTGTAATAAAAGCGACACTATAAATAAAGTACGAGGGTTTACTCTTATTGAACTTGTGGTTGTTATTGTCATTCTCGGCATATTAGCCGCGACTGCACTGCCGAAGTTTTTTGATATGAGCGAGGATGCACATGCCGCAGTTGTAAAATCCACTGGCGGTGCTTTTTCTGCCGCGGTTAATCTGGCTAATATGAAATGGATTTCTACGGGCGGCTCTGGACCTGTAGATAATTTACAGGTATATGGAACGGGTGTGGATGGACAGTTAGACATTAACCAGTGGGGCTGGCCTGCTCAGAGTTGGCCTCCTGTAGAAACAAGCCCAAGACTAGATAATACCGAAGACTGTATTTCGGTCTGGATCACGGTTTTAGAAGACGGACCTACCGTATCGCTTTCTTCAGATAAGGCTGATTCAGACTATTTAGTTACGTATATCTCACCGGACCAATGTCGTTTTGTCTACAACCCGTTACCTTCGTTGTCTATATATTACGATTCACGCGACGGCAGCGTTATTACGGACTCTGATCCTAATTAGGGAGGAAAGAATCAATCAGATGCAAAGTTGGTTTAATGTAAACGTTTACCTGTTTTTGCATTAAAGGTTTAATGTAAACGTTTACTCGCTTTAGTTAAAGCTGATATATATCAAGAATGTTCTTTAACACGGTATATTACTGGTAAAAATCGCGATTTAATCCTATGTCTTTGTATTTAAAGTTTTTATTTTGTTTTTTTGGAGGTGTGGCTTTCAGTGTGATTAATTATAATTAATATTTATTAAAACCAGCTGCTATAAAAAATATAACTCTCTGCTCATGTTTTTGCTCTTTATAAATTACGTCTGACTTCAAACTACCTGTGTTTTTTATGGTTTTTTTGTTAAGGAGATCAACTTAACAGAATGATATTACTGACCTGCTCTTCACCTTTTTTATTCATATGCTTAAATCTGCGCCGGGAAGATAATTACAATTAAAAGGAAAAAAGATGAAATACGCATTTTCAAAAGTATCCCTGGCATTATCGCTTGCACTGACCTTGAGTGCATGTAACAGCAGCGACAGTACAGATTCCGTGATTCCGACACCTACGCCGACACCTACGCCGACACCTACTCCAGCACCAACACCAACACCAGAAGTAATACCTGAAATAATAGTTGAGCCATTGTCCGATGGAAACGATGTCACTATTGATATTGTGCAGGCCAGCGCGGCGCAGGACAGCAGACTTGCCTGTTATCAGGGCTTAGATTCGGTTTCGCAAACCTGTGGACTGGTTACCTATCAGATAATGGTGGAATCATTTATTGATGGTGACAGTAATATTGGTTACGGCACAGGGTATGGAAGCAGCCATCATGAAGGTGATCTGCAGGGGGTCATTGACTCGCTTGATTATATTAAAAGCTTAGGTGTGAATGCTATCTGGCTGACGCCTATTTTTCAGTCCACGCCTAAACAGGGGCAAACTGAGTGGGTGGATCGTCTGGATGCAACGGGTTATTTTACCAGTGATTACTTTAAAATAGACAGCAATTTTGGTGATCTGGCTAAAGCGAAAGAGATGGTTGAGGCTGCGCACGCCAAAGGTTTATATGTCTTTTTTGATGGAGTTTTTGGTCATCATAAAGGTAATGTAGCAGCATCACCCAACGGGCTGACTCCAACCAACGGCACCGCTCAAGGTGATGGATTTGAAGCGAGCTACCCGGCAGATTTAGCTTTTTATAAAGAGGTGGCTGCTTACTGGATTAATGAACTGAAAATTGACGGCTGGCGTTTAGACCAAGCCTACCAGGTGCCGACAGCTCAGTGGATTGAGTTACGTAAAACAGTTGAAGCTGCATCTGCCGCGGTCACTTACCAAAATGCATCCGGCGAGTCAGTTAATCCACTAGGGTATATGGTTGGTGAAATCTGGAAAGGACAGAATGAGATTGCTGAAAAAGCCTACGGCAGTACAGGTACTCCCGCACTAGACTCTGCGTTTGATTTTCCAATGCGTTATAACACTGTGCAGACCTTTGCAGTAGAAGAAAGCGGTAACGGCGATCGATTCGCTTCGAATTTAAACAGCGGTTTTATGAGTCACCTGGCTTACCCGGATCATGCAATGCCGAATTTGATGTTAGGTAATCATGACTTGGTCCGTTTTGGTGATCTGCTACAGCGCGGAGATATAAGCGAAACAAATAATGAAGAGTACTGGGCAAGACATAAAGGTGCATTCAGCTTTATGAGTGCTTATTCCGGTCCTATTACTTTCTATTACGGTGAAGAGATAGGTGATGAACTGCCGGGCTATGCTGATAAGGTAGATCCCTGCTCAGGAGATTCCGGGCTTTGTGATGACCATGTTGCGCGAACCAGTGCTAAAATAGACGGTGTAAATGTAACAATAAATTCAACCCAAGCAGATCTGAAAAATTACCTCGGCTCATTGATGAAAGTCCGCAGTGCCAACCCGGCACTTTATAATGGTGCACGTACCCACATCTTCTCGGACGAGAATGTCTACATTGACCGTAAAGATACAAGCGATAATCATGTGCTTTATGTACTTAATGCCAAAGGGAATTCTGTTTCACTTACCATTAACGGCAGCGCGATCGGCAGTGACGGAACATTAACCGATCTGGTTTTAGGTAAAAGCCATGCCGTCGCCGGTGATGTTTATTCACTGACCTTAGCACCATTTGAGTCACTGTTTCTGAATATTGATTCTCCAACTGCAGAGGGACCACAGTCATCTAACGGTGGCTCTCTTACAGGCACAGGCTTTATGGCTACCTGTGATAATCCAGACTCAAGTGATGCCGATCCGCTAGGTAAAGCAATGTATATTCGCGGCAGTTATACCGGAGGTGGTAATTTTGCTGAAACGCCGGCAGCGCGTCAATTCAGTTACAAAGGGCAGAATACCTACCAGGTAGTGGTCACTGAATCTGCTGTGACTTCTTACAGCTTTAAATTTGCCGCTGATGACTGGTCAAAAGAGTTTGCTGTTGCCGGCAGTGCCGCTGTTGTTATTGCACAGGAGCAGACTGCTGCCGTAGCTGCTGGAGCCGGAACCGAGTCCTCAATTGCTATTCCTGAGGCAGGCAGTTATGTATTTAGTTTCAGTGTAACCAATGAAGGGGATCCAAATAAGATGATGGTTAGTAAATGTGCTGAGTAACAAACAGCGTTAAAATAAAACTGTCTCTATCTTTGTCTTTGTTGACAGAGATAGAGGCAGTGCATATTAATAATTCCTTTAACTTTTTTCACTTACTCCGATTTTCGGTACCAGTAAAATCAGCAGTGAAGCGCAGACTATAGATGTTAATACGTCAGAAGGCCAATGCATACCTAGCCAGATTCGGCTTAATGCAACGCCGGTTCCCCAGCTGATAAGCAGTACTGCTGCTAAATACTTTCTACGTCGAAATAAAAAACCTCCCCAGAATAAAACACACACGGCTGTAAAAATAGTATGGCCTGACGGTAATGAATAATTTGTTTCACCATGCCAGTTCTGCACCCGCCATGGGCTGAACTTTTCCTCTGCCTGTGTAATAACCTGCTCTTTCTGCTCGGTTGTTAAGCCGTAGAACTGCTGTGCAGAACTGACCAGCTGTAATTGAGCCAGTTCCTGTGTATAAGGGCGAGGTACCTCAGTAATATGTTTTAATCCGCTTTTAAGCATAAAACTCAGCAATAAAAGAATGCCGAACTGAGTACAAATTATTAGACCTTGTTTAAGATTTACCTCGGTAGTTAACAGCAGGCAACAAAGAACAATAGTCGTAACTAGAAAAAATGGATTGCCTGCAGTAGCTGTGAACACCGTTAGGAACTGTCCAAATAGTGGAGACAAAGGAGCCTGAAGATCCGGAGAAGGCAGCAAAAGCAGTAATAAAGCAAGGCAGGAAGCAAATAGCGCACCGCACAAAAGATCCATTTTTTTATCGTGAATAGTAAATGTGAATGTCATTTAAAAACCTGATTGTTGGAAAAAGTAATATAAGGGCTGATTTTACATGGTGAAAATCAGTCTCCCAACCTTTATCCAGTCATAACTAAGTCATTTACATTCATTTGTTTTCTGCTGCTGGTTGAAAGCCGTGTTTCTGCCAGATCGGGGCAATTTCAGAGGATTTTTTAAGCTCCTGTAAAGTCCGGTTAAAGGATTCATTTAACCGGAAGCTGCCTGGTATTTTTTTTGACCATAGAATATGAATTGTCTGCTGTGAGATAATGATAGGCAGGGTGGTCAGCCTGCTTTTATCTGCTGGAAACTGTTTTTCCAACAAGGCCTGTCCAACCAGTTTATCGGCAGCAACATAATCGACTCTACGTGCAATTAATCTTTCAAAACAGTGCTTTAAACTATTTGATTTGACCTTAGAGAACAACCTGCTGCTGGTAAATTCATCACTATAATAATAACCGTTAATAACGCAGACACTGTGCCCGTAAATAGCGCTGAGATCTGGCGTTTCTCTATAGTTATCCGAATGGCTGAATAAAACCACATGACTGCTGGCAACCGCATCAGAGCGCCAGAAGAAAGCTGATCGTTCATTGCTGAAATAAGCGCCTAAAACCGCATCATAGTGACCTTGTTTGGTGTGCTCTATAGCCCGTTTCCAGGGAACAAACGTGACATTTACCTGATAACCTAATTTATTCAGTACCCGGCGGGTTATTTCAGTGACTGGGCCTTGATTATGCATTTTACCGCCGTAATAAGGCTCCCATTGATCTGTGACCATTTCAATGCTCTTGTCAGTACCTGGATAGCTGAAGCTGCTGAATAATATAAAAAACAAGATGTAAGTAAGTTTCATAGGTTTCATCTCAATGTCTTGATTTTATTTCACCATTATAGAACGTCGGACATATTATTTGTAATAAACTGCCTGCAGGAAGCGCAAAATCACAACAAGCGCACCTTCTGCCAGTCAAGCTGGGACTATTATTGACTGTTTTACTAAAGATTTAGTGCTTTGTCAGGGGAAATATATGATATTTACTTTGCTGAATGTTTAGCCGGCAAATTTTTTGATTACAGTATTAACGCTATATTATAACTGCTAATATTCGCTTCTTTTCATTTGTCGATAAAGTCGTTTATGCCAGCAGGTCTGTGTTTATTTATTGCAGCTTTATTATGGGGCAGTTCATTTGCCGCATTGAAGTATGCTGTTAATTTTTATGATCCGACTTTTGTCATATTTTTACGTATGCTGCCCACTTTTTCAATTTGTTTATGTTTGTGGCTCTGGGTAAAACGTTTTAAATATCAGCAGGGGACTGGAAATATCTACTGAGTATGTCACTGGCAGAGCCGTGTTTATACCCGTTATCATTCAAGATGCAAAAATCAGCAAGTCGAGAGCTGAACAGGTTCTAGGCGTGAAGCTGAAGATATAACGGGTTAAATAGAGGCTTTATAACAACGAAGATGTTTGCCTCACGGCTGGCCCTTGGGTCACTAGCTCGAAAACCAATACTGCGTTGCAACACTTGATAAGGGCTAGCCATTGTCATCATGTTACGCCTTGTCTTAGTGTCCGAGCTAGTGACTGATAAATGCATTTGTCATCATGTTACGCCTTGTCTTGGTGTTCGAGCTAGTGACTGATAAATGCATTTGTCATCATGTTACGCCTTGTCTTGGTGTTCGAGCTAGTGACTGATAAATGCATTTTGATTGGTAACGGGTATATATTTTCTATTTAAAGGTTATGCATTACAAAATACCTCTGCTTCTCAGGCTGGTATTCTAGTCTCCTGTCTGCCGATTGTTATCGCACTGCTTGCCTTTTTTATGCTTAAAGAACATATTTCTAAAGCGATTATTGTCGGTTTTAGTCTATGTATCGGCGGCAGTATTTTGTTAACCCTTGTTTCTCCAGTTTTGAGCATGCACCTAACCCCGCTTCAGGTAATTTCCTGGAGTTTCTGGCGATGGTTTGTGCTGCCTATTACTCTGTCAGTGTTAAATATTTGGCTGCCCGCTACGCTCCATTGTCATTGATAGCTTTACAGGGACTCAGCGGCACACTGTTTTTCGGGCCATTTTTGTTTTCACTGGTATACCGCAAGTCCATGATACAAATGCACTGCTTAACATTTTCTAGCTAGGTATGGTTGTAACATTGGGGGCTTATGGAATGTATAACTATGCCTTAAGCAAAGTATCTGTCCTAACAGCGGCTGCTTTTTCAAATTTAGTGCCTATTTTTGCTCTGCTGTTATCTTCACTATTTTTAGGTGAAGCCCTCAACATAGATCAGTGGATAAGTATTATGGTGGTATTCACGGGGGGGCTAGTAAGTCAAAAGCATAAGCCGAAGAATATTGAATACGGTCAGGAAAAGAGCGAAACTTAGTAGAATAATTAAGCGGGCAGCCGATAATCTGTAAAACAGCTGTTAATTGTTTTATTTACAGGTACTCTGACTGTCGCTTCAGCAATTTAGGCTGTTTTATATTTTTATTACCAAGCTGCAGTTAAGCCGGGTATGTCGATCAGGAGAGTAAATCATGAAAAGTAATGAACAGGTAAAAAGAAGCCGTCGTCTGCGTAAAAAGTTATATGTCGGTGAATATTCGGTACTAGGATTCGACGTATCATTCAGATTTGAAAATATTGATGAAAAGAGTTTTGATTCTTTTTTTGATGAAATCTGCAGTTTCACTGAGTCGAGAAATCTCATTATGGGAGGGGCGGGCGGTACTGATACTTTTAACCTTTATATCAGTTCACATGATCGTTACGGCTCAGCAACAGAAGAAGACCGCAGTGCTTTTGATGCCTGGTTAAAAAACAACGTATTTATTGTTGATGCAAAAGTCGACGACTTATCAGATGCTTATTACGGCATTTAAAATAAGCATGAACAATTGCGGTGACCAGTCTACTGTCACCGTCTGTTCCATTTCAATCCCCTCTGTTTGTTATTTAAGCGCAGTATAAAAAAACTTTATTTGTTCACCTGTCTTTGATCATTTCATACACCACTTGACTATACTTTTAGTGCAGAGTTACACCTGTTTTTAGGTCCGAGTACATTTAATCAATGTGTCGTTTGTTGAAGTGAGGTTTATATGAAATACAGAGGGCCGGTTGTGGCTGGAAGTTTTTATCCGGCTTCACCTGAACAGTTAAATACCCAGCTGCACACATTTTTGGCTGTTTCACCAGAGCAGAATCTTATCCCGCATGCGCTGATTGTACCGCATGCTGGTTACTGTTATTCGGGCGCGGTTGCCGGAGAGGCTTATGTTTATCTTAACGCGATAGCATCTGAGATTAAGCGTGTTATCGTACTGGGCCCTAGCCACCGAGTTCCTCTGCAGGGCTGTGCTATTTCAAATTATGATGTATTCAGTACGCCGCTGGGTAAAATACATGTGGCCAGTGACTGTTACAAGAAGCTGCTGAAATCTGCTCTGGTAAGTTTTTGCGATTCGGCGCATCTCTTTGAACATTCTTTGGAAGTACAGCTCCCATTTTTACAGTCTTGTCTGCAGGATTTTACCATAGTACCGATTGTTGTCGGGCAGTGTCCGCCAAGTCTGGTTAGCGATCTGCTAAATACATTAGAGGCAGATCAACCTTCTACTCTGGTGGTTGTCAGTACGGATCTCAGCCATTACCACAGTTACCGTCAAGCACAGCTTTTAGACAGCCAAAGCATAGAAAAAATATTAAGTAATGACAATAATCTGCATGGACAAGATGCCTGCGGCTGTTACGCTGTTAACGGTTTGTTAGATTATGCGGCTAAAAAGGGCTGGAAAATTAAATTAACTGCACAGGCTAATTCAGGTGATACTTTAGGCGATAAGCAGCAGGTGGTTGGCTATGCCAGTTTCGTTCTTTATTAGTTTCAGCAGTTATAAATAAAATTTAGATGATATTTTAACAAACAGCAGTAGGCGACGGGATAATAATCCAGTTTAATTCTTTACTAGCTTACATATAAAGACGAAGTTCAGGTGATAATTTAGATGACAAATAACAGGTGGTGGGTTATGCCGGTTTCATTCTCTATTAATTTTACTGCAGCAGAACAAAACGAGTTAAAAGAACTGGTAAAACAGGTTGTTGATACGACCACTAGAAAGCATTGTTTAGTGCTTCCAAAGCCTCCTTTATCAGCCTGCCTTCTGACTCGTCGAGCTTGTTTTGTAACCTTATATATTAACAAGCAGCTGCGCGGCTGCATCGGTACTTATGCTATTGAAAAACCGCTGTGGCTTAATGTTTGTGATTACAGTTATTACAGTGCTAGTCAAGATCGGCGCTTTGTGCCTCTGCAGCGCAATGAACTTCCGTATTTATCCTTTGAAATATCCGTTCTATCGGAACTGGAGTCTATCCCGAATAATGGTGAACAAGCTTTATTAAAAGAGCTGAAAGTTGGAACTGACGGTTTATTACTGAAAGAGGGCAGTCAAAGTGCCATATTTTTGCCAACTGTATGGAATTCTTTAACAACACCTATCACTTTTGTGCAGGCATTAAAACATAAAGGGGGCTGGGACAGAGATTACTGGAGTGAAAATATGACGCTGTATCGTTTTTCAACATTTGTTATTGAAGGCTAAGATTCTTATTTGGGATTTCTTTTCCACTATAATAAGCTTGTCGGGGGATAAAAATCCCCCTGCTTTATGAACTATCTGGCTTTTCTACGTTTTGCTTTAGCGCGGCGAACCGCAGCCGGGCTATTTTCTTCTTTCTTACGGGCGATCATCTGGTTACGCTCCTGGGTTGCTTTATAACGACTTTTTTTAAGCGGTTTAGCGTCAGAATCATTATATTGTGAAGATGACTGCGCATTGAATTCGTAACCCGGGTAAACAATGCGTTCAAACTTGCGTCCGATTAACTCTTCGATATTATCTAAGAACTGCTCATCTTTAGGGCTGACTAATGAAACCGCCATACCGTTTTTCCCTGCCCGGCCGGTACGTCCGATACGATGAACATAATCCTCTGCTAAAAACGGCAGATGGAAGTTTACCACGTAGGGAAGATCCGGAATGTCTAAACCACGAGCCGCCACGTCGGTTGCCACTAATACTCTTACGCTGCCTTCGGTGAATTTTTCAATTGCTTTATTACGTGCGCCCTGGGCTTTATCACCATGGCATAAAGCGGTTTTAATTCCATCTAACTGCAGCTCTTTAGCTAGTAGGTTTGCACTTTCTTTAGTACCGGCAAAGACCAGTACCTGTTTCCAGTTTTTAACACCGATCAGCTCCGACAGCAGTTCACGTTTACGCTGCTCCGATACCCAGTAGACCTGCTGCTTTACTTTACCCGATGTGGAGTTCTGCGGTGAGATCTCCAGGGTTTTTGGTGTGGTTAACAGCTTGTTGGCTAGAGTTTTAACTTTATTCGAGAAGGTTGCGGAGAACATCAGTGTCTGGTGTTTCTGCTTGATAACTTCCATTAACTTCTCAATATCCTGAAGAAAGCCCATATCCAGCATACGGTCGGCTTCATCTAAGACTAGGTATTTCACATGTGAGAGATCTACGTTTCTCAGTGTCAGGTGTTCAATAAGGCGGCCTGGGGTCGCAACCAGCACATCAACACCAGTTTTAAGCATTTTAGTCTGTGCAGGCATATTTGTGCCGCCACTGACAACACCCGAAGTCAGCGGTAAAAATTCGCTGTAGTCAGTAACATTTTTAGCAACCTGCAGGGCAAGTTCACGTGTCGGAGTTAAGATCAGCGCTTTGACCGTTGTATTGTTAGACGGTTTTGCACTGCTGTTTTTTGCTAAGATATCTAAAATCGGCAGCGTAAAAGCAGCTGTTTTACCTGTCCCTGTCTGCGCACTCGCCAGCAGGTCTGTACCAGTACGGATAAGTGGTATCGCCTGCTGCTGTATAGGAGTCAGGTTTTTATAACCACAAGCTTTTACAGCCTTTAATAACTCAGAAGATAAACCTATTGCATCAACACTCATTTACATCACCACTCTTATTACACATACGAATTAAATTATTGGGCGCGAGTATAACAGCTCTGGCTTATTGGGCATTAATAAAATGCATGCCATTATCAAGTTGCTGTTTAAACGTTTATTTATTATACTTTATGCAAATGATAATTGTTATCGGTGGTGTGTGTCAGCAGAGAAAAAAATTAAACATAATCGTAAATTAGAGAAACAAAAGCAGTCTGTTTATCTAGTCACCTCTACTGAAATGAAAATCACAACTAATTCGCAAATTATTCAGTCTACTATCTGTACAACAGAGTTTGCTTCACGTCCAATTAAATCAACGCCTTGTAAAAACTGCCCGGCTTTAAACTCAGGATTATGCAAATGTGCACTGAAAAAATTGAAAAAACGCAAGGCAGCATACCAGTAAATATATGCAGGGTTAGCATCGGCAGTTCTCAAAGATAAACAGCTCCTAGTTACTGTTGATTTATTAAAAGCGGATCACGAAAATACGGCTTGGTACGCACAACAGATCACCGTTGTGCTATTTTAGCGCTGTTCACAATAACCCATTTTGTAATGCCGCTAATAATCCGACTACGATAATATTATTTGACGGGTCTTACACTATCTATTTTTTTGATCTGCCTGTTTATTTTTCCTCTTTGTTTTACAGCAGATTTATGAATTCAGACTTAATTTTTAGTAAACGGTATCTTATATGGAATTAATATTTTCATTACTGCAGCAGCTCAGTGTGTACTTAGTGATTGCGTATTTGTTAAGTAAAACGCCGTTATTTATGCCGTTAACCACAGTCTCCGGTCATTTTTCGCAGCGTTTGGCCTGTTATGTGGTGTTTAGTCTGTTTTGTGTGTTGGGAACCTATTTTGGTTTAGCCATTGAGAATGCCATCGCTAATACCCGGGCTATTGGTGCGGTAATGGGCGGACTACTGGGGGGGCCGCTGGTTGGTTTCGCCGTAGGGCTTACCGGCGGCATACATCGTTATACGATGGGAGGCTTTACTGACACCGCCTGTGCAATATCAACCACTGCCGAAGGTTTATTAGGCGGCATAATCCACAGTTATTACGTGCGGCGCGGGCTGGTGGACAAGATATTTAAACCGAGTGTCGCATTTGTGGTGCTTCTGGCCGCTGAAGTGATGCAGATGACAATTATACTGCTTGTTGCACAGCCCTTTGAGCAGGCGCTGCATCTGGTTAAAGCAATCGCTTTACCTATGATTATCGCTAACAGTATTGGTGCTGCTTTATTTATGAGTATTATCCAGGACCGAAAGGCAATTTATGAAAAATATTCAGCGGCCTTTTCCAGTAAAGCATTAAAAATCGCAGAACGCTCTGTAGGTATCTTAAGTAGCGGTTTCAATCAGCAGAGTACCAAAAAAATTGCACAGATAATTTATGAAGAAACGGGAGTCGGTGCGGTTTCTATTACCGACAGAGAAAAAATCATGGCGTTTATTGGTATCGGTGACGACCATCACCTGCCTGGTACGCCTATTTCATCGGAGTGCACCAGACAGGCGATTCAAAACCGTGAATTAATTTACGCTGACGGTTACGAAGTTGCCTATCAGTGTTCACTGCATGAAAAATGTAAATTAGGCTCAGCGTTAGTTATTCCGCTGGTTGGCGGGGAAGATGAAGTGCTGGGCACTATTAAGCTTTATGAACCGAAACAGAAGCTGTTCTCAACGCTTAACCGTCATTTAGGAGAAGGGCTGGCAAAGCTGTTATCAAATCAGATCTTAACCGGCCGCTATATCGAACAACAGACGCTATTGACCCAAGCTGAACTACGCCTTCTGCAGGCGCAGGTAAATCCGCATTTTTTATTTAATTCACTCAATACTATCAGTGCGGTGATCCGTCGCGATCCGGATAAAGCACGAGAGCTGATCCAGCATCTTTCACAATTTTTCAGACGAAATTTGAAACATAATATTGAATCTGTGACTATTAAAGAGGAACTGGCGCATATCACGGCGTACCTCGAAGTTGAACTGGCGCGTTTTTCCGACAGATTAGAAGTTGATTTTGAGGTTGATCCTGAGCTGCTTAATGTTGTTGTACCCACCTTTACTCTGCAGCCCCTGGTTGAAAATGCGGTTAAACACGGAACTTCAACATTACTGCATAACGGCAGAATACAGGTCTTAGGACGTGTCATTACAGATGCGGCTCAGCCCATGGTGGAACTGCTGGTTATTGATAACGCCGGTAACTATATTGTAAAAGAAAATGAAACAGGCTTAGGGCAGCAGATTGTTGATAAACGTTTAAAGAATGCCTTCGGGCAGTCATACGGATTACAAATGTTCTGTGAAAAGGGAGTTTCTTGTACAGCACAGATTACTTTTCCGCTGCTGGAAATAAAAGGAGTTAACAAAAAAAATGCTTAAAGCGATTGTGATAGATGACGAACTGTATGCACGCGAGGAGTTGATCGAGTTATTAAGGGAGACTACTGAGGTAGATATTATTGCATCCTGCAGCAATGCGGTTGAAGGGTTACAAAAGGTAAACAGTTTAAAACCTGATGTTATATTTCTGGATATCCAGATGCCGCAGATAACCGGTTTAGAGATGCTCAGCATGCTGGATCCGGATACTATGCCGCACGTTGTTTTTGTTACTGCCTATGATGAATATGCTTTACAGGCCTTTGAAGATAATGCTTTTGATTACATATTGAAACCAGTCGAACCCTGGCGCTTAAGTAAAACCGTTAAACGTTTAAAGTCGAGTATCACTAAACGTGATTACAGCGGCCTGCTTCAGGAACAGTTAGAGTTAATTCCCTGTGCCGGTTATAACCGTTTTATATTAGTTAAACCCGATGAGATTGAAATGGCTTTTTCAGATCAGTCCGGTGTCCATGTGTTAACTAATATACACAGCAGCACTGAGCAGACAGCAGGCTGTTCTCTAAGCTTAAAAGTGCTGGAGGAGAAAACCTGCCTGATCCGCTGTCACCGCCAGTATTTGATTAATCCCACAGCAATTCGAGAAATTAAACTATTAGAGAATTCACTGGCTGAAATCATTACCTGCAACGGTTCAACGGCTCCGGTCAGCCGCCGTTATCTCAAAGCATTAAAAGATCGATTTTCGTTAAGTTAACTTTTTGGCCGATTCTTAAAACCACTTAAAAATGCTGTTGACCGTTTAAATCCGAATATGACCGCTGAGTTATTTATGCCGTGTATCTAACTATCTATCCGGTAGAGTGCTACTCATGACAGACGGATTTGGATGGTTTTACAAGTTATCAGTCGTTTTGTTATAGCCGTTCACTAATATTAATGATAACAATATTGATGAATGGAAATAACTAAGCGTCTCTAATTTAAACTCTCTAACTGCTGTTATCGTTATTAACTTAAACAGAGAGAGAATAATATGCTTTGGTTCCTATTTTGTGTTGCAGCACTGCTCGGCGGATATTTTATCTACGGGGCGTTTATTGAAAAAGTATTCGGCATTAAAGAGACACGTAAAACACCTGCTTATAGCAAGCAGGATGGTGTTGATTATGTTCCTATGTCGACTAAAAGAGTTTACCTGGTACAGTTACTGAATATCGCCGGAGTCGGTCCGATATTCGGTCCGATTATGGGCGCTTTATACGGCCCGGCCGCTATGTTGTGGATCGTGCTTGGCTGTATATTTGCCGGCGCTGTTCATGATTATTTCTCCGGCATGTTGTCGATTCGTAACGGCGGTGCATCCGTACCGACTATTACCGGCAAATATCTAGGAAAAAATGCAAAGCACTTTATGAACATCTTTGCTTTAGTGTTACTTCTGTTAGTCGGCGTGGTCTTTGTATCCGCACCTGCCGGTATGTTAACTAATCTGGTTAATCAGCAGACAGATCTGGCAATGCCGCTGCTTACTATGGTTATTATCATTTTCTCATATTATGTGATTGCGACAATTGTACCTATCGATAAAATCATCGGCCGCTTATATCCGTTTTTTGGTGCGCTGTTAATCTTTATGTCGGTAGGATTAGTTGTTGCGCTCGGTTTCTCAAGTGAACATACTTTATTAGGTGACTATGAAATGAGTCAGATGTTCACTAATATGAACCCGAATGATCTGCCGTTATGGCCGGCGCTGTTTATCACTATTGCCTGCGGTGCTATTTCAGGGTTTCATGCGACTCAGTCACCACTAATGGCTCGCTGTTTAGAAAATGAAAGTAACGGACGTTTTGTATTTTACGGCGCTATGATTGGTGAAGGTATTATAGCCTTAATCTGGTGTGCGCTGGCACTGTCCTTCTTCGGCTCAGTTGGTGCGTTATCTGACGCGGTCAGCACTGGCGGACCCGGCAGCGTGGTATACGATACATCGATTGGTCTGTTAGGTGTATTCGGTGGTATTGTTGCATTTCTAGGTGTGGTTATCTTACCGATAACCTCTGGTGATACAGCCTTCCGTTCAAGCCGTTTAATCCTTGCAGAGTATTTTAATCTTGAGCAGAAATCTATTCGTAACCGTTTACTAATGGCGCTTCCTCTATTTGTTATCGGCGCGATTCTGACACAGGTTGATTTTGGGATTATCTGGCGATACTTTGGTTTTGCTAACCAGACTACAGCTGTGATGATGTTGTGGACAGCGTCAGCTTATCTGCTTCGCCATAATAAATTCCATTGGGTAGCAACTGCTCCGGCAATGTTTATGACCACGGTAATAATTACCTTTATTCTTAATAACACTACATTAGGATTTGGTCTAGCGATGAATGTATCAACGGTTACGGGAATTTTAGCAATGCTGATGATTACCGTTTATGTGATAAAACGTTCTAAAGGCCGATATATTGAAGACGAAAGTGTTGACGGCGAGAATGACATCGTTGAAAATAAAGCGAAATTAGAATCAATTTAAATATTCTTCAAGAATATTATATGATTATGACGGTTATTCAGAAATGAATAGCCGTTTTTTTTAATAAAAATTCCAGAATTGACTTACACTATAAAAATGTAAAAGCTACTGAGAGTACCTATGATTAAATATATTAATGCGGCTCAAGCACATGAGCTGATAACCTCTACTAATACCTGTATTATTAATATAGTTGCAGAATGGTGTTCTGATTGTACACAACAAGCTGATAACTTCCCTCAATTTGCGCATAGTTTTACCGAGAAAGGTATTGCTGTCTATCAAGTAAATGTCCAAAAAGTAAAAAATGATTTCCTGTCTGATGCGCATCAAGAGTTAACAACTCTTCTGGGGGGGCCAGGTTATCCGCGTACTGTATTGATTAAAAAAGGAAAAATAATTGATGCAGACAATGTGGAAGTGATAAGTGATGAGGCTTTAGGAAAGCTAGCTGAAAAATTTGAGCAGGCGATATTGAGTTGATTAAAAAATGAACCTGTAGAGTTAGTACTTTATTGACTATTGTACGATAATTACAGTGTACAGGTTTATTTTGAGGAACAGCAAATGGACATTTCAGGAACATCAAGTGCTTCCAGTCAGCAGATAGCACCGCAGCGGAACGTGCAGAATGAATCAACTCTGCAGCGTCAGGAAACTGAAATTCAGAAGCAGACGCAGAGTATTGATAAAGTCACAACCGAACAGCCGGTTCAACAGCCAAAAAAACTCAGCGAAGATGTGGTTAATGCAAGGGTTTCTGAGCACCAGGCATTAGCATCAGGCAAACAAGTGACAGCAGATGAAGCGGTCGGTAGTCTGGTAGACGTACGTGTGTAATTAGCTGTTTTTATGAATATTTCAACAGCATCATCAGCAGTGCATCTTGCCGCATCTTCAACTGTGCAGAGCAGGCATTCAGTTGAGGTTTCAGCTTCACCTGTAATACCGGTCAGTGCACCTCAAGTTGATATATCCGTCTCCCCTGGAACTACTAGTGCTGACAATATCAGCGAGAATCCTACCTATCAAAAACCGGTCAACCTTGCCCCCGAAAAGGCAGACAAGTCTGTCGGCGGACAGCCCTCTGATGCACAAGAAAAGCAGACTGAAGTTGATCCGCAGACTGTAGAAGGTGCAGATAAAAAAACAAATGAACCTGATTCGAATCAGGAAAATGAGCAGTACAGCGAAACAGAACTGAAGCAGATTAGTAATCTGCAGGTGCTCGATGCTGAAGTGATCACACATGAAAGAGCGCATGCCTCGGTCGGCGGGCAGTATGCCGGCTCTCCACATTACAATTATCAAACTGGACCGGACGGTGTTAAATATGCGGTGTCCGGGGAAGTATCCATAGATACTTCAAGAGTGCCTAATGATCCTCAGGCTACACTGCGTAAAGCGCAGCAGATTAAAGCCGCTGCATTAGCGCCGGCAGAACCCTCCAGTCAGGACCGCCGTGTAGCAGCTAAGGCCGGGCAGATGGCGGCAGAAGCCCGCAGCGACATCCAGCAGGAGCTTCAGGGGGATGGTGAGGAAAGTATATCTTCAAGACGTTATGAGTCACATGTACCGGAACATTTTACCGGCCAGGAGCATCTCGCAGAAGAAACTAATGCACCACAGCTAGTTAACCGTAGTGCACAAATCAGTGACGTTTACCGAGATTCTTCCGTTATTAAAGAGAATTCGACCTTCCAGACACAGATCTGAATTCACCGTAACACACAAATCAGTGACGTTTACCGAGATTCTTCCGATATTTAAGGTTAATTCTTTCTTGCAGACGCAGTTCTAAATTCACAGCTGCATAGAAATTAATAAATCGTTCCGATTTTTTTGTTTTATATGATAAATCACTATAAAATCACCTTAAAATTCAGTATCAGTAAAATTGATACTTGATGAGATCTGATTTGTTATTTAGGAATGAAAAATGAAGTATTCATTGAAACAATTAGCTGTTTTCGATGCTGTTGCCAGCCAGGAAAGTGTCAGCGCCGCTGCACGAAAATTGTCGATGACGCAGTCTGCTGTCAGCATGTCTCTTTCGCAGTTTGAGAATGTCCTAGACCGTCCTTTGTTTATTCGTCAGGGTAATCGCCTGACGTTAAGTCACTGGGGACGCTGGCTTCGTCCTAAAGCAAAACGTTTACTGCAGGATGCCCAGCAGATTGAATTCGGGCTCCATGACCAGCAGATTATCAGCGGTAATTTAGTACTATGCTCTAGCCAGACCATTGCCGAACATATACTGCCGCAGTTAATCAGTAAAATTGATACTGATTTCCCAGAGCTGCGGATAGAAGTTAGCATTGAAAATACCGAGCATGTTGTGCAGGGCTTGATTAATCATGAATATGATTTAGGTCTGATAGAAGGGCGTAATGATGACAGCAGAATATTTCAGCATGATTTGACAGAAGATAATTTAGTTATATTTACCAGTGCTCATCATCCTTATGCTAAATATCCGAAGGTCAGTCTGGCGCAATTAGAGCAGGCAAAATGGATCTTACGCGAAATGGGAGCGGGAACCCGTCATATATTTGATGGTGCGGTACATGGATTAATTGAAAATATTGATGTATGGAAAATGTATGACAGTATTCCGGTTATTAAAGAGCTGGTAAAAAATGGTTTTTATCTGGGCTGTTTACCTAAACTAGATATCGCCAAAGAAGTCGCTAATGGAGAACTGGTTATATTAGAAACACCAGATTTAAATATGAAGCGTAATTTATCATTTGCCTGGCGTAATGATGCTGGTGAAAACCCGCTGCGGGATTGTATCATCGCAGAGGCAAGACGCTTAATTTCTAGTTTGAAACTCTAAAGGTTAGTCATGCACAGAGAGGGAACACATAAAGCCTGGCTTTTGTGTTGTGATCCTTAATCGAAAATGAATAAAACAAGCCGAGGCTTGTTTTATTCATATCTGCAGAAATAGAATTAAGCGACCTGAGCTTCTACTTTGTCATCCGGCAGGTATTGGTTAACAACTAGTGCTGCCATCTGACGGCGGCTTATCACACCGCACATTAAACCGTTGTTTATAACTGGATAGATGGAAGGGCGCTGTGCTGATGCACTTTTAAGACGCTGTTCATAACTCTGGTAACTACGGCTGGTCAGCATGCCGCCGTCATTAACCGGGAACAGTCTTTCTTTATCTACAACCATGAACTCGAGCAGGGTTGCTACCGGCTGGTGTGCATCAACAGTTAGAATTTCTGTCTGCATTGCATCTTCTACTTTATAGGTTAAATCAGTTGAGTATTCCTCTGACCATAATAGTCTTAAAATATCCTGTTGTGAGATGAAGCCGATCAGCTGCTGCTTATCATCAATAACAGGGGCCGCATCAATCTCATGGTCAGTTAATAAAGCTAAAGACTGGTAAATACACTTGTTCTGTAAAAATACTAGCGGCTCTTTATCCATAATCTGACTTACTGTAAGGCTGTTTAATGTGTTTTTCATAATGTGAGTCTCTCCAAGTTTAGTTAACTGATTGTTTGTTTCGAATATATTGTTGTTATTGCTATTGTCTTTATTGTTGTCTTTACCTTTACTGCCACCGTCAATTAACCAGTAACCAAGTCCGACTAATAAACCGCCGCCGACTATATTGCCCAGGGTGACAGGAATCAGGTTGTGGAAAATGAAGTTAGACCAGGTCAAGTCTGAAAAATCAGCGGCTGACAGCCCATGGTTTATATAAAACTGCGGCTCGCTAACTGCATTAATAGCGATGCCTAGCGGCACCATAAACATGTTCGCGATACTGTGTTCAAAACCGCTGCTGACAAACATCGCGACAGGCAGTACAAGCAGCATCGATTTTGCTAACGCATCCTTACAGCTGAATGTCATCCAGATACCCAAACACACTAGAATGTTACACAGGATCCCTAGAGCAAAAGCCTGTGCCCAGCTGTGATGGAGCTTATGCTGTGCAATCTGCAGGGCGTTAATTCCCCATGCTCCGCCGTCCAGCAGGTGCATCTGCGCCGTCACAATCAGTGCCAGCATTAAAGCCGCACCGGCCAGGTTGCCTAGATATACACGCAGCCAGCATTTAAGCAGCTGCCCGGTTGAAAACAGGCCCTGTGCCCAGGCCACAGTACTTAATACCGTGCTGGTAAACAGTTCTCCGCCGCATACGACGACTAATATAAGACCTACGCTGAATGCAAGCCCGCCTGAAAGTCTAACTAAGCCCCAGGGGGCACCACTTGCACCGGTTGTTACAGTGATATAAAAAACAAATGCAATGGCAATAAATGCACCGGCAAAGACCGCAAGAGCGAATGACTTTGATACAGATTTTTGCACTTTTTTTAAACCGTATTGTTCTACCTGCGCAATAACACTGTTTGCTTCAGGCGGTTTCTGCTGGTCATTGTTCACCAGCCTGACAGGGTAATGCATATTAGAACTCATAATGAACGTCGTGGCTGTGCACGCCTCTATACAGCGGTTTAATAATGGTCTGCGCAATTTTCATAAACTTCTCCTTAATGAATAAATATCGGCGTTAGTCTGTAACGCCCAATTACAATAGAAGAAATATAATCATAATAATATTTGATAATATCTATGCTCAGATTCAATTTTAATGATGGCAAGGTTTGTGTGAAATCTTAAGGAGGTAATCGTCAGCCTTTAGAGCGGTTGTGCTTTGGACAAAGCGAGAGATGAATTCTGCTCGTTGTTATGGAGTGCCGAATTAACCGGTATGTTGTTCTTGATTTTAAATAGATCAAGACTTGCGTTTATTGCATCTGGATTGACAACGGCTGTATATGTTTGGGTATATACTCAAAAGTATTTAATAGCTTTACTCGGACAAGTGCCGGTTAGCACAGCAGGCTGTAATAGAACGTTTTTTATGCGTTTACACAGATTAGTTTGAAACGGCATATGTTTTTGAGATCATTTTGTCGCTTTGTAAAGTCCTGCTGTATATGCTTGTCGGCATTCAAATATGGCGGTTATATTCAGTCGTCTCAAGGTGCAGGTAAAAGAAATAAGCATTCTACTTTGCTTGGTTCGGCATCCATGAAAACTGCGAATCTGCATCTTTAAGCGGGTTGCTTGTATATTATTATCAGCATAAGGAAAAGCAAATGACGTTTGCCAGCGGCATTCCGGATAATAGAAAAATGTTTGTGATATTTCGTATGGAGCCAGGCTCGTTGGGGCCCGACGGCAGTGAATACATCAATGAATTCTGTGATTTTGCACAAATGCAGCTGCAGGCCTGTGCTAGTCCCTATATAAAGTGGTCAATTGTACCTCGATTAGATAAAAGCTTAGCTGAAATGGAATTTCAAGTTTCGTCTAAAAAATTAACACGAAGCAAAGCAGGGCAGTATCTGAATGTATTCGGTGAAGATTTAGATCATTTCGAAGAGTTATTAGAAGATAACCTTGAAGCAATTATCAACCAGTATTTTGGCCGTTAGTATATTGCGTTAAATAATTTTGCAGAGGCCATTGCAGATAAACCTCTAAGACTTAAGTATGAAAAATTATGTTAAAAAAGATTAAAGTAACGCAGCTGCGTGTCGGTATGTATATAAATGACCTAAAATGCGGCTGGATGAATCATCCATTTACGGTTAATCGTTTTAAAATAAAATCTGATAGTGAGATTCGACAGATTATTGCAGCCGGTGTAAAAGAGATTGAGATAGATATAAAAAAAGGACTAGATATATTTGTCGAAAAACGTAAAGCGGAAAACGGCCCGTTACGTAAGGTGGTTGATCAGCGTAGTGAAAATCTGCCTGTAAAAGTCAGTGTAATGCAGGAACTAGGTCCGGCAAAAATCGCATTTGCTGAAGCAGGTGAATTTATCACTGATATGATGGCTAATGCAAAAATGGGGCAGCATGTAGAATTAGAACAAGTGAACCCAGTTATCAATAAAATGAGTGCCTCAATTTTACGTAATCCCAATGCCTTATTAGGCCTGTCACGCATTAGGGCAATGGATAAATATACCTTTGAACATTCGGTAAGCTTTTCCGTCCTATTGATGTCCTTTGCAAAAAGTATGGGGTTATCTATTGAAATAATCAATAACGTAGGTATTGGCGGACTGCTGCATGATATAGGCAAAACCTTAACGCCGGATGAAATTCTCAATAAACCCGGGAAATTAACCGACGAAGAATTCGTTATCATGAAAAAACATGTCGTTGACAGTCGCCTGATATTAGAAAAAACCAAAGGTCTGTCGCAGGTATCCATGGATATCGCCGCCCAGCATCATGAGAAATTTGACGGTAATGGTTATCCACTTGGTTTAAAAGGTGAGCAGATAAGTGTTTACGGGCAGATGGCTGCTATTGTGGATGTTTATGATGCACTGACTGCGGATCGTTGTTATCACGTAGGAAAAGAGCCTTCGGAAGTGTTAAAGCTGCTGTTAAAATGGAGCGGTACGCATTTTAATCCGGCTTTAGTGCGCAAATTTATTCAGGCTGTGGGTATTTATCCCGCCGGTAGTTTAGTTCTGTTAAGTAACCAGCATTTAGCAACCGTTATTGATATCAGTGACAATATGCTTAAGCCGCAGGTTGAAGTATTTGTTAATACCAAAAAACGCTGTTATGTGCCGAGAAAACTGATTAATTTAGCAGAGCAGGATGAGATTAAAATATTAAGCATAGAATCCTATGTTAAGTGGAATATAAAGCATTAGCAGCAGCACTGTACTAGACCCGGAACGATAAGCGCCGGGTTAGCTCTCCTTAACTGAATAATTCATCCGCCGGGAATTTCACCTTAGTTAAGGCTCTGATCTGCGTGATCACGTCTGCTGTCTGCTTAGAGCGTAAAACCGTCTTTTCATCCATTTTCCCCTGCTGAATCTGCTGTGCAAAAAAGTCGGCTTCGTAAACCATGCTGTTTTCCGGCTGAGGTAGAGTGAGATCGGTAATCTGTTGTTTCTGATGCAGGTTGACCTGCTCACACAGTGAAATATGCTTGATAACCAGGTTACCTTGTTCACCTTGTATTTCGCTGGGCAGTACCGAGTCACTTATTTTTGAATGATCAATACTGACAGTAAACTGCCCGTAATTGAGCAGAACAGCTCCTGCTCCGTCAACCCCAGAGTCAAGCAGGGTTGCTGTTGCGAGAATCTGCTCCGGTTTGCCAAACAGTGCAACGGTAAATGCCACACAGTAATAACCAATATCCATAATCGATCCGTTAGAATACTCTGGGTTAAAGGTATTTGGGTTTTCGCCGTTTAAATATTTTTGGTAGCGTGATGAATACTGGCAGTAATGAATATGTGCCTTGCGCAGTTTTCCAAGTTTAGCAATGTTGTTTTTTATCTGCACAAAGTTCGGCAGACAAGCGGTTTTATAGGCTTCGAATAAAACGACATTATTATCAACAGCCGTCTGATAAAGAATTTCAACCTGCTTCGCGTTTGATGCTAAAGGCTTTTCACAAATAACATGTTTGCCTTGATTTAACATCATTAATGCTTGTTCAAAATGCAGTGAGTTCGGACTTCCTATATATACTGCCTGTACCGTATCGCTTTTGCTTAACTTATTGAGGTCATTGAAACAGTTTTTAACCTGATACTTGGCTGCAAATTTTTCAGCTGTTTCGATATGACGGGAATATACTGCGTTAAGCTGTAGTTTGTTATTTATTAAGGTGGCATTAACAAATTCTTCGCTGATCCAGTTGGTGCCGATAACTGCAAAATTAATCATTTTATAAAATCCCGGTTAGTAGGGCCTGTTTATCTTTGAAAATTGCGCCTGTTGAGCCTGAAAGCTGCTCAATCAAGGCGCGAAGAATGAAGTTTAGTGTTCTAAATGAGTGATGAGCAACGCAGAGTGAGGGATTTTCAGCCTCAACCCGAAGGGCAGGGGCTATTTATACACTCAACTGTGTTATCAGTCATTAATGTAGAGTGACTACACTGCATGACTTCTGCCTTGCTGAGCATAAAAATAGCCTACAGCAGGAACAAAGAGCAAAGATAAACAGGCCCTTATTACATGAAAGTGGATATTAACAATCATGAAGCTCGATTAAAATCATTAAATATGCTGAAATGCATCCATAATTGTATAAAACTAAAAAGAAAATTATGAATTCAAATTTATCGTCAATTGCTTCGCAGCTGGCTGCTGAATCTTCAGTGACAGTGGCTCAGGTTAATGCTTTTGTTTCACTCTACGATGATGGTAATACCGTGCCGTTTATTGCGCGTTACCGCAAAGAGGTCACCAACGGGCTCGATGATGTACAGCTTCGTTTATTAGAAACGCGTCTTACCTATCTTCGTGAATTAGCGCTGCGCAGAACTGCGGTTTTAAAAGCGCTAAGCGAGCAGGGCAATCTATCTGATAAATTAAAAGGGCAGATAAATGCAGCATCCGATAAAACCACGCTTGAAGATTTATACCAGCCTTTTAAAAGTAAACGAATCAGTAAAGGGCAGTTAGCGATAGAAGCCGGACTGGAACCGCTTGCGGACAAGTTATGGTTTCAGAGTGAAGCTGATGCAGAATTGCTGGCCAAACGCTATATAAACAACAGCAAAGGTTTTCCTGACACAAAAAGCGTATTGACTGGTGCGCAGATCATCATAGTTGAACGAATTTCGTCTGATGTAACACTGCTGGAAAAATTACGTAAGCATTTGTTTAATAATGCAGCCCTGGTTTCTGTGGTGGTTAAAGGGCAGGAGCAGAATGCATTAAAATTTAAAGATTATTTTGAATTTCAACAAGCCCTGAAGAAAATATCTTCACATCGTTTATTAGCACTGCTGCGCGGTAAAAGCGAAGGATTGTTAAAACTTAAGCTTAATGCGGATCCCAAGCAGGATAAGAGTATTAAAGACTCCTATTGTGAAACATTGATAGCGAACCATCTAGGCTTTTCGTTAAAAAGTCTGGCGCCAGACTGCTGGCGAAAGGCCGCTGTCAAAAAGGCCTGGAAAAGTAAAATATCGACACTTCTGGAAACACAGCTAATCTCATCAATGAAAGAAACAGCATTTGACAGTGCCATTGATATTTTTGCCGGTAATTTAAAAGAGCTGCTGATGGCGGCACCTGCCGGCAGGAAAGTAGTACTCGGGTTAGATCCGGGGCTGCGCACCGGTTGTAAAGCAGCTGTAATCAGTGAAACAGGCAAGCTGCTCGATTTTGCAACCATCTATCCCCATGCACCTGCTTTGAAAGTAGATCAGTCAGCACATGAGATCATAAAACTGATAAAAAAACACAAAGTGAATCTAATCGCTATCGGTAACGGTACCGCATCGCGGGAATCAGATAGTTTTATCCGAGATCTGCTTCAGGATAACGATTTAACTATTCCTAGCTTAATCGTTAGTGAAGCAGGGGCATCGGTTTACTCTGCTTCAGAGCTTGCGTCACAGGAATTTCCGGATCTTGATGTTTCCATTCGAGGGGCCGTTTCAATTGCCCGCCGTCTCCAGGATCCATTAGCTGAGCTGGTCAAAATTGATGCAAAAGCGATCGGGGTTGGTTTATATCAGCACGATCTTAATCAGACTAAACTGGCTAGACGTCTGCAGACTGTGGTAGAAGACTGTGTAAATGCAGTCGGCGTCGATTTAAACAGTGCATCAGTGTCTTTATTGAGTTTTATTGCCGGATTAAATAAAACCATTGCGCAGAACATTGTGGATTACCGTGATGTTCACGGCGCTTTTAAATCTCGAAATGTGCTCAAAAAAGTTGCACGTTTAGGTGACAAAGCTTTTCAGCAGTCAGCGGGTTTTTTACGTATTAGTGAAGCAGCCAATCCTTTAGATAATTCAGCGGTGCACCCGGAAGCTTACGCACTGGTTAAGGAAATAGCCTCACAACAGGGCAGACAAGTTAGAGAGCTGGTCAATAACCCGGTTTTACTAAACAATATTAATGCCGAACAGTTTGTCACAACACAGTTCGGTCTGCTCAGTATCAGAGATATCCTCAGTGAACTTACTAAACCCGGACGAGATCCTCGTCCTGAGTTTAAAACGGTCAGCTTCGCAGAGGGAATTAACAAACCAGCTGATCTGCTTAACGATATGGTGTTACAAGGTGTTATCTCTAATGTAACCAGTTTCGGCGCTTTTGTAGATATTGGTGTACATCAGGATGGACTCGTGCATATTTCACAGCTTGCCGATAAGTTTGTCAGTGATCCTTTTCAGATTGTAAAAGCAGGGCAGATAGTTAAAGTACGGGTTGTAGAAGTTGATCTGCAACGCAATAGAATTGCATTAAGTATGCGCCTTCAGCATAGTTAAAAAGCGAGTTTAAAGTACGGGTTGTAGAAGTTGATCTGCAGCGCAATAGAATTGCATTAAGTATGCGCCTTCAGCATAGTTAAAAAGCGAGTTTCAAGTCCGAGTTGTAGAAGTTGATCTGCAGCACAATAGAATTGCATTAAGTATGCGCCTTCAGCATAGTTAAAAAGCGAGTTTCAAGCCCGAGTTGTAGAAGTTGATCTGCAGCGCAATAGAATCGCGTTAAGTATGCGTGTTAATAATGAGAATAAATAGTGAAACTTAGTTTACGTCTGCAGCAGATAGACAGCATGGTTAACAGAGAATATGATCATATTTGGGACTGCTGCTGCGACCATGGATTTTTAGGTATAAATCTACTTCAACGCCGGGCCGCGAAAACAGTGCATTTTGTTGATATTGTGCCGGATCTTTTAAAGCAGATAGAAGATAGGCTCAACAGTGACTTTGCAAAAAAGCTTCAGCTCAATACATGGCATGCCCATTGTGTTGATGCGGCTGCCTTACCCGTTGATTTGTATTCAAATGAGCCGCTTAAAGACAAGCATCTGGTTATTATAGCCGGTGTCGGCGGCGAGCTGCTGATTGAGCTGATGTTATCTTTACTAGAGCGGTTTTCAGATTACCAGGTCGAGTTTCTATTATGTCCGGTTCACCATAACTATAAAGTCAGGCAGTTTTTAATAGAGCAAAAGCTGGGTTTGATTAATGAGTCTCTTATTTGTGACAACAAACGTTATTATGAAGTACTGCATGTCGCGGTCGATGCTCCGCTGCCTGTCTCTAATGTGGGGTCAATCATGTGGGATTTTAACAATAAAAATCACATTAACTATCTGGACAAAACTATTCAACATTACCAGCGAATCGCGAAAAGTCCGGTAAACAATACGCAGACAGTGATCGAACAGTACCAAAGGCTGTATCAATAATAATTTACCTTCAGATGTTTCGCGCGAAAGTTCACCATGCTCCACTTTATTGCAGCATCCGGGCGAAGCTCTGAATTTGCGTCTTGAAGTCGTTTGGGTATATACTCTGCGCCCGTTTTGCCAGATATGAGTTATTAATGCGCCTGCTTAAATCCACCGTTCATCCTGATATCACTTGTTTAGATCAAAGTACCTTTACCCGCACGGCCGCCCGCGCGATTATTTTAAAAGGTGATAAAATTTTAATGCTTTATACAGAGCGTTATCATGACTACACTCTGCCCGGCGGGGGTGTTGATGCTGGTGAGAACCTGGAGCAGGGATTAATTCGTGAACTGCAGGAAGAAACCGGTGCACAGAATATCCGCAATATCGAAGAGTTCGGCTTATATGAAGAGTATCGTCCCTGGTATAAAGACGATTTCGAGATCATGCATATGAAATCCTACTGCTATGTTTGTGATATTGACAGCCGTCTCGGCAAAACAAAGCTGGAAGATTACGAAATCAAAAACGGTATGAAAGCAGTCTGGTTGGATGTCAACGATGCGATCAAACATAATGAGCATACTATTAAAAACAGTGCCAAGAAGGGCATGTCCATAGAGCGTGAAACCTTTCTATTAAAACTGATTGCCGAGGAACTGCTTCCGCAGGCCAAGGAGCAGAAAGCGGGTTGATTAATAGAGCAGTTTCATTAACTCGGAGAGGTTTAAAAATTGGGTGTTGGCTAGCGGCAGCTAGTTATTCGATATAGGTTTGTTTATCGAGAACAAACTCTATGCCGTACATCGACATTGCATCTTTAGTGGTTTGGTTCTGCTGCAGTGTTGCACATAAACTGACTTCCTGTTTTTTTGCCTGATCGATAAAACCCAGTAATTCGTCTGAGGGATTGCCGAGCAGCTGGTGGCTTAACTTCTCAGAGAGAATTAAATCTGAAACGGGAAAATTATTCAGAACATCGATGGAAAGCTGAGTTTCATCGTGTACCAGCCAGTAAATTCGGATTGAAGATAGGCGCGCCATCACTAAGGATGCAAAAAATACCGAGCTTGTCTGAATTTTTTCCGGATACTCGATGCACAGATCAATCTCTTCTAGTGACGTATTTAACCCTGCGGCTAATTCATTTTTGAGATCCCGTTTGATGCCATCGGGAAACCAGTCCTGCAGGCTGCGAGCACTGATTATTTTACGCGAATCTTGTTTCTCCGGTAGTGCTGCAATTTGATTTTTACTCATTCCAAACAGACAAAAATAACTGTTTAGCGTCTGTCTCTCAAGATTATACAAGCCGTAAGCACCCGTTTTAACCGGCTCTTCATTTATCCAGTGTTTAAGATAAACTTTAGAAAACAGGGACTCCAATAACTGCGACCACTGTTTTTGATCCGGGACGCAGGTCAGGCTGGCTAAGATAGTAAAACCATAGTTTTTAGTGAGCTGGTAAGCAGCCCTGCAAACATTTGCCGGCAGCTTACCGAACAGAAGTACAATAGGAAATTCATTGCGTGCGGATAACTGTGTAAGGATGTCGATCAGATGCAGTTCATTAACCGTCAAATCGATAATTAATAACTGTTGATTGTTAATTTTTTTCTGTGCATTTTTATTATCAAAATATTCCACGTGCTGCAGGCCTATTTCACTAAAAGCCGCCTGATGCTTTTTTTTCTGAATTGGATTATCGGCAATAAAAGCTACCCGGTACATCTCCAGCCACTGCTTAAAAATATGCGCGACGTGCAGCTGCCAGCGATCCAGATTAACAGTAAGTTGTTTAAGGCTGCTGCAGTATTCGAAAGTGGACAGATCAATATCCATACTCGGCATTCTTCCCACCCAGAAAACATGAATATCTGCGCGAATTTTTAGTAGTTTAAGCAGTTTGTCTAACAGGGGCTCAGATTCTATATGATCAGGTAAAATCAGTGCGATGCCGCGCGGGCTGGCAGTGATCATCAATATTAGCTCTTCAAGATTCTCAGACGGATAGACCGAATAATTATCGAACTCAAGGGTTAGTTGAAATGAATAAACAGCAACGTTATTATTTTTTTTCTGAACAGACTGCGTTGCCAGGAACGCCAGTTCCTGTTCTGTCAATATTGAACCTTGCTGTTTAATTATCGGCATATACTACCTACAGTTATTCCTGTTCGCTCGAATCGATCGGAAATTCCGGTAAAGCTGTTCCGTCGTTATTCGGGTAAACAATAAATTCACCATGATATTTAACTTTAGATTTGTAGTCTGTTATTTTATATAACAGTAGATCCTGTGCAAATGCTAAGTCAATGATTTCCTGCTGCGTACCGCGAATGTACAAAGAAATTGGTTTTATCAGTGTTCCCTGTGAATCAAAACAAGTGCTGATCTGCTCTGCACAGACAATTAACGATTGTTTACCACCGCTGTGACGATTTAGCTTATCACCGACCGGCAGATCTGTTGTTACCATCCACTGATCATCAGTTAGTGCAGCGTAAAGCGCATTAAGTTGTTCAACACTTACTGGCTGTACTTGCTTTTCTGCATTTAAAACCTGGCTGTAGCATTTCTCTAAATAGATAAACTGCCTTTTTAAACCTGCATTTTTACCCAGACTGCGGGCCTGACGCTGCCATCCTTTTAATGTTTCTAAAACAACACTGTCAAAACGTTTTTGTTTCATGGCAGTGGTGACCCATGCCCCCAGATAATGTGCTTCACTGAGCGGGTTTTGCGGCGTTCTTCCTGAGACCTGAGAAGCTGATAATTCAGTGAGCGCGCTAGTGATTAGTTTATATATTTCCTGAGAGAAGAGAACCATGTAATTCCTATTTTGCTTCGTAAAATGAAGACATATTAAAATAACCGTAATAAAACGGTGCAGGTTAAAATTATGACAGGCAATAAACACACTCACAAGTAGATAAATGCAACTAATTGCAATGTTTTTGTAAGGCAGCTGCACTGCATCAGTAAAATGAGATATTAGGTTAAATTAAAATGGATAATTACTTTTATAATAAGTATTTGTTTCACACAACTGAGGTGATTATGCACAGTGTTAAAAAGACAACTGTTTCACTGGTATTAGGAAGCGGTGGTGCGCGCGGGCTTGCTCATATCGGTATTATTAAGTGGTTAGTAGAAAATAACTATGAAATACGCTCTATTTCCGGGTGTTCGATAGGGGCACTTATCGGCGGCGTGTATGCAGCCGGAAAATTAGATATTTTTGAAAAGTGGATTTGTGAAATAGACAAACTGGATATTATTTCCCTGCTGGATATTTCATGGAAGTCCAGCGGCTTAGTACGCGGTGATAAAGTCATCAATACGTTAGTTGAGTTATTAGGTGATCAGCAGATTGAAGAGCTGGCTGTCAGGTATACGGCAGTTGCCGCTGATATCAAAAATGAAAAAGAGGTGTGGATAAATTCAGGATCTCTTTTTGATGCTATTCGGGCATCAATATCCCTGCCTTTGTTTTTTACTCCTGTAACACGCAATGGAGTTGAACTGATCGACGGAGGAGTACTCAACCCTGTACCAATCGCTCCTACTTTCAGTGACGATACAGACCTGACTATTGCTGTAAATCTTGGCGGAACAGTCACAGAAGCCCCAATTGAACTATCAAAACAACAGCAGTCAAAGCCCGGTTCACAGGGGCTGAAAATTCATGAAAGTATTTACCAATTCATCAGCCGTTTCCGAAGTGAGAAAAAGGAACAGAAAGCGCAGGACTGGGATGCCTATGATATTGCTAACCAGGCATTCGATGCCATGCAGAGTACCATAGCACGTCAGAAATTAGCCGCCTACCCGGCGGATTATAATATTGAAATAGCCAGAAACGCCTGCGGTACACTGGAATTTGACCATGCTTGTGAAATGATCGCATTAGGCTATAAAAAAGCGCAGCATTACCTGCCCTAAAAAGTTTAATAAGTGATATGTTTACTTAAACTTGACTGATATATATTAAATATCAAAGTCAATGGACTAAACTGTATATATTTATAACAGGATAACTAAGCATCATGGATATGATCAGGAATAATAAAGCACAAGAGATTGATGTTTCATCTTATCTTGAACATCATTCGGATCTGCAGGGGAAAATACATGAAATTCGTAAGGATCTAAGTAAGTCTTTTCCTTTTATTAACCGGGTTGCTATCGCACTTTATGATGTAGAGAGAGATGTGATTAAAACCCATGCTTTTGATGAAGACCGACCGTCAGATCTGCATAACTATGAAGCGATCCTGTCTGAATGCAGCTCTCTTCAGCATTTAGCCTCCTGTGCACAGGAAAGGGTAGTTAATGATATTTCAATATTTGATCACAGCAGCCATACTCATACAGCATTAGTACGCCAGGCAGGCTATCTTTCAAGTCTCACCATCCCTTTATTACTGGAAGGTCAGCTGCTTGGCTTTTTATTTGTCAATTCAAGAACTAAAAATGTGTTTACGGAAGAGGTCGTACAAAGGTTAAGGCTGCTGTCTATGGTAATAACCCTGCTGCTGCATCGGGATACCGCTCGAATTAATGTACTTAAATCAACAATTGAATCAATGAAAATCATCAGCTCTCACCGCGATCCGGAAACTGGAGAGCATCTACAGAGAATGGCCAGTTATTCATTATTGATTGCGCGGGAAATTGCTGATATTTATGAGCTTTCAGATCTGTTTATCAGTTATATATATCTTTATGCGCCGATGCATGATTTAGGTAAGTTAGCCGTACCTGATCATATACTTTTAAAAAACGGGTCGCTGACGGATAAAGAGTTTTCTGTTATGCAGGGTCATACGGCTAGCGGCGATGACTTGATTAAGAAACTGATTGAAGTGTATAAACTCTCCGACCTTCCGTTTATCAGTTCTCTTATAACCATTGTCCGCTCCCACCATGAGAAAATAGACGGCACGGGTTATCCTGACCATTTAACTGCTCACCAGATTGAGATAGAGGCCCGCATTGTTGCAGTAGCTGATATATTTGATGCATTAACCAGCGAGCGCCCTTACAAAAAAGCCTGGACAATAGATGATGCCTTCGCGGAGTTAAAACGCCTATCGGGTATAAAATTAGACAGTGATTGTGTTAATGCGCTGCTTAATAATAGATCTAAAGTGCTGAAAATTATGGATTCATTTAAAGACGCTTGTGATTGATCGTGATCAGGCTTACTGTCTTTAATACCTGAGTATAATACTCGGGATTTGTTGAATTCTTACTGGGACAGTTATGGATAGTGTTAATAGTTATATTTTTGCGCGTGCAGTACATATTTTTGCCGTTGTGTTGTGGATAGGCGGAGTGGCGTTTGTTACCACTGTTTTAATCCCTTCTTTAAAACAGATCCCGGATATTCACAACCGTCTTGAGCTGTTTGAAAAACTGGAAGGAAAATTTTCTATTCAGGCACGGATCACTACAGTACTGACGTTTGTATCCGGTGTTTACCTTATAGAAACAATGCAGATCTGGGACCGTTTTCTACAAGTTGAATTCTGGTGGATGCATCTTATGGTGCTGGTCTGGCTGCTCTTCACCCTGGTATTATTCGTATTTGAACCGTGGTTTTTACATGACTGGTTTAGAAAGCAGGCACTGATTGACAGTGATAAAACTTTTCGCCGTGTGCAGCTGATGCACATAGTATTATTGAGCATCAGTTTAGTGACTGTTGTTGGTGCTATGTTTGGTGCACACGGTTATCGATTTTAATTTTAAACAACGGCAGTGTTAATGTTGTCGCAGACATATTGTTACATAGGAAAATAATGGAAAAGAACAGCACAATTATCACCCAGACAGAAAACTGGGTTAAGCAGGTTATTGTTAAATATAATATCTGTCCGTTTGCCCGGAAGGAGGTTGAGCGGGGCTCCATTCGTTATGCTGTTGCCAGTAAGAGTGAAATTGAGGATCTGTTAGCAGAGCTTATTAGTGAATGCCTGTATTTAGATAAACACCAGAAGACTGAAACAACCCTGTTTATTATGGCTGATGCTGTGCAGGAGCTGGATAACTTCTTGGATTTAGTCGATTTAGCTAATGATTTGTTATTCGATCAGGATTATGAAGGTATCTATCAGCTGGCGAGTTTTCACCCCGGCTATTGTTTTGCCGGTGAACCTGCAGATGATCCTGCTAATTATACTAACCGCTCACCCTATCCGACACTGCATATTATACGTGAGTCCAGTATGGAGAAAGCTTTAGCCGCTCATCCGGATCCCGATGCCATACCACAACGCAATATTGAGTTTGCGCGCAGGAAAGGCAGTAAATTTTTTGCTGAGTTATTAGGCGCTTGCTTAAGAAACAGCTAATATGACATTCGCCTCATTTTCACCATAAAAAACCGCCAATTGCATTGTTAATAATGCATGCTTTTTCCCTTATGGTATATTCGCACCTCGAATTAAGCGGTTCAGACAAGACGCTGTAAAATATGTATCTGCAGGATAAGTTGATTGTTTGAACTTTTCAGTGCGCAGTTAGCTGCCTGTTACTGATGAATAGTTTCCTTAGAGTCAGCTTCTTATTAAAGTGACCTACAGAAACTTATATAACCTAATGCTAAAAGGAACTTCTATGTTGTACGGATTTGATGTTGGCGGTACTAAAATTGCTTTTTCTGTTTATGATCAGGCGTTGAACTGTCTGTTCGAAGATCAGCGGCCGACACCTGATGATTATGATTCATTTCTGCAGATTGTCTGCGCTATGGTCAAAAATGCAGATCAGCAGTTTGACTGCATCGGTGCCGTTGGTATGGGATTTCCCGGGGCAATAAATCAACAGGATAAGACCTTATATTGTGCAAACGTGCCTGCCATTAAAGGGCGTAATTTAGCCGCTGATTTGTCAGATCTTCTGGATCGCCCGGTTAAATTAGAGAATGATGCTAACTGTTTTCTGCTTTCAGAGTGTTACGGCGGTAGTGCGGACGGATGTTCAACGGCTATCGGCATCACACTTGGTACTGGTGTCGGTGGTGCAATTTTTGTTAATGGTGCGATTCATAGCGGTTATAATTCCTTTGCCGGTGAAGTGGGCCATTATCCGCTGCCTGCAACACTATTTTTACAGCATCCTGATTTACCGAATATAACCTGCGGCTGCGGTCGTCAAATGTGTTTAGAAACCTATATGTCCGGAACCGGGTTAGGCAACTTGTATCTGCATTATGCTAAGGAAGTCTTAAAAGGACCTGAAATTATTGAAAAGTACCGGGCCGGTGATCAACTTGCCTGTAAAGTCGTGGATATTTATTTTGATATTCTGGCTGCCGGTTTAGGCACGGCAATTTTAGTCTTAGATCCCGATGTGATTGTATTTGGCGGCGGGTTATCGAGCTTTGAAGTATTACATGAAGAACTGCCTAAACGTCTGCCGGAGCATCTGTTACCGAACGTTTTGTTACCTAAAATTACCACAGCAAAATTCGGAGGTACCGGCGGAGTGCGCGGCGCGGCAATTTTGAATTATATACCCTAGGGCCTGTTTATCTTTTCTATTACATTAAAGGCCGACTGTGTCTAAACTGTGCAATAATGTAGCGGGTTGAGGTCAACTCGCTGTCATGCCGTGCTAAATTAGCCATAAAGCCCGCTTAACCTGCATTTAAAAGCCCAATCTTCATTAAAAATCATCGACAAATCCGCTCTATCCTTATAAATTAGCGCAAAATATTCAAATCAATAACAGATTGTATAAAAACCGTTCACAAGGATTATCTATGGCTCAGCAAGCCTATCAATTACTGCGCATTATCATCATCGACAGTTTCTGGAAAGGCCAGGTTAATGAACTTAATTTAACTGGTCATACTCAGCTTGAAGGCACAAACGGAGCGGGTAAAACATCTTTGATGCGCTTATTACCGCTATTTTACGGCATGCGTCCCAGTGATATTGTCAGCAAGGTAGATCAAGCGCGAAATTTTGCCGATTATTATCTGCCTCGTGACTCAAGCATGCTGGTATATGAATACCAGCGTCCCTATGGGCAAACTTGTATGATGCTGGCTAAGAGTGACGGACGCGGTGTGCATTTTAAACTGATAGATGGTGCTTATAACAGTGACCACTTTATCGGCAGCGACAAGCAGCCGTTATCGGTTAATGAAGTCGAACGTATTTACCGTAGTGCCGGCAGTGTCTGCTCTAGTTATTTAGGTATAGATAAATACCGTCAGGTAATTCAGAACCTTCGCGGCGGCCGTAAACTTAAAGATATCCGCCAGTTACAAAGCCGTTTTGCATTTAGTGAGCAGCCTACCTCACATATCGACAAAGTCGTTAACGGTACGATTGAAAAGAATCTCGATTTTGATGCTGTAAAACGTATGCTGGTGGCGATTGCCAGCGATCATCTTGCCCGCAGCAGCATTGAAGAAAAAGAGCAGATCAGCCTTAATAAAGAAGATATCAGCCACTGGCTTGCAGATATTCAGGCTAGCCGTGCTATTCAGAAAGTTGCCGATAAAATTACGGTATGGCAGAGCGATTTTAATAATCTCGACAGCTTGTTAATTAAGCTGCAGCATCTGCATTTTGAAATTATTAACCATCAGCAGCATCTTGAAACTAAACAGAGCCAGCGCAAAGAGACAAAAGAACAGACGCGTTCTGAGTTGGAACAGCTGGAAGCGCAGCTTAAAGAGAGCAGCTCGTCGTTACGACAGGATATCGCTAAATTAACTGCCGAGATAGAAGCAGACCAGAGCCGTATTGATCTGCTGGATCAAGATAAATTAAATTATGATGATCAGGATGCCGCCAGTTTTCAGCTGCAGGCGGATCAAGCTCCGCGTCTGCAGATCCTGCTCAACGAGATCAATGCTGTTATTGAAGCTTTTGAAGGTAATATCAGTAAGGTTCATAACAAGTTTGAAAAATTAATTCAGGAACTGCAGTTACAGAAAGTTAAAGATACAGCTGCTAATAAAGAGCAGTCAGCCACTATTAAAGAGTCGGCAAATGTGCAGTTAACCGTGATTAATGAAACCTATCAGGCGCAGCTTGCACAGTTAAACGAACAGCTGAATGATACATTTCTAAAACTTAATATGCAGCAGCAGACAGTTGATAACAAACTTCATCAGGCGGCGCTGCAGCAGCAGAACCCGCTTATTGACAAGCAGCTGTTAACTGCAATTGAAGTTAACCAAAGCAGCCTTAGCCAGACTAATGAAGATCAGATGCTGATCCTGCAGAAAAGTAATGAGGAAAATCAGCACCTGTCGTTGTTGGAAAAACAGCGTGAGAAATTACTTGAGCAGCATAAGCAGGATAATCGTTATCTAGAACAGCTTAAACAGCAGTGCTATGCGGTAGAGCAGCAGCTGCTGCCGGAAGCCGGGTCTCTGCAGCATTATTTATGCAATGAAGCTGACGCTGTCGGCTGGAAGGATAATATCGGCCGCCTGTTATCTGCACAGCAGCTTAGCCGCAAAGACTTAGATCCTAAATGGGTTGGAAATTCTGACAGCTTTTACGGTCTGCAGTTAGATCTGCAGCTGCTTCAGGATAATGATCTGCAGCTTAACGAAAATGAGCTGCGTGAAAAAGCCGCTGCTTTAGATATAAAACGCGAACAGCTGGTCCAGAAAATTGAAACTCTGGATCAGCAGCTTACTGCTGTTCACAAACAGATTGAACAGCAGAAAGTCGCCATTAGCGAAGTAAAGCAGAAACTTAATCAAAACGAATTAAAACTTGAGCAGCTTAAAGTGCAGCAGCAGAGCCTTTTTGAGAAAAAGCATCGTGCTGTTAAAGAGGCTAGCTCTGCTGTTGAAACGTTAATTAAAGAACTGACAACTGAGAAAAAACAGATCAGCAGAAAAATTGACGAGTTCAAGGAATCTCAGCAGGAGCAGAGATTTGAACTGAGCAATATTATGCTGGATCAGCGTATGGTGGTTGAATCGGACCGTGACAGTCAGCTGGATCAATTATCGCAGCAGCTTGAGCTGATTGAAAGCAGTGCGAAAAGCCGTTTATCTGATTATAAAAAACAGAAAAACAGTGATTTAGCTAAACTTGATCCCGACGGAGAAGTTGATAAACGCAGTAAGCAGCGTAAAGAGCTCCAGTGCGAACTGGACCAGTGTGCTGTATGGGCGCGTAAAGCGCGTGAATACAGTCAGTTTATGAATGAACGTTATGTCAACCGAGACAAACTGGTTGAGCATAATCAAAATCGTGAAATTCAAAAACGCGGCTTTGAAAACAGCCTGGAAGATCTGCACACAGAAAAAACGGCTTTAATCGATAACTGCCATAAGCTGTTAAAAAAACTTAATAGTCAGCTGCGTGACAGTGGTGATCTGCTCACTCAGCTTAGTGAAAGCCAGCGCTCTTGTGAATTAAGCGGTATTGAAATTTTAGAAAGTGACTCGGAACCGAAAAATGAAGCGGATCTTGCAGTCAGTTTCTGTTTCGACTGGCTGAAGCACTTTAAATCTATTGAAAAACGTTTAACGGAGCAGCTTAATCGCTTTAATGAATCATTCAGAAAAAATCACGCCGGTAGTGAGCTTTATGATAACTGGCTGAAGTTAGTTTCTGATAATGATAATTATCAGGGGGCGAAGGGGTTATTTAAATACCGTAATCCGATTGCCGATCTGTTAAGCAGCGCTGAGCAGAAACAGAAAAATACTTATCAGCTGGTGACTGTTAACGCCAATATGATTAATGAGTTTTATCAGCATATCGAAAACTTTGGCCGTCGTATTAAAATCATCGGTAAACAGCTGTCACAGAATGTCACAGCATTAGCCAAGTTTGACGCCTTAGCTGATATCAATGTTTATACTGTGATGAAGCAGGAAGAACTTGAATACTGGGGACCGCTGCAGCAGTTTGCTAAACTGTTTGAACAGTATCGTGACGATCTGCGGGAAGGGCTCGGCGATATACCTGACGATCTTATTTATGCGATGCAGAAGCTCTCTACTTATCTGCCTAGTGAAGGTTTTGTACTGGCGCATAATAATCTCTTTGATATTGAATTTACCATTACTGAAAAAGGGCAGTTAAAACACGCTCGAAATGCACGCCAGTTGAAAAAGATTAGTTCAACCGGTCTTTCATACCTAGCCATGTTGTCACTGTTTGCCGGTATCCTGGGCATGCTTAGGGGGGCAGGTGAAAGTCCGTCACAGATTATTTTACCGGTTGATGAATTAGGCGAACTAGCTGCTGAAAATATCGATCTGCTGCTGAAAATGTTTAATGATAATAATATTTCTATGCTGTCAGCCTCACCTTCGACGGACCGTCATATTCTATCGCTGTATGATCGCCATTATAAATTAAAAGATAACAAAATATTCCATGCAGAAATCCCTGTATCTCGTCTGGATGAATTACTTGCTTTACGTCAGCAGGCAGCTGTGGCTGAAGAGGCCGGCGAGAGCGCTGCTCTGGAAACCCCGACCCAAACGCAAGCTGCTGAAATATCTGCGGAGATTGAATAATGTTTAAACAAACTGTAGAACAGCTGCTGACCGGTGCCGTTATTTGTGAAACTGCGTTTGCTGATGAATTTGAGTATTTAAAAGCACCTGAGAACAGCCTTCGCGTAGAAGATTTCTTAGCTAATTTAGACAGAAATTTAACCTACCTGGACAGCGCAGATGCCTATTACTGTACATTTCAACAGGTAGACCAGGATAACAGTGCCGAGCTGACTGCGCTTTTCAGCGATATCCGCAGCTCATTCCGTCCTATGGTGGAGTTTTTAGAGCTGCTGTTAACGGCCAGTCAGACTGATCTGCCGTTACGTGCTAAGTCGGTTGTTAATATTAATGAGTTATTTGATCCCTTTGAACATGATCAGACTCTGCGTGAGCAGCTTCGCCGTTTAACGTCGATTAAACCTTTTAAGACTAACAAAGTCGAAACGCGTGAACAGCTGGTTCTGATTTTTCAGAAGCTTGAAGAAACGGGCTACTTAGTGCGTAAAAATGCCGGCAGCAGCCGCTATTATGCAACGGCGCGTTTTGATCTGATCTATCTGCTGATCGAATTTTTAAATGACTCTGAACGTGTTGAATTGCCGGAGAGTGAACAACAGCAGCAAGAGGAGTTACTGTTTTAATGGCGGGTTATGATGCTGGACAAGTTGCGGAGTTATTAAGACAGATTGGTTGTCACGACCAGCTGCTTGCCGATGCTTATGTTTACGGCTCGACGGCTGCTGACGAACAAGACAACCGGCAGCTCAATATTCTGCATAAAAAGGGGCTGCTGCGGCCCGATGACGAGCCCGGAGAGTATCGAGTTACCGCTGAGCTGAAACGTATGCTTAATCGTCTGATGCGTAAACAAAGCAGCTATCGGCAGTTAAGCGACATGGGTAAAGTCATTGATGTATTAGACGATACCGTTAAAGATTATCAACTGTCTATCTTACACAGTCAGTACGATGATGCCGAATATTATCTGGATCAGCTCGACGACCTGCTTTATGAAGCAAAAGATAATCTTAATGTCAGCTTAGATAATATGCATTATGCTATTTCCAGCCAGTTTGGTTTTGTCAGCACTTTAAGCGCTAAAGTGCGCGAAAATGAACGTGCCTTGGTTTACGCGCAGAAACTGTTAACTGAACTGCAGCAGATTGATCCTGAAGCCTGTTATGAATGGACAAACTGGGCATGTCCGATTGAATTTGCACGTAAAATAAGTTCTTTTGTGTACTGGTTTAACCAGACCCTGCCGCGTCTGCGTTTTATTATTGATAATATGCGTTTGAGTTTGTTCCGCTTACGTCGTGATGAAAAACAAGCCAGCTTGCTGCGTAATATGGCGCGCTACCTGCACAAACATCCTGAATTTGAAATTAGTGAAACACTTTTTGAAGATCAGAGCCTTGATAATAGACTTAAGTTTGCGGCGCCTCTTAAACTCAAATCCTATGCCGATACCAGGAACAGTGCACTTGAGGCACCGTTAATTGCCATCGTGCAGGCGCTGCGTAAACAGGCCAGTCCGATAGAGCTTAAAGAGCGGGAAAGCGCCTCGGTTGAATTAACTGAAATTGAACAAGTTGCCGCCAGCCATGATTACTTTGAAGAGCAGACAGAGCGTCTGTTTGAACAGGCGATTACTAGTGGTAAACCTGTTTCGGCTATAAAATACTGGCAGAGTGAGTGTACAGACTGGTCGCAGAGCGCGCAAAGTATCGAGCCCAAAGCGTGGATTGAGCTGGTTTTCAGCTGTTATTGTAAGTTAACCAACGAGCAGCAGGCTGCCCTTGATATTAATATGAAGGGGGTAAAACTGTCAGGGACCACTCATAACTACAGTTATAATGATGTGGTTATTGTATTAAAAGATAATATACAAAGGTGCATATGAACAAAGGCCTGTATCAGTTTTGCCAGAAGAAATTTAAAACTCTGTGTAACGGCAAGCTTAAACTGTCTAGTTCATTGACCCGTTTAAATAACGAATATAGTTTTGGTGATATTAAAGAGGGTTATCTTCACTTTATTGATAATGATCGTCAGGCTTTAATTGAAAGAGTATTTCAGGAAAACGGGTTAGAGCTGTTTCGCGATCCTTATCCAGATCTGCAAAGCCGTAGAGAGGTGGCTGGCGGGGATCGTAATGAAAAAAACAATGCCTATCCGGTCAGCCGGAACTATGTATTGGTTAATAGTTTACATACGATCCGGCTGAATCAACAGGTGCACACCGTTAGTCCTTTCACTGCATTCGGTTTGACTATTAATGCCGATCAAATCACTTCTATTGAGCACCAAAAAATTGTCTTTGTGGAAAACCTTGAAATTATGGCGGTGCTTGATAAGTTAAATATGCCGGAGTCGTTACAAGAGGCATTATGGCTATACCGTGGTGAAGTCCGAGAAGACCGCAGTACGATGAAGGCTTATCAGTTCTTTCGTCGTTTTGCAGGCAGTCACCAGTTAGTTTGTTTTTCTGATTTAGATCCTGCTGGTATTGAAATAGCGTTGACCAGTGGTGCACATCACTGGTTAACACCGCAAGACAGTTCGATCATAAATATGAAATTACTTGGTGCTGAAAATGAATGGTTTAATCAGCAGAAAAGCATCACTTACCTGAAACAAAAAACAGATTTAGCCGAGAAGTGTCAGCAGGCTTTTGATGAAATGTGCCGACAGCGCAAAACCCTTAAACAGGAACATATGCTCGGGCATAATATAAAACTTGCTTTGTATCCATTATAATTTTCGAAGACATTAATTGTATTAAAAGGAATTAATTATGAAATTTAGACCGCTATTATTAACGCTCAGCTTAGTTTTACCTTTTGCATCGACAGCCGCTCAGGCTGATTCTAATTCATCAAATCCTCCTAAAGACTTTTTCTCTCTTAGTGAAATTAAAGGCGCCGAGCAAAAGCCGCTGCAGCCGCTTGAATATACTCAGGCCAGTGACGGCATGTCATTAGCTTATCGTGCTTATCTTCCTGAGCAGGCAAAAGCCGTGCTGGTTTTCTATCACGGCGCAGGCGCGCATAGCGGACTTACCTATAATCATATCGGTATCGGTTTACGTGATGATTTTTCTGTTGCTGTTTATATGCCGGATATCCGCGGCCATGGTGCATCGGGAGGTGAAAGGGGAGATACTCCTGAGGTTGAGCAGGTATGGTCTGATATCAACAACATCATTAAAGAGGCACGCAGTAAATATCCAAATCTGCCTGTTTTTGTCGGCGGTCATTCTGGAGGAGCCGGGCTGGCACTTAATTACTCAAGCTGGGAGGACAGAGCGGATACTGCCGGTTATGTTTTTCTTTCTCCCTATTTTGGCTTCAGATCTGAAACGAATTACGATGCAGACGATAAGGAGCGGTTCGAGTTTTCAACGGTAAATACCTCTGATTTTGTTTTAAACTCTATCAGCGGCGGTCTGCTTTTTGGTCATGCAAAAGCAATTCATTTCAACTTTCCTGAACGTGTATTAAAAAAGAACCCGGAAATAGTTACCTTTAATACCGTTAATATGTCTAATGCTGTGACACCTCATTCTCCAGACGAGCAGATAGCAGAGCTAGCAAAATTCGGGCTGTGGATCGGCGCACAAGATGAAGCGTTTGATCCGTTAAAAGTGACCCGCTTTGCCGCTGATAACAGCAGAACAGACAGCAAAGAGATTCGAATGGTGGAAAATGAAAATCATTTTTCTTTAATTATTTCAGCTTCGAATTACATAGGCCCCTGGATAACAGAGACAATTAAATAAGTAGTTTTGAAGGAACATACATGAGTAAACAAATCGACAAACTGGCCTGGTTATATATTGAACAAGGGAAATTACTGACAGCGCGCTCTAAGGGAAAAGAGCTGTTTTATATTCCCGGCGGGAAGCGAGAGGTAGGAGAGTCCGATCATCAGGCTTTAATTCGTGAAGTTAAAGAAGAATTATCGGTTGATCTTGTACCTGAAACTATTCGCTACGTAGAAACTTTTTCTGCGCAGGCAGACGGTAAAAATAAAGGTACTATTGTAAAACTCACCTGTTATGTCGCTGATTATAGCGGTGAGCTTAGTCCGGACAATGAGATAGAGCAGTTAGAATTTCTAAGTTATCAGCAGCTGCGTTCAGGTTCAAAGGCAACGGCTGCAGTAATGGAGTGGTTGAAAATTCAAGGTCTGATTGATTAACGGCCGCGGGGTAAAATACTGAGCTGCAGAGATACACAGCTCAGGTTATTCTGTTCAGCAGCTAGTATAATAAACTGTACAGTTTACGCCGGTATTCACTCACCAGACTGGGATCATCAACGGCAGCTAACAGATCTAGCATAGTCTTTTTCGCTTCACCGTTTTCATAACCGACATCAGTTAGCAGTATTTTATACAATAAAGTTAATGCTTCACTGTTCCTGTTCGCCTGTTTATATTCAAGAGCAAGTTTATATTCGACAGCTATTTTATCTTCAGCCGTTTCCAGTAAAGCTTCTAAAGCCGTAATCTCCGGAGTTTGTGCAGACTGCATAGCCACGTCTAACTGAGAAATCAAACTGTGGTAGATCATGGTCTGATCTTCTGCGGGAATTAGCGCTAATATTGGCTGTGCATTTTCATGTTCGCCAAGTCCCAGGTAAATCTGTGCCAAAGCCAGTTTAATATCGTTATTATCTGGTGCTAATTTTACCGCTTGTAATATCGCTGTTTTGGCTTCTGTTAATTGACCCTGAGCATATAATGTCTGCCCCTGACTCAGCAGCGTTAAGGCCTGATCCGGCGTGTGTTTTTTTATAAACAGACGGACAAACTCTTCGCTCTGCTCGCCGGCAAATCCATCTACTCCCTGACCGTCAACAAACATAAATACACTTGGTACGCTCTGCACTCCGAAATGAGATACTATCTGCTCCTCTACGTCGCAGTTAATACGCGCTAGTGTAAAAGCCTGATTGTCTTCATCGTGTATTTTATCTAATAACGGAAGCAGGCTATGGCAAACTGAGCACTGCTGCGACCAGAAAACTACTAGAACAGGTTTTTCTTTTGAACCTTCAATAATTATCTGTGGAAAAGTCGAGACGCTAACGTCGTAATTATTAACTTGCATTTTATTCTCAGCCTTATCTTATTTTTATTGTTAATAGCAGGATTATCCTCTAAAAAGGAGAAGCTAACCACCAATAATGAATTTTTGATCTAAGAAGCTAAATCTATTGGCTTTATTGCTTGTTTTTAACAGCCTGCAAAAGTACCATTGAAAAACAATATATAGGAGCTTTTAACATGTTAACAGGTAGTATTGTCGCACTCGTGACACCAATGGATCAAAACGGTGAAATAAATTTTCCTGCATTAAAAGAACTTGTTGAATTTCATATTAAGTCAGGAACCTCTGCGATTGTAGCAGTGGGTACAACCGGCGAGTCTGCAACGTTAGTTGTGGAAGATCACGTAAAAGTTGTAATGAAAACTCTTGAATTTGCTGCAGGCCGTATTCCCGTTATTGCAGGTAACGGTGCTAACTCAACAGCCGAAGCAATATTTTTAAGCAAATTATTTGCTAACAGCGGCATTGTTGCCGGTTTGAATGTAACACCGTATTATAACAAACCAACACAAGAAGGTCTTTTCCTGCATTTTAAAGCAATTGCTGAGTCTTGTGATTTACCGCAGATTCTTTATAACGTACCAGGCCGCACGGCCGTGGATATGCTTCCTGAAACGGTTGCCCGTTTATCTGAAATCAAAAACATTATCGGTATCAAAGAAGCAACCGGCGATTTAGAACGCCTCTCAGAAATTAAGGCACTGGCTGCTGATGATTTTGTTTTATACAGTGGTGACGATGAAACAGGCTGTGATTTTATGCTTCAGGGTGGACATGGCGTTATTTCGGTAACCAGTAATGTTGCCCCTGTGCAGATGGCTGAAATGTGTGAAAAAGCGTTAAGCGCTCAGGCTGAAGATGCGCAGCAGATTAACAGCCGCTTAATGCCGGTTCATCAGAAATTGTTTGTTGAAGCTAACCCTATTCCAGTTAAATGGGCTTGTGCTGAACTTGGGCTTATCCCCTCTGCAGACTGCCGTTTACCATTAACTATTCTTTCGGAGCAATACCAGTCTGTTGTTCGCGATGCCTTAACTAAAGCAAAATTATATTCATGATTAAATTATTTAAACAAAGACGCTGCGCAGCGGCTGTTCTTATTAGTCTGTCACTAAGTGGTTGTATACGCTTTGATACACGCATGGAAGCTAACGGCTCATTTGAATATGACCAGGCTAAGTCAATTGAAAAATACCAGACTGGCTCTTTAACCAATGATGAAGCTAGAAACCAGTTTGATATTCCTGCATTAACTGAAAAGCAGAAAGTGATTGGAAATGTAGTTAATAATGTTGATATTCGTCCTCCTGTGCAGCTGATTCCAGTATTAGAAGGTGTAATGCTCGAGGCTAATGATCAGTATCAGACTAAAGTCTGGTTCAATGCGTTTAACCAAGATGAAGATATGAGTCTGAAGGTCTGGAATATGCTTCAATCTTATCTTGCTGTCAATAATGTTGAAATTGTTTCACAGGATGAAACGCTGCAGCAGCTGCAGACAGGTAATATCCGCCAGGAAACAGTTTACGGCAGTGCGCTTAATAAAAACCGCGTGATTAAAAATTCCAGCTATCGTTTCAGTATTGAAAAAACGGCAGACAGTCATAGTGTTGCTTTAAATGTTGAAGCACTGACTTATTCAGAAACTAATGATGGTAAAAAATTAAAAGTAAATTTAATTGATAAAAATAAACAAAATATTGAAATTCGTTTTGTTAATGATCTATTAGAATATGCTTATGAAATTAATGAGTCTGAACAGTTAAAAGATGCAGATTCTCAGCCTCTGCCGATAAAACTAGGTTTTGATGATAATCATCAGACTGCCTGGGTTGTGGATGCAGACTTTTTACAGACCTGGCATAAACTGCCGGAACTGTTTAACTTGTTAAGCTTTAAAAAGGTGGATGCTGACAGAAACCTTGGTTATTACTTAGTTAAATTCGAACAGCCAGATGATGAATACTGGGCGGAAAATAATTTGAATCCGTTCGAGCTTGATGAAGAAGAGTATTATATTCAGTTAGGTGAGTTAGCTAACGGCAGTACTTCTCTTACCTGGCTAGATGCTGATAAAAAATCGCTATCAAACCAGCAGGTTAGTGATATTTATTTAAGTATCACAGATCAGGTGCGTCATGTTCTGCTGTTAAATGATAAACAAACCATAGAATTTTAATTTATCAAATTCTTAATTTATTAAACCAGTGGACGGTTTGTCTACTGGTTTTTTATCTGTCAGGTTATGCTTATAAATTTATTTTCTATAAATTATAAGTTTTATAGCCTTGGCTGCATGAGATGCTTATCTAAACTTTTTCGGTGCAGATTTTTCTCGGGACGAATAGACCACTCCATCTCATAATTCAACCGGTGTATCCTCAACAGTAATAATCTGCCTTGTTGTTTTTACATATAGTTTGTAAAGCGCATATTCTCCGTTACTGTGAACAAAAATGTAGACGTTATATTATTTCCTTTTCATATCCAAAGTAATGTTTTTATACACAGTGTGAGAGGTTTGCCGTAATTACGCCAATTTCCCACCTTTCTCTATGGTTTGTCTTTGATTTTTAATTGTAATGCATTGATGTGTTTTCAGAATCAAGTAATCTGACTTCATATTTAAGTAAATAAACGACTGTCGCCTTTCCACCGGAAATACGCCATTTTGTATTACAATAAGCTGTTAGTTGCCAAAATATTAATATTAAAAAGGTTGTGAAAATAGTGTGGTATTCCAGTGAATTGTTCTGGAATATTCGGCGGTAGCATTTGCTTTGTTCGGGTTTGTATCGGTACATTCCGCCCAATAATGAAGTCGCTAATAGTTGTCTTCATACGTTATAAAACTGCAATTTCGCAACATTATCTCCCGCTTGTTTATGCGGGCTACATTGCTGTTTTGTTGTTGGCATTCAGCGCATAATTTGGTTTTTCGTTGTTGGGGTTCTGTTTTATTAAAACACTCACGGAGTGTTGCAACTAACAAGGCACTCAATCGGACAAAAAACAGCTGGCTTTGTTCGTGCCTCACAAATTTTAGCCAGCATTTTTTTGCCGCTTAGTGCGGCGTT
>NZ_KB906989.1 GCF_000381745.1 Psychromonas ossibalaenae ATCC BAA-1528 | reverse complement strand
TTGGCAAAGAAGACCGTCGCTTTTTTTAATATTTCACGCTCCATTTCTAAGCGTTTTACTTGAGCTTTTAATTTTCGGATTTCTTCCTGCTCAGGTGTCAGCTTGCCGTTCCCTCTAAATGCATGACCATCATCATTTTCGGCTTCTTTGATCCAGCGACCAAGAATCTGAGCGCTAACCTCTAAGTTTCTTGACGCTTCTGCAATACTGTAATTTTGCTCTCTTACCAGTGAAATGGCATCAAGTTTGAATTCTTTTGAATAGGTTTTACGTTTTTTCATTTAAATCTCCAGTTAAATCAATTATGTCTTAACTGGGTTAGTCGTATCAATTAAACCACGTCATATGCAGGTGGCGACTGCCGGAGAGCTCATCACAACCATTGGAAAACTACGTAATGTGGTGGTTACCCTGGACGATAAATTAAAAGTGATGGGTAATAAAATTCAAACAATAGAAAAAGATTTAAGTATCACTGCGGCAAACATCACCCAGGACGCTACAACTATAAAATTAAATGGCGGGGCAGGTATCTGTACTGGGGCAACTATTTGTCCGTTTACAGGTAGCCCACATGTGGATGTATCAACCACCGTTTTTGCAGGGAAATAAAATGGCGCTCAGTAAATCTTCATTAAAAGAAAAATTAGAAACAGAGTTAAAAGCCCAGGGCTTTGTACTTGATGGTGGATTTGCGATGGCGAGTAAATTTGCTGAAGCTATTGCTAATGCAGTTGTTGATGAAATAACTGAAAATGCACAAGTGCCGGTTACTTCTGGAAGTTCTGCGGGCAGTTATAAAGTGACTTAAAATTTTGAGGGTGGACAGAATGTGGTCACTAAAACGAAAAAGGCCCTGTAACCTATTGATTACAGGGCCTTGTAGGGGATGGGGGGAGTCGAACCCTGCCCAACCTAGCTAAAACAATGAGTTATGAACGTTTTCAATGAGTTGCAATGCGGTGTGATGTTGTCTTATGTCCTGTTCTGCTACTAACGTGGACACAATATGGTCATTTTGCCACTGCAGATAACGGGTTTAATCTGATCGCATCTTCTAAATGTGCCGGAGAAAAATGGGCGTATTTCATGGTGTCGGTGATACTAGCATGGCCTAGAATCTGCTGTAATACCAATATATTGCCGCCGTTCATCATAAAGTGGCTGGCAAAGGTATGCCTTAATACGTGAGTTGACTGCCCTTTAGGGAGTCGAACCCCCGCCCGATTAACTGCCATTTTGAATGATTTAATGCAGTTGCTAAATAACCGTCCACTATTTTGCGGCAGTTCGTTATATAACTCTTCACTAATTGGAACCGCCCGGCGTTTATTGCCTTTGGTATGGATAAATGTAACTCGGTGGGGTGACAGTTGTGATCCTGTCATTGCTTCTGCTTCACCCCATCGACATCCCGTTGAGATGCAGATTTTAGAGATAAGGTAAGCATCATAATTACGGCCTTCTTTTAACTCATCAAAAACAATCTTAATTTCATCTGGTTTAAGAAATCCCATCTCAGGCTGTTTATATTTTAACGCTCTGAGTTCAGACAGCGGATTACCATTTTCCCATTCTCCTAAGCGTTTTAATTCATTAAACAGGGCATTCAGGTAAGTTTGGTCATTGTTAGCCGTTTTGATAGAAACCGTTTGAATACGTAGTTGACGATATTTTGAAAAATCACTGGCAGTAATATTTCTGGCAATCGGGTTCTGCATCAACAACGACATAGCGAGCAGTTTGTTTTTACGTTTTTTGCCGTCGTTCAGTGCCTGGCCGTGCAGGTTAAACCAAAGTTCAATCAATTCATCTAATCGGCGGTTATCAACTTTGTCAGGCCGCCATGATTTTTGGCTGGCTTCATTTAAGGTGTACTGCTCAAAGCGCTTTGCTTCACCCTGCGTATCAAACTGCTTACGAACACGCACACCGCCGATGCCGTTAGGGCGAAAATCAGCGAGATATTTACCGTTTGCTTGTTTCTTAATAGACATAAATGACACTCTTTTTCTTGTTTTATACAGGTGTTATACAGTTTTTTGATAAAGGGGAAAAGTGCTTGATTGGGCTCAATGCACTTTTTGTAAGTTTAAAAACACCTGGTAATTATCCTTATTTATATTGTGGTGTAATAGAGGGTAATAGTTTTATTTTGTTGACTTGTCTAAGATGTTTTTGTGTATTGTGTATTAATATACACAACGAGGCGATTACATCAATGTGACATATATAAAGCTGTTAGATAAAGGATTAAGTATGGATATTGTAGAAATAAACAAATATATAATTCCTAGCATCCAAACGCTCGTAATGATTTTTGGGTTGTTTTCTATACTATTGCTTCGTAACCAGATAAAAGATAATACACGCTGGAATCGTGTTAATGCAGCGTATGCACTTATTCATTCAGAGCATATGAATAAGTTAGAAGATAAAATGTGTTCTGGTCTTAAAGACCTTGGTATCAAAACGAATGGAAATGCATTAACAGAAAAACAATTAGAAGATTTGATTGGCAATGCTGATACATATGAAAGTGTTATTGATTACTTGAACCATCTTGAAAGAATTTGTGCAGGAATTTCTTACAAGGCTATGGATGAAGAGTTAACATATAGTTTTTTTTCGGACTTCATTATCCGCTCTTACTGCGTCTGTGGTCCACTTATTCGTCATATCAGGGAAAAACATGGCAATGATGAAGAGTTTTTTATTGAGCTTGAAAGGATTTCATTTAAGTGGGAGAAAAGAAACAGTCATCGACTGGAATGTATTCAAAAAACAATAAAGAAGATCAAGTCTCAAGGTGGGGTACCTCGTGCGTCAGAATAGTTGTCACCTCTAATTTTTAGAGGTAATCAATACCCAAAAGGTGGACATACATGGTCAAAAATTAAAGATCAGACTCGAAATCAATGGGTGACCTTGATGTTATATAGCGTTTAAATAAAGGTTAAAAGTGCTTAACGAAGAGGGATGGACTATTTATAAATAATTGTTTTGGGTAGCTTTCCGTGTTTTCATCGTAAATATGGAATAGTTCAGCCTATCTACAATAGGTAGATCTCATTGTAGTGTACAACTATTTGATAAATAGTGCTAAACATGTAAAGTTTACTTTTGTTATAAATAATTGATAAGCGACTTTCTTGTGGAAACAAGGAATGATTCAGCACTAATAAGTGCTATGTGTTTAAGGAGTATTACCGTGAAATTGAATGAAATTTTTCCAAAAGAGTCAATTGTATCTAAAGTAGGTATTGATGATGTTATTTTCCATGAAATTGGTATTAACAATATTGATGCAATCGTAAAAGCGAAAGATAGCTGTATGTTTGAACTAGGTGGTACCATTTGGGATAAGCATATTCAAGCAACACCTAGTGAAAACCCAATGATTCTAGGTCCGCATTTTCAAACTGCAAATCCATATTTATTCAAGGAAGTATCTAAAGTAATTGGTGAAGACACTATTAAAGATATTTCGTATACATATACAGAAATAAAAAGCTCTGATGTTAAATATTCAAAATTCAGCGAATTATTGATAGCTGTTTTGCATCAAAATATACTACATATATCAGATATTGAATTTTCACATCCTTTACATGAAATCCCTGAAAAAAACAGAAAATATACTTTTCAATCTCATAAGGGTTTAGGTTTGTTTGGTGAGCTTATTTCTAACTGTATTACTTTTTGTAAGCAGGAAAAACTGAATAAAATTTGCTTAACTGCAGCTGCTATAGACTTAGTTCCGTTGTTTGAAAAACATGGGTTTACAGTAGATGATACTCCGACAGGTCGCCATGGCATGGCATATGGTGGAAGTATTCCTATGACTAAGTTACTGGGAAGTTAACAGGGCATAGATAAAAGACACAGGGTCAAGATTAATGACCTGACCCTGATGGATTTCTAAACGGATGCCAAACAATTGTTTTGGTTCCTTCCCCATAAACAAAAAAGACTGGATACCTACATTTTCTATCCTAAAAATTGATTTTTAATATTTAAACAACTGAATATCCTGTTTTCTTTCCTTGTTTTTTCTAAACTGAAAATTTATCGAGATGTCGTGGAACTATTAGGCGAGATAAATTAATAACTTAGCCAGGTTGAATGTTAATTGTCCTGCAGAAAAAAACAAAAAATATTATATAAGAAAAAGTCAATTCCTAGGCAGATCAATACTTTATTAGAAGTCATTTATGGCTACATATTTTGTAACATGTTAAAGTCGAGAGATACTTTTCCTGCAGAATAATAAACTCTCTATGAATCAACTTTATAACACTAATAATATTTTAGAATCGCTATTTGAATCCTTTGAATATGCCGATACTGCGCAATTAAGATTAGTATTAGACCTTGATCATAGTGATGAAGTCCTGAGACAGTATCTATCTATTGATGAAATGAGAGAGATTGGTAGTTTCTTCACAGGACAAAAGCTATCCTCATTGGCTGTTAAAGGTTTATGCAATGCGATAACATTTGATTCAGTTGTTCTAGACCCTACATGTGGAGCTGGGAATTTACTGATTGAATGTTCGCGTAAATTAGGCATAAAAAATAGCCTATTAGAAACACTAAAGTTATGGGGAAATGTTCTTTGTGGTTTCGATTTATTTGAATCCTTCATCAGAGCAACAAAAATGCGCCTTATTCTTGAAGCTCTAGATAGAGGTGCTAAAAAAGACTGTAGTTTGGCTGAAGCTTTAAGCCAATTCGGTAATATCAAGGTAATGGACGCAATGTATTTACATTCTGAGGAATTAAAAAATATCACCCATGCCATTATGAACCCTCCATTTTCAAGTTGGGATTCACCTGAGGTCAATTATTGGAAAAAAGGTAAAGTGAACTCTGCAGGTGTTGTTTTAGATCATTACATCCGTAATCTTCCTGACGAATGTGTAATTAGTGCTATTTTACCTGATGTATTACGTTCAGGGAGTCGGTATGAAGAGTGGCGTAGTTACACTTCAAATAATCTGATCGGGAATTGTGAAGTAATTGGGCGTTTTAATAAAAAGACTGATGTTGATGTTTTTTTACTTACAGGGCTTTTGAAAACAAGCAATGAGAATATTAGTTGGTTTAAATCATTGCAGGAATATACTCCTGTTTCAGAGTTCTTTGATGTTTGTATTGGTCCTCTTGTTGCGTATAGAGATCCAGAAAAAGGACCTCGATACCCTTATGTACATCCTAAAAATGCACCTGTTTGGGAAACTCTCAAAGAATTGAGTGAAACTCGAGAATTTACAGGAAGAATCATAGAACCGCCATTTGTTGTTATTCGTAGAACATCTAGTCCGAGTGATAAATCCAGAGCATCAGCTACAATAATTGCGACTGCAGAAGCGGTAGCGGTAGAAAATCACCTTATAGTTATCAGGCCTAAAAGTTCAACGATAAAGGACTGTAAGAAATTACTTAAAGTGCTGAAGTCGCCAAAAACAAATGATTTTTTGAATGATAGAATGCGCTGCCGACATTTGACCGTTGGTATTGTTAAACAAATTCCTTTCCAGTGAGTTGATGCTGAATGAAACGTACATTAATAGCTAAAAAACCTTTTGAGTTTTCTGCTCGTATAACATTGCAGCTTGGCAGAGAAAGCATTTCTAGCTCTACGGTTGCACTATCCGAGTTGATTAAAAACTCTTATGATGCAGATGCTTATGAAGTGAAGTTAAATTTCTATTTGAGGAAAAAAGCAACTTCTACCTTAATTTTTAAAGATACTGGTAATGGAATGACATTAGATATGTTATTTGATAACTGGTTAAAGATTGGTACTGATAACAAATCAAAATTTGGCCGTTCAAGCAAGCTGAGTCGAATTCTAACTGGGGCAAAAGGTTTAGGGCGCTTAGGTATTGATCGGCTGTGTAAAAAGGTGATTTTATACACAAAAACAAAAGACATGGACCACGCTATACAACTAACAGTAAATTGGAAAAAGTTTGAAAATACTGGTTTGTCATTATCTGAAATTCATCATGATATATATAAAGTTGAGCTACCCGTAAAAGATAAATATGGAGATATATTTATTGATAAAGACTCTGCAGGTACCAGAATGGTTTTGCTTGGCTTAAAAGATGATTGGGATGATGATTTTTTAGAAATATTAGAAAATGAATTAAGGTTATTGGTTTCACCATATAAATCTTATAATGATTTTGATATTACATTGAACTCCGTACAGGGAGAGAATGAGAAGTCTATAAAAATCAGTTCAGAAAAATTCCTTAATGTTGCAAAGTGGAAAGCAAAAGCAGTAGTAGATAAAAAAGGAAGAGTGAAAACAATCTTTACTAATATCAAGAGTGAAACCGATGTTATACAGCCCCCTATAGAATGGAATCAGTGGATAAAAAATTGTGGAAATACTCCCTTATTTGGCCCTCTAGAGTTTGAATTTTATTATATGCCTCGCGATACAGTTGAGCTCGGAAAAGTAAACTTACGTGTTAAAGACTGGAAAAAATTCATGGACCAGAATAGAGGGGTCCGGTTATATAGAGACCACTTTCGTGTAAGGCCGTACGGAGAGCCATCAGGAAAAGGAGATTGGTTAGATTTAGGCTATAGAAAGGCTTCTAACCCTGCCGCAATAAGCCGAGACTCATGGAATATTGCACCTCATCAAGCTATGGGGGCCGTTATATTATCTAGAGAAAATAATGCAGAGCTAGATGATCAGGCGAATCGAGAAGGCATTATAGAGAATGAAGCCTTTTTTCAAATGAGGGCTTTTGTTCTTAAAGTTATTGATACATTAGAATCATTAATTCATAAGGATAGAGTCAGTGATCAGGAGACTGATTTATTAGAGGTGCTTGAGAAAGAAACTGAAACATATAAATCTGATGCAAATATAGCGTTAAATGAATATAAGCAAGCTGTCGTTACAAAAAAGAGAAAAAAAACCAAGAAAAAAGAATTATCTCCAGCTCGAATGGCAAATAAACGTCTTCGAGAATTTGAGAAAGCAAAAGACTTGCATCAAGAAGCAATGGATAGATATAAAGAGCAGCTAAAATTAGAGAGAAAAAAATTAGAAAATGAAAAAAATACATTATCAAACTTAGCCTCTATTGGGATTCTAACAGTATGTTTTGGACATGAAATTAGACAGCACTCAGGTCGTGCTTTAGCAAATTCTGGTGAGATCATTGATATGGTAGAAGACTTTGAAATGGGGATAGAAGAGCTTGATACTAAACTCGTTTCTAAAATTGCAGGGTCAATTCAAGATAATATTAAATATGTAGATGATTTTTCAGCTCTAGCCTTAAATAATATTAAACCGGATAAACGCACAAGAAAAAAAATATCTGTCCCGAAAATATTTGATTACATCTTCAATTTAATGGCTGCGACATTTAAAACGATGGGTATTAAGACGCAGGTAACATTTAAAGATATATCTCGTGAAGACTTTAACGTAAAGGCTTTTGAGATAGACTGGGAAAGTATTATTATAAACCTTATAACAAATGCAATATGGGCTATGGAGACAACTGAAAGGGAATTGCGTTTGATAGAAGTGGAATTTGCAAGAATAGATGGTAAAACATTAAGTATTAATTTCCGAGATTCTGGTTGTGGCTTAGAGATTGGTAGTGAAGAGAGTATTTTTTTACCGATGCATAGTTCAAAACGAGATAGAACAGGAAATTCAATTGGAACAGGCATGGGGTTATCAATAGTCAAAAATCATGTTGTTGATCATATTGGTGGATTTATAGAGGCATTCCCAAATAGTAGTCTTGGTGGTGCAGAGTTCAGAATAGAAATTCCGATGGCAAAATAATGAAAAAACTGAAAATAATTTATATAGATGATGAAGCTGAAGCAAGAGATACTTATAGTGGGCCTCTTAAAAGAATATATGGCAAAGATTTTGAAATGTTAACGTTAGAGCCTAAGAGAACAACCCCTGAAATGATTTCAGAGTTACATAATTATGAAGGTATAGCCGCTTATATCATAGATGAAAAGCTAACTCATACTGGAAAAACCCTTTATCTAGGGACAGAGTTAATTGAAGCAATTAGAGCATTCGATTTGAAAGTTCCTGCATATATATTAACCAGCGATCCATCGAGTGTCGACCCATTGTTAGGTAGTATAGAGTTTGTCATTGGTAAAGCAGACCTTTCAAATAGACAAAAACGTCCAGCGTTTTCTAAACGTATGTTACGTCATATTCAAACATATAATGATATAAAATCAGTTCGAGCTGAAAGGTTTGATGAGTTATTGAAAAAATCTATTGAGGTAGGCCTATCAGCTGATGAAACTCGTGAATACGAAGAGTTAGATATAGTTCGTATAAAACCAGTTCTGGCGATGGAAGAGTCTGCCAACTCAGAAGAGCTTGATAGGCAGCAAGAGCTTATTGATGATATTGAAGCAAAATTAATGAAGATAGGGGAACTGTGACAATATGTTCTTTCCTAAATTAATACGCCGTAGTGAAGAAGATTACTTTAATATTCGTAAAAAGTTTTATGCCAATTACAGAGATAATTATCCTAAAGTAAAAGATGATTGTAAAAGTAGGTGTGTTTATTGTGATATAACAGTAAAGGAGTATGGTGGTGACAATATGCAGCTTGATCACTTTCGTCCCCAAGAGCATTTTGAGCACCTTGAAACACACCCGCATAATTTGTATTTATCTTGTCCAAAGTGCAATGTACTAAAAACATCTGATTGGCCATGTTGTAAAAAGACGAATGATGCACCTTCATTTGTTGGTTCTATCGGGTATTTAGATCGATTTAAGCATAACGCTGATGATTATCTTAGAGTTGAAAAAGATGGAACAATAACTCATATAGCTGGTCCTACAAATTACATGATAATGAAAATGAAACTGAATCGTCCAAGTAGAACTAATATTAGGCGTAAAAGAATAATTGAGTCACAAAAGACGAAACTACTGATTGGGATTAATAAGCTTACTGAGAAGCTACTCCAAGACAGTAAGTCAGGTAAAATTAGTATGGCTCAAGTGCCTGATAGATTAGAAAACATCCGTTTGTTAACTACAATGGCTCAGTCCATTTAAGGTATACCAAATATAAAAAGCCCGCTAATCAGCGGGCTTTTTGCTTTCTGCAATAAATTAGCTACATCCTCTGCCCAGACCAAACCACTTCACCGATGATTTCAAAATCTTCGGTGGCTAGTTCGTCGCGGCTGAGTTCCCACTCTTTATAGGTGGTGTTGTCGCTGACGACGGTTAGGCCTGCTTTTGAAAACTGCAGGCGTTTTACCATTAGCCGGTTATCAAATCTAAATACGTAAATTCCATCCCCAGAGAACTCTTTAATTCTGCTCACCATGATAAGAGCTTGGTTTTTTAGAGTGGGCGCCATGCTGTCGCCTTTGACCGGCATCATGAATACATCTTTTGCATTTACGCCAATCACTTCATCAATAAATTTACGACTAAAGGTTATGTAGTCGTTTTGATCTTCTTGCATGACTAGCGTGCCATGCCCCGCACTTACTTCTATATCGTAAAAATCGAGAGATACAAAATTATTGATAGGCGAAGCACCATTCTTCGCGATGTGCTCTGCGATTTGTTGTGCTTTTAAAAGTACAGAATCAGGCACCTTACCTCTAACTTTCCAATTCTGAATCGTGTTTCTTGCTACGCCCAGTGATTTTGCCAAGTCGATATTTTTAGAGGTTTGAGTGAGCCTTTTTAGCTCATTTATTTGTTCTTGTACTTGTTCTTTGATTTCGTCCATTTCACACCTGCGCCACATAAAAAGCTAATAACTGTAAATAAATGCAAAAACACCTTGTAATGAACATCTTTTGGGTCAAGAATAACATCATGTTACTTAATTGGTCGTTATGGTGTTCTTTTGCATTTGAGTGCATTTGAGTGCATTTGAATACTATTAGTTACTTTATACAGAGGTGAATTATGAAAGCAAGTACCAAGCCAGCAACTATTGCTGATATTGAACAAGAGTTACTAAACCGCTTTGGTTCTTCAGAGATTCCGCTTAAAGAAATCTCAAAAGAGGTGTTGAACATGATGCCGCGTGTTGCAGCTGAAAAAGCAGCTAAGCGTACACTCCCTTTTCCTGCGCACCGGTTGCGAAACCGTCTCCCTTGGATGGTCACACTTAAAGATGTTGCTACGGCAATATTCGATGCTCGTTGCCTAGCCCAGAAAGAGTGGGAAGCAGCACAGCCCAATTCACCTTCTCCTCAACATTAAGGGACTTATATGAACATGACCTTATCTTTTGGCCCGCCACTGCTGAGCCTTGAAGAATATGCACGGCGCACGGGAATTACTATTGATTCTGTACGCAATCAGATAATTAAAGGGCAGTTACCTTTTATTCAACATGGAACGCGCGGCACTCGTTATATCAATATGGTGCAGCTGACGCAGCTTTGTCTCGAGGCCAATACTGATAACCCACACAACAAGTGCTCGTTTAATTGAGGTTAAGTATTAATGATGAACCAATCTAATACAAAGGGCAGTTTCCGTGAGGCTGCACTGCATGCATTAAATGAGGCTTGTTGCGCTTTTTCTGAAAAAGAAAACATGCTGAAGATCTCTGCCAATACCGGGATAGGGCAATCGCAGCTGCGTAATAAATTAAACCCGTCACAGACGCACAAGCTGTCTGTTGATGATTTGTTACTGATTACCAAAGACACTGGCAACTACTGCATCGTTAACAGCCTACTGTTAAATCTCGATATGGTTGCGGTAAAGATTGATCCGCAAGGCTGTGAAGAAACACTCGTTAAACGCGCATTAGAAAACAGCATGAATGCTGGTGAGTTATCCCGCCTTGCATTAGAGAACGGCGGCGAAATTCGTTTACCGCGATCTCGACGTAACGAGCTGTTAGAACGCGCGCACAAAAGCGTCAGCAATTTAGTGATGCTGATGAATGACCTTGAAAACAAAACCAGTGGTGTTGCGCCGTTTTTATCTATGGCAACAGATTTTGTCATTACCAATGGTGCACCGGGATTAACTTAGGGAGTGTTTAGGAAGTAAATAATAAGGTGAGGAGAGTGTGATAACCAGAGCTGTAACTCTGATTATCACGTACATAACTTTATCTGGAGACTCAATCATGTCCAACGAATATAGCACAGCTTTAAAAATGGGTGCAACAGCCCCGTTTATTTTAATTATGGCATTGAGCCGTTTTGAACGTCGCGCCTTTATTGAGGCGGTATCACCTAATTTATCATCGGCACTGAAACGTCCACTACTGAAAGGAGTTTAATCATGCGAGTAGAAAATAATAATCTAACAACAAACCACAGCGCCATGTTACCTGGCATGGGGTTAGTTTTTGCTAAAGGTGGTACAAAGCCGAATGTAAAAGCAGTGCCGACAGTGAACACGCACAGTGAAAGTGAGGAGGCGGTTTACAGTATGGTGAATTCCATTATGACGCTAGCGATGTTGAATGCTGAAGTACTGCATATCCAGACCTCATATTCACCACATGTTAAAAAGCTTAATGTGCGTGTTCAACCTGCCGACTCCGATTATAAAAATCCGAATGTGGTTTTTATTGAGGAAATTTATTTGGATAAACCAACGTCGCTGGAGCAGTTAAAGGTACTGGAAGATTTATTAATAGAGCTGGTTGCTGATGCAAAAGATTTAGCGATGGGGGCAGTATGAGATTTAACAATGTAGCCTCGCCAGAAGTCGCAAGTCAGCACCTCACGCAAATTCACGCAATGATGAGCTCACAGAACACCATTAATTACGGTGAAAATATGTGGAACTCATTAACCTCAAAAGAGCGAGTCATGTTTTGTAAAGAAGCAGGGTTCCAGAGTCAGCTTGCTGATAAGCCTTTGTCAGAAATGAAGCCTGATACGCGTAAGGCAATCTTTAATGCCATCAAACGTATTCAGAGTGCCGCTAATATGTTTAACAAACTTTCATTTAGTGATTTTGGGTAGGTTTCAGTGGCTAAGAAATACCTTAAAAAATTGGTGTTAAAAGTTCGTCCTGGTGCTTGGGATGATTTACCTGAGCATGAAAAAGCCTATATCTGCAAGCAGGGCGACTTACCTAAACATGTGGCGCAGTTACGTGTGAGTGAAATGAGTGTGCCGGTGTTGGATAAACTCTATTTTGCTGTGATGTATTTGGCTGACTGTGATGTGAATATTCTCGATGCATTCACAGGCGGTCGCCTTGTATAAACTTGCCTTTCAAGAACTCCCTGAAAAAACATTAGAAAACGCCCATTGTGGAACTCAAAGTCAGTGGAGTATTTGTGAAAAGTTTGCTGTTGAAAAACTTAATGCCTGTCTGCCGGTTGAGTTAGCTGCTTCTGTTTATAAGCAGTATGTCAAAAAATGGGATTACCACATGACCAACAAGGGCACTGCACGCAGCGCTAATATTTGGTTTCGCAAGGTAGTTGCAAACGTTGAACGTTCAGTTAAAAGTTTTCCTGTTGACCTGCGCTTATTAGCCACTGAAACCGGACGAGAAATGCAGGCTGTGTTTCATGCTGAAGCATGCCTGCAAACCATGGTTGATATGAAAGGCTCGGGCATCTCCCCAAAAATACGTGTAGAAGCAACTCAGACGGTTGCTGATGAATGGGGATTTATCGTGCATTTACCTTGTCTGCATTTAGAGCAGGAAGAGAATGAAGGTGAGGATGCTTTTGAAGCGCGAAAAGAGCAAGCAAAGGCGGATTGTCATGTTAAACGTTTAGTAGATGTTAAGTGGTGGAAAGATAAGATTGAGAATGCATATAGACAGTTTTGCGAACATTGCCAGATAGTACGTGGTTATGTTCGCAAAGGTGTTTCTAATTACGTTAGCCAGCAGGCATTACGAGATGCGCACGCAAGACATGCTGCCAATATGGATATGCTGGAAAGCATGATTGTTCGTAATGACGTAACGGGCGAAGAGCATGAAATGCTTGATATATATAAAGGCTCAATTGCTAATCCTGAACTGCGCCGTCATGATTTAATGGTAAGAATGCGCGGTTTTGAAAACTGGGCGAAGCAGAATAATTTAATCGGTGGCTTTTTCACTATTACCGCCCCCTCGCAATATCACCCCTGCAGAACCAAAGCCAATGGCAAGGTTTCTGACAATCCCAAATACAAAGGTGCCTCACCCAGAGAAACGCAGGACTACTTAAATTCAGTTTGGAAACGGGTCCGTACTAAGTTGGGTAATCACGGTATTCAATTAGCCGGCTTTCGAGTGTGTGAACCCCACCATGATGCAGCACCACACTGGCATGCACTTTTCTTCTTTAAACCGGAACAAGAGCAGTTTATCCGCTTTGTTATTTCTGATTATTTCACCCAGGCCGACCGTGAAGAGCTGAATGCAAATAATGATGAGTTTGATGCATGGAATAAGCTGGTTGTAAGAAAAGCATCTAAGGAATATTGGTTTCCAGAGCTAAGTGAATTTGATGAGAAGCAGCTCATTACTCCTCTGACTGAGCGCATAGAGAAACGTGTGAAATATGTGCGTATTGATGAAAAGTTTGGCAGTGCTACTGCTTATATCGCCAAATATATTGCTAAAAATGTGGATGGTTATCAGGTGGAAAATGTTGAAGATGGTGAGCCTGCAAACAAGCTGGCCTTTGCCGCCTGTGCGTGGTCAAAGCTCCATCGTATTCGTCAGTTTCAGCAGATAGGCGGTCCTCCCGTTACTGTCTACCGTGAATCAAGGCGCCTAGAGCAGGATCCTGTTGTGAAAGCAGCTAAGGAGCAAGCGAAAGAAGCTGGTGAAAAATACACTCCTGAGATTAAAGATTTTTTCACCTTAAAGCGCGAAAAAGATCCGGTAGAGTTGGTGCGCTTTGCCGCCGATGCCGGTAACTGGAGCATGTTTATTGATGCGATGGGCGGACTGCATTGTAAGCGCAGTGATAGACCTGTGCAGATAGCTTATTGCCCAAAAGTTAATGATAACGGCGAGGCTGTTAAGGTTTTAAAAGGTCTTTCTTGCCGTTCATTAACGATGATTACACATGACGGTAATTGGTCGATAGTGAAGAAAGGAAGTGTGGCGGCTCTTGAGAAAAACGACAGTTTTTCCCTTGGAGTTCTGTCAATAACTGTACGCGAACGTCTCGTGGACGCAGAAATATTAGGGTTGTGGTCAGAATTTAAGCAGAAAGGAGAGTCTGTTTCAGTACCTGAATTTGAGCGTTTTCTACTGGGTTCAACCCTGGTTCTTGAAACAACAGTTAAGGGTGACATAAAGCGGCAAAGAAAAGCCAAATTGAAGCAGTCATATCTAGATAGAGGGTTATATTCGGTCGATATTTGGGAAGATGTGCGTGATCTTTCATATGTGTACATTGAAGATTTAATTAATACACCCGCAAAGGCTAGAAAACTAGGAAGTAATGAATTTTTGCCTGAGCATCAGCATAAATCAAGAAAAGATCGTATTTATGATATGAAGAATTTAGACGAAGCTTTAGCTGAACGTGGGGACAAGTTAAAACTGTGCTATCGGGATTCAGGCTGGCGTACCAGTTACAGTGCATTGCATAACTATGGCTGTGATTTTAATTGTGATCCATCGGTAGACCACGAAGCACTGCTTTCGATTGAGGTAAACACTGCTAGCCGTTTAGCCATGGTGAAAGCGTGGGCTGAAAAGAAAAATATTGAGTTAATTGAGACAAAAGCAGGGGTAAAAGGTGATGAAAGATATTGATTATGGTTTTTACGATGAGAATGGAATATATGTAAATAGTTTAGTTAATAATTACCTAATTAAGCATAATTTGGAACCTACAGTTGAGCGGATAAATAGGCTGGAAAGAGAGTTTAGTAGGCACCCCGAGCCAGAGTTTAAGTTGAAACCGAGTAACGCTTCTTTACCGTATGCTGAACGTGAGAGGTGGAAAGAAGACAAATCAAGTAAGTCTAATTATAACGCCTATGCAAACCGGAAAGGTTAATCAATGCGAGTTAAAAAAATTAAGGTAGCAAAACAACTTTTAATAGTTGTATGGATCCCTAATCTTGAAACAAAGCCGTTAACTGTCGATGAAGTGTTGAAGGTTGGGGGCCGAATTGTTGATAAAAACCTCTCTAAGATTGGGGCCGAAGAGGTTGAACGGTGTTTGAATATTGGTACGGAAGGGCTTGATGGGGAGTACATAACTGTTTACTAAAACATTCAAAATTACCCTGTAAATAATTCCGTGTTTCCACCATAAATACGGAAAAATTCCACCTAATAAGATGTTAGTCCTTTTAGATTCTGATGGTGTAATAGAGTGTAATAGTTATATTTAAGATTGTGTCTAACATAGTAAATGAGATTAGCTACAAATAGCGTCAAGTCTTGTTTTTCATTTACTAAAGCAAAAGGCAAGGCTTGATACTATTAATTTTCAGTATTGCTTGTTTTCCGTGTTCCCACCGTAAATATGGAATTATTTCGTCTAATAAGATGTTAAATTTCGTAAATAAAGAAAGGGTCAATGAAAATGGAAGATAATATTACAACAATAGCAGAAACAGATAGTACTCAAAAAAAAGAAAAGCTTTTATGGTATCGAAATGTATCAATATTAATTCCCTTAGTAGCACTTGTCTTTACAGTATTTACTTCATTAACGTCTTACATAAAAGGTTCTCATGATGACTATTTGGCGTCACGAATAGAGCTAAGAACTATTATTAGCGAAATAGTAAAAATGAATGAAGATTTCGCAGAAATCACAAAAAAATATGCAAATGATTCTAATACTATTTCAGCCCTTTCCGCTCAATACAATACCAAAAACTCCATTTTATCCCAGCAGGCCCTCGCTGTAATTAATAGACTAGAAAGTAGCTTATTTGGAAAAAATACTGTTTTGGATGTTGAGTATATGGCTATAGGCCAAGCACTGAGCAGTTCATATATGTATGACGAGGCACTTGAGGCATATCTTTTGAGTTATTCCAGAGCAACGGACTCCACTATTGCCGCCGGATCGCTTAGGGCTGTTGCAGGGATATATATGATAAAGGGAAACGTCATTGAAACGAGAAAAATGATGGGTGAAGCTGCCAATATTTATTTAGGCCCAAAATTTTCTGGAGAAATTGAATTTAAAAAATTAGTGACAAACGCCAACACATATCTTCAGTGGGCTCAGGTGGAGGTAGGCTTTGGAGATTGTAAAGCAGCCAAAGAAAAAATTGATGCTGTAAGGCTACTATTACCCCAAATCCCTAATAGTCCAGTTAAGAATCAGTTGGTTGCTCAGTCAAAATTCCTGATTGGAGCCACTGCAAACTGTGGTAGCTAATTTAACTTTATAAGATAGAGGTATAAAAATGAAAGCTCGAAGTTTTATATTTATTTTTCTATTGGCATGTTTCTTTGCATCAACAGCCAACTCCCAAGTTGCTATGTTTTCTGGTTGGGATCAATTTTGTGGTATTAGGGTTATTTCTGTAAGTAATCCTCAAGGAGCTTCTGCGTCAATTGACCAGATAGGGCCGGTTATATATGCAGATCCAAGTGTTTTAGGTAACTGGAGTATGTCTAGAGTGTTTACTTTAGCGCATGAGTGTGGACATCACATGAATGGTCATGTTACCCCTCAAGGAATGTGGTTTAGAAAAACACAGTTCTGGGCCACTAGGGATCAAGAGCTACAGTCTGACTGCTGGGCAGCACGTGCGTTGAGTCGCAGTAAGAACTATGCCGATCTCGACAGGACAATTCGCCAGTTTGCAAGTCAGGGGCTTTATATGCAAGGTAATTACCCTTCAGGATTAGAAAGAGCTCAAACAATAGCGAGATGCGGAAAGGTGAATTTTGATTTTACTCCATTTCTTCCCGCCACTTTCTGCGCCACGAATTACGGTCCTTGTCAGCTTTTTAATCAAATATCAAAAGGCTCGCAGTGTTTTTGCCAAACACCTCAAGGACAAATTTGGGGTATAGCGCGATAAATTTAACAAATCAAAGCACGCGGACTTGGTAAAGCTATCATCTTTTTTGTTCCAAAAAAGCCACCAATTTTACCAAACCGGTGTTTGAGGCGTTAACAACAGTGTTACCCACAATTAAGTGGGCTTTTTAATGGAAGTTGTTTATTAAAGCAAAGAAAGTTGTGCTTTAAGCTCTTGTTGCTGACTGGGGGCTAACGTTTTTAATAACTCAAAAGCTAACTGGGTAGACGTTTTAGCAGACGGGCTTAATGTGTGACTGAACGACAGGTTCATAACAAAGGAATGACCACATTCTGGGTCATGACAACTACAATATAAATCTGAATACCCTAACGATATTCTATTGGACTTCTGGATACTGCTTTTTTCACCGCATTCCGGACAAAGAATTCTCATAAGACACCTCACTGACTGACCTCCCCAGTATATGATATGCGCTGTGTTTATGTACAGCTATAACGTATTGATATCTCATCATTGTTTACCGCCCTGGTTAAGTCGTCGAATGACTGCACCCTCCAAAATTCTCGCGCCAAAAATGTTATAAATAATTCTGACGGACTCACGGAAGGGAGAGTCTACGCCACGGAAAACGCACACCCCTCACACACCTGCGCAGTTTGTGATGCGTTTTTTTTTCAGTTTTGAATTCATGAAATTTAAGGGGGCTAGTGTAACCTCATACGGGTGTTCAGACCTTATATGGTGCGGGGCTTTGCGATCTTAAAGATCGCTTAAAAACGCTTATTTTGCCCGATATAAAATTTCGTAAATTGAAATAAATTTCAGTTTTTTGAAAAAACATGCAGTCAGTAAATCGCTTGTTTATATTTAAGGTGCTGATAAGTAATGTATTTTAAATTTTCCGTGGCTTTTTAGGAAAGATCTCGTTGAAATTGCAAGATCTGAAAAGGATCGCGCAGGCCAGTGTTTATGGGGCCTGAAGAGAATTTCAGGCCTAAACAAGAATTTCATTTTATTTCAAAAATATCACCGCTAATTGAGATATAAATATATCAAAATCAAAGATGTTTATTTGATTAAATATAATTATTGTCTATCATTAAGGCAAGTGGTCTTTAGTAGCCACTTACTTTGGCCTCTGCTACGATGTAGGGGTCTTTTTTTACTTACTGATTTAAGCTTGTTGTACCAGGGGCTGCCATTTCATTGCTTATATCAAACTCAAACTGCAGGTGTTTTGGGATTTCCGGGTCACTGTTGATGGAGTCCATTAAAATCTGGCAGGCGGGGATCACTTCATTTTCGTTATACACGTAGTTAAATTTGATTGGGTCACCACGTGTACCGCCATTAGGTATAATGGCCGCCAGTTCGACAGGAAAGCGATGGCCGGTGAGGACTTCTTGTGCGGTAATGTTTTTTATATTCTCAAATTCATCCTTGGTGGCAATATCACCAACGGGGATCAGCTGAATACCTTTTTCTTTACCATTGGGAATGTTCACAAACATAGAGCGAAAATTTCCGACTCCTCGGCTTGATGTCATTTTTTCTTTTAAATCTTCTTCATCCTCTTTGCTTAAATTCGGATCCGTAGCATAGAAAATAAAGCCCATATGCAGCCCGTTTTTGTAATAACGGCGCCTAAAAGTGGTGGCATCATTGCTTAACAATGCTGACTGCACACAGCCTAAATAATCGGGCCCGCCATAAACCTGTTGAACCGGGTCATACTGCTTAATAAAAATCACATCTTCTTTTTTGTATTTACGTTTTTTATCATCACGCTCAAGCAGCCAGAAATCGCCTTTTTTATTTTTGCGCAGATACATTGAAGGCAGCGGGTGCAGGCCGATAACTTGACCGAAGTGATTTCTTAATTTAAGGATACCGGCATCGCCGCATTCTAAAAAGTCGTGTACACAGGACTGCATCTGCTGCTTTGTCATGCCGCCTTTTTGATACCGGCCCGCAATCATGTTTCGTCGTGCCATTAAAATAGAGCCGTGATAAGCATTCGCCCTGGTTAATTTATTGAGTCCTTTTCGGTCTAGCGGCGGCTCCCAATAATCTTCAGCATAATTGTAAAAAAGCTCACTGTATTCATAGTTAGTGAAGTCTTTGTTCATTATCTCGGGCTCACCAAAGCTGAACATGACGCTTTCATTATTTTGGGACTCGGTCGTTGTTACTTGAATATCTGTCATGTGGCGGTTTTCCATGTTGATTTGGGTTTGTCGTTATAATCCAAAGGTTCATTAATGAGTGCGTGTGAAATAGCCCAGAAAGCATCAGCATGGCCGGTTAATTCACTGCGCTCTGCTTTAAACGTCATGGCATTACCAGAATGCGTTGCCGCACGTTTGATTGCCATAAACGCCATTGATATATCTTTATGCTCGGCGTCATACTGCAGGCGGTTACCTTCAACGACGTCTATCATCTTCATGACTAAGCGGTTCTTACTTTCGTTGCTGTAATGAATCGCGTGGGCTTCCCGCGGGTATTTTTTACTGATTAAATCCCAAACACCGGCCCCGATACCGGTGGTATCCACGCCTAAATAGGTGACGTTATAGCGCGTAAAGACGTTGACTATCTGCGCGACCTGGTACTGAAAGTTAAGGCCTTTCCAGTAATGCTTTTCTAACACGCGAAACTTTTCCGGGGCGACAATCGGCGGGGCAACAACAACTAAACAGGCATTGTCCCGGGTACGTGACGGATCGTACCCCAGCCAGACTTCACGATGACCAAAGGGGCGTTTGTCATTGGGTTTAACATCCTGCCAATGCGCCATATCAACCATACAGCGTTCAAGATGTGAGAATTGAAAGACGGATGTTGCACCGTCGACAAATACACACATAAACAGGTTTTGAAAATCTGCATGGCTGTATTCATCACGTAGTTCATCAATATCAAATAACGCACAGCCACCCTCGAGTGCATCCTCAATAGTGACGATGTAACGCCATTGCCTATCCGGGCACACGATGCCACCTTGCATCTCTTTGAAGGTGGGGAAATCAATATTAGCGCGACTGTCTTTACCGCGTCGCCAGCTGTCGCCGGTCCAAAATGGATAGGCTTGATGTGTTTTTGAAGAGGGCGTTGAAAAGTAGGTTTTACGCCAGTTTTTATGGGTCGCCATGGCAGAGGCTAGTTTGTTTAATTCTTCAAATTTGGGGATCCAAAAGTACTCATCCACATACACATGCCCGTGGTAGCTTTGCGCTGTTTTACTGTTGGTTGATAAGAAACGCAGCTCAGCGCCGTTGGATAAAATAATCGGGTTACCGGTTAATTCAATATCTAAAAACTCTTTGGCGATGGCAATAATATAACTGCGGAACACTTCCGCCTGGTTGCGTGATGCGGAAAGAAATATCTGATTATCACCGGTTAAAATCGCATCTTCTAAGGCTTCACCGCTGAAATAATAGGTGGCACCAATCTGCCTGGATTTAAGGATGTTACGAATGCGCTGACCGATGTTATTGCGCATTTTTATCTGGTACTTAAATAAAGAGGCATTCCAACCATTAAAATTATCAGTCGCTATATGCTCAATGTTATTTTTGCCTTTCTTCTTTTTCTTGTCGTTATTCGATGACTTTCCACGGTTAGATTTATTGGGTTTACTGCTGGCTTGATGGTCATTATCACCACTTGGTTTTTCATCCTGCTTACGCTGTTTTTTTAGCTTCACATGATGACCGATTAAACGGTCTAACAAATCTAATTGTGGTTTAGTGGGCTCTGGAATCTCAAGTAATGCTTGAATGCGGGTAGAGATAGCTTCATCCACCGTATGCTCTCGCAGCATATCACGCCAGCCGTACTTATCCGCCCAGAAATAAACAATACGCTCATTGGCAAGGGACAGCTCTTTGGCTATTTCTTTTGGTGTCCAGGCTTTTAAATATAACGCTCTTGCCGCTTGTTTTATTTCCGGGGAATAGGCCATTTTCACTCTTTATTAATGTATTTGTCTTCATCATACCCCCCGAAAAACCCCAAATATTTAAAGAAAATTCCGATTAATTCCGAGAACGGTTAAATCGGAATTTGTCGGAAGCGCCGTGACTGACCAGCCCCGTTCAAAGGCGTATTGTTGCCCTTACAAAGAGACATTGACTGACATCAATTTTAAAAAGGCAGCCCAGGGTAATGGCAAAAAAGAGTGACTGGAAAATAGTAGCAACAGAAGGGGCAACCGTTGACGGTCGTGCTATCACTGCTAACTGGATTAATGAAATGGCTGATACTTATTCGCATGATGAGTACAGCGCATTAATCTGGCCGGAGCACCAACGTTCAAACTGGGGGAAATTCGAGGGGAATAACTGGGGTGTTGTTGAGCAGTTAAAGGCTGAAAAGCGAAGCGGTAAATTACGCCTCTTTGCCAAAATTACGCCGAATACTCATCTTTTAAAAGCTAACGCGAATGAGCAGAAGCTGTTTACCTCCATCGAGCCTAATCCTGATTATAAAGGCCAGGGGACGTGTTACTTAATGGGGCTTGCGGTGACGGACTCCCCAGCATCAACAGGCACAACCCGTTTGAAATTCTCAACAGGCAGCGGTGATGAAAAAAACATTGAGTGCAGCCAACTCGAAGAGATTGAATTCTCAGAATGCTTCTCTCAACAAAATCCAATCACTAAAGCCATTGCCACCCTCGCTCAATATTTCCAGTCTGGTGGCTCGCTGCCGGAAGACCAAACAATCCCTGAACCAGAGGAAACCGACGTGACTAAAGAAGAATTAGCACAAGAGATGCAGATGCATTTCAGTGAATTTAAAACAAATTTACTGGCTGAGTTAAATCAAAAATTCAGTCAGACCGAAGCCGTGGCTGAAACTGAAACGCCTGCAGAAGAAAAGCCACAAGCGTTTTCAGCAGCGCAGTTCAGCAGCGAGCTTGCCAAACAGCTTAAGCCGCTAACTGAAAAAGTGAATGGGTTAGAAACAAAGTTCAATGAGCTGTCAACCGAAGTACCTGGTCAACGACCTGGTGGTGAAGGTGCCGGTGAAACCAACGTGGAGGCAATTTAATGTTTAATGCATTAGCCAGTAAATATTTAAATGAATACTCCGTTGCTCTGGCACAAGCTGCCGGTGTTATCGATGTAACGAAACAGTTTTCAGTTACCCCGCCGATGGAAACAAAACTGCGTCAGGCGATTCAGTATTCTGATGGTTTTTTATCAAGCATTTCTATGATTTCAGTTGACCAAATTACCGGTCAGGTGGTTGATGTGGGTACCGGTGGACTTTTAACCGGTCGTAAAAAGAACGGCCGTTTTACTGCTCAGCTGGGCATTGACGGTAATACTTATCTACTCGTTGAAACGGACTCTGGGGCGGCGGTTACCTGGGTCACCTTAACGCAGTGGGCGAACGCGGGTAATGCCGGTGAATTCGTTAAGTTAATGAATGCCTCTATTACGCGTAACTTCGCACTCGACATGCTCAGAATTGGTTTTAACGGTACCAGTGTTGCTGAGACAACCGATCCTGAAAATAACCCGCTTGGTCAAGATGTCAACAAAGGCTGGTTAACCATTGTGAAAGAAAAAGCGCCTGGGCAAGTGATTGATTCTGTCGTGCTTGATGCCACCGGCGAGACTGAAGATTCCTATAAGAACCTGGACTCCGTGGTGAACGATTTAGTGAATAACGTTATTCATGAAGTGTATCAAGGGGATCCCGATTTAGTCGTCCTGGTCGGCCGTGATTTAGTGGCGGCTGAGTCGCACCGCTTACTGGAATCCGCTAATACACCGACGGAGCATAAAGCAGCACAGTCACTGGCTAAAACGATTGACGGTAAAAAAGCCTACACACCGCCATTTTTTCCAGCGACGGCTATTTGGGTAACCTCCTTAAAGAACCTGCAGATTTTAACGCAGAAAGGCACGCAGTGGCGCAAGTCGCGTAATGAAGAAGACCGCAAGCAATATGAGTCTTCATACCTGCGCATGGAAGGTTATGCCGTAGGCGATTTTGATAAATTCGCTGCTATTGAAGAGGTTGTTATCGGGCCTGTTACACCGCCGGACGAATAGGAGTTTTTATGGTCAGTGCAATCAGGCGTCAACGTCACAATAAATTAAAACAGCAGAGTGAACAAGGTCACCATCAGCCTTGCGGGGCAGAGCCTAAAAGCCTGCACCTGTTACTCGCTGAACTCGCGAATGATGAAAAAGAACTAAAAGGCTTTAACCGCCTTGAAGACAAAGTGACACATAAACGTGATGTGTTGGTGCCTAAGTACCGCATGGCAGTTGAGCAATATATCGCAAGCGATGCGCGTTTTGATAACCCGTTATTCGCCATCATGATTGTTTGGTTATTTGATATCGACGATTTAGAAACGGCGATTAACTGGTGTGATAAAGCGATTGAGCGAGAGCTTGATACACCACAGCGGTTTAAACGCGACTTTGCCACGTTCTGTAGTGATGAAGTATTGAAATGGTGTGAGCGTATGTCGGCACAAGGCCATGCAATCGAGCCGTTCTTTAGCCAGGTGTTTGACAAGGTTCGAACAGAGTGGCGCATCAATGAGCAGTTAACGGCCAAGTGGTACAAGTTTGCCGGTCTGCAGTTACTGCGTGATGAAACCGGCAAAGCCAAGGCGTCTTCAGTGGGGGATATTGAAACACTCGAAAAAGCAAAAGCGTTATTAATTGAAGCTGAAAACCAAAGCCCGAAAGCACAAGTTACTACGCACCTGGATAAAATTGAGCAGCGCATGCGCGCCTTAATCGACGGCACGAACTTGTAAATTCGTATTGTAAAAGCTCCTACGCCACCGCGCCTCGGCTGGCGAGGATGAGCACGCCATTAATGACGATGCTTAATCCTTAAGCCAGTGGCCAGAGGCGCACTTATTAGGGAAATGGATATGTTTAACGGCCAGGTAAAACCGGAATATCAAGACACTGTTATCGAAAATGATGGTTTCTGGCCGGATTTAAACGCGGGCGACTTTGAAAAACGCCGTGGTGTACCGCTGGAAATGGACAAAGAGTCTATCGCTTATTCAGTCGCAGCTTCCATTGCCCAGATTAATATTGAGCTGGTCAAGGTCAAAACAGCTTATCAAGCCACAGGTATTGAAAAAGCCGAGGACGTGGTCGGTCAGCCGAAAATCGGTGATAAAAACCTGCTGGTTATCTTGTATGAGAAAGCGGTATTTGCCCGCACAAAATCAGAGTTATTACCTGAATATGCCACCACGCAGATGAAGGATGCGGGTGAGAACGTTGCAACCAGTCATATCGACATGCGCGACCAACTATTAACGGAAAGCCAGCAGCATGTTCGGGCGATAAAAGGAGAAGGCAGAGCAGGGGTAGCGCTGTTATGAGTTCGCCATTAAGCCAAACAGATGCCGGTTATTACCTGCAGGGGTTATTGGGGCACCTTAAAAAAGTGACACCTGAGCGCCAGCACAAACATATTGAATGCTGGATGGAAGATGTAGAGATGCTAATAGGCGCTAAAAACCAAGGCCGTGGCCACGATATTGGCTATATCTCCTACAGCGCGTTATTTACGTTTGAGCGGTTTCCCTTTCAGCAGGTTGACCCGGCGGTGATTATTGCCAACGTCATGGCCTGGATAATGGACAACGACCAGCACCGTGATGAGTTTGAATTAAACGATCCGGTTTTTGATGTGGAATCTGAGAGTGAAACCACTGTGTTGATGCATTTAGAGATTGAATTTATTGAGCCGGTGATGGTGGTGCCCGATGATGCAGGGCCAATTTACTGGCAGGGCAGTCGCTGGTCTTTAGCACCTTATGAGATATGGACAGCAGTGCATGGTGATGTGGTGATAGCTAATACACAAACGCCATCATGATAAAAATTAGTTTTAATAAGAAGACATTAAAACAGGTAGAAAACATTGCTAAAGCGATAGCGCTTCCCCCACAAAAGAGAAAGCGCCTGCTTAGGCGCGTGGCAGCCAATATAGCGACAGCCTCCAGGCAGAACATTACACGCCAGCAGACGCCGGAGGGCAGTAAGTGGGCTAAAAGGCAGAAAAGGCGCACTAAGCGAAAGCCTAAAATGCTCCTTGGTCTGCGCCAGCACATTATCGTCAGCGGCAGCTCTGATGAAAATCATGCTGATATCACGCTTAAAAGAGGTAATTACCGGGTACATGCAGGCGTGGTCGGCAGCCGGCACAGCAAAGGAAGCACAGTCACGGCAAAGGCTGATAGGGACCATTATAAAAAGAATCAACCTGAAGGGTGCTCAAGAGCGCAGGCTAAAACACTTAAAGCACTGGGGTATGAAATATACGCAAGGCGCATGAATCCTAATGCCCCAAGGGGAAAGAAAAGAGTCCCCACGGTTAAGTTTATGGTTGAGAACTTCACTACCGAAGAGGTGCAGGGGGCATTTGGTTACCTGCGGGATAGGGGGTTAATGCCGCCTCATAAAAAAAGCTGGCAGATAAAAACACCGTCACGCCGCTTTTTAGGGGCCGATAGAGAAAGAACCACTAAAGCATGGGGACGTGCTTTCCAGAGTCTGAATTACGGCAGGCAGTAACGAATATAGTTAAACAGGAGCAAAGCAATGGCGTTTCCAGAAGTTATTATTAACATATCTAATATGATGAACGGGTCAATCCCGGGCGTTGAATTTCATTTTTTATTTGTCGGCTACGGTGATGTAAACGAAGGGGCAAAACGCGACCTTATCATGGTTGATAACAGCAGTGATTTAGATGAAGCCCTGAGTGATGCGGGGTGCTCATTGATGACCACGATGAAAGCAGCGCAGCTTAACGGCAAGCAAGGCTGGACCGCTGGCGTCATGATTTTAAAAGAGGGGGATAACTGGCAGGATGCGGTCAGTAAAGCCAATGAAACATCGAGCTTTGAGGCCTTTGTTTTAGACTTTCCAGCGGAAGATAAAAAGCTCTTTGAAGATGCAGCCGCTTTACGCAATGAATTAAAAGCCAAACTTGGCCGCGAAACTTTCGCTATCTGCTGCTGCCCTTACATTGATACCAGTGATGAGAGCGGGCAGACCTGGTCGCAGTGGGTAACTGCTACTGTCTCCATGCAGGATTCGGTGGCCAGTGAATACGTGACGGTTGTCCCGCTGGTACATACCGACAGTTCAACCATTGGCATTTATGCCGGTCGCTTAGCCAATCAAGAAGTATCCATTGCCGATTCTCCAGCTCGCGTTAAAACCGGCAGTGTATTAGGCAGCACAGAGCTTGCCGTTGATGTTGACGGGGCGCCGTTAGAGCTTGCCTATTTAAAAACACTCGAATCAAACCGTTATGCGGTACCGATGTGGTATCCAGACTATGACGGCCAGTACTGGACAACAGGGCGCACGCTTGATGTGGCCGGCGGGGATTTTCAAGATATCCGCCATATCCGCGTTGCAATGAAGGCTGCCCGTAAAGTCCGCATCCGAGCTATTGCGCGCTTAGGAGACCGAGAGCTTAATTCCACCCCCGGCAGTATCGCCTCTGCAAAACTGTATTTCAGCCAGGATTTACGTGAGATGTCGGTCAGTACCATCATTGGTGATTATGTATTTCCAGGCGAGATTAAACCGCCTCTGGATGAGGACATTACTATCACCTGGATTAACAGCGAAGAAATAGAAATTCTAATGGCTGTCACCCCTTATGAATGCCCGGTGAAAATTACCGTGGGCATCATGCTTAATCAACGGATAGGAGAATAACCGATGACTGCGAGATTTACCGGTCGTAATTTTGACGTCACGATTCTTGGCGTCATGGTGCATGTGAAGTCGGCGACGGCCACCATTAGTGATGAATCGGCCGTGGCACTGACTCGCGGGGTAACAGATGGTTACACCGACGGCAGCGCCCAGTGTGAAACAGAATATGAGCTGGATTTAAACAACTTTCGTAAGCTCCAGCAAAAGGCCCGCGAGGCAGGAAGCTGGCGGGAAATTGCCCCGCATGACTGCCAGTTCTATGCAAACAACGGCAGCGATGAAGACAAGGTTGAGCTGTACGGCGTGAAACTGGTTATCTCAGATTTAATCAGTGTTGATCCTGAAAGCGCGGATAAAACCACCCGTAAACTCAAAGGCTTTGTCACCAGTCCGCATTTTGTCAGTATTAACGGTATTCCCTATTTGAGTGAAAATGATACGCGGGGCCTCTTTTAAATATGGATGATTTAGACCGCGCCAGTGAGCATGAAATGGCCCAGACACAAAGGCTCATTAATCGTCATCAACAGAGCAGTAAAAACACATTTATTACCAGTGCACACAACTGCACTTTGTGCGATGAAGCTATCCCGGCAGCCCGCCGGTTTGCAGTACCAGGTTGTCAGTTATGTGTTAGCTGTCAGTCGCTGTCCGAGCAGGGGATTTGATGAAACATTTTATTTTAAAACGGCGTTACTTTGAGCACGGGACTTACTCAACGATGCACCGCGCAGACAGCAGCAAAGTCTGTCGCATGGTTGAGCGAGAATGGCGTAATAACGAGCCCTTTAAATCCTGTGTACCGGAGGGAAGTTATTTAATCGTGCCGCATAACAGCCCTAAGTATGGCGACTGTTATGCGCTGGTTGCCGCTACATTAGGCGTGACGATTGACGGACCAAGTCTGCGTACTGCCTGCCTGATTCACCCGGCCAATAAACCCTCAGAGTTGCTTGGTTGTCTGTCACCGGGGCTTGATTTTGGATTTTTGGATGATGAATGGTGTGTGACGCATTCAGGCGATGCTTTTGATGTGCTCATGAATGAGCTTGGCGGCTTGCCTGCGCAATTAACCATTATCAAAGATTAGTAAGGAGTCAATATGCATTTTTTAATCTCTATTTTAGGTAAAACAATCTGGGAAATTCTGCAGGGAATGCTGTTTAAAATGGCGTGGAATGTGATGGCTGAACGCTTTGTTACCCGCCTGATTATTGGGGGGCTAGAAACCTTAAAAAGCTTATCTTCCAATGATGTTGTGCAGGGAACTGTAGACGACATCGTTTTATCACTGCAGGGAAAACGGCTAAAAGAAGTGCCTTTAACCCAGCCACAAAAGGAGACGTGATGGATCCGACGGTAATCAAAGCATTTATCGCTGTGGCGATGTTTGTCACGGTATTGATGACCACATTAATTGCTAAGTTTTTTTCATTAAACAAAGAAATATCTGAGTTTAAAACACATGTAGCAGAAAGCTACGTGACGAAAGATGAGTTCAAAGACCATGCAGAGCGCCTAGAGCGTCAGATGGAAACGGGATTTAACCGAATTTATGAAACATTAAACAGAAGAGAGAACGCATGAAACCAGTAAATACAGCAAAAAAAATTATCGTCGTCAGAGTCGGCAGTACTGAGCTTAACTTCACGCCTACCGTAACTGACCATAACAACTACACCAATGAGCTCATGCCGGATAACAAAGTCGCCCCGGCGTATACCTTCTTAACGCGTACGGTCGACAGTTTGCAGAAAGACACGTTAATTGAACTATTAGACACGGTACCTGGATTAATCATGGAGCTGTTCATGGAAGTTAACAAAGGTGCTAAGGGCGGTATTAAGGTTAGCTTAAAAAACTAACCGAGCGGGTGGGGCGAATTGATAAAAACCCTTATGAACAAGCTCTCACCCTGCGTCGTCATCTTCTGCCCAATGAGGATGACCAGCCGCAAAACCTTGCTCGCGCCATGTGGTTAGACACACACCTTTATAAACGCCAAGAAATAGCCGTCGCTAATGCCATAGGAAAATTATTTAAAAAATGAGTTTTCAAGACAGATTGTTAATGACCGTGGCACTGATTGACCAGGTAACTAAACCTCTGCAGGGGATCACTGCGCAAATGCAGACCACTGTTGATGCCGGTCGTCAGGGCATGGCTAATATGGCCAGTGGTGGTGCAGGTTTGGTGGCGGCAGGCTTTGCTATTCAAAATGCATTAATGCCGGCCATTGAAATGGACAGAAAAATTGGGGAGGTCAAATCGTTGGGGGTGACCGATGCAGCATTAAAGCAGCTGCAGGCGACGGCGCTTGATTTCTCTGTCGAATACGGTAAATCCGCTGAAGAGTTTGTCGCTGCTTCCTATGATATTCAATCTGCCATTGCAGGGCTTAGCGGTGATGAGTTATCACAATTTACAAAAGCATCAGGGGTACTGGCGGCCGCGACTAAAGCGGATACGGGCACCATTACCAATTACATGGGCACCATGTACGGCATCTTTAAAAATCAAGCTGCAGAAATGGGGAGGGGGGAATGGGTTGAGCAGGTTGCCGGCATGACGGCCAGTGCGGTGCAGATGTTTAAAACAACAGGCGCTGAGATGAGCAGTGCATTTACCAGTATTGGCGCAGAAGCGACTTCTGTGGGTATCGGCATGAACGAGCAGATGGCGATACTTGGTACATTACAAGCGACCATGTCAGGCAGTGAAGCAGGCACAAAATACCGTGCATTTTTAAATGGTGTTGCCAAAGCGCAAGATGAATTAAACATGAGCTTTACGGACAGCCAGGGACAGATGCTGCCGATGATTGATATTTTAGAACAGTTAAAGGGACGTTATGGCGAGACTATCAGTGTGGCTGAATCAGCAGAGCTGACTAAGGCATTCGGCACGCAGGAAGCCGTTGGCATGATTAAACTGCTGATGGCAGATACCGCAGGTCTTGCTCAAAACATTGACGCATTAGGGCAGGTTCAGGGAATGAGCAAAGCCGAAGAAATGGCTGCGTCCATGACTGACCAGTGGGAACGTTTAGAGGCTGTTTTCTTTGCGGTGCGCGCTTCTGTGTTTGGCGCTGTACTACCGTCAATCAATACGCTTGTTGCATCAATGATTGATGGTATTACGGTGCTGACTACCTGGATCCATGAATTCCCGATATTAGGTGAAATCATGGGGTATGCAGCCATTGCTGGTATTTCCCTTGCGGGTGTGGTGGCAGTGTTGTCGCTTGCTATGGGTATCGGGCAGATGATGTCAGCCGGCTGGGCACTGACAATGACGGCATTAAGCGGCGTCTTTAAACTGCTTCGCATTCAAACCATTTTAATGACCGCATCAGCCTGGTTATTTAACGCTGCATTATGGGCTAGCCCCATCACCTGGGTAGTGGCAGGATTTGTTGCTTTGATAGCCATCGTAGGTGCGGCCATTTACTGGTGGGATGAGCTTAAAGCCTCGTTTGGTGATACTGCGGTTTTCAAATACTTAGCAGATACCATTGACTGGGTTATCAGTATGCTTAATAAAGTGCCGGGTGTTGATATCGACTTTAAAGCGGGCGAGTTGCCGCAGGCACCTGGTATTGATATTGAAAAACAAGCGCAAACCACAGAGATACCCGCCATGTTATCAATGGTCACGCAGACAGAGCTTCCCCCGCTAAGCCCTGCCATGGCCTCAATTGATTCACCGGAGCTTGAAGCGCCTGCGTTGACATCAGCTAGTCAGATAAAGGCCGGTGAAGTGCCTCCCATGTTGTCTTTTACGGCGCCTGAAACTGTGCCAATGATGGAAAACACTGCACAGCCGTTCATGCCTGAAACACCAAAAATACCGCTTATCCCTGAAGTGCCTGTGATGCCGTCAGCGTCTGAAATGTCGTCGTTCGCGCAGCCTGGCACCCCTGATGTTGATATTGCCCAGCAGATTCAAGCGGTGAATGTCACGTCGCCGGTGGTGGATACCATGGACGCAATGCCTGCCTTTGAAAATACCTCGTTAACTTCTGATGAGTCACTGCCTAGTGTTACGCCTTATCAGCTGCCGCAAAATCAAACACAGTTACCTCAAGGGATGGTATCCAATGTCACGACCGTTAATAAAGCTAAACCAACGGTCACGCGCCAGTATGGCGATGTGTTTATCACCACACAAAATGCATTTACACCGGATCAGTTAGCGCAGTGGGATGAACTCAATGCCGGATAAAAAGTACATTGATTTACAAGTAATGAATGGCGGCTGGGAAATAGATGCGGGACAGCAGCCGTTGGAATGCAGTGATTTGTACAGCATCTCGCAGGATATTAAACACGCCATTATGGAGTCGGGACTCGCCCGTGAATTAATTGGTGAAAGAAACCCGGCCTTACGGGCTGATGTACTGGTGCAGATAGAGCAGTTAACCGAGCTGGATATTCGTATCACGCCCGGTAGTGCAACGGCCACGGAGCGGCAAGCCGGCGAAATAATATTAACAGCCGATGCCTATGAATATGGGCCGACTGGGGAAATAAGGGTTAACAGATGAATCAACGACCAGACGCTGATTTTGAGCAGATATTAAATGAGGCTGGTATTCCGACCAGCGCCGAGGCGCTTGCAGAAAAGTTGCAGACAGAAGTGGTTGATGCAGGCTGTCACCTTTCTAATGACTCGCAGATGTCGCCGTTTTGGAGTTGGGTACGGGCGGCTGTTGTCACGCCTGCGGTGTGGCTTGTCCGAGGGTTGTTAGCCGGTTTTGTACTGCCGAATATGTTTGTCGCCACTGCAGCGCGGTGGGCACTTGAGCTTAAAGCCTGGGAGCTTAACGTCAGCGTAAAAGAAGCGGAAAAAACGCAGGGGAATATCACTTTTACTAAAGCTAATGCAGATGATGCCGTGACGATTGTGCAAGGGGCAATTATTCAAACGCTACCGATTGACGGGGTGATATACCAGGTGCAGGTGTTAAGCGACACGGTGGTTGATGCAGGGCAACTTACCGGCGAGGTACTGACACAGGCAGTAGAGGCCGGCAGTGCATATAACTTACCGGCGGGGTATTTTAATATTATTCCCGTAGAGCTCCCTGGCATTATCGCCGCGGTTAATGAAGCTGACTGGATAACCCGCCTGGGCGCGAACGCTGAAACCGATGAGGCATTGGCACTGAGACTTCAGAATGCCTTTACCAGTGCCGGAAGCTGGCATATTGATGATGCCTACCGCTCCATTATTGCCAGTGTGGCCGGTATTAGAAGCGATCATGTTTTCTTTTTAAACACCGGCGATATTACGCCAGGCTCTGCCATTGCTTATATTTTAATGGAAGTAGGGGAAACACCCCAAGCGACACTTGATGAACTGAATCAGCATATTATGAATGATGGCCACCACGGGCACGGCGATATCATGATTTGTGAGGCTATCCCGGATAAATACCATGAAGTGACGGCGACCGTGGTACTGGTTGAAAATTTAACAGAGCAGGAAACCATTATTCAACTCACGGAAGTTGAGCAGCGCATTCGTGCTGCTTTTCGTGAAACAGAGGGCTTTACTGATATGACCCGCACGCTGCCGCTTAGCCGTTTTAGTTTATCGCAGATGGGCCGTGAAATTCACAATGCGATGGCGCCTGTTACATCAATATTATTCATCGTTGACGGCGAAGTGCAGCAGGACATTATCAGCGCGCTAGAGCAGCCGAGGCTAAGCACTTTATCTGTTAGCGAGGAGATGTAATGTTAAAGAAACTGCCGATATTACCCAAAAGCATTATTCCATGGTGGCAGGACGGCAAAACCATATCACCGCAGTTAGTCGAGCCGTACTTTTTATCAAAAGGTGTTCATCAGTTTTTTCGTTTAATCAATGGCTGGCTGCTCTTCCCATTGCATCAGGCGGATGCATTAACCTGCAGTGAATCCATGCTTAATTTAATGGCGTGGGACAGAGATATCAGCCGTTTTGAGGATGAGCCGCTTTCCCTGTTTCGTATTCGGGTTAAATATGCGGTCGTTAATGCTAAAGATGCCGGTAGTGTTGCCGGATTTATTCAGATTTTTGAGCGTTTAGGCGTGGGCTTTATTGAAATTGATGAGCGGTTACCTGGGCGTGACTGGGACATTATCTCAATACGTGTTGATGATTCTCAGCTGACCGAAGATGCTGCTTTATTGGATGAAATTATCAGGAGTTACGGACGAACATGTCGGCGCTATGAATTTGAAGTGATTGCTCCGGTTTGCCTAGAAATGAGCGTGGCACCGATGGATTGGGATCATCAATGCCACGTCGCAATATTAGAAGAATAGCAAAGTAGAGGAAGAGCATGTCAAACACCATTATTACACTTGCGTTTGAAGCGTATAAAGCGGAGCAGGAAGCATTAGGCCTGCCGGTTATACTTGATGAGTTTGTACTGGCCAATATACCAGGGCAAGATCCGAGCGTGCCGGTTGACCCAGAAGAAGGGCTGCCGGATGAAGAGCATATTGTATTTATCAGTGATGTCAGCCAGACAGGTTATGTCAATCCTAATGCGGTGGTTTATTCATTAATAATGGATACCAGCATCGGCGACTTTGATTTTAACTGGATTGGACTGCGCAATAAAAGCTCAGACGTACTGGCTGCTATCAGTCATATCCCGATCGTTCATAAACTAAAAACGATTATCGGTGAGCAGAACGGTAATGCCATCACCCGCTCAATCATGATGAGTTATAGCGGCGCAAAACAGCTGACTGAAATTCATGTTGATGCATCCACTTGGCAGATTGATTTTACCGCACGCCTGTTCGGTATCGATGACGCTGCGCGTTTAAGCAATGTTGACCATTATTACGCTGCTTCCTTTATCAATGACGGATTTAAGGTAACTAAAAAAGAGGTGACGGACAATGCACTAACGGTTTACACCGCCACGAAAGGTGTCGGGTATGTAGGGGGCCTGCGCTGCGCTAGTAAAACCGATATGCCTATTATTGATGTGTTAATGCCCAGCAGAATTTATGTGGATGCCAGCTGGCAGGGGCTGGTGACCAGTCAGTGGGGCACTGTGGTTAAACTTATTTCATCGACAGACGATCTGGTTGATTATATTGATGAAGATGGATATGCGCATTACGTGACGCACATTGCTGAGATTGATGAAGAAGGCAATATCACCGATACACGTTTTTTAGGTGGCTCCCCTTCGTTCGAACGGCAGGATAACGCTGCCACTGACAGTGATATTGATGAGGAGTCAATCGAGAGTAAGCATGTGAAACTAGCGCAGTTCTGGCGCGGCATTGCTAACAAAATCAGTGAAGCCTTTGCTGGTCGAACTATTGCAACAACCAGCCCGTTACAAGGGGGCGGGGATTTATCTGCTGACCGAACTCTGTCAATTGATGACGGTACAACTGCGCAAAAAGGTGCGGTGCAGTTAACTGATTCAGTATCGACAGTATCGAGTACCTTGGGAGCGACAGCGACTGCAGTTAAATCCGCTTATGACCTTGCCGCCGGTCAAGCGGGTCAAACAACAACTATTGCAACAACCAGCCCATTACAAGGAGGTGGTGATTTATCTACTGACCGAACCTTGTCAATTGATGACGGTACTACTGAGCAGAAAGGTGCGGTGCAGTTGAGCGATTCCGTGTCGACAGTCTCAAGTATATTAAGCGCTACTGCCACGGCGGTAAAAACGGCCTATGACAAAGGCGTTGAAGCGCTAGGTGTTGCGAATGAAAAATGGACTTATGTGGTTGCCAGCACCACAGTTTATGGCGCCACACAGTTATCGACTGCCATTGATTCTACAAGCACTGCCTTAGCGGCCACACCAAGTGCGGTTAAATCCGCTTACGACCTCGCCGCCGGTAAAGTCGCGCAGACAGTCACTATCGCCACAACCAGTCCATTGCTGGGAGGCGGTGATTTATCTGCTGACCGAACGCTGTCAATTGCTGATGCATCAACGACAGAAAAAGGAGCGGTGCAGTTATCGACCTCCATTAGCTCAACAAGTACGGTCTTAGCCGCCACTCCCAGCGCAGTGAAAGCTGCCTATGACTTGGCGAGCTCTTCAGCTTGCCCTGTCGGTGTCCCTCTGCCGTGGCCAACGGATACACCGCCGGAGGGTTTTGTCGTGATGAAAGGGCAGGCATTTGATGTTGACCTTTACCCTGAAACTGCTGAGGCTTACCCCACTGGTATTTTAGATGATATGAGGGGGCTTGCTGTTGTCGGTAAAACCGATGAAGAGCTAGTGCTTGCTTATGAAGCAGATCAGGTTATTTCCCATACTCATGAGGGCTCAACAGTCGGCAGCACTGATGTCGGCACTAAAGAGGCTGAGCTTGACGGAGCCCACTTACATTCTATGACCGGTGGGAATGATGACAATGGAATGGGTGGCTACGTACAAGAAACTGAATTATCGAGTGGCAGCTTTATTGCCAGTAGCTCGCACTCTGGACATACGCATAGTATTCCCATTGGCTCTCATGCGCATACCCTGTTGATTGCATCATTCGGCAGCACAGAAAACACCATCAAAAACCGTAAATTCAACTGGATAGTGAGGCTAGTATAATGACAGTATTTTTTAATGAATCAGCGGTGGTGTCGGTTTCCCGTATCGCGTTAAGTGGATGGTGGATTCAAAACCAAGATGAGTATGTAGTGGCTGGTACGTCATTGGGGGCAGACTGTATTCAAGATATATATACACCTTCAAAAACGGGCATGACGGCTAGATACAATGTTGGTAAGCAGTCATGGGAGGATGAGATTGAAGATAAAACATTCTTTGAGTTTTACAGCGAACATGGCCAAAAGCACTATATCGGTGAGCCCGATGGTTATTATCCTGAAGGTGCTATTACAGAAGCGCCTCCACGTCATGATAGTGATACTCAAACCGTTCTCTATCAAGATGAGCAATGGACGGTTTATGATATTGAGCTGGGTAAATCCTATTGGGACCGTAAAGCCAATGAGCTGTTAGTCAGTGATTTTAATTTTGATTTACCTGATAATCATACATTTACGCCGCCACCGGAAGTATCTGAAGGGGTTGTTGCTCGATTGATAATGCAGGGGTGGGTATTAATAGAAGACCACCGTGGGAAAATGGCCTATGCAAAAAGCCGTGATAGAGGGGAAGATTATTTAATTGAAAAGATAGGCCCTATTCCTGATACGCATACGTTACTTGAGCGAGAAGAGTTTGATTCCTGGGATGAGATCACCGGCACCTGGCTATATGACAAAATACGCCACCGGCCTGTGTGGATTAAAAAAGAAAAAGAGTGGCAGACTGCGCAGTTAACAGTAATCCAGCAGATGTTAAACGCTTATCTTCAAGATAAACACATTCCAGATAAGTATGCAGCTTTGCGCATTACCCGTTATAGCAAAAGGGAATATTACGCGTTATTAATGGCGCGTAAATTACTTCATGAATACCTGCTCCAAGATGATTTTCCTGAGTGCGGCAGGCCGGTTTTACCGGAGATAGCATGAACTGGGTTAACTCACCACTCACATGGCCAAGCGTTGCTCAGTCTATTCAAACGGATGCTGAAACGGTGACCACAGAAGTTGGTACAATAATGGATGAGGCCACTGCTCGGTTAACGCCTTTAATCAGTGATGCGAATTACACGCGCCACCCGTTAAGCGTTGAGGCACAAGCATTGCTAGGGCTTCGCGATGATTTAGATTTGTTATTAACTCAAGGGGTAGTATTAACAGCTTCACCTTATCAGTTTCAAGTCGGTGATCAGCAGGCGTCCGGTGCTTACCTTAATCCACAACAAGCGGTTAGCTGTTTGGCTGCTAAACTGCGTGACCAGGTTGATAAAAACCGCCCTGCAGGGCAACTTTATTGTGTTGCTGTTATGGTCAGTGAATCGCAGTTAAATCAGTTTGCGTCTGTCTTAAATAACCTGGTGAGCGTATTCCCTTTACCTGATTGGGGACAAGTCGCCAGACAGTCCACTGCGTTATCCACACAATCAGTGGATAAGTTATTTCAGCCTGCATCTATTAGCCAGCCCCGCTTTAAACCGGCAGGCAGTTTACACGCGAGCCCTCTTCGAGAAACCTTGTATTACCAAGGGGCGCAGGTTGCGACGCTTGAATCATTAGCCCACGATAAAAATCACGTCATTGATAAATTACAAGTCTTAGCTACTAAGCGTGCCAGCAAGCTGGCAGAAATAAGCGAGGCCGTTAACGCACTGAAAAACCTGACCGGCAGCGTTTGGAGTATGTCTCTCAGTGGAAGCACGGAAAGTATTGCCGCCCAGTTAAGCCAAGCGTCGGCACCGGGTAATAATCAACATACCATTGCCAGTTTACTGCTTAGTGCCGCACCACTGACATTCTTTGAGGAGTTATTATGCTCAGCTTAAACGGAATAATCGTAAAGCTCGACGCCATGACAGTGGGCATGTCAATGGAGCTTAAAGACCAGGACATGAGCGGGCAGTCATCGGGCACGGATACGGCAGAGCAGGGGGATAAAGGTAAGAAACTATCCGTTGCCGGGATTATTCCGTTTAAATCCTTATGGATATTAACCCTGCTGTATCAACTCGCCTCGGCAAAGGATAAACATGATAACCGCCAGGTTTACCGTGTGGGTAATGTATTGGCGCTTGCATTAAAAATCAGGCAGGCAAAATTCACCGGCAGTATTAATGCCACTGAGCATGACAGCTTATTAGCCTGGAATGTTTCTTTTGAACTGCGTGAGTATAACGGCGTTGCTGAGCAGAAAGAAAACCGTAAAAAAGAGCAGACAAAAGCTACGCAGGAGCAAAATACTCGCCATCAACAGGCGCTTAAAGATGCAGAAGAAACGGGCCTATGAAATTAGAAAAACGTCTTTATATCGCCGGTGAGGAAATAACATTAGCCTCGCACATGGTCAGTCTGAAATTATCCCTGGGCAGTGTGGCGATTTTTACCCTTGCCGATACATTTATACCTGAACCCCATCAGGCCGTGCGTTTTGATATCGGTTATGAAAGTAACTTAAAGCCATTTCTTGAAGGGTATATTGAAAAAGTCCAACCTGCAGAGAACGGGCACTATAAAATCACAGTAAAAGAAAATGTGGGCATTTTAAGTAACCGCTGGCCACTGAGTATTGAACACCCCACTATGCGGGAAGTATTAACGGCACTGGGCGAAAAAACAGGACTGCAGTTTATCTTGCCGGAAGAAGTGGATTACACCGATAAACAAATCCCGAACTTTGTCAGCCAGGGAACTGGATACCAGTGTCTGCAGCAAATCGGTCGTGCTTTTAAGGTGCCTGATTTAGTCTGGTTTCAACATACTGACCAAAACGTGCATATCAGTGCTTACCAGGACTGCCGGTTCTATGGCAAGCCGGTCACCGTGCCGCTGGATTTATCATCAAGGGCCAACGGCGATAATATGACTTTTGCTCCATTTCCAATGCTTCGACCGGGCGCTTTAATCAAAGATGAAAAGTTAACTGAAAAACGCCTTACCCGGTTAGATTTAATCGGCGATGAGATGACCGCCTACTGGGAACCTCAAACCAATAGTGTGCCGGCTAAAAAGCGTGAGATACTAAAACACTTTCCGGAGCTTGCCACGCAAAACCATTTGCCTAAGTTTGGGCGCGTTGAAGCGGTGCGAGATAATGCCAGCGCAGGACAAATAGCCGATCCATTCCGTCCGCGTTATGCAATCGATATTCAACTGCTGACCGAGTCCCTGCAGGCAGATTTAAATGTACCTGTTTATAAATCAATTCCGATGCCGGTGCATATGTCTGGCCACGAGTCAGGTTTACTGGCTTATCCACTTGAAGGGACCATTGTTGAAATCGCCTTTGCTTATGGCCGGAACGATTTACCTATTATCCGTGGTGTTTATGGCCGAGATTACGCGTTACCAGATATACAGCCAGGCGAACAGTTACAACAGCAGCGAAATGAAGTCAGTAAAAAGACAGACGCAGCAGGTAATACAACCGAGCAAACCGACCAGCACCAAAACCAACAAGCATTTAAACAACATCACCAAGCCGATGAATACCAGGGTAAGTTCGGTAAACACACTCTCACTATTAGTCAGCACAGTATTGAAGAGATTATCGGGCAAAAGGTCATTGAAGCCCTGGGTGCAATCGATTTATTAGCCGGTGATGATTTAACACTCGGCTCACTGGGTAATATGCAGGTGGCGACTGCCGGAGAGCTCATCACAACCATTGGAAAACTACGTAATGTGGTGGTTACCCTGGACGACAAATTAAAAGTGATGGGTAATAAAATTCAAACAATAGAAAAAGATTTAAGCATCACTGCGGCAAACATCACCCAGGACGCTGCAACTATAAAATTAAATGGCGGGGCAGGTATCTGTACTGGGGCAACTATTTGTCCGTTTACAGGTAGCCCACATGTGGATGTATCAACCACCGTTTTTTCAGGGAAATAAAATGGCGCTCAGTAAATCTTCATTAAAAGAAAAATTAGAAACAGAGTTAAAAGCCCAGGGCTTTGTACTTGATGGTGAATTTGCGATGGCGAGTAAATTTGCTGAAGCTATTGCTAATGCAGTTGTTGATGAAATAACAGGAAATGCACAAGTGCCGGTTACTTCTGGAAGTTCTGCGGGGAGTTATAAAGTGACTTAAAATTTTGAGGGTGGACAGAATGTGGTCACTAAAACGAAAAAGGCCCTGTAACCTATTGATTACAGGGCCTTGTAGGTGGTGGAGATGGGGGGAGTCGAACCCCCGTCCGAAAAACCTACGTCCTCGGTACTACATGCTTAGTCTATCTTTTAGTTAACTCTCGACACTCCGACAGACAGGATTGCAAAGAGCGAGTCCGATACTATTTCGCGGTTCACCCTCGAACAAGGTTCCCTCGCTATCCAAATGTGAATGACCTTCCGAATCCCTGCCCATAGGAGAAACGTGGGTGGAAGGCTAGCTAGCCTAAGCTGCTAGAGCGTAGTTATCGTCGTTTGCAACTATAACTTTGACGGCTTTTTACGAGGCCAGCCGTCACCTCGGCATGCACCTTGGGTTTCAAGAATCTCGTCGAGTCCTAAATCATCCCCACAGGTATAACACTAGACAATTAGTATGACATCGTCTAACGAAATAAGTTTAACAAAACATTCAACAACAAGATAGCGTTACATTGCATCTTGTTAGTTGACTGCTTGTTTATCGAACGCTGTGCTTCATCATGCGTTCTTTTTGCACTTTCCATTCTCTATCTTTTACATCTGTACGTTTGTCGTGGTCTTGTTTACCTTTTGCTAATGCAAAGGAAATTTTAACCCAGGCTTTTTTCCAGTATAAAGAGACTGGGATAATAGAGTAACCCTGACGTTCCACTTTACCGACTAAATTGTCGAGTTCGCGTCTTTTAAGTAGTAGTTTACGGTAACGCAGAGGATCACATACTACATGTGATGATGCTGCAATTAACGGGGGAAACGTTGCGTTTAATAACCATGCTTCTCCATTTTTCAGGAAAATATAACTATCGGCAATATTCGCTTTACCCGCGCGTAACGATTTCACTTCCCAGCCTTGTAATTCTAGACCCGCTTCAAAGCGTTCTTCCAGGTGGTACTCGTGACTAGCACGTTTATTGCGTGCAATCGTATTTTCGTTGTTTTTAGTTTTTGATTTTTTCTTAGCCATAGCCTCGTATTATAAAGTGACAATTTCAAATTGCTATTTCATTTGTGTAAAAGTTGCTGATTTATGGCTGAAAATAGGGAAATATTTTTTCTTAGCGGATTGATGGTGTAATATGACGTCTTTTTTAGTGTGGAGGGCAAATGGCACACGTATCCCGTAGTGCGCTGCTGATGTACAGTGCAGATGAAATGTATCACTTAGTTAATGATGTACTTTCATATCCTGAATTTTTGCCTGGTTGTGTTGATTCAAATATTTTGTCGAGTAGTGAGGGTGCTATGCAGGCATCGGTACAGGTATCCAAAGCCGGCATTAGTAAAACCTTTGTCACCGAAAATACCCTGGTGAAAGGCAGAAGTATTATAATGGCACTGGTTGAAGGGCCTTTTAAGCATTTAAACGGCGGCTGGACCTTTACTGCGCTTGATGAAAAAGCCTGTAAAGTAAGTTTAGATCTGCAGTTTGAGTTTAGCAGTTCACTGGTGGAATTAGCATTTGGACGTATTTTTAATGAGTTAGTCGGCTCTATGGTAAAATCATTTTCAAACCGCGCTAAAGTTGTTTACGGGATCCGCTAGGAAAAGCATGAATAATTTATTCGAGATTGAAGTTGTATACGGTCGTTCGGACCGGCAGGTATTATTGTCTGTTTTAGTTTCAGAGGGCTGTACTATTTCAGAAGCTATTGTACTTTCAGGAATTTGTGCGCACTTTCCTGAAATTAAAGTGAGTGATGCAAAAGTGGGGATTTTTAGTCGCCCAGAGAAATTAGACTCGGTCGTGAAAGTCGGAGATCGTGTGGAAATTTACCGGCCGTTAATCGCTGATCCGAAAGAGATGCGTAAACTGCGGGCCGCTAAAATGACTGCTAAATAAAAAACTATTTGAATAGATAAAAAAAGGGCAGATAACCGTTTAGTTATCTGCCCTTTTTTTTGAGTGTGGTTTATCCGCTAGTCTTCGATAATCGGAGCCGGAGATCTTGCTTCTTCGCCGGTATCGCCTTTAGAGCTTTCCGTCGATGGTTTCGGTGCTTTTTTACGCCCTGACTTAAGTAGAGGATTGTTTTCGATTGTATCTTCCCTTTCCATACTTACTAGTACTTTATTCTCAAATGTCAGTAGAACCTGATGCTGCTGAATTTCTTCTGCGCCGGGTTTGATATAACGAATGTAATACCATTTTGATGAGTCAAACTGGTCAATTAACATCGGAGAGCCAAGAATAAAGATAACCTGCTCTTGTGTCATACCTATTTCGACCAGGTCTACTTTTTCATCGTCAATATAGTTACCTTGGGTTACGTCAATCTGATAAACAAATGTATCGTAAAGAAATGAACATCCCGACAGAGAGAAAACTAAAAATAATGGGGTTATGATTTTTTTAATAAGCATGGTTTTAACAACATCTTAATTCAAGTGAGTGGATATACAGAGCGTCGATAATACCCAAGGCACGCTGACTTGTAAAAAAATAACGACAGATATTTGTTGATTCTGTTTTGTTCGTTCACAGTTAGACACTAATATATGAAAAAAACAGCTTTAATATGGCTGTGACGAATCGATTTCTTTATATATTGCCTAAATGTCCGTAGAATTCCCACTTTCGTATAAATCGTTTTAATTTGTGTTGTGAATTTATTGAATGCCTCTATTTGCGTTAGGAATTAATCATCAGACTGCCTCTGTATCACTGCGGGAAAAAGTCGCATTTGCACCCGAGTTTTTACTGGATGCTTACCAGCAGTTATTAGCGCAAAGTTCTGTGCAGGAAGCGGTGATCGTTTCCACTTGTAACCGAACTGAGATTTACTGCAGTCTGAATCAGGAAAGCTGTCAGGAAGTGATTCAATGGTTCTGCTTGTTTCACGATATTGCTGAAAGTGAATTGAGCCAGAGTTTGTACTGTTACAGTAATGAACAGGCTGTGCAGCATCTGTTTCGTGTTGCATGCGGTCTGGACTCGCTAGTGTTGGGAGAGCCGCAGATACTCGGGCAGATAAAGCAAGCCTTTGCGACAGCCGGTCAGGCGAAAAGCATTAATAAAATTCTTAATAAATGGTTTCAGCAGACCTTTACTGTGGCCAAACGAGTTAGGACTGAAACGCAGATCGGTGCCAATGCTATCTCCGTGGCGTTTGCCGCGGTTTCTTTAGCCAAACAGATTTTTAGTGATTTATCACAGAGCCGGGTTTTATTAATTGGTGCCGGTGAAACCATTGAACTGGTGGGCAAGTATTTAGTTGAGCATGAAGTTCCTAATATTACTATTGCCAACCGTACATTATCACGAGCTATGGAACTGGTTGAACAGTTTAATGCACAGGCAATTACTTTGGGTGAAATCCCTAATCACCTGCCGGATGCTGATATTATTATCTCATCAACAGCAAGCCCGCTTCCTATTATTGGTAAGGGCATGGTTGAAAGGGCTTTAAAAACCCGGCGTCATCAGCCGATGTTATTTATTGATATTGCAGTACCGCGAGATATTGAAGCTGAAGTCTGCGAGCTAAATGACGCCTATCTTTACAGCGTTGATGATCTGCACGGCATTATTGAAGAAAATAAACAGGCAAGACAAGAAGCCGCCATTGAAGCTGAAAAAATTGTCGAGGGCTGCATCAATGATTTTATGCATTGGATGGAGTCTCTAAAAGCGGTTGAAACAATTCGTTTATACCGTAATAACAGCGAGGTATTGCGGGATCAGTTATTAGAACGAGCGAGTCTTTCATTAAGCAACGGCAGTGAGCCGGAAAAGGTAATAAAAGAACTCGCGTTTAAATTAACCAATAAATTAATTCATCATCCAAGTCAGGCGTTAACGCAGGTGAGCCGCTCGGGTGATGATAATGAGCTGCAGATATTACGATCTGCCTTAGGACTCAATTTAGATGAATAAGTTTACCCTCGGGTGACAAAACGTCACCGCTATAACAATAATAAATTTTCTTAGTCGGGCCTTTTTAAGTCTGGTTAAGCGCAAAGAATATAAAACAAGAAGAGAACAAATATGAAAGCATCAATTGTAAGCAAATTAGAAGGGCTTGTTGAGCGTTATGAAGAGGTTCAGGCACTGCTTGGCGATCCGGATACAATTAGTGATCAGAACAAATACCGCGAACTAACTAAGGAGTATTCACAGCTGGAAGTTGTGGTGCTGTGTTTCCAGGCTTACCAGGGAGCGGTTGAAGATTTAGAAGCTGCTGAAATGATGATGGAAGATGACGATCCTGATATGCGTGATATGGCAAAAGAGGAGATCAAAGAAGCAAAAGAGTCAGTCGAAAAATTATCTGATGATTTACAGATATTATTACTGCCAAAAGATCCTAATGATGACCGTAACTGTTATCTGGAGATTCGTGCGGGTGCCGGTGGTGATGAAGCCGCTATCTTTGCCGGCAACCTGTTCCGTATGTACAGCAAATACGTTGATACAAAAGGCTGGCGTATGGAAGTGATGAATACCAATGCCAGTGAACAGGGCGGCTATAAAGAGTTAATCGCTAAAATTGATGGTGACGGCGCTTACGGTATTATGAAATTTGAGTCTGGTGGTCACCGTGTACAGCGTGTACCAGAAACTGAGTCTCAAGGGCGTATCCATACTTCAGCATGTACTGTTGTAGTGATGCCTGAGATTCCAGAAGCCGACGCTATTTCAATTAATCCGGCTGATTTAAAAGTTGATACTTTCCGTGCATCGGGCGCGGGTGGTCAGCACGTTAATAAAACCGATTCTGCTATCCGTATTACCCATCTACCGACGGGCACAGTAGTAGAATGTCAGGATCAGCGTTCACAGCATAAAAACCGTGCGCAGGCGATGTCGGTTTTACAAGCACGTCTGCAGCAGGCGGAAGATGAAAAGAATCAGGCTGAAGAGCAGACGATCCGCCGCAGCCTGGTTGCCAGCGGTGACCGGAGCGAGCGTATTCGTACTTATAACTATCCGCAGGGGCGTGTAAGTGATCACCGCATTAACTTAACGCTTTACCGCCTAAATGAAGTGTTAGAAGGTGAACTGGATGCGCTGCTGGATCCGATTTTACAAGAAGATCAAGCGGATAAATTAGCAGCACTTGCACAGGGTGATTTCTAATTGCGTATAGATGATGCATTAGTCTGGGCAGAATTTACATTAGTTAACAGTGACAGCGCATTATTAGACGCACAGGTCCTGTTAGCTTTTGTACTCGCTAAGGAAACAGTTTATCTGATGACCTGGCCTGAGCGGGATTTAACACGTGAACAGAAAAGCCGCTTTGAAGCGTTAATCAGTCAGCGGGTTAACGGGGTGCCTGTTGCACATTTGACCGGTACTCGCGAATTCTGGTCGTTAGCGCTTAAAGTGAATAATTCAACGTTAATTCCGCGCCCAGATACGGAAATATTAGTAGAAACTGCGCTTGAGTTTTGTCCGCAGGATGCGCATATATTAGATCTAGGGACAGGCACCGGCGCAATTGCTTTAGCATTAGCCAGTGAACTGCCTCAGGCACAGTGTTTAGGTATAGATTTCAGCCGTGATGCCGTGGCTTTAGCGAATGAAAACAAACAGCTGTTAGAGATGGCGAATGTGACCTTTAAACAAAGTGACTGGTTCGCAGATGTCGGCGGTGAGTTTGATCTGATTGTCAGTAATCCACCTTATATCGATCAAAACGACCATCACTTGGAGCAGGGGGATGTTCGTTTTGAACCTTTATCTGCGCTGGTTGCAGAACAGTCAGGGTTATCGGATATTCGCTTAATCGCTGAGCAGGCTCGGCAGTATTTGAAAAAACAGGCCATGTTGATTATTGAACATGGCTTTGAGCAGGGGGCTGCGGTACGTGAAATATTAAACGGATACGGCTATTCACAGGTTCAGACTAAAAAAGATTATGGTGGTAACGATCGTATTACCATGGCTGTTTTCAAATAAGAGATGACGTATAAACGTCAGGAGACATGAATGTACACAATTTTAAAACATACCCATTTAATTTTTATATTGCTTGCGGTTGTTCTTTTTGTATTAAATTTTTACTGGTTAAGAACTAAGCATGCTAATGCTAAAAAAGCAGTATTTAAAAAAGTACTGCTGCATACTAATTTAACCGTTCTGCTGTTAGGTGTGGCCTTAATGGGGGTTTTACAGGTTAATCCGCTGCAGGAGCACAGCTATTGGGTATTAGAGAAACTGGGCGCATTTGCCGCCTATGTAGTGATGGTACACGTTGCATTAAATGAAAAAACGCGCACAAGAATGCAGTTTATGACTTTCATCGGCGCATTCGGCTGGATTGTATATATTGGACAGCTTGCGATGACCAAACAAGCAATTTTAATGGTGGGCTAAAACGTGACTAAAATTTCTAATAATGAAGCAGACACTCTGCAGATCGATGCTCAGTTTAATTTTGACGAAAATTCCCTTATCCAGATTGCAGTTGCTGTTGAATCTGAATTGACTGGTATTAATGTCAAAGAGTTCGAAGATGACCTTAATCTGCAGCATATCGTGATTAAATCTAAACTAGCAGGTTTTGCTGAAGCGGATCGCGCTAAACTGCATAAGTTACTGGATATTCTTTATCAGCAGCAGGATTTTAAAGGCGACTGGAAAGCCTTTTTTAAAGTAAAAAATGCGTTGTTGTCTAAAGTACTGGCCCGCCGTAAAGGTATTCCAATCAGTTTAGGTGTTTTGGCTTTGGATTTTTTAAATGAGTGCGGGTTTGATGCTCATGGGATCTGTTTTCCAAGTGGATTTATCATCCGTATTAATTTACAAAATGAAGTGGTGTATCTGGACCCGTTTACCGGTGAATTACCTTCCTGGGAGCTGCTTGAACTGAAAGTGCGCGGTCAGCTTGGTAATCATGCCCGTCTAACGCTGGATATGCTTAATCCCGATGATAATAAAACCATTATCATGCGCTTAGTAAACGTCATTAAAGCGGCTTATATTCAGGCTGATGAGCTGGAATTAGCGCTGCTTTGCTGTGATATTTTACTGCGTATTGAACCGGAAGATGCCTATGAAGTCAGAGATCGCGGCTTCCTGTTCCAGCAGCTGGAATGTTTTAATTTAGCGCGTACAGATTTTGAGTTCTTTATTGAACAATACCCGAAAGATCCGATTGTAAATTTGTTGAAACAGCAGATTGAACAGATGAATCTCGATACAAATATACAAGTAATCCATTAAAATAAGAGAGTTGGTTATGCACCAGAAAATAGTAAAAGTCGGCAATATCGACGTCGCTAATGATCGTCCATTTGTACTGTTCGGCGGAATGAATGTTTTAGAGTCTCGTGACTTAGCAATGAAAATGGTTGAAGCCTATGTTGAAGCAACTTCTGCATTGAATATTCCTTATGTTTTTAAAGCGTCATTTGATAAAGCGAATCGTTCTTCAATTAACAGCTTCCGTGGTCCAGGTTTAGAAGAAGGTCTGCGTATTTTTGAAGAGATCAAAAACACCTTTAATGTGCCGATCATTACCGACGTTCATGAACCTTATCAGGCAAAACCTGTTGCTGAAGTGGTGGACGTAATTCAGTTACCTGCATTTTTAAGCCGTCAAACTGACCTTGTTAAAGCAATGGCAGAAACTAACGCGGTTATTAATGTGAAAAAAGCACAGTTCTTAGCGCCGCATGAAATGAAACATATCATTACTAAGTTTAATGAAGCAGGTAATGATGAGATCATCCTGTGTGAACGCGGCAGCTGTTTTGGTTATAACAACCTGGTTGTTGATATGCTGGGTTTCAGCACCATGAAAGAAACCGGCTACCCGGTTATTTTCGATGTAACGCATTCATTACAAAAACCAGGTGCACGCAGCGATAGTGCTGACGGCCGCCGCAGTCAGGTGGTACAACTTGGTTTAGCCGGTATGTCACAGGGCATTGCCGGTCTGTTCCTAGAGTCTCATCCAGATCCTGCTAATGCTATGTGTGACGGCCCGTGTGCGCTTCCTCTTGATAAGCTGAAACCATTCCTGTCACAGATGAAACAGATGGACGAACTGGCAAAAAGCTTAGATATTATTGACACTGAGTAATTGTTATCAATAAGCCGTATATCAGTAACACAACACGTTTGTTTATTATTATCGCGTCGTTATTCGGCGCGTCAGGCGTAGCCTGCGGTGCTTATGCCAGCCATGGTTTAGGCACCTGGGCGACTCCCGCACAGGTTGAATACTTTCAGTTAGCTGTAACTTATCAGCTGCTGCACGCCATTGCCTTATTAGCGGTAAGTGTACTGTCTGTTTTTATCTCCAGCCGATTATTAATAGCGAGTAAAATTGCTTTTGTAACAGGTATCTGTTTTTTCAGCGGCAGTTTGTATTTATATGTATTAAGCGGGACTAAGATCCTCGGGGCGATAACGCCAATCGGCGGGCTGATGCTGATTGCCGGATGGCTGTTACTGATGCTGAGTTTGTTAAGTTATAAGAATATTAAAAGCTCAGACTAACCAGAGTTGGTTATTTCGTTCCCATGCTCCGCGCGGGAATGCAGACTTGAATAGAGTTAGTTGTATCTCATTCCCATGCTCCGCGCGGGAATGCAGACTTGAATAGAGTTCGTTGTATCTCATTCCTATGCTTTGCGTGGAAATGCAGAATTTAAAGATTACGTTCAGCTGTGTCTGAACAAAGTATGTTAGGAATTTTATTATATTGTCGTCGTCCTGGGTTTGAGAATGCATTGACGGGCAAATGAAATAATTTCATTCATCATTGTTACAAAATTTAAAGATTACGTTCAGCTGTGTCTGAACAGAGGTAAGTATGTTAGGAATTTTATTATATTGTCGTCCAGGTTTTGAGAATGACTGTGCAAATGAAATACAGGATAAAGCCGGCGCTTTAGAAGTATTTGGTTTTGTGAAGACTAAACGTAACAGCGGTTATGTTTTTTACCAGTGTTATAACCCGGAAGAAGTGGAAGGTTTATTAAAAAGCATCAACTATAAACAGCTTATTTTTTCCCGCCAGTTAATTGCGGTAAAAGCGTTTGTAGAAGACTTACCGCTGGATGATCGTATCACTCCTATTTTAGAAGTAACGCGTAATATGCCGCTAGGCGGTGATCTTTACGTAGAAACGCCTGAAGGTGATGAAACAAAACCTCTGCTTACTTTCTGCCGTAAATTTACCGTCCCCCTGCGTCAGGCATTAAAGAAACAGAATAGTTTAACGGCTAAAGAAAACCGTAAAAAACTATGTTATCACTTATGCTTTTTAGATAACCAGTCGGCTTATATCGGTTTTTCTGTGCCGCATAACCGCAGCGAATTTTACATGGGTATTGCCCGTTTACGTTCACCAAGTGAAGCGCCAAGTCGTTCGACTTTGAAACTTGATGAAGCGATTCAGATTTTCCTGACACCGGAAGAGCAGGAAGAACGAATGCACTCTGGAATGCGCGCTGTTGATTTGGGTGCTTGTCCGGGCGGCTGGACCTATCAGCTGGTTCGCCGTGGATTGTTTGTTACCTGTATTGATAACGGCGCGATGGCACAAAGTCTGATGGACAGCGGTCAGGTCACGCACTATATGGTTGATGGATTTAAATACGAACCTGAGCGTAAAAACATCGACTGGTTAGTCTGCGATATGATTGAAAAACCTAAGCGTGTGGCGAAACTGATGGCGAAATGGTTAATTGAAGGATGGTGTAAAGAGACTATTTTCAATTTGAAGTTACCGATGAAAAAACGTTATCAGGAAGCTTCTGAAGACTTAAAAATATTAACGGATATGCTTGAGGAAGCGGGGCTGAGTTACCAGCTTCAGGCTAAGCACCTCTACCATGACAGGGAAGAAATTACTGTGCATGTCAGCCTGCAGGGTAATGTCTGGGGTAAGCAGCTAGGCAAGTAAAAATAGCTAGCTAAGTAAAACAGTTCTTATCGATAAAAAGCTGCTTAAGATGATTCTGCGGCTTTTTTTGTACCTCTCGGCCTGTCTTTAAAATTCTCTTATAAAAATTCAGACATTGTGAATAGTCAATGCAGTCAAACAGTTATTAATAATATTGACCTGCGTAGTGAAAATATCAGACAAATTAATTTATTATATTACTTCGTGCTGCTGCCCATATAAAGCGGACACAAAATCCATGCTAAAAACTAACAGGCTGTGAATAAGTGGATAAAATAAAAAATAAAAGTTTGCTGGCTAGATTTACAGCGGTGATTTTAGTTTTAATAATCACCTCTTCGGTTTCAATTTCGTTTTATTATATTGAAATGATTAAATCAGATCATCGAACGCAAATTAATGAACTTCGTAATGCACAATTATTAGCGACAAAAACACATGTTAAAGACCAGGTGCAGGAGCTGATCGATTTTATTACCTTTCAAAGGTACAGCAACCGTAATCAGGTTAAGTCAGACCTCCAGGAGCATGTTGAACAGGCATTATTAATTGCAGATAATATTTATTTTCAGAACCGGGCAGACAGTTCACTTGAAGAAATCAAACAATCGGTTGTTAATGCATTAGCACCCGTTCGATGGGGCGGAGACCAGCCGCGTTATTATTTTATTTATAATAGTGACGGTTCGCCTGTGCTGGATATTTCAAGAACCGCTAAAAGCGGGCAGAAAAGTGAGTTTTCAGAGCCGCTGAGTAAAAAAATGACCACTTTAATCAAGCATCAGGGGCGTGCTTTCCTGCAGGAAAATTTAATTACCTCAGACCAGAGCAGGCAGCCTGCTTTGATTTATATAAAACAGTTTAAAGCACTCGGCTGGTATATCGGCAGTTTTGAATATGAGTCTGATATTGAGCTGCGTACTAAACAGAGTATTCTCGATAAAATTAATTTCAAGCGGGAAAGTTCTGATTATATTTTTGTGTATGATAATCAGGGCAAATTTATTGCGCATCCCGAACTGATTAGTATGCAGCACCGTAATATTTCCGAGTTTTCAGATACCAGCGGTAACAAATTACTGACCAGTATTAATAAGGTGATTAATGAACAGTACGGTGGTTTTGTACAATATTCGTGGATGAATCCTGTCACTGATAAAGTGTCGACTAAAACTTCTTACGTACAGTTCTTTTCCCCCTGGGGATGGACAGTGGGCTCCGGCACCTATACCGAGGAGGTCGACTTATATATTGCACATTTTGAATCAGAAATGGATAAATCACTGCAGAGTATTATGTTTGGTGTAATGAGTATTACGCTGTTTTTATTAGTCGTATTCCTGATTGTGGGTCTAGGGTTCAAAAACAGCTTAGAAAGGGATATGCGGCGCTTTATCCATGTATTCAAATCTGCATCGACTAAAAATAAACTCATTGTTAAAGACAGCTTAAAATATTCAGAATTTGTTACTCTGGCACACTATGCAAATAATATATTAGAAGCGCGGATCGAGACACAAAATGAATTAATCGAACATGCAACCATTGACAGCCTGACCAAGGCGTTTAACCGCCGTCAGTTTATGTCTTTGTTCAGGCTGGATTATCAGAAAGCCGTTAAATCTAAAAATGATCTGGTTTTACTATTATTAGATATCGATTTCTTTAAGCTGGTTAATGATAATTACGGCCATCCGAGTGGTGATTTCGTACTGCAGAAGTTTGTGGAAATTTGCAAAAGCCAGGTTCGTAAATCTGATTATCTCGGGCGGGTAGGCGGTGAAGAATTTGCCTTGCTATTACCTGATACGAATATTGATGAAGCGTTAAGAATCGCCGAAAAGCTGCGTCAAACGGTTGAAAATACAGAGTTCAATTGTAAAGAATGTTCATTATCAATTACCGTCAGCATCGGTCTCAGCAGCATTATTGAGCAGCCTTACCATGATGAATCATCAATGTTTAAACAAGCCGATGCATATCTCTATCAAGCTAAAGATTCAGGGCGAAATAGAGTCTGCAGTTCTTTATCTTAATTCATATAATTGCGCTCATTAAAAAAGGGTTTGAACTAGTAGTTCAAACCCTTTTAATTTAGCTTTGCAGTGTTGTATTCCGCCTGGTTAATTACCAGCCTTTGACAACGCCGCCTTTGAAGATTTCTTTAGCTGCCGTGTAAACTTCTTCTGACTGGTATGCTTTAACAAATGCTTTTACATTTTCAGCCGTTACGTTGTCCTCACGAGCAACGATCAGGTTTACATAAGGAGACTCTTTGTCTTCAACAAAGATACCGTCGCGCTCTGGTGATAAGTTGATGCTGCTGGCATAAGTTGTATTGATAATCGCCAGGCTGACATCATCAAGAGAACGCGGCAGCTGTGCGGCTTCCAACTCAACTATTTTTAAGTTCTTAGGGCTGCTGACAATATCCAGTACCGTTGCTGTCAGGTCTGCACCTTCTTTTAACTGCAGTAAACCCTGCTGCTGAAGAAGCAGTAAAGCACGACCTAGATTTGTCGGATCACTTGGTACTGCAATCTGATCGCCGTCTTTTAATTCAGCAAGCGAGCCGATTGTTTTTGAGTAACCTGCAATCGGGTAAACAAAAGTATTACCAGCGACAGCAAATTTATAATTACGATCTAGAACCTGCTGGTCCAGATAAGGTTTGTGCTGGAATGCATTGACATCAACAGAGCCTTCTTCCAGTGCCGCATTAGGCGTGATGTAGTCTGAAAAAGTCACCAGTTTTACTTCTAAACCGTATTGCTCTTTGGCTACTTTGGCTGCCACTTCTGCAACTTGTGCTTCTGCACCGGCAATAACACCGATAGTTATCTTACTCTGATCAACAACTGCATCTTTTTCACCGCAGCCGGCAAGTGCCAGTGTTGAAGCCAAGCCTACAACAGTGAAAATATTTTTAAGATTAAATGTCATGGTATTTCTCCTTTTCAAGGTAAGCCCTGATTTTTTTAGTTTTAATAAAATGGTTTAACGATGATCAACACGTTTAACGAGATGATCACCAAGTGATTGAATTATTTGTACAAGAATTACCAGGATAACCACAGTAATAAACATGACGGTTCCGTCAAAACGCTGATAACCATAACGGATACCGACATCTCCTAGCCCGCCTCCGCCCACGGTGCCGGCCATTGCTGAATAACCCACTAAGGTTACTAAGGTAATGGTGACCGCATTAATAATGCCGGGCAGTGCTTCAGGAAGCAGCACTTTAGTAATGATCTGCTGCGGTTTGGCCCCCATTGCCTGTGCTGCTTCTACCAGACCAGACGGGACTTCTAATAATGCCCCCTCAACCAGACGGGCTATAAATGGAATTGCACCTATGGTCAGCGGCACAACTGCTGCTGCTGTACCGATTGAAGTCCCCACTACAAAACGTGTAAACGGGATGATTGCAACCAGCAGAATAATGAACGGAATTGAGCGTCCGATATTAACTATGATACCCAGAGATTTGTTTAAAACATGATTTTCTAATAAACCATTCTTTTTACTCAGATGTAATAAAACACCTAATGGAATACCTAATGCAAAGCCGATAAAACCCGAAGAGAAAACCATGCTTAAAGTCTGTCCAAGTGCATCAATTAATAAATACACCAGGCGCTCATTATCGACCCACCAGTTAATTACTGAATCAAGCGACATAACCTAATACCTCTACTTCTACTTTATGCTCATGCAGAAAAGCGACTGCCTGCTCTGCCGACTGTTCTGTTCCGAAAAACTCCGCTAACATCAGACCGAATTTAACACCGCCGACATAATCCATATTGGAGCTGAGAATGCTGATATCGATATTAAACTGTCGTGCAACCTGACTGATTAGCGGGGCATCTACGGATGCACCGGTAAACTCTAAACGTACCAGGGGATAACTGCCGCTGCTGCGCTGTGTCTGCATACGTGAGCGGTAATCCTCCGGTATCGTAAGATCCAGAGTCGAGCGTATAAACTGACGTGCAAGTTCGGTTTTCGGGTGAGCAAAAATATCACCGACCTGACCCTGTTCAACTAACTTGCCATCGCCGATAATAGCAACTTCAGAACAGATACCTTTAACCACCGCCATTTCATGGGTAATTAATAAAATGGTTAAGTTCAATTCCTGATTAATTTTGCGAAGCAGCTCTAGAATAGACTGTGTGGTAGCCGGATCCAGCGCACTGGTGGCTTCATCGCACAACAATACTTTCGGATCAGAAGCGAGTGCCCGGGCAATGGCAACACGCTGTTTTTGCCCGCCGCTTAAGTTTGCCGGGTAGGTATCACTTTTATCACTTAACCCGACCAGCTCTAATAACCCGTCAACTTTGCTTTTTATTTCATTTTTAGCCGTGCCTGCCAGTTCTAAAGGCAGAGCGACATTGTTAAACACTGTGCGTGACGACAGCAGGTTAAAGTGTTGGAATATCATGCCGATCTTACGGCGGTTTAATGTTAACTCCTGGCTAGAAAGTTCTGTTAAATCAATGCCATCAACAACGATACTACCGCTGCTCGGGCGCTCCAGTAAATTAACGCAGCGTATCAGGGTACTTTTTCCTGCTCCACTGGATCCGATAACACCGAAGATGGTTCCCTGGGCAATGGTAAGGTTGATATCACTGAGCGCATTAATAACACGCTCTCCCTGATAAAATACCTTATTAACTTCTTTTATTTCTATCATCAAATTTCCTGAGTTTGCTAACAATGACATGATTTTTCTGTCTGCATCGTACAGAAAGCAGATGATTTAGCGTAAACAATGAAAAGTTACGAAGCCGTCTGGACGTCTAAGTAAGTAATGTGATGATACTAAGCCGTCTGGACGTCCAAGTCAACGACTAGTTAACATCTAATTTTGCTGTTAAATAGGAAGGGACGCACATTTTGCGAAGGGCTCAGAGTGCTTTTAAAAAATTCTGCAGTGCTTCACCTGGAATCGAGCTGTCGGTGGCTACTGCAATAGATGCCCAGTAGGCACCTTGTTTCATTGCTTGTGATATATCCTGCCCGTCAGCAAGACCGTTGATTAAACCAGAAGCAAATGCATCGCCTGCACCCGTGGTGTCGACAACTTCAGCGGGCACTGCTGCAGTATGTAACTGCGAGTCCTGCTGATAGGCGACTGCACCATTCTCACCATCGGTAATAATAAAATAGCGTAATGCGGTGCCGGCAATCTGCTGACCATACTGCCATATTGCGGCATTATTTTCCCAGTCTGAGCTGCGTCCTGCCATATCTGATTTAGAAGATATTAATATATGACAGGGGCGGGGGCGTTCGTCTTTACTTAACTGCGCTACGACTAGGGTATGTTCAAGCGCTGATTCAGCCCAGGTTTCAGCGCCGACTGCTGAAGAGTTGATATATAAGGCATTCCAGAGTGAGAAATCCGGTGCCTGACCCAATGTAAAAAGAGGACGCTGCGGGCGGATAATCGTTCTTTCTCCGCCGGGAGTCATCAGCAGGAGCAGTTCCGGTGTGAGCAGATCATTGCGCTGTAACAGATGACAGTCAAGGCCGTTCAGACTTGCTTCTGCTAATAACCAGTCTGCGGTTTTGTCATTGCCTATCTGACTGACTAGGGAAACATGATGTCCCGCAAAAACCAGGCCTAATCCTGTATTAGCGCCGCCTCCGCCTAAACGACGCCCCATATCGCGGTAGTGATGGCGGCCGCCGGTTGTTAGTGGTTTATCTAACTGCAGGACACGATCACAATTGAGATTAGCGAGTAAAAGTATGTTGGCCATTTAGGGCTCCATTGCTGATTGATACGCTTCGATAGCGGTAAATTCATATGATGCTGCTGTTACTGCTGCAGGCCGGATTCATTTTGCTTTTTTATTGCGATCATTGCTACTTTTTATTGTTTTGGGTCAAGTAAATATCACTGAATTGAGGGCTCTACCAACATTGATAAAATTCATATTAATAACTACGTTTAAGTCTAGGAACTAGCCTTTTTTGCGCTTATTTACAAAAGGAAATTATTGTGAAAAGTATTAAAGCTATTTTTGTCGTACAGGTTGTCGTCGCAGTTACGGTTGTTTTACTGCTTTCATCCTATCTTAAATATAACGACTTTAAACAGGACCTGTACAGCAGCCTGGACGTGGATATTGAAAATACGGCAAGTCGACTGACCGTCAGCCTTCCTCGGGCAATATGGGATTTTGATTTAGATACTGCTCGTTTAGCCATTTCTGCTGAGCTTAAATTGCCTGAGGTTACAGCAATTAAAATTATTGATAATCAAGATGCAGATGTATTGTTTCTGATGCCTAATGCAGATAATGCAGATGAACTTGCTGTTGACGTTGCGGATAATTCACTCTTCCCGGAAGAAAATTCAGTCACAGAAGCGCTGGTTTTTATTGAAGATGAAGAAAAAAATGATGTCGGAAAAGTGATTGTTTATTTTGAGACTACTTCTTTAGAAGCTAAATTAAGCGCATCTTTATACCGTAGTGTTATTGAACTGCTGATATTAGACATTATTATTTCTCTGCTTATTATCGCGGTGCTGGCATTTGCAGTATTAAGGCCGTTAACCCAGCTGACGGAAAGAATTCAAAATCTTGCATCGGGTGAAGGTGATTTGTCGAATAAAATTCCAGCCGCTAAATTAAAAGAGTTTCATGAAATAACAGAAGGTATCAACGAATTTACCGCTTCATTGCGCATTATTGTGCTCGAAGTCACTGAGTCATCGGGACAGCTTGAAGACAGAGCCAGTGCCAGTGGTGAAATGGCACGGGCCAGTGCAGATCGATTAAGTCAGCAGAAGCATCAGCTTAGCACTGTTGCAGCGGCTGCTACAGAACTTAACCATTCAGTTGGAACCGTGACTGATACTGCCGGGCAAACTGCGGATGAAGCGTCCACCGCGACTTTGCTTGCCGGTGAAGTGTATGTTGCAATAGAAAATTCTGCGCAGGAAATCATTAATATGCGCGAAGAGATGAATCATGTAAACACCGAAATGCACAAACTGGTTAATGAAGGTGAAAAGATTTCAACGGTTCTTAATGTGATTAACGATATTTCCGGGCAGACCAACTTGTTAGCATTGAATGCAGCTATTGAAGCGGCGCGTGCCGGTGAGCAGGGCAGAGGTTTTGCCGTGGTTGCCGATGAAGTTCGGAATTTAGCGGTAAAAACCGGGGAGTCTACTGAGCAGATTCAAAAAAATATATCTTCTCTTGATAGTGCGACGAAGTCCGTAGAAGCAGAGCTTACCCGTATTGCTAAGCTGTTAGAAAAAACAGCCGAAAGAGTCAGTGAATCTCAGTCTTCAGTCAGTGAAGTCAGTGGTTTAATCGAGCATATATCCGATAAAAGCAGTCAGATTTCTCAAGCAACCGAAGAGCAGAAACGGGCTGTGGAAGAAATAAGTCAGGCAATTGTTGAAGCCTCTGAAGCATCTAATATGGTATCCGACGGAGCAGCTAAAAATGCGCAGCGGACAGATGAAGTGCTCAAGCTAAGCAATAATATTGTCAATCAAATGTCGAAGTTCCGTACTTAACATTAAATTAAAGAGGTTTAATATGAAATATATTCTGGTCTTTATCGCAGCACTGTTAAGCTCGACTATCGCCTGGGGGAGCAGCGTTACAGCCGCACAGGATCCATGGCCTCCTTTTGTCATGAAAGGTGCTGTTAACAATCAGGGAATATCGATTGATATTGTCACTGCTGCATTTGCCAGTCAGGGCTACCAGGTAAACTTCAAAATAATGCCCTGGTCAAGAGCGCTTAATGAAGTGAAAGAGGGGCGTGTTGATATTCTTCCTGCGACCTGGTTCACTCAGGAGAGGACGAACTATTTAACCTATAGCGACAGCTATCTTGAAAACAGTCTTAAGTTTATTAAAAAGGCAGATGACAGTTTTGAATTTGACGGTATGTCCAGTCTGGACGGCAAAAAAATAGGTATTGTCAGGGGCTATGGTTATGGTGATGCATTTCTAAATGCCGATAACTTTTCACGTCCTGAAGCCAATGATCTGATTGCTAACCTTAAGAAACTAAAAGCAGGACGCATCGATCTTACTCTTGAAGATGAGCTGGTTGCTAAATCATCGATAACTGCAAAAGGTTTGAATGTCGCAGATTTCTCATTCACCAGCAGCGCGCTTTCAGTTAATCCCTTACATGTCACTTCGGGCAAGGCAAATCCAAGAGCGGCTGAGTTGACTGACGCTTTTAATAAAGGCCTGGCCACCATTAAAAGTAATGGAAAATTTAACGAAATTTTAGACAGATATGGCATCAAACAATAAATAGTTGTGAGCTGCTGGATCTTTTATACCGGCATTTGTGATTATGCAGATGCCGGCCTACGGGTAATAGATTATTGTTTTTTTGTAAATTCACGATTCATTTTAAAGTCAAAAGAGGTAACGTAAGCCTCCATCTGCTGAATGTTCTTGTCCATATCTTCAAATTCACGACTTACATTTTCTAATATCTGCTCAGCTGATCGGCCTGCCTGCCATGATTTCTTCTTAATATTGTGTGCCTGATAAATACTTTGGCGCCATTCACGTTTTTCCGGCATTTTATTTGATATAAAATAAGCCGCGATATAAGCGATAATGACCAGTAATCCAGCCGAGAATAAGAATGCGGATACGACAATAAGCCGTACCAGCCAGATTTCAACGGAAAAGTATTCTGCTATTCCTGCACAAACACCGCCTAATTTAGCGTTTTTAGGATCGCGATAGAGTTTTTTTCTGCTCATTTTTCTCTCCACTGCGGCGCTTCATTATCCAGGATCTGCTCTAACGCTTTAATGCGCTTCTGCATCTGTTCTGTACGATTAATTAGCGCCTGCAGGTGCTCCTGATCTTTCTCTGATAAACCTTTATTGGTCTGTTTGCGGCTGCGGTACTGCAAGATCAGCCACAGTGGCGCGACAAAAATTAAAAATATGCTCAGGGGGACCACAATAAAATCCATAGGTATTCCTTAAATAATTTAAACAAACAGGTATTACTTATTAATATACACGGCAGTGATGAAGTTATCATTGTTGTTATTATTTTTGTTATCAAATTTATTATAAATAGAATGGATATTTTGCGGCTCAGGCTGAGCGGGAAAATACAATTCTGTAATCCGGATACTTGAAAAACACTTTTACTAAACTATTTGATATGGAAATGTACTTTTTTTGTAAAAATAATTGCAAAAATTGTAGCAAATATCCGCAATAAGAGCTTTAATTACTACGGAGTTTTAGTATAAATTATCTTTTGTATGGAGGTTTATTGTGAAAAAACCGTTACACAGCAGAGTGTTTAGCTATAAAGAGTTGTCTTCAAAGGGGCTGATAGCAGATTTAAAAAAAGCTGCCGGCTGTGAGATAAAAAGAGTGTGTCGTATATCCTGTGGTAACTGTCCTAATGTAACAGCAGGAATAAAACTGGATGAGGTCATGATTGTCGGGCTGGCATCTTACTCAGTAATAATTACAGACGCAGAATATGATGATCTTAATATATTTCTGAGTGCCGATAATATTGATGACTGGCTTCATTACCATCATCTTACCCCCCGAAAAATTGCCCTTACTTCGTAGTCTCTTATGAATTATGCACAGGGAAGTGTAGGCCTGCCTATCTGTAAACAGGCAGATGTAAATAACCATTAAAAACCACAAACAAATTAATAATCAGTGCTGTTATTGGAGTCTAATCGTAAAAATAATTAACCACCGGCACTTTTTACTGTTATTTGATTCACTTATTCTCCCTTATTAGATCTGTATGCAGTTGTTGAGTTACATCTTTTTCATAGTCCTGTACTGAACTGTACCCGAATGATCGCCATAAGCCCGGGTAGTTGACTCCATATGTTTTTATGACCAGCAGCAGGCAGTTTCTGCGGTTTTGTGTGATATGACGCTTAATATAAGTGCTTAATGATTTCATCAATTTCTCCTTGGTGTTGTTGATGCCTTGACTGTAACCATAAGTGCAGAGTTAACTAATAGTATTCTGCACAATATAAATACTATTCCGTCATTGCTTTTCAATATCTGTATCTTTAAGTACTATTAGGGTATTAACCAATACTATTCAAGCATGCTGGGAAGGCTGAAATCGGGACTGAAAAATGAAAGCAACAATTGAAAAAGTGCCGCAGCGGTTAGGTATGTCCTGGCGTTATAAAAAGATCACCGAGTCGGATAAACCCTGCGACTGGCATTTTCATCAGGAGTTTGAGCTGGTGCTGCATCGCCACTTTACCGGTCAGGTCTTTATCGGCCATTATCAGGGTAATATTGAACATAATCACCTGCTCCTGATTGCTCCGGATATAGCGCATACGTTCAACTCAATAGGAAATACCGGGAAGCACTGTGAAACACATGTTTTCTGGTTCAAGCGCCGCTGGATTGAAGATATGATGTTCAATTGTGTGGAGCTGAGAAAACTGGATGCGTTATTAAAACGTGCTCAAAAAGGGCTTTTATTTTCTGCTGCAACGGCGGAAAAGGTATTTGAATTAGCAGATAAAATGTTGAATATTTCTGCTATCGGCCAGTTAACAATATTACTGCAGGTACTGGATACGCTGTGTAATGACAAAAACTGTAAAAGCTTATTGTCTTTTTCGGCTGCCCCAAAAAACAAGCTGGATAAAACTGAGAAAGAAAAAATAGAAAAAATCTGTTGTTACATCGAAGATAACTTTCATAACCCTATCAGACTCAGCGATCTTGCGGAGTTTATGTACAGCAGTGAAAGTACTATTCATCGAATTTTTGAACAGCATTTTAGCGAGAACTTTGGAACGTACCTGAAAAAATTGAGGTTAAACCATGCTGCGGAGTTGCTTACATCATCAAACTTTGCGGTTAGTTTAATTGCTGAAAAAGTTGGCTATCGAAATCAGGCTAATTTCAACCGTCAGTTTAAGTTATATAAAAACCTTACTCCACGCGCTTACCGCAGTGAGTTTAAACTAGCGGTTAAGGTATAAAAATACAGTGCACAGAGTTTGAACGGCTGCCTTTAAACACCGCTTAACCTGATTTACCGCAATATAATTATCTGTAATATAAGCAAAAATGAATATCACTCAATTAATAGAAGAACCTCTCCCATGCAAAATCTTATTCAGCGTTTCCTTAATTATGTTTCTGTTGATACTCAGTCCGATCATACATCTGCAGACTGCCCAAGCAGCCGCGGGCAGTTCAAGCTTGCTGAAATGCTGAAGCAGGAATTAATCACCCTTGGGCTTAGTGATGTTGTGCTTGATGATAAGGGCTATTTAATGGCAAAACTGCCGGCGAATATTGATTATGATGTTCCTGCTATTGGTTTTATTGCACATATGGATACCGCACCTGATGCTTCGGGAGAAAATGTTCAGGTGCAGGTTGTTGAGCATTATCAGGGCGGGGATATAGTTTTAGGTACTAGCGGGCATGTTCTGTCGCCGGAGCAGTTTCCCGATCTTAATGAACTGCACGGCCAGACTCTGATAACAACGGACGGTACAACTCTGCTAGGAGCGGATAATAAAGCCGGTATTGCTGAGATTATTACTGCTGTGGTGACCTTAATTCAGAGACCTGAAATCAAGCATGGTGATATATGTATTGGTTTTACGCCGGATGAAGAGATCGGCCGGGGCGCGGATCTGTTTGATGTTGAAAAATTTGGTGCTGAGTGGGCCTATACGATTGACGGCGGGCCGCTTGGTGAGCTGGAATATGAAAACTTTAATGCATCATCTGCGGTTGTGACCTGCAATGGGGTGAATGTACATCCAGGAACGGCAAAAAATAAAATGGTTAATTCAATGACTATTGCCGCTGAGTTTATTTCAAAAATGCCGGCTGAGCAGACGCCGGAAGCAACAGAGGCTTATCAGGGTTTTTTCCACTTAACGGATATGAAAGCGTCTGTCGCTAAAACTGAACTAAACTATATTATTCGTGATTTTGATGCGCAGCAGCAGCTGTCACGTATTGAATTCATTAAGGGATTGGCTTCTGATATTAACAAGGCTCAGGATAAAGGCTCTGTTGAGATAACAGTCACTGAAAGTTATCGTAATATGCGTGAAAAAGTTGAACCGTTTGCCCATATTATTGAGTATGCACAGCAGGCTATGATAGCTTGTGATATTAAGCCGGATATAAAACCTATTCGCGGCGGAACAGATGGTGCGCGATTGTCATTTATGGGGCTGCCGTGTCCGAATATTTTTACCGGGGGTTATAATTTTCACGGTATTCATGAATTTGTCAGTGTTGATGCGATGCACAAAGCTGTTGAAGTAATTGTTAAACTGGCTGAAATAACTGCTGAATCAGAGAAACCGGTATGCTGATTAATTTCACTCAGGGAAAAATCATTGCTAATAACCGTGAAATCATGATCAAGCTGAGCGGTGAAGCAAGAATTACTCTGCAGGCTCAGGTTGACGAAATAACCCTTATCGGTGGCGCTAATGTTATCACTGCTGTCGGTAGCGGTATAAGCTGGTCTTTATGTTTGGATGGTAGTGAGCAGTTACAAAGCGTTGCACAGGAAACCGGTGTCGCGATTGAATATCGCTGATTTATCTTTTTGAGAGGCGCAGTTTCTTTTCTACAATAGCAGTCTGAATTGAGTGCCTCGAAGAGTTTGGAAGTTAAAAATGGCAAAAAAATATTATGTAGTATGGAAGGGCAGAGAAACCGGCATTTTTACTGACTGGGAATCGTGCAGAAAGCAGGTGGATAAGTTTAACGGTGCAAAATATAAGTCCTTTAAAACATCAGTAGAAGCGCAGGCTGCTTTTAATGGTAAATCTTTTAGCGCGCCTGCAGATAATAACCGTACCTCAGGCGCTTCCGGAATTCGGAAAAAAACATCTTCTCAGGCTGTTAAAACTTATACAGCAGGTGAAATTGCTGCTATGCTAACGGATACAAAAATATTCACCGACGGGGGCTGTGAGCCAAACCCAGGTGAAGCGGGCTCCGGTATTGCTGTATATCGTGATAATGTTTTGGATCAGCTGTGGTATGGTTTATATAACCCGCAGGGGACCAATAACACAGCAGAGCTGAATGCTTTACATCAGGCTTTGCTGATGGCTGAAGCTGAAATTGGTAAAGGCAGAACAGCGGTCATTTTTTGTGATTCACAATATTCTATTAAGTGTATCAGCCAATGGGCGGTTAACTGGCAGAAGAACGGCTGGAAAAAGTCCGGCGGTGAAATCAAAAATCTGAAGCTTATCCAGAAGATGTTCGCGTTGTATCTGCAGTTAAAAGACAAGGTTCAAGTGCTGCATGTGAATGGTCATGTCGGTGTTGAAGGTAATGAATTAGCTGACCGGATGTCAATATTAGCGATTGAAAGCAAAGAATGTGCTTTTAATCGCTATACTGAGGAAGTTAATATACAGGCTGTTTTAGCAATGAGAAACGGCTAAATATAGTATCGTTCTCGTTGAGTAAAAAAGAAATGTTCACCTGAAATAGGTGAACATTTTCCGGTTTTTAGTCCGAGTGTAAGGCTTTAAGACTAACATTAGCAGCACCTTTAGTATAAAACACTCCTCCTGTATTAAAGCTCCCAAACGATGTTTCCAACAGCCATTTCATACGATTTCATCGTGTTATTTATCGATGGTGATTATTTCTTCCTCATTTTTAGTGTGGCTTTGTATGAATATAAAGTGTGATGAAGATCTTTGTAAGCGCTTTCTTTTGTGGTTTTGAATAATTGATACTTTAAACTGCCTCTACTTTTGCATTGGACTCTTGGAGAAATAATGAAACTTTACCAGACAGTTAAAGGCAGTAATTTACTTTTGAGTGAAACAGAACTCGTTGATCTGCACGAAGGTTATGAGCAGGAGGATATAACTACTTACACTGATGCAGGTGAACTGCATAAGATCTATATGGATGAATCAAAGACTTTTCAGGAGTGGGAAGGGTTTGGCGGTGCTTTTACCGAGTCTGCTGCTGATGTCCTTAATAGAATGAGTCCTGATAAGCAGAAGCAGATGATGGAAGCATATTTTCATCCGCACAAAGGGATCGGTTATAACTTCTGCAGAACCCATATCAACAGTTGTGACTTTTCTTTAGGAAACTGGGCATGTTGTGAAATAGAAGATCCACAACTGAAAGGTTTTAACCTGGAGCGGGATAAGCTGCAGATTATTCCAATGATTGAATGGGCTAAGCAGTTGTCTGGAGAAGAAATAACACTCTTTTCCTCTCCATGGAGTCCTCCTGCATGGATGAAGACTAACGGGCAGATGAATAATGGCGGAAAATTAAAAGATCAGTACCGTCAGGCATGGGCGCTCTATTATTGTAAATATATCAATGCGATGCAGGCTGAGGGAATCACAATATCTGCCCTGACAATACAGAATGAGCCGGCGGCGACTCAGGTATGGGACTCATGTGTATATACTTCGGAAGAAGAGCGTGATTTTGTTCGTGATTATCTTGGTCCGACTTTGGAAAAACAGGGTTTAGGGCATATCAAATTAGTCTGCTGGGATCATAATCGCGCAGAAGCCTATGATCGGGCTCAGAAAATGTTTGATGATAAAGCCGCCTGTAAATATGTCTATGGTATCGGTATTCACTGGTATATGGGTGACAACTATCAGAATCTGAAGTTGATCAATGATGTCTATCCGGATAAAAAAATATGGTTTACCGAAGGCTGTCAGGAAGCGGGGCCTCATATTGGCGACTGGAAGGTCGGCGAACGTTACGCACACTCAATTATTAATGATTTGAACCATAATACATCCGCCTGGTGTGACTGGAATCTTTTTCTTGATGAAAGCGGCGGACCAAATCATGTTAATAACCTATGCAGCGCGCCTATTATTGGAGATACGGTTAACAATCAAGTGATTCTGAACCCCTCATATTATTACTTTGGTCATTTTTCAAAATTTATAAAGAAAGGTGCAAAGCGGATAGCTGTGTGCAGCACAACAGACGTTATCGAAACAACCGGCTTTATTAATCCTGACGGACAAAAGGTCATTGTTGTGTGCAATAATTCACAACAAAGTTTGATCTATGCGCTGCATAATATAAATAAGGGCTGTTATATCTCTCTGCCTGCAAGATCTATTCAGACTGTGGTTATTTAATTCTTACTAGCCAAAAGCTCTTGAAACCCTAAGTTCAGGAGCTTTTTAGCAATATCAGAAGTGCAGTTTACCTGCCTCTTTCCTACCCATATCGGCAACACCTATTAAATTTATTTAACACATTGATTATTCATCTTTAATTTTAATTACTAATAAGCACAAAAGACGGTACTGAGAATAGGCTACTATTATGTAAGTGTGATCGAAGTACAGCTTTCTAATAAATCAGGTTGCTCCAGTGGTTTTCGCAGCATAGTATCACCTCAAGAAAGCGCTTTCTTTGCCGGATATTTAAATTTACGAGACTGAACAGTATTTGTTCATACGACGAAAAGTAACCGCTTTCTTCTGGTTATCTTAAATTAAAAAGGACTATTTAATGCGTAGTAAAAAGATTTTAGCATCGATCGTATGCGGCTTGCTGGTATCAGCAAACGGTGTTATGGCTGAAGAGATTAAACAGGGTGGAACATTAACCGTTCCTATTATAAATACTGGTTTCGTTGAGAACTTCAACCCATATACAAGCGGCGGACTGTTTGAAGGCGTGCTGTATGAGCCGCTGATGGTTTTTAATAACATGACCGGTAATGTTGAATACCGTTTAGCAGAGTCTGCTGAATATTCGCAAGATTTGAAAACCATTACTGTTAAGCTTCGTGACGGCCTGAGCTGGTCCGACGGTAAAGCGTTAACGGCCAAAGATGTGGCATTCAGTTTTACAATGACTAAGGCGACACCTGCATTTGACCAGAAAGCGATCTGGACAACCGGCAACCTGCAGAGCGTCACAGCGACGGATGCTAAGACAATTGTTTTTAAATTGAACAATGCAGATTCGACATTTATCTGGGGTCTGCCTAAATATCATATCTTACCTGAGCATATCTGGAGTAAAGTTGCAGATAAAGACTTACCAACCTTCACTAATCCAAATCCTGTCGGCAGCGGCCCGATGACTGATATCAAATATCTCAAACCGCAGCAGATGCAGCTTTGTCGTAATGCAAATTATTACCTGCCTAACCGCCCGTATATTGACTGTATAACATTCCGTTCATACAACGATAACTCACAAGTGCAGCCTGCATTAATGAAAGGTGAAATTGACTGGGGCTCTAACTTTATTGCTGATATTGATAATACTTTTGTGGCCACTGATCCTAAAAATAATCATTACTGGTATCCGGCTAATGATGCGATTCATCTTTATGTAAATACTAAAGAAGCACCTTTTGATGATTTGAATGTGCGTAAAGCCTTGTCAATGGCACTGGATCGTGAAGAGATTGTTGATATCGCCGCTTACGGTTATCCGACAGCTAACTTCAATGCTGCTGGTATTGCTGAACTTTACGGACCCTATATCAGTAAGGATGTAACCGCAAAGTACAAGGATATTACTAAATTCAATCCAGAAAAAGCCAAGCAGCTGCTTGATGCTGCAGGTCTTAAAGATCTTGATGGAGACGGATTCAGAGATATGACAGACGGCAAAAGAGTTGAATTTGACATCAATGTTGTAAACGGCTGGACCGACTGGATTCAAGTAGTACAGATGGTTACTGAGTATTATGAAGAAATTGGTATCAAAGCAAACGTTAAAACTGTTGACTGGGCTGTTTATGACAGCGGATTAAAAGACAGTGATTACAAAATGTCAATTAACTGGTCAATGGTTGCGACAAATCCGATTGAGGCTTATCAGGCATATTTCTCAACGTCACAGATAGGTAAAAGCTGGCATGCAGGTCACGGCGTGCATTCTCCAGAAATAGATGCATTGATTGACAGCTTTGGTCTAACAAATGATGCGCAGAAACAGCAGGCTATATTAGATGAACTACAGGAGTTTACGGCGGCAAACTTACCGTTTATTCCATTATTCTCAAATGCAACCTGGTTCCAGTACAGTACTGCGAAGTTAGTCGGCTGGCCGAGCAAGGAAAATCCTTATGTTCAGCCTGTCTGGTATGACGGCGGCAAGCGTAACTTGATTATCAATAATCTTCACCTCAAGTAACCTAGTTCTATCAAAAGAGCCGCGCTGCGGCTCTTTAACAATTGGAAAAAATTATGAGTTTCTTATTACGCCGACTTAGCTTTTATTTCACTGCTTTCCTGATAGCAATTTCATTTAACTTTATGCTGCCGAGAATGATGCCCGGTGACCCTATTGATGCGTTGTTCGCTGCTGCACAAGGTAAAATGGATCCTGCCCAGATGGATGCGGTAAGAGAGATGTATGGTTTTGTAGACGGTAATGTTTTTGAACAATACCTCTCATACATGCAAAGTGTTTTCACTCTTGATCTTGGACCGTCAGTGTTGATGTTTCCTATCGATGTTACAACCGTTGTCGGTATGTCGCTGCCATGGACTATGTTCTTAGCATTAGGCTCATTAATTGTCGCTTTAATTCTTGGGGTGACAATCGGAACTTATTCATCATACCGGCGCGAAGGATTCTTCGGACAGTTTGTCCCGCCGTTTTTAGCTTTTATTAGTAATTTCCCATATATCGTAACAGCACTGCTGCTGTTTTACTTTTTCGGCTTACAGCTGGAACTTTTACCGCTTGCATATACTTATGACCCGGCAATAGATCCTGGGTTTACTCTGGAATTTATCGGCAGTGTTGCAAAACATGCGGTTTTACCGATGGGCTCAATGATTTTGGTCGGCATTGCCACCTGGGTATTTAACATGCGTAATGCAATGATCAATGTTCTTGGTGAAGATTACGTGACCATGGCTGAAGCAAAAGGATTAAGCAGTTTTCGAGTGATGTACCGCTACGCAGGCCGCAATGCAATCTTACCGGTAGCCACTGCCATTGCGATGGCGATTGGTTTCTCTTTCGCAGGGTCAATTATGACCGAGGTAGTCTTCAACTATCAGGGCCTGGGAAATATTCTGCTTAAAGGCATTATGGCACGAGATTATCCGCTTATTCAGGCAATCCTGCTGATTCTTGTTTCTGCAGTGCTTACCGCCAACTTTGTAGCCGATCTGCTTTATGTGTGGCTTGATCCTCGAATTTCTAAATAAGGTATAGATATGAATAACTCAATTACATCAGATGCAAATGCACCTGTACCGGGCCATAAAAGCGAGTTTAAAAAGAAATGTCACTCTGCATGGATAAAAACTAAAGCATTTTTTCACGGTAACCCGCCTGCCATTATTGGTGTGTCTTTAATGACCGTAATTCTTCTTGGTGCTTTATTTGCACCGGTACTGACGACACATAACCCTGAGAAACGTGTTGCCCGGCCGCATGTCGCACCAAATGCTGAGCATGTACTGGGATCAACGCGAAATGGTCGAGATGTATATAGTCAGGTACTTCACGGGGCAAGGAAATCCCTCACTGTTGCACTTTTTGCCGGCATTATCGCAATGACTATCGCGATTGCAGTCGGTGTTACATCGGGTTATCTAGGCGGTAAGATTGATGAGTGGATGAACTTTGTCACAAATGTGTTCCTGGTATTTCCGCAGCTGCCCCTGTTGATTGTACTGGCTGCCTTTCTCGGGCAGGTTGGTTCGATGGTGATTACGGTACTGCTCGGTGTTACCTCCTGGCCGTGGGGGGCAAGGGTAATACGCTCACAAACGATGGCCATTAGAAACAAAGAATTCATAATTTCTGCGGAAGTGATGGGGGAGTCGAAAATACGCATAATTCTAGTTGAAATTCTACCTAACTTAATCTCCATTGTGTTTGGTGGTTTCCTCGGCACAGTAATCTACGCAATGGGCGCCGAAGCGGGTCTGGGGATTTTAGGTTTAGGTGATGCAACAGAGGTAAGCTGGGGGTCAATGCTCTACTGGGCACAGGTTTCTTCGTCTTTATATACCGGCGCATGGTGGGAGATGCTTGTTCCTGCAATTGCGTTAGCGTTAACGGGCGGTGCACTCGCGTTAATCAATATGTCGATTGATCAGGTCAGTAATCCAAAACTGAAAACGGGTCCGCATATGAAGTTATGGAAAAAAATGAATAGAGAAACAATGAAACGTCGAGGTCTACTATGAAAGAAGCACTGTTAGAAATTAATAACCTGTGTGTTGATTACGTTTCTGCAAATGGTGTAGCAAGAGCAGTTAACAACGTTAGTTTAACGATTGCTCCAGGTGAAACATTAGGCATTGCAGGGGAATCGGGCTGCGGCAAAAGTACCTTAGCATTTGCAATAACACGTTTACATAAAGCGCCGGCACTGATATCTGAGGGAGAAATCATTTATAACGGTCGTGATGTTTTAAAAATGTCCGATAAAGAGCTGCGTGATTTCCGCTGGAATGATGTTTCCATTGTTTTTCAAAGTGCAATGAATTCATTAAACCCGGTTATTACTATTGGTGAACAGCTTACCGATGTAATCGTAGCCCATAAAAGAATCAGTTTTAAACAAGCAGCTGTAAAAGCCAAAGAGTTGCTGGGTATTGTAGGGATTCATGGTGATCGTCTGAAAAGTTTCCCGCATCAACTTAGCGGCGGCATGAGGCAGCGTGTTGTTATTGCCATTGCATTAGCGCTGGAGCCTAAACTGATCATTATGGATGAGCCGACCACGGCTTTAGATGTGGTCGTAGAGCGTGAAATTTTAAATGAATTATATGATTTAAAAGAAAAGTTTGGATTTTCAATATTATTTATCAGTCATGATTTAAGTTTAATGGGGGAAATTGCAGATCGCATTGGTGTTATGTATGCGGGCAATCTGATTGAAATCGGTGATGCTAAAACAGTATTCAGCAAGCCCTCTCATCCTTATACCAAAGGTTTGATTGCATCATTTCCGACTATTCACGGGCCGAAAGAGCGTCTCTACGGAATACCAGGCGATCCGGTTAATCTGCTGCGTTTACCTACCGGTTGTAATTTTCAGGACCGCTGTGCAGACTGTATGGATATCTGTAAGAAAGAAGATCCGCTGCTGGCTGAGCTGAATGTGGATTACCACGCTGCATGTCACAAATTATAAGGAATCAATGATGGATACGACAAATAATCCTGAAGTAGTGCTTTCAGTCAGAAATATGATTAAAGATTTTCCGATTGGACAATCAAGCAGTAAAAACAGTTATATGCGTGCGGTGAATGATGTGTCATTTGATCTGCGCAAAGGTGAAGCACTGGCAATCGTAGGTGAATCCGGCTCTGGTAAGAGTACCGGTGCCCGTGTTTTAACACGTATTTATGAAAAAACCGGCGGCGATATTATCTTTAAAGGAAAACCGCTGCAGCAGTATATTGATGATCACGGTACGTTGGAATATGCACGTCAGGTGCAGATGATCTTCCAGGACCCGTTTGGATCACTTAATCCAGTACATTCGATTTATCATCATATTGCGCGCCCTCTGCTTATTCATAAGCGTGCAGATAAAAAAGTAATCGACAAGCTGGTCTATGAGCTGCTTGAATTAGTGGGGTTGTTTCCTGCTGTTGAAACGGCTGAAAAATATCCACATGAGCTTAGCGGCGGGCAAAGACAGCGTGTTGCTATTGCACGCGCACTAGCAGTAGATCCGGAAGTTATTTTAGCCGATGAACCGATCTCGATGCTCGATGTATCTGTTCGTTTAGGTATTTTAAACTTAATGGCCGATCTTAAAGATAAGCACGGTATTTCGTTTATGTATATTACCCATGATATTGCAACGGCAAGATATTTCGCCGAAAAAACGGCGGTTATGTACGTCGGGCATATGGTTGAGTGGGGAAACAGCGACAAAGTCACGCAGACACCACAGCATCCTTATACGCAGTTACTGCTCTCTGCTGTACCGGAAGCAGGTCAAAGCGGTCGTCGAGAGCTGGGTGCTAAAAAAGGCGAAATACCAATGTGGAAGCCGGACACTAAAGGCTGCCCGTTTTCAGCGCGTTGTCCTCGTGCATTAGACTGCTGTAATGAGAGCTTCCCTGAAGTCACTCAAATAGCAGATGATCACTTCATCCGATGCCACAACATTTAAGTTGTAAATTTTATATTTTAATTTTGTGTGCTTACACAGATCACCTGGTTTATCTGTATTAGGTACCTGTTTTTTTTGCTTTCAAAAGAAAGCGCTTTCTTGGTTTAGGTTTAATTATGACAAACGAAAATAGTAACAATTCATCGATCCATATATCGGGGAAATTTGTTTCCATAGACGGGGATAAATACTACCAGATCAAAAATGCGGATCAGATGAATCCATTTTTTATCAGTGTTGTATCGGCAAGTGATCACTGGTTGTTTATTTCATCCAGCGGCTGCTTATCTGCGGGTAGAGTCAGACCGGAAAATGCACTGTTTCCATATAAATCAGTGGATTATATTCATGAGAGTGCGGAAAATACCGGTAGTAAAACAATTGTTAAAGTACTCACAGAAAACGGCGGTAAACAGTGGGAACCGTTCAATCTGCAGCATAACAGTCTTTATCAGGTTCAGCGCAACCTTTATAAAAATGTTGCCGGCGATAAGATTATTTTTGAAGAAATTAACTTTGATCTGGGACTGACTTTTCAATACCAATGGGCAACCAGTGAACAATACGGTTTTGTACGCAGTTCGACAGTAACAAATGATTCTCAGCAGGCTGTTGAATTTGAAATTATTGACGGTATTCAAAATATTCTGCCGCCTAATGCGCCGCTTGCTCTGATGCAGACCAGCAGTGCGTTACTTGATGCCTACAAATGGAATGAATTATTACCAGACTCGACACTGGCAACATACAGTTTATATGCCAAGTTAAGTGACCGCGCAGATCCGGCTGAGTCACTGCGGGCTACAACCGTATTTAGTGTTGTAGAAAACTGCCGGTCTATTTTATTGTCAAGCGAACAGCTTGGTGCTTTCCGTCGTGGTGAGCAGATCAGCAGTGAAACCTTACGCCGTGGTTTAAGAGGCGCATATTTCATTCATAAAAATTGTCAGCTTGATGGTGGACAAGAAAGCAGCTGGCAGATAATCGCAGATATTGATAAAACACATAGTGATATTGTGACGCTGCAGCAAAATCTGCAGGCTAACATTGCAGTTAAGAGTAATATTAAACACTCGATTGAAGCCAACCACCAGGATCTTATTATGCTGATGGCGGGCAGTGATGCTTACCAGAAAACGGCTGAAGAAGAGACAACTGTGCATCACTACGCAAATGTTTTATTTAATAATATGCGCGGCGGCGTGGTTGTTGATCAATACTGGGTAGAAAAGCAGGATTTTGTAAAAACCTTAACCAGCTCAAATAAAGTTGTCGCGCAAAACTGCAGTGCATTTACAGATGCTCTGCCTGAACGTATTGACTACCAGGAGCTGATCACACTTGCAGCTGAGCAGAACGATCCGCAGCTTGTGCGTCTTTGTCATGAATACCTGCCGTTAACCTTCGGCCGTCGTCATGGTGATCCAAGCCGTCCATGGAACCATTTTGAAATTAAACTGAAAGATGATAACGGAGACAGGCTGCTCTCATATCAGGGCAACTGGCGTGATATTTTCCAAAACTGGGAAGCGCTGGGCCTTAGTTACCCTAACTTCATTAAGTCGTTTATTTCTAAGTTTGTTAATGCATCGACTGTTGATGGTTACAATCCTTACCGTATCACCAAAGCGGGGGTTGACTGGGAATTGTTAGAAGCTGACGATGCCTGGAGCAATATCGGCTACTGGGGTGATCATCAGATTATTTACCTTCTTAAATTCTTAGAGTTATCTCAGAAATACCAGCCTCAAGAACTGAATAAGTTATTAACTGCTGAAATTTTCAGTTATGCAAATGTTCCCTATGAAATTGAAGGCGTTGAAAAACTATTTGCTGATGCTAAAAATACCGTTATCTTCAATGATGATAAACAAGCTCTTATCGAGAATCTTGTTAATGAGTTTGGTAGTGACGGGCGCTTATTATTAGATGCGCATAATAATGTTTATATGGTTAACTTAACTGAGAAACTACTCGTACCTCTGCTGGCTAAACTCGGTAACTTAGTGGTAGACGGCGGAATCTGGTTAAATACGCAGAGACCAGAATGGAATGATGCTAATAATGCGATTGTTGGTACTGGTTTATCTATGGTGACCTTGTATTACATGCGCCGTTATGTTGCTTTTTTACAAGAACTATTAAAAGGTAATACGGGTAATGTACAGCTTTCAACGGAACTGGCTGAGTGGGTTGTTAGTACTTCGAAAATCCTGCAGCAGGCTAATGTGCAGCTTGAGCTGGAAAATATCAGCAGTGAAGAACGAAATCAAGTACTGCGTAAATTGGCTGCTGCATCAGCAGACTACCGAGCTGCTGTTTATGAAAACGGTTTCTCGGGGAAAACAAGTCTTGACGGTATTTTCATTAAAGAGATGCTGGCTGCTAGTCTGCAGGTAATTGACCAAAGTATTAAAACTAACCTGCGTAAAGACGGCCTGTACAATGCCTATAATATTATTAACTACACGCCTGAAAGTGTAAATGTTGATCTGCTTTATCCTATGCTCGAAGGTCAGGTGGCAGTTTTGTCTGCCGGTGTATTATCACCTGAGCAGGCTGTTACTTTACTGGATAACTTATATGCCAGCGAAATGTTCCGTGCAGATCAGAATACATTTATGCTTTATCCGGATCGTGATTTATCGCGTTTTGCAGATAAAAACAGTATCGATGCAGCACGTGTACAGGCTAATCCGCTGCTTAAAGCGATGCTTGCTAAAGAGGATCGCCGCGTTATCGAAATGGATGCACAAGGGGCTTATCACTTTAACGCCAACTTTGAAAATGCAGGTGTATTATCAACAGTATTAGATGCGGTTAAATCGGATTATCAGGATATCGAATCAGGAGCTTTAGCTGACGTTTTTGCCTGCTATGAAGAAGTGTTTAATCATCAGGCATTTACTGGTCGTTCAGGCACTATGTTCGGTTATGAAGGTCTGGGCTCTATTTACTGGCATATGGTCTCTAAGTTATTACTGGCTGTTCAGGAAAACTATTTTGCAGCATTGCAGTTAAACCCTGAGTCTGATGCGACACAGAAACTTGCTGAATACTATTACAAAGTACGTGCTGGTATCGGCTTTAATAAAACCCCTGATGTTTACGGTGCCTTCCCGACTGACCCGTATTCGCATACGCCTAAACAGGCTGGTGCTCAGCAGCCTGGCATGACCGGGCAGGTAAAAGAAGAGATTCTGACCCGCTTTGGTGAATTAGGTTTACTGGTTGATGATGGTCAAATTCAGTTCAAACCTTCTCTGCTTAAACCAACAGAGTTTTTATCTGCTGCTGATCAATTCGATTTCATTAACCTTAATAATGAACAGCAGAGTATCAGCCTTACTGCAGGAACACTGGCATTTACTTACTGCCAAGTTCCTTTTGTTTATAAAACAGTGGAGGAAGGGGCCGCTAAGGTAGAGGTGGAACTGGAAAACAATGAATCGCTGCATCTGAACTCCTTATCGCTTAATCCAATGCTTAGCCGCCAGATATTTTCTCGCAGCGGTGGTGTTAAACAGGTTACTGTTTCTATTCCGGAAACGATGTTGCTGAACAGACCTTAGGAGTTACTGTGAATAGTCACCTGTTAGAGGTGTCTGAATTTAATGCGGCGGGATATTCTCCCGTCGTTGATTTTCAGGCATGGCGAGTTGCAATGCTCAATTATATTGATGAGTTAGAAGCTGATAAAATTGATAACTTTCAGTGTCATAACGAAACTGACGAGGTATTTATACTGTTATCAGGCAAGTGCATCTTATTTTGTGCGGAGCTTGATGAGCAGGGTGGTATAAGAGACATAATCAGCTGGGATATGGAGATCAACAAAACCTACAATATTAAGCGCGGTATTTACCATACCCATACACTGAGTGAAGACGGTAAAGTTTTGATTGTAGAAAATAGTGATACAAATGATGCTAATTCACCATCGATTATTATTGATGACAGTGTTCGTCAGGATCTGCTGAAAATAACGACCTCGTTATGGTCGTAATTTTTTAAGTAATACCAAATCCGTTAATTATCTATTCATTTATACTGGTTAAAATGAATGCTAGCTTCGTTATCGATTTTGTAATTAGAGCAACTAGTTACTGCAAGCAATGCCTTGCTTTCATCCATTTTCCCTACGCCTAAATAGATCATTAAATTAGTGGGATTAGTATAATAAAAAGGCAGTTTATCTTAATGCCGTTCACTTAAGGTGAACGGCATTTCTTTTTTTAAGCGGGTAGCCATTTTTTGAACATTTCAATTCTCGGGGGGAACGCCTCTCTCGCCTTGCTGGCAAAACAAATTGTTTCGCACTTTTTGTTATATTCATCACATGCTTTGGGATATTTCCTGGTGAGCAAAATGGCAACATCGTTAACTCGTAGATAATATGCATGGATGCACCATGAAAGCTTAGTTGGTTAGGATGTATTCCATCGAGTGACTTTGCCATTAATACCATTTGATAACGTATTAAGTTATACGCTAATAATATCCCCCATAACTCTTGCTTTACTAATTCAGG
>NZ_KB906988.1 GCF_000381745.1 Psychromonas ossibalaenae ATCC BAA-1528 | reverse complement strand
ATGGGGGATATTATTAGCGTATAACTTAATACGTTATCAAATGGTATTAATGGCAAAGTCACTCGATGGAATACATCCTAACCAACTAAGCTTTCATGGTGCATCCATGCATATTATCTACGAGTTAACGATGTTGCCATTTTGCTCACCAGGAAATATCCCAAAGCATGTGATGAATATAACAAAAAGTGCGAAACAATTTGTTTTGCCAGCAAGGCGAGAGAGGCGTTCCCCCCGAGAATTGAAATGTTCAAAAAATGGCTACCCGCTTAAAAAAAGAAATGCCGTTCACCTTAAGTGAACGGCATTATGCTTTCTGCAGGCTTTTTTGTATTTTTATTTATTATGGATAATAAAAGCGTTAGGGTAATCAGCCTGCACTTCGGCCAGTAATTCCTGCGCTTTTAGGGGGCTTTTGAAGGGCCCTAAACGTAATTTATACTGTTGATTTTCTTTAACAAATAAACTGTTAACCTGTAGAGAATCGCTTAATTTTCTGCCTAAATCATCGGCTTTGTCGGGCAGCGAAGTCACTAAATACTGAATGTAATACAAACCGTTAAAATTATTGGCCGAATCTTCTTCTTTGCTGAAATGTAATAATTTAATTTTTACCTTTGCCGTGCCTGACTGCAGCACATCCAGTTTTTGTGCCGCCGCGTAGGAAAGATCGATAATACGCCCTTCATGAAACGGGCCGCGATCATTAACACGTACAATAATCTGTTTATTGTTTTCTAAATTAGTGACTTGCACATAGCTTGGTAAAGGCAGGTTTTTATGTGCGGCACTCATGGCAAACATATTATAGCGCTCGCCGTTAGAGGTCAGATGACCATGAAATTTATTGCCGTACCAGGAAGCATATCCCTGTTCATTGAATTCAGTAATACCTTTCAGTACTTTGTAGTCTTTTCCACGCACCCTGTAGTCTTTGTTACCGCCTCGTGAGTAGGGTTCATAACGCGGGTTGACATCTTCAACATGGTTCAGAGGCGGAATATCAGAAGGTCTATGATCATCTTTAAACTGATAGCGGCTGTCCGGTGAACTGCACGCCTGAAGCGTCAGTATTAGGAATAGTGTCGATAATGCTTTAAATAGGGTCATATTATTCTTACTTAGTATTAAAACGTTTGTGAGTATTGATTGACATTAGTACGCCGAAACCGGCCAGCAGGGTAACAATCGAAGTCCCGCCGTAGCTGATTAAAGGAAGCGGTACTCCTACTACAGGTAATATGCCGCTGACCATACCGATATTAACAAATACGTATACAAAGAAGGTTAGGGTGATGCTGCCGGCAACTAATTTTGTGAATGCGTCCTGCGCCTGATTAGCAATCCATAATCCGCGCCCTATTATTAACAGGTAAATAGTTAATAACAGCAGAATGCCGACAAAACCAAACTCTTCTGAGAAAACTGAAAAGATAAAATCGGTATGTCGTTCGGGTAGAAATTCAAGTTGTGACTGAGTACCGTCTAACCAGCCTTTACCCCATAACCCTCCTGAGCCGATGGCAATTTTAGACTGGATAATATGGTAACCCGCACCTAGCGGATCGGCCTCCGGGTTGAACAGGGTTAATACGCGGCCGCGCTGGTAGTCATGCATTAAATAGAACCACAGAACCGGGACAAATGCGAGCACGGCGGCGACAGCTGCCCCTATGTAAAGCCAGGAAATACCGGAAAGGAAAAGTACGAATATACCCGAAGAAGCCACTAAAATTGAGGTGCCTAAATCCGGCTGTTTAGCAATCAGAAGCGTTGGAATAATAACAATTAGCAGAGAGATAAAAGTGTGTTTTAAGCGCGGGGGCAGTGTATATTGGCTGACATAATACGCCACCATAAAGGGCATGATCAGCTTCATGATTTCCGACGGCTGAAACTTGGTAAATCCCAGGTCTAACCAGCGTTGTGCTCCTTTACCCGTGTGCCCGAAAACTAATACTGCAACTAGCAGCAGCACACAGATAATGAACACAGCAGGTGCCCAGCGCTGGTAAAATTCCGGTGTAAGCTGCGCCATTATAAGCATGACACTCAGGGCAATACCTAAGCGGATAAGCTGCCTGATGATCATCTCATAACCGGCCACTGAATATAGGACGGTCAGGCTTAATCCCATTAATGAAAAGATGCCTAGTAATAAATACGGATCGATATGTAAACGATAGAAAATACTTTTCTGAGCTTGGGTGCTAACCATGATTAAAGGCCTAGTGACTTAACAGTCGAAGTTGGTGTTAAATGATCAAAATGCTCATCAAATAACGCACGTACGATAGGAGCCGCCTGGCTGCTGCCGCCGCCGGCATTTTCTAAAATAACAGTTGTGACTATTTCAGGCTCCTCAAACGGGGCAAATGCAACAAACATTGCATTATCACGATGGCGTTCATCTATTTTATCCGCATCGTAAACTTCATCTTTTTTAATGCTGATTATCTGTGCCGTACCTGATTTACCGCCGATGCTGTAGGAAGCGGAAGAAAATGCGCGCCGTGCGGTACCGGTCTTAGCTACCCCGTACATCGCATTAAGTGCAATATCCCAGTAATTTTCATCTTGTAATTTTATCGGCTCTTTAGACTGCTGAGGCGGAGGAAAAGCGCCTTCAGCAGATATAATAGACTGCAGAATATGCGGTTCAATAACATCTCCGCGTCGAGCTAAAATTGCCGTCGCTTTAGTTAGCTGGATGGGGGTAACAGTCCAGTAACCCTGACCTATACCGACAGAAATCGTATCACCGTCATACCAGGGCTCTTTAAAGCGTGCTTTTTTCCAGTCTCGAGAGGGCATAATCGCCTTTGTCTCTTCACCAATATCCAGACCACTGTATTCACCAAAACCGAATTTGCGCATAAACGGATTGATTCTATCGATGCCGAGCTTGTAGGCGGTGTCATAGAAAAAAGTATCGCTGCTGTCCTCTATGGCGTAATAAACATCAACCATACCGCGCCCCCAACGTTTCCAGTCACGGAATTTGTGTTTAGTGTTCGGGATAGACCACCAGCCGGGATCATAGACCTTGGTTTTTTCAGTGATGACATTACTGTCTAATGCAGCTAAAGCCATCTGCGGCTTTATTGTGGAAGCCGGCGGGTAACGCCCTTGTGTCGCACGGTTAATCAACGGCCGATCTTTTGACTGGATAAGCTCCTGATATTTTCTGCTGCTGATCCCCTGCACAAAAAGATTCGGATCGTAACTCGGACTGGAAACTAAGGCTAAGATACCGCCAGTTCTGGCATCCATTACAATAATAGTACCGCGGCGTCCTGCCAGCAGTTTCTGCGCTTTAAGCTGCAGCTTAATATCAATGTGCAGCTGCAGATCTTTTCCTGGAACCGGCGGAGTGAAGCTCAGGGTACGGATTACTTTACCCCAGCTGTCTACTTCAACCTGGCGTTGACCCGGCTGTCCGTGCAGTAAATCTTCATAACTTTTTTCAATACCTAATTTACCAATGTAATTGGTGCCGCGGTAACGGGCTCTTTTACCGGCTTCATCCAGCCGCTGCAGATCACCGCTGTTAATCTTGGCAATGTAGCCGAGAACATGGGTAAAGGCATCTCCAAAAGGGTAAAAGCGTTTTAAACTTGCCTGGATAGAAAAACCCTTAAATTTGTGCTGGTTGACAGTAAAAGCGGCAACCTCTTCTTCGTTTAACTGATCGCGAATTACAATCGCCTTAAAGGAACGCGTATAACGGTTCTTCTTGAAGAAATTTTCAACTTCCTGGTCGCTTAATGATAATAACTGTTTCAGATCCTGAATGTTTTCCTGTAAATTTTCTGTTTTGCTGACAATGACATTAAGGCTGTAAACCGGGCGGTTTTCGGCGAGAATTATACCGTTGCGATCGTAAATAAGCCCGCGGTTGGGCGGCACCGTCTGCACACTGATACGGTTCGCATTAGAGCGGGTTTTATAGGCATTATAAGAGTTTATCTGCAGGTAGTAGAGGTTGCTGATTAATATACCGATGGCACAAACAATGCCGATAAAAACCACTAACGTACGGCGCATAAAAAGAGCGGATTCGGCAGAGTGGTTTCTTATGCTTACACGTTTTTTTGCCACTTACTACTCTCGGTGATAAGGGTGGTTAATGGTCAGTGTAAAAGCGCGGTATAAGCTTTCGGCAACAATAATACGAACTAAAGGATGCGGCAGAGTTAGTGCCGACAATGACCAGCGCTGTTCCGACAGGGCAATGCACTCCGGAGCCAGCCCTTCAGGGCCGCCGATTAACAAGCTGATATTTCTGGCGTCCAGCTGCCATTTAGTCATCTCACCGGCCAGTTGTTCTGTGGTCCAGGCTTTACCGGTTACTTCTAAAGTGACAATTTTGTTACCTTTAGGAATAGCCGCCAGGGTTAATTCACCCTCTTTTTTTAAAATGCGCTTTATATCGGCATTTTTACCGCGCTTCCCGGCATTTATTTCGAGCAGCTCCAGCTGCATCTCTTTCGGGAAGCGTCGAGCATATTCCTGATATCCTTTTTCAACCCAGTCGGGCATTTTTGTGCCCACTGCGATTAACTGAATTTTCATTAAGCAGACTGTTCCCAAAGCTTTTCAAGCTGGTAGAATTGACGTGTCTCGTCCTGCATAACGTGAACCACTACATTACCTAAGTCTAGTAGTACCCACTCGCTTCCTTCTAAACCTTCAATACCTAAAGGTGCTTCGCCTTCATTTTTCGCCGCCAGTGCAGTCTGCTCTGCAACTGAACGTACGTGACGTTTTGAGCTGCCGGTGCAGATAATCATGGTATCCGTTACATCTGAATTTTCAGAAACATCAATGATTGAGATGTCTTTCGCTTTCATATCTTCAAGTTGTTGTAAAACAAATTGTTTTAGTTGTTCGTCTTGCAAAGGAAGTTCCTTTAATAAATAGGTTAAAAATTGAATAATTGAGCAGTATAACATGACCTCCCTCTGCCATGCCATTATTGATGATAATTTCACTTTTTCGCATGTAACTTAATTTAAAGCAAGTTTGAACGCATTAATAGACTTTCTGTGAGTAAAATCGCAAAAAAAGCAGATCCTTTACTTGCAATAACGGTGCACTTTATTAGACTTCCTGATCTAAAAGTGGGGAAATGTGCATAAAAGTGGATCTTTTGTCTTATATTTGTGTCTATTTCATTAACATTGATCCTGGATTTTAATAATTATGCTGCGTGGTGCGAGTGCAATAAATATTGATACAAAAGGCAGAATTGCGATTCCAACACGTTATCGTGACTGGCTGACGGATACCTGTCAGGGCCAGTTTGTATGCACTATTGATCTGCAGTCACCATGTCTATTACTTTACCCGCTAAACGAATGGTTATTAATCGAAAATAAATTACGTGCTTTATCAAGTACTAACCCGCAAGAGCGTCGTCTGCAGAGACTGATTCTGGGATATGCGGCAGAGAGTGAGTTAGATAAAGGCGGGCGTACCTTAATTGCTCCAACATTAAGACAGCATGCAAAATTACAAAAAAAAGTAATGCTGGTCGGGCAGTTAAATAAATTTGAATTGTGGGATGAAGATATGTGGAACCAGCAAGTACAAGAAGATTTACAACAAGGTTTACCTGCGGGTGACGATTTAAGCGAACGACTGAAGGAGTTTTCACTGTAATGACTGCACATATCACAGTATTGCTGGATGAAGCTGTAAACGGCTTAGCACTGAAAAAAGATGGTACTTATGTAGACGGGACATTCGGTCGAGGCGGACACTCCCGCCATATTTTAAAACAGCTTGGTGAGAACGGGCGTTTAATCGCTATCGACAGGGATCCGCGTGCGATCGCGGCCGGACATGAATTGATGAAGGAAGATTCGCGCTTCACTATTGTGCATGGACCTTTCTCCGGTTTAGCAGATTATGTAAAAGAATTAGGGCTGCAGGGGAAAATTGACGGAGTACTGTTAGACCTTGGTGTTTCATCGCCTCAACTTGATGATGCTGAACGTGGTTTCAGTTTTATGCGTGACGGCCCGTTGGATATGCGCATGGATCCGACTTCCGGTATCAGTGCCGCTGACTGGCTGGCAAAAGCTGATGCAGATGACATCGGCTGGGTATTAAAAACCTTCGGAGAAGAAAAATTTGCCTACCGGATTGCGCGTGCAATTGTTGCCGATCGTGAAGAAACGCCGTTTCTGCGTACTCTGCAGCTGTCGCAGTTAATTGAACGTCTCTGTCCTAAAAGAGAAAAGAAAAAACATCCGGCAACCCGCAGTTTTCAGGCTATCCGGATTTATGTCAACAGTGAGTTAGAAGAGATCCATAAAGTGTTAGACGGTGCTTTGGAGATCCTGGCTGTTGGCGGACAGCTTTCTGTTATCAGTTTCCACTCATTGGAAGACCGGATAGTAAAACGTTTTATTCGTAAACAGGAAAAAGGGCGTCAATACCCGCCGGGGCTGCCTTTGACTGATGCACAGATGCAGTTTGGTAAAACACTGAAGTCAGTCGGCAAAGCATTAAAACCGAGTGCTGCGGAAATTAAAGAAAATGCGCGTGCGCGTAGCTCAGTATTACGTGTTGCTAAGAAGATTGCACAACCAGAGAATGACTAATGTGAGTCATTCTCGTGATAATTTATTGTATCTGATTCTTGCTGATTTACGCAGAAATTTTGCCGCTGTTCTGCTTTCTGCTGCTATCTTGTTAAGTGCGTTTTATAACATCTATACAACGCATGAAACACGCGAGCTGATTACTGAAAAAGAGCAATTATCGCAACAGAAAGATAACTTAATGATTGAGTGGCGTAATCTGTTAATTGAAGAACATACGTTAGATGAACATAGTCGCATCAGACGAATTGCGGTTAAAAAATTATCTATGTCGCAGCCGACAAATAATAATAGTGTGTTAGTGGAACTTCCATGAAAATAAAACGGAATTTATCAAAGCCGAAAGTAAGCCGGCAGACCAAAAAGAAAAAAGTATATGCGACCTTTTCTTCATGGCGCTATCGGCTGGTTTCCATTGTGGTGGCCTGTATTGCGGCTGCGCTGATCAGCCGCCTTGCTTATATACAGCTTATCGAGCCGGAGTATCTAACCCGGGAAGCGGATAAGCGCAGTTTACGAATTACCCAGTCGGTTGCGCATCGCGGTAATATTGAAGACCGTAACGGCGAAGAGCTGGCTATCAGCGTACCTGCTTATGCAATCTGGGTTGATCCTAAAACAGTTAAAAAGGTTTTTGCATTTACCCGTGAAGAGTGGGATGCGAGTATTGAAATTAATCCGCGTAACGGCAGTGAAGTACATACAAAAAAGTATTTTTATGAATCTAAAAAATGGCCGGCACTTGCTGAAGTATTAGACATTGAAGTTGACAAGCTTGCCGAGATTATTCAAAAACCCGGCTCGCGTTTTGCCTATCTGAAAAGACAGGTCAATAAACCCATTGTTGATTATATCAGGCAGTTGAAACTAGCTGGTATTTCCAATCAGCTGGAGTCGCACCGTTTTTATCCTACCGGTGAAATAAATGCCAATATTCTGGGGCTGACTGATCTTGATGCACAGGGCATCGAAGGTATTGAAAAAAGTTATAATAACTTCCTGCAGGGGCAGACGGGTAAGAAACGTGTACGTAAAGACCGCCTTGGCAATGTTATTGATAATATCGAAGTACTTAAAGTTAAAAAGGCCGCTGGTAACCTGCAGCTCAGTATTGATCAGCGAATTCAGGCGGTTGCCTACAGTGAATTAAAACGAGCGGTAAAAATACATGAAGCGACATCCGGCTCCGTGGTTGTTTTAGATGTTAATACCGGTGAGATTTATGCAATAGCTAATTATCCGTCGTTTAATCCCAATGACCGCAGTCAGTACCAGCCCTATAAATTAAGAAACCGTGCCATCACAGATACGTTTGAACCGGGCTCAACGGTAAAACCTCTGGTGATCGCTAGTGCGCTGGTGAATAAAAAAACTGATATTGATGAAATTATTGATACTTCACCGGGCTGGATGCATATCGGCGGACGCCGGGTTCGAGACGGCCGCAATTACGGTAAGATAGATCTGGCGATGATCCTGAAAAAATCCAGTAATATCGGGGTTAGTAAGTTGGCACTTCGGCTGCAGCCTGGGCAACTGCAGCAGACTTTTGCAGATTTTGGTTTTGGTAATGATACCGGCATAGGTTTAATTGGAGAAAGTGTCGGAATTTTACCGCTGCGCAGGCGCTGGTCTGACTTTGAGCTGGCAACCATGTCTTTTGGTTATGCTTTCACCACCACTACGCTGCAGCTGGCAAAGGCCTACGCTATTTTAGGCGGCGGCGGAAAAGAATATCCGTTATCAATTTTAAAGAATCCTGACCCCGGTGAAGGTGAGCAGGTGATACCTGAAAATATCGCGCGTGAGATTGTACATATGATGGAAGGCGTCAGTAAACAGGGCGGCACGGCCCGCAAGGCAAAAGTTGACGGTTACCGTATTGCCGGTAAAACGGGAACATCCCGTAAAGCCGAAGCCGGTGGTTATGGTGATGATTATGTTTCTGTATTTGCCGGGCTGGCACCAGCCAGTGAACCGCGCTTTGCTATTGCGGTGATGATCAACGAGCCGCAGGGGGACAGTTATTATGCAGGGGATGTCGCTGCTCCGGTCTTTTCAGCGGTGATGAAAAGTGCACTTTTACTAGAGCATGTACGCCCCGATGATGATACAGATCAACGCTATACCCTGCTGGAGTCTAATCAATAATGTCTGAAAAACCGCAATCACTCTCATTAACTGTGTTGTTGTCCCCATGGTTAGATGTTGATTTTGATAATACTCTGGTGTCCGGCTTAACGCTGGACAGCCGTGAAATAAAAGATGGCTGCCTGTTTGCCGCCCTGCAGGGAGCGCAGCTGGACGGCCGTACTTTTATCGACAAAGCTGTTGAGTGTGGTGCGAGTGCCGTTTTATCCGAAACAAAAGAGCGCGGTCAGCACGGTTTAATCACGCTGCAGGGTAATGTCCCGGTAATTCAGGTTTATCAGTTATCAGACATGTTAAGTGAACTTGCATACCGCTTTTATTTTCCGGAGCAGAACTTACATAAAGTGATTGCCGTTACCGGGACCAATGGTAAAACCACTATTGCGACTCTGCTGGCGAACTGCTGGAATATATTAGGTAAGCAAAGTGCACAGATGGGCACCATAGGTAACGGATTATTCGGAAAGCTTAAAAGCAGTTTAAATACCACCCTGGATGCCATTTCAGTTTTTTCTGAGCTAAATGATTATCAGCAGAAAAATGTTGATTACACGGTAATGGAAGTGTCTTCTCATGGTTTAACTCAGGGACGGGTTAGTGCGCTGCCTTTTCATAGTGCCATTTTTACCAACTTGACCCGTGATCACCTGGATTACCATGGATCGATGGAGAACTATGAATTAGCCAAGAAAGCATTATTTGAACACTTTCCAGTCAAACAGCGCTTTATTAATGCCGATGATGCGACGGGAGCCCAGTGGCTAAAAGATTTCCCGGATGCGATAAGCTTTGGTTTTAACGCCGAAATGTTAACAAAGCAGCGTTATCTGCGTATCGAGCAGGTTGAATATCACGGTCAGGGTATTAATTTTTCATTCCAGTCATCCTGGGGGCAAGGTTTAATTTCAGCACCGTTTTACGGTGATTTTAATGTGTCGAATCTCGCGGCGGTATTAACCCAGTTATTAGCTGAAAATATATCTATAAAGCAGGCAGAAGCTGTTTTTCCACGGTTAAATGCTGTGCCGGGACGTATGGAACAATATTATTTTCCGAATAATGATATTACTTTTGTTGTCGATTATGCCCATACACCGGATGCTTTGGAAAAAGCCTTAACCGCTTTACAAAAGCATAAAAAAACTGGACGGTTAATTTGCGTATTCGGCTGCGGAGGGGATAGAGATAAAGGGAAACGCTCTGAAATGGCAAAAGTTTCTGAAAATTTTGCAGGAAAGGTTGTTTTAGTTGATGATAACCCGCGCAGCGAATCTGCGGAGCAGATTATGCAGGATATTTTAAAAGGTTTTAACAACCCTGCTCGAGTTACAGTGATTCATGACCGTAAAGAAGCAGTATTAGATCTGCTTGATAACGCCTTGCCCGGTGATATTGTTTTATTAGCCGGAAAAGGACATGAAGATTATCAGATCATTGGTGAACAAAGGATATTCTATAGTGACCGAGCGTTATTAGCCTCGTTACAATGTACCTATAATAAAAATAATAAGGCCGATTTATGATTTCATTAAGACTTAGTGAAATAGCGCAGGCGACACAGGGCAAAATTATCAATGCCTCGGCAGAGGATATTTTAATTAACTCGGTTTCCACCGATACGCGTTCAATAAAACGCGGTGATCTGTTTATCGCCCTGCAGGGGGAATCGTTTGATGCTCATCATTTTCTGCTGCAGGCTGAAAATGCAGGGGCTGCGCTGCTGCTCGTGCATCAGCAGTCGGCTGCTACATTACCTTCAATATTAGTTGAAGATACACGTATCGCACTTGGTCAGTTAGCTGCATATGTTAAGCAGAAAATCGCGGGATTAAAGTGCGCAGCTATCACCGGTAGTAATGGTAAAACCACCACCAAAGAGTTATTGAGTCAAATTTTACGTGTTTTCAGCGAGTCTGATAATGCAGTACTGGCGACTGCCGGTAATTTTAATAACGATATCGGTCTGCCGTTAACTTTATTGCGCTTAACTGAACAAAATACTTTTGCAGTGGTCGAATTAGGTGCCAATCATCAGGGTGAGATCGCTTATACCGCCTCGCTGAGTAAACCCGATGTGGCGCTTATTAATAATGTTATGCCGGCACATTTAGAAGGTTTCGGTTCAATTGCCGGTGTTGCGCAGGCAAAAGGTGAAATCTGGCAGAGCCTTGCTGAAAACGGTACAGCAGTGGTCAATCTAGATGACAGCTTTGCCGCCCAGTATCTACAGCAGTTAAATGAATTACCTTTTGAAATTGAAATACTGACCTTTTCACAGAGTGATACCAGTGCTTGTGTATTTGCTTCTGGTATTCGCTTTGACTCTCTCGGTAAAGCAACATTCACCCTGAATGTTCGTGAACAAAACTCACTGCGCTCCACCGTTGTGTCGATAAATTTAGCAGGTAAACATAATATCAGCAATGCGCTGGCCGCTTCCGCTATGGCCTGCGCATTAGGCTGCGGTCTGGATGTTATTCAACATGGACTGGCTTCGGCAGCCGAGGTTAGCGGGCGGGTTAACAGCAGTCAGGTTAATGAATTAGTCACCCTGATTGATGATACGTATAATGCTAATTCTGCGTCTGTGAAAGCCGCGGTTGATTTGCTGGCCTGCTATGCCGGTGAGCGGTTATTAGTTTTAGGCGATATGGCGGAACTTGGAGATTACTGCGAACAGGAGCACCTTTCTGTTGGGAAATATGCAGCAGAGCAGGGCATTAACGGCTTATTAACTGTGGGCCGCTTCAGCAGCCGGACCTGTTCAGCTTTCCAGGCAAACTGCACAGCGAAAGCTGTTCATTTTGACACTAAAACGCAGTTAAAAGATTACTTAGAAAATGAAATATTACACAAACACGATAAACTGACCGTTCTGGTTAAAGGCTCTCGCGGGGCAAAAATGGAAGAGATTGTGACTTTCATCAAGCAGTCGCTGAGCCCAAAATCGTAATTATTAGAATAATAAATAACATAAGTTATAAATAGGAAATACCAATGATAGTCTGGTTAGCAGAGTTACTTTCGGAATATTTTAGATTTTTTAATGTATTTACTTACCTGTCAGTACGTATGGTGCTGGCGGTGTTAACTGCATTGGTGTTCTCGTTATGGGCGGGACCGAAACTGATTCGTTATTTACAGAAAATGCAGATAGGGCAGATTGTTCGTGATGATGGTCCCGAATCCCACTTTAGTAAAGCGGGCACACCCACTATGGGCGGGATTTTAATTCTTGCTTCTATTACCCTGTCAACTTTGCTGTGGGCTCGTTTAGATAACCATTACGTGTGGATTGTATTATTTACAACGCTGGCTTTCGGTGCGATAGGTTTTATGGATGACTACCTGAAAGTGGTACGTAAACACCCTGACGGCTTGATTGCCCGCTGGAAATATTTCTGGCAGTCGGTGGCGGCTTTAGTGCTTGCTGTGGTGCTTGTCAGTACGGCTTCAACACCTGCTGAACTTACTTTTGTTATGCCGTTTTTTAAAGAATATATGCCTTATCTTGGTCTGGCATTTATTCCTCTAGTCTACTTCACTGTGGTCGGAAGCAGTAATGCGGTTAACTTAACTGATGGTTTAGACGGTCTGGCAATTATGCCGACTGTTATGGTGGCGGCCGCTTTTGCATTAATTGCTTATTTAACCAGTCATGTAAATTATGCACATTATTTATATATTCCTTATATCCCAAAAGCCAGTGAACTGGTGATCATCTGCGGAACAATTGTCGGCGCCGGTTTAGGTTTCCTGTGGTTCAATACTTATCCGGCACAAGTCTTTATGGGCGATGTCGGCTCGTTAGCATTAGGCGCGTTATTAGGTGTTATTGCGGTGCTGGTCCGCCAGGAAATACTGTTAGTCATTATGGGCGGGATTTTTGTTTTAGAAACTGTGTCGGTTATTCTGCAGGTCGGCTCTTATAAGATGCGTAAACAGCGTATTTTCCGAATGGCACCTATCCATCATCACTATGAGAAAAAAGGCTGGCCGGAACCACGTGTAATTGTACGTTTCTGGATCATTACCATAGTGCTGGTATTGATCGGACTTGTGACATTAAAGGTACGTTAATATGTCAGATAAGAAGGTCGCAGTTTTAGGTCTTGGCGCAACGGGATTATCCTGTGTTAACTTTTTGCTGTCGCAGAATTATGACGTTACTGTATTTGATACGCGTCAGCTGCCACCTGGTGAAGATAAATTAAATGCTTCCGTTGAGCTTATTAAAGGTCAGCTAGACGCTGGCCTGTTAGCTGAATTTAAACTGATTATCGCCAGCCCTGGAATTGCACTGGCAACACCCGCTCTGCAGTTCGCACTGCAGGCTGGTTGTGAAATTATTGGTGATATTGAACTGTTTGCCCGAGCGCAGCAGCAGCCAGAATATGCTCATGCAAAATTAGTCACCATTACCGGCTCTAACGGTAAAAGCACGGTCACTAGCTTATTAGGTGAAATGGCCTGTGAAGCAGGTGTTAAAACGGCTGTCGGCGGAAATATCGGTATTCCTGCTCTGGATCTGCTTGCGCCTGAAATTGAGCTGTACATATTAGAGTTGTCCAGCTTTCAACTGGAAACTACTTTTTCATTAAATGCTGATGTTGCGACGATATTAAATGTCAGTGAAGATCATTTAGACAGATATGAATCTTATCAAGACTACACGCAGGCTAAACACCGAATCTATCAGCAGAGTAGAAACTGTCTGTTTAATCGTGATGATTTATTAACCTTGCCGAAGGTGGTCAATAAGGCGCAGGTTAGTTTTGGTTTTGACAGTTCAGCTTATGGTTTAGTCTGTGATGCACAGAATAATATCTGTCTGGCTCGAAATGGTCAGGCTTTATTAAGTACTGCATCTTTAAAACTCAGCGGTAAACATAACTGGATGAATGCATTAGCAGCACTTGCCTTAGGTGATGCGGTTAATTTAGATGAGCAGGCCATGCTGCAGACTCTGCAGAGCTACACAGGGTTAAAGCACCGCTGTGAGTTTATTGCTCAGCGAAGCGGGATCCGCTGGATTAATGACTCTAAAGCGACCAATATCGGTGCTGCACTGGCTGCACTGCAGGGGTTATCGGAAACGATTAGCGGTGATGTTCATGTTATTCTTGGTGGTGATGGAAAAGGCGCTGATTTTAGTGAACTGTCAACTGTACTGGAAGAGATACAAGGTTTAATTCTCTGCTTTGGTGCTGACGGGCAGAAAATAGCTGCGTTTAATTCAAGAGCTGTTGTGGTGAATGATCTGCAGCAGGCGGTCGCTATGATCGCGGCTGAAGGTAAAACGGGGGACTTAGCTATATTAAGCCCGGCCTGTGCAAGTTTAGATATGTATCCGAATTTTATGGCGCGCGGCGATCATTTTAGAAACTTAGTGACTGCGCTGCAGGCAGGCGGCGTTTAATGAGAATAGTCAGTAAAGTGCGCAGTTTGTTTGACAGCCGGACTGATCAGCAGGCCTATGACCGGCAGCTGCTGCTGGTGACATTTACTTTGATGGCTGTAGGTATGGTAATTGTGGCTTCTGCCTCTATTCCAGAAGGCATTGCATTATCTGATGATCCCTTTCGTTTTCTGAAGCGTCATCTTATCTATATTTTTATATGTTTAGGCGTGTTAGCTGGTGTGGTCTGTGTGCAGATGGAACACTGGTATAAAAGTCAGGGGCTATTATTAACACTGGCTTTTATAGGCCTGCTGGCGGTGCTGGTGATTGGTACCGAGGTAAACGGTTCCTACCGCTGGCTGCGCTTAGGGCCCTTTAATATTCAGCCTTCGGAGTTTTCTAAACTGGCTGTTGTTCTTTTTCTGGCGGGATATTTATCAAGGCGTCAGCAGGAAGTTATCGACACCATAAAAGGTTTTATTAAACCGATTATTATTTTATCGGTATTTGCGCTGTTGTTATTACTGCAGCCGGATCTCGGCTCTACAGTGGTAATAGTAGTCATTATGATGGGCATGTTGTTTATTGCCGATGCCAGACTTATCTCCTTTATCGGTATTGGCGTCTCGCTGCTGGCGGTTACTGTGGTGCTGATTGTAACCTCTCCGTACCGCATGGCGCGCGTATTTGGATTTTTAGATCCCTGGGCAGATCCCTTCGGGCGGAGTTATCAGCTGACTCAGTCTTTAATGGCATTTGGACGCGGAGGCTGGTTCGGAGAAGGTTTAGGTAACTCCGTACAAAAATTGGATTATTTACCTGAAGCTCACACCGATTTTATTATGGCAATCCTTGCAGAAGAGCTTGGTTTTGTCGGCGTCTCTGTGGTTATCATTTTGGAATTTATTTTAGTTTATAAAGCGTTCAATATCGGCAAAAAAGCACTGCAGCAGAATATGGTTTTTTCCGGTTATGCCGCTATCGGTATTGCTATCTGGTTTGCTTTTCAAACCGGGGTAAACGTGGGAGCCGCTTCAGGTATCGTGCCGACTAAAGGGTTAACCCTGCCGTTAGTCAGTTATGGTGGTTCGAGCTTGATTACCATTGCGATTGCAGTAGCAATATTATTACGTGTTGATTTTGAGCGGCGTCAGGCATCAAGCCAGGTGCGAATTACTAAAATAAAAGCAGCTAAAAGTAAAAAGCCGGCTGAAAAAACAAAAGAAATTAATGCGCAAAAGCCGGATCAAAAACAAGAAAAAACGAAAGCAGCTGAAATAATAAACCTGTATCCGAAACAAGAAGAGATTGATGAGACAAAGTAAAACATTATTAGTGATGGCTGGTGGTACGGGCGGACATGTTTTTCCGGGACTCGCCGTTGCAGAGCAGTTAAAAAAACAGGGGTGGCAGGTCAGCTGGCTGGGTACGGAAGATCGTATGGAAGCGCAGTTAGTGCCGGATCACGGTTACGAAATAGATTTTATCGATATTGCCGGTGTACGAGGTAATGGTCTGCCGCGTTTATTAGCGGCACCGTTGCGTATTGTCAAATCCATTATGCAGGCGCGCAGTGTATTGAAAAAACGTAAAGTAGATCTGGTGCTCGGCATGGGTGGTTTTGCAAGTGGTCCAGGTGGTATTGCCGCATGGACAATGGGGTTACCGGTTATTTTACATGAACAGAATGCAGCCGCCGGTTTAACTAACCGCATCTTAGCCCGTTTCTCTAAAAAGATATTAATGGGCTTTTCAGGTGCATTTCAAAGTGAAAAGGCTGTTTTGGTTGGTAATCCAGTCCGCCAGGCGCTTCTGAACTTACCTGAAAAAAAAATATCGCCTGAAAACTCAGCACTTAAAGTGTTAGTGGTCGGCGGAAGTTTAGGTGCAAAGGTATTAAATGATCTGCTGCCTAAAGTACTTAGCACTTTTACTAAAGGGGAGCTGAAGGTTATTCATCAAAGCGGTAAAGGGCATTATCAGAGGCTTAAAGATGCCTATCAGAACGTTGAAGTTGAAGCTGATATACGGGAATTTATAACCGATATGGACAGTGCCTACGACTGGGCTGATGTGGTTATATGCCGGGCTGGTGCATTAACCGTTGCAGAGGTTGCTGTAGTTGGTTTACCGGCTGTTTTTGTACCGCTGCCGCATGCTGTCGATGATCATCAGACTAAAAATGCTCAGGATCTGGTAAATAAAGAAGCTGCTGTGCTGATACCGCAAAAAGAACTCAATGCGGATAAATTAAGTGATTATTTGCGGACATTCAGCCAAAATAGAGACTTACTTGCTGAAATGTCCAAAAAGAGTAAAAAAACAGCAATAATTGATGCAACAGAGCGCGTGGCGGCTGTTTGTAGTCAATTTGTTTAATCGATATGCAGCAGACATTACAATGTAATAAACTTTTAAATTAATGGCTTTATATGACAAAAATTAATCTAGCTCAAATACGCACCATGATTCCAGAAATGCGCCGTGTTAAACAAATTCATTTTGTCGGCATCGGTGGGGCAGGTATGGGCGGTATTGCGGAAGTACTAGCATACGAAGGTTACAAAATTACCGGTTCAGATATTGCGGTTAACCCTGTAGTGAAACGTCTACGTTCAATCGGCGCAGAAATATTCATCGGTCATCAGCAGGAAAATATATACGGTGCTTCAGTTGTGGTTGTTTCTACTGCAATTAATAAGGATAACCCGGAATTATTAGCCGCTCAGCAGGCTAGAATTCCAGTGGTACGCCGTGCTGAGATGCTGGCTGAGTTAATGCGTTACCGTCATGGCGTGGCGGTTGCCGGAACTCATGGTAAAACCACCACAACCAGTTTAATTGCAAGCATTTACGGGCAGGCAGACCTAGATCCGACATTTGTTATCGGCGGGTTATTAAACAGTGCCGGCACCAATGCCAAATTAGGGCAAAGCCGTTATTTAATTGCAGAGGCCGATGAAAGCGATGCTTCCTTTTTACATCTGCAGCCGATGGTGTCGGTGGTTACCAATATTGAAGCGGATCATATGGATACCTACCAGGGGGATTTCGAAGTATTAAAAGACACTTTTGTCACCTTTATTCAGAATCTGCCTTTTTACGGTACCGCAGTTGTCTGTTTAGACGACTCTGTAGTTGAAGAACTAATTCCGCGTTTTGCACGACAGGTTGTCACTTATGGTTTTCATGAGCAGGCTGATGTACGTATTTCAGATTTTTCACAAAGCGTTAGCCGCAGTGAGTTTCTGGTACATAGGGTTAATAAACCCGATCTTAAAATTCAGCTTAATTTACCCGGTAAACATAACGCATTAAATGCGGCCGCTGCGATTGCTGTGGCGATGGAAGATGATATTGATGATAACTCCATTTTAAATGCATTAAATGAATTTGAGGGAATCGGCCGTCGTTTTGAGCAATATGGTGAGTTTGAAACAGGCCGGGGTAAGGCAATTCTGGTTGATGATTACGGCCATCATCCGACAGAAGTACAGGCAACAATTAATGCAGCCAGAGAGGGCTGGCCGGAGAAACGTCTGGTTATGGCTTATCAGCCGCACCGTTATACCCGTACCCGGGATCTTTATGATGATTTTGCGCATGTATTGGAGCAGGTGGATCAGCTCCTGCTGCTGGATGTTTACGCTGCCGGAGAGGCGCCGATTGCTGGTGCAGACAGCCGCTCATTATGCCGTACTATTCGTCAGCGCAGTGATAAAGAGCCGATTTTTGTTGCCAGTCCGGAAGCTTTACCCGGCATGCTTGCACAAATCATCGGCGATGGTGATCTGGTACTGACCCAGGGAGCTGGTAACATTGGGGCTGTGGTTAAAACATTAGCTGAGTTGAAGCTGGATATTGAAAAAATGAAACAAGTTAACAGCAACTAATGAATTCAGGTGCTTGGCTGCTGTTTTGGCTGTCAGCAGATCTGCATGACGAAAAATTATGAGTAAACATTGATGAGTTTAGATTTTGCTAAAGCTGCTGTTTTATCAGCAGAGTCTGGTGCTGAAGAGGAGCTTTTAAGCTCTGCGTGCGCTATGAATAAATACAAAACTAAACTGGTATGGCAAAGTTATCAATTAATGCAGAGAAATTGTCAAATCATAGTCAAAGATGGCTTTAATCCTGAGCAATCAGAAGATATAATATCACGCTTGTCAGAGGACGTTATGGTTAAGCCTGTTCGTGAAGGTGTAAGCATAGCGATGAGAAAGGTAAATAATTCACAGCCGCCTGCGCAGGCATTTAAAGTTGATACGAAAGTGCTGTTTGAATCTTGGATTAGCGAAACGGGATGCACTGCGCCGATATTAAACGGACAGGCGCTGTAATTTTATGTGGAATAAATTAAAAAAGGTAAAATTCGGCAAGTGGGTCAGTTTAGTTTTTTTTATCACTTTAATTTATATATTACAGAACAGTTATTTTAAATTAAAAACATGGCTGACCGATGAACAGTCTCTGCCGTTAAAGTCTTTAGTGTTAACGGGTGAAAGAGATCATGTTTCATCCGATGATGTACGAGCAGTTCTGGCCGATCAGAAAGACAGGTTGAATTTTTTTACCCTGGAAATTGCACAAATTCAGAAGCAGCTTGAAAGCATGCCCTGGGTTTATTCAGCATCCATTCGTAAACGCTGGCCGGATACATTGAAGATACATATTGTTGAACAGTCAATTGTTGCAACATGGAATGATAAAGCACTGCTGAACCGCTTTTCGGAGATAATTGCGGTATCACCGCAGGATGTTGAGGAAGAATACGTTGCCCTTTACGGTGAAGATGACTTTGCCGGGGAAGTATTAACAACTTATATGAAGGCTCATCAATTGTTAAAAGTGAGTCACTTTGAAATTGCTAAGTTAAGCAGTGATAAACGTAATGCCAGTACCATTACTTTAAAAAATGGTATTGAGCTGCGGTTAGGGCAGGAACAGAAGCTGGATCGCATTCAGCGTTTTTTAAGTGTGTTTCCATTGATAGCCGGCAAATATGATATTAGTGCCGTCAATTATGTAGATTTGCGTTATGACACTGGGCTTGCTGTCGGCTGGAAAAATAAGAATATTAAAGTTAAATAAACAGCGTAATTAGACGCTGTTTAATGCACAAACGGTGATTATTGAGTATGGAAAGTAGTTACACAGTTGGATTAGATATTGGCAGTAATAAAATCGTACTCCTGATTGGAGAGCAGTTAGCTAATAACAATATCAATATTGTCGGAGTGGGAGAAGCTAAGGCAAAAGGCGTTGATAAAGGCTCTGTTACCGATTTAGACTCTGTTGTGGTCGCCATTCATCAGGCCTTAGCACGTGCAGAAGATATGGCTGACTGTAAAGTATCATCGGTTAACCTGTCTATTTCAGGCACGCATATCGGCTCGTTGAATGAATCAGGAACCTGGGCAATTGAAGAACATGAGGTAACGTCTTACGATATTGAAAGCGTGATCCATAATGCCCGTTCAATCAAGATTCGTGACGACCAGCGTTTACTGCATGTAATACCGCAGGAATACTCTATTGATTCGCAGGGACGAATTAATAATCCTCTAGGGTTATCCGGAGTAAAATTAAAAGCGGACGTGCATTTAATCACCTGTCATAACGATCTGGTAAAAAATTTAGAAAAGGCGGTGGAACGCTGCGGATTAGCTATTGATCAGTTAACTTTTTCCGGGGTTGCTTCGAGCGCCGCCATTTTAAGTGATGATGAAAAAGATCTTGGTGTTTGTGTTGTTGATATGGGCAGCGGCACTATGGATATCTCTGTCTATATTGCCGGGGCATTACGCCACAGCACGGTTCTGGATTACGCCGGTAATTCAGTTACCAGCGATATTGCGATCGCTTTCAGCGCTCCTCCAAGTTCAGCCGAGGAAGTAAAGGTAAAATACGGCTGTTTAAAGCGCGATAATATCTCTGCTGAAGAGATGATTGAACTGCCGAGCGTTGGTGGTCGTCCGGCCCGAAGCCTGCAGCGTCAGACATTGGTTGATGTTATTGAGCCACGTTACAGCGAACTGCTGGGAATGGTTAAAAAAGAGTTATACAAGCTGGACAGCGCATTTGAAAGCGAGGGGCTGCACCAGCAGCTGGCGGCTGGTATCGTTATAACGGGCGGCGCGGCACAAATTGACGGTCTGGTTGAAGTGGCAGAGAAAGTTTTTGATAATATGCAGATACGCATAGGTAAACCACAGAATATACAAGGTTTAGCTGATGATGTTGATACGCCGGCCTATTCAACGGCACTGGGTTTATTACGCTATAAAAACCTTGAATTTAGTGACAGTCATGAAGTTGTCGAGGAAAGCCGCGTATCTGTTTTTTTAAATAAATTAAAAAGCTGGATTAAAAAAGAGTATTAGCAGTCAGTTTTTGTACAAATAACTAGCTGAAAACAGTAACTGCCTCATTGTTTGGTTTTTAATCAACAAAAGAGGTCGTATCTGTTGTATGATGGACTTATAAAGAGTGGTGCATTGTGTTTAAACTCATCATCTGGTCCTGAATTACATTAATATTAGTGTGTATGTTTTGTATGATGAAGGTGGTGACATACAATGTCTGAAGATATAAATAAAGTGGAAAAAGAGCAAATGTTTGAAATAGTTGATGAAGAGCATGAACAACAGGCAGTCATTAAAGTTGTTGGCGTTGGTGGTGGTGGCGGTAATGCAATCAACTACATGATTGAACAGGGGCTGGGCGGCGCTGAGTTTATTGCTATGAATACCGATGCGCAGGCATTACGTTCATCTAAAGCCGACGTACGCCTGCAGCTTGGAGCGAGTATCACAAATGGTCTGGGAGCCGGTGCAAATCCGGAAATCGGCTATAAGTCAGCCTTAGAAGATAAAGAGAACATTCGTGAAATCCTTACCGGGGCTGATGTTGTCTTTATTGCTGCCGGTATGGGTGGTGGAACAGGTACTGGTGCTTCTCCTGTTGTTACTGAAGTTGCCAAAGAATTAGGTGCATTAACCATTGGTGTTGTTTCAAAACCTTCTTTATTTGAAGGTAAAAAACGCATTAATTATGCCAACCAGGGTATTGCGCGTTTATCTGAACATATTGATTCACTGCTTATCATTCCTAATGATAAGCTGCAGAAATCATTACCTAAGGGTGTTTCATTCTTAGACGCACTGAGTGCGGCAAACGGCGTATTATTTGATGCAGTTTCCGGTTTCTCTGCGATCATCAATAATGAAGAAAGCACTATCAACATCGATTTCGCCGATGTAAGAACAGTGATGACCGAAGCGGGTACAACTGCGGTTATGGGAATCGGTGTTTCTGCGGGCGAAGAGCGTGCAGAAGAAGCTGTTGAACAGGCTATCTCTTGTCCGCTGCTTGAAGATGTGGACCTTTCTGATGCACGTGGTGTATTAGTACATATCGTTGCCGGTATGGACTTTGCGTGGGATGAGTACCATATTGTTGGTGATGCGCTGAAAGAGTTTGCGTCTGAAGACTCGCAGATTATCTTCGGTGTGACAGTTAACCCTGAAATTGACAATGGTGAGCTGCATGTAACGGTTATCGTAACCGGGCTTGGCGAACGTAAATCAGATTTAACTGTAGTTAAAAATCCGACAGTTAAAGTTGAAAGCCCTGCCGCAGTAAAAGAAGAAGCTGCAGTGGAATCAGCTGAGCAGACTGAAGTGCAGGACGTTGTTGAAGCAGCGCCGAAATCAGAGGGAAGCTATTTAGATATCCCTGCATTTTTACGTAAGCAGGCAGATTAGTCAGCTGCATTATAGTGAGTAGTTTGTGATGTACTTCGCAAACTGCTATACTTCGCCGAAATTAATATAGTGGTTGGGACGACGATGATTAAACAGAGAACATTAAAGAAAAGTGTAAAATCAACAGGAATTGGTTTACATTCAGGAAATAAAGTAACTATTGAGTTGCATCCTGCGCCTGCGAATACGGGAATTGTTTATCGTCGAATCGATCTTGATCCGATTGTCAGCTTCAAAGCTCATGCGCAGGCCGTGCAGGAAACATTGCTATGTACCTGTCTGGTTAATGATCAAGGCGAGAAAATCTCAACTGTTGAACACTTATCAGCAGCGCTTGCCGGTTTAGGCATTGATAATATTGTTATTGATGTTGATGCACCGGAAATACCAATTATGGACGGCAGTGCCAGTCCGTTTATTTTTCTACTGCAGTCTGCTGGCATCGAAGAGCTTAATACCCCTAAAAAGTTTATTCGTATCAAAAAAGCAATACGTGTAGAAGATGAAAAAGATGGTAAATGGGCAGAGCTGCACCCTTCAGATTCAGGCTTTAGTTTAGATTTTAAAATTGACTTTGACCATCCTGTTTTTGAAGGTCAGAACCAGCATATCGAAATGGATTTTTCCGGCGAGCTTTTTGTTAAAGAGATCAGCCGTGCAAGAACATTCGGTTTTATGAAAAGTGTTGAGTATCTGCAGTCTAATAATTTAGCGCTGGGGGCAAGTTTAGATAATGCGATTGGTTTGGACGAGTTCCGCGTTTTAAATCCTGATGGTTTACGTTATGAAGATGAATTCGTAAAACATAAAGTATTAGATGCGATTGGTGACTTGTATCTTTCTGGTTACACTATTCTTGGTCATCTGAAAGCTTATAAAACCGGGCATGCTTTAAATAACCAGTTGCTATGTGCATTACTGGCGGATCAGGAAGCTTACGAAATGGTAACCTTCGAAGAGCCGGTCAGTGAATCTCCTGTTCAATACATTGAACCGGTATTTGCAGTCTAAACAAGAATAATTTCAGTAAGAAAAAGCCCTTTAGTGATAAAGGGCTTTTTTGTGTGTTTACTTTTTGGAGAATTCAGCCAAAGAGTGTAATGCCGCTTTTAAAGCCGGATCTGCATCTTCAGCTAAAGCTAAAAATGACTGAGCAACATCATTAGGCATCTTACTGGCGCGTTTAATGACTCTATTTTTTTTCTTTTTGTGTTTATCCGGGATCTGACTAAGTCTAGGGTTTACTTTTATTTTGACTGTTAGCAGAGCTGGAACCTGCTGACGCAGCAGGCTAAGCAGCTCACTACGCATAAACTGCAGGCGCATCAGCCAGGTGGAGCTGGGAATTTCTATAAGCAAGCTCCCATTTTGTAAATTTCCTATCCTGCATCCCTGGATGTTATGTTGTTTCAAAAAACTTTGTAGTAAACTATCGAGCTTCGTGATGAGAGCTGCGTCATGCTGCAGTCCGCTTTTTTTCAATAATAAAGAAACGGGTTTTGGTTGTCGGGTTCTATTCATTATTTTCATCAACAGTGAATTCAGTATTATGAGTATAACGGTAATCTATTCAAGAGAGGAAACTGATCACAGACTTTCTCTTACAAAAAATAAATTTCTGTTTATTTCTCTTGTTTTTGCTGCATCATTAATTGCCAGTACCTGGTTCATTCAGTCTTTTTATCAAAAGCAGTTAAGCCAGTTTAAAATTACTGCTGCTGCCCAAAGAGATGTTAGCAAAGACAAATATCTGCAGCTTATTAAAGCGCAGACTAATGAAAAACTACTAGTGCTTAGTACTAAAGTCGGTGAGCTGCAGGCGCAGATCAACCGCCTTAACGCATTAGGTGTACGGGTAATCGAAAAGTCTAAACTACCAGTACAAGAATTTGATTTTGCATCGCCATTACCAGCAGGAGGAGTCGCATTACAGGATGTAGAAGCTGACTTTCAACTCAATACCCTGTTAAAAGATATAGAAAAACTTGATCTACAGCAAAATAATCAACAAAATCAGTTATTACACCTTGAAATCGCGTTGAATAACCGCCACCTCATTGATCAGCTGTATATATCCGGCCGGCCGACTCTGGGAAAAGGCTCATGGTTATCTTCTCCGTTTGGAACGCGTAAAGATCCATTTTCGGGACGCTTAACACGCCATAAAGGTGTTGATATTGCGGGTTTCACCGGCATGCCTATTATTGCAACTGCGGCTGGAGTGGTAACTGAATCAGGGAAAAAAAGCGGTTACGGGCTGATGGTGGAAGTTCAGCATGGCAATGGTTTGGTGACGCGTTATGCGCATGCTAAATCATTAGATGTCGCAGTTGGAGACGTTGTCAGTAAAGGCCAGCAAGTCGCATTAATGGGGAGTACAGGGCGCTCAACAGGGCCTCATGTGCATTATGAAGTACTAAAAAACGGTAAACAGATTAACCCGGATTATTACATTCAGCGCAAAGCTGGTTAACATAATAACAATTTATTTTTACACAATGAGAAAATCAAAATGATAACAGAGCTAATAACAAAAATAATAGGCAGTCGTAATGACCGTTATTTAAAAAAACTACGCAAAGTCGTTAATGAGATCAATAAATTAGAGCCACAGATGCAGGCTCTTTCAGATGCGGACTTAAAGGCTAAAACGGCTGAATTCAAAGAGCGTGTTGCTTCTGGTGAAAGCGTAGATGATATTCTTGTTGAAGCATTTGCAGTTGTACGCAGTGCATCTGAGCGTGTATTTGGTATGCGTCATTTTGATGTGCAGTTAATCGGCGGCATCATTTTAAATGAAAATAAAATTGCGGAGATGCGTACCGGTGAAGGTAAAACGCTAACTGCGACCCTACCTGCATATTTAAATGCATTAACTGGTAAAGGTGTGCATGTTATTACCGTCAATGATTATCTTGCACGCCGTGATGCTGAATGGAACGCTCAGCTTTTTGAATTTTTAGGTTTAACGGTTGGTATTAACGTATCCGGTATGCAGGGTGATGAAAAACGCGCTGCTTATGCCGCTGATATTACATACGGCACAAATAACGAATTTGGTTTTGATTACCTGCGTGACAATATGGCATTTGAAGCCGGTCAGCGTGTAATGCGTGATCTTCATTATGCAGTCGTCGATGAAGTTGATTCAATTTTAATCGATGAAGCAAGAACGCCGCTGATTATTTCTGGTCCAACCGATGGTGATGCTACCTTATATACGCAGTTAAACACGGTTATTCCGATGTTAACTAAGCAGGATCAGGAAGATACGGAAGAGTACACAGGCAGTGACGATTACACTGTTGATGAGAAAAGCAAACAGGTACTGTTAACTGAACGCGGCCAGGAAAAAGTTGAACGAATTCTTCAGGAGCGTGGTCTGCTTGCTGAAAGTCAGTCGTTATATTCAGCATCTAGCATCAGCTTATTACACCATGTTAATGCGGCGCTTCGTGCTCATACCTTATTTGAAAAAGATGTTGAGTACATAGTTAATGATCAAGGTGAAGTGGTTATCGTTGATGAACATACCGGTCGTACTATGCCGGGGCGACGCTGGTCAGAAGGTCTGCACCAGGCGGTTGAAGCAAAAGAAGGCGTGCAGATTCAAAATGAAAACCAGACACTGGCATCAATTACTTTCCAGAACTATTTCCGTTTATATGAAAAATTAGCGGGCATGACGGGGACGGCTGATACTGAAGCATTTGAGTTCCAGTCTATTTACGGGTTAGAAACCATTGTAATTCCAACTAATAAACCAATGGTCCGTAAAGACGGCGGTGATTTAGTTTATTTAACCGAGCAGGAAAAATATCAGGCAATTGTTGATGATATTAAAGAACGTTTACAACGTCGTCAGCCGGTGTTAGTGGGTACTGTCTCAATTGAAAACTCTGAAGTTTTATCGGCAGCACTGGATAAAGCGAAAATCAAACATAGCGTTCTGAATGCTAAATTCCATGAAAAAGAAGCAGATATTATCGCGCAGGCGGGTGCATTAGGGTCTGTTACTATTGCGACTAATATGGCCGGCCGTGGTACCGATATTGTATTAGGCGGCAACCTGCAGTCTCGTCTTGAGAAACTGGGCGAGATCACTGAAGAACAGAAACAGGCAGAAACACTTGCCTGGCAGGAAGAGCATAAAATGGTGCTTGAAGCCGGCGGTTTATATATTGTTGGTACCGAACGTCATGAATCACGTCGTATCGATAATCAGCTGCGTGGTCGTTCAGGGCGTCAGGGGGATGCTGGTGAAAGCCGCTTCTACTTATCAATGGAAGATTCACTGATGCGTATTTTTGCATCGGAAAAAGTGTCTAACATGATGAAAAAACTAGGCATGGAAAATGGTGAAGCCATTGAACATCCTTGGGTAACACGTGCCATTGAGAATGCTCAGCGCAAAGTTGAAGGACGTAACTTCGATATTCGTAAATCACTGCTTGATTTCGATGATGTCGCTAACGATCAGCGTAAAGTGGTTTACCAGCAGCGTAACGGCGTAATGGACAGTGAAGAGATTACTGAAACCATTGATCAGATCTGGGATGATGTCTTTAATGCTTGTGTTGATGAATATGTGCCGCAGCAGTCACTGACAGAGCAGTGGGATCTGGAAGGCTTAGAGCGCCGCTTAAAAGCTGACTTTTTAATTGAACAGCCTGTGTCGCAGTGGCTTGTTGATGATGCTAACCTTCAGGAAGAGACAATCCGTGAAAACATTGTCAGTCATGCTAAAGAAACGTATGCCGCTAAAAAAGAGCAGGTTGGACAGTCAATTATTTCAGGTTTTGAAAAATCAGTTATGCTGCAGACGATTGATACTTTGTGGAAAGAGCATCTAGCTGCCATGGATCATTTACGTCAGGGTATTCATCTGCGTGGTTATGCACAGAAAGATCCTAAGCAGGAATATAAGCGTGAATCTTTTGAGCTGTTTATCGAAATGCTGGAGAACTTAAAGCATGATGTGGTAACGATTCTGTCTAAAGTGCAGGTGCAGAGCAGAGAAGAAGTTGAGGCTATTGAAGAGCAGCGTCGTCAGGCTGAAATCAGAGCTAAAATTGAAATGCAGCATGCGCAGGCAAATCTAAACGGTGATGAAACTGAAGCGGAAGAGGGCCATGAAACATTTGTGCGTCACGACCGTAAAGTAGGTCGTAATGAAGCCTGTCCGTGCGGCTCAGGTAAAAAATACAAACAGTGTCATGGTAAATTAGCTTAATTGTATTTCTGTTTATTAATGATTGTTAAAGCGGCTCTTTAAAGAGCCGCTTTTTTTTAAGGAAAATTTATGGCGGTTACTGAAATCAGTATTGCAATAGTCAAAAATAAGAATTCGTACTTGATCTGTTTACGGCCGGATAATGTTCATCAGGGCGGCAAATGGGAATTCCCCGGCGGCAAAGTTGAAAACAATGAAAGCGCTGCTCAGGCTATGTGCCGAGAGTTAAAAGAGGAAGTGGGCATCACTGCTGCCGACTATCAGCTGTTTGAAGAAAAATTTTTTGACTATGGCGATAAACAGCTGCAGCTGAATTTCTTTCTGGTCAGCAGTTACAGCGGTGAAGCGCATGGTAAAGAAGGGCAGCCTGTAAAATGGGTAAGCAAAGCACAATTATGCGAATATCAATTCCCTGAAGCGAATAAAAGTGTCATTGCCAAACTATAAGGCGCTGTTGTTAATAACTTTCTCTAATTCTCATAAAGCTGGCAAAACGAGGCACATTGTTTTTGGTTTTACCGATAAATTTATAAGTTATTATCGCGCCTATTTCAGGGGGATTCTCACGTTCGATATCGGAAAAACCTGTGCCGATTTTAAATAAAATACCGGACTCTGTTTCTACTAATAAAGAGCCCATGCGTCCGCTGTTTCTTCCTTTCCCGGGTATATGCTTCCTTACCACAGCTTCAGCATCTTCATATTTTTTCAGTTTCATCAAATCTTGACTGCGCTTGACCTGATAATACGCGCTTCCTTTATGAAGCATTAATCCTTCGCCGCCGGATGCGATAACCTCTTCCAGTAAAATCTGTAATTTGGTGTTATCTGTAATTTTATGCTGCGGGATCATTTTAAGATAAGGAGAGCTGCTTTGTTTAACAAGACGACTGATCAATTTTATACGCTGGCTGAAGTTAGCTAATGAAGCGGGCAGATCAAAAATCATAAACGAGATCTGCTCCCATTCTTGTGTTTTGCCATTATGTGTTCGGGCTATGCCTGAAACTTGTGCAAATTTATCTCGTGCTATCCATAACTCACCGTCAAGCGGAACAGATGGAAAGTCCTTAATAAACCACTGCGGTGCACTAAAAACATTACCCTGCCGCGAGATAAGCTGTTTTCCATCCCAATATGCGCGGACACCGTCGAGTTTTTCACTCACCCAGTATTCGTCGATATTGATATCCTGACGGTAAATGGTAGCAAGCTGAATAGGCGGGACTGATGCCGGCGAGACTGTCGGCCAGAGAATAAATAAGCATAGAAATAAATAATAGTGCATAAAAAACCTCCCTAAACAGTAGCCTTAGTTTAGGAAGCTTTTTATTTTATTACCAATTTGTCAAAGTTAAGTATTTATTGTTGTTTGACAAAGGTATAGATGGTCAACCGTGAATAGCCGTTTTTACTCTTCAACAAAACGCATCGACAGATCTACAGCCTGCACGTGTTTTGTTAATGCGCCGACAGAGATGTAATCAACGCCGGTTTGTGCATAGGCAAGAATAGTTTCTGTGGTGACATTTCCAGAGGCTTCAATATCAGCACTGTGACCATTGGCGTTGTTGAATGCAACTGCCTCTTCCATCATCGCTATGCTGAAGTTATCCAGCATAATACGCTGAGCACCTGCATTTAGCGCCTGCTTCAATTCATCCATGCTTTCAACTTCAACTTCAATCAGACGGTCTGAATGGTGTGATTTTGCCATCTCCACCGCTTCTTTAATGCCGCCGCAGGCTAGAATATGGTTTTCTTTAATCAGGTAGGCGTCATATAAACCGATGCGGTGGTTACAGCCGCCGCCGCATAAAGTTGCGTATTTCGAGGCATTACGCAAACCAGGCAGAGTTTTACGTGTATCAAGCAGCTTACAGTTTGTTTCGGCAATGATATCCATATATTCTTTTACTTTTGTTGCGATACCGGAAAGTGTCTGAATAAAGTTTAATGCACTGCGTTCACCGGTTAATAAGATGCGGGCAGGACCTTCCAGAGTAAACAACTTACTGTTAGCTTCAACATTATCACCGTCTTTAACATGCCAGGTAATGCTGACCTGATCGCCCAGTTGTTTAAAAACTTCTTCTGTCCATGCCTGACCACAAAAAACAGCATCTTCACGAGTAATAACAATCGCTTTCGACTGTTTTCCTTGAGGGATCAAATTCGCTGTAATATCTCCTTCAGCTGGAGATAATCCGTTTAAATCTTCGTGTAATGCAGTTCTTACACTTTCTGCTATTTCTTGTGCAACCATGGTTAATTCTCATCAACATTAAAAAAAAACAAATATAACCTTAATGCATTGTTAATACCAATGTTCTAAAGTAGCAAGGCAAATAAAATAGACAGAATTTATTAATCAAACAAAATATAGGCAGTTCATGACATTAATTATTGGTTTAACAGGTGGAATCGGCTGTGGAAAATCAACCGTATCTGCTTTCTTTGCGCAGCTGAATATAACCGTTATTGATGCCGATCTCGTCGCCCGGCAGGTAGTAAGTAAAGATCAGCCGGCACTGGCACTAATCAGTAAGCATTTTGGTGAGCAGATTATTATAAATGGTGAACTGGACAGAGCCGGGCTGCGGGAAATCATTTTTCAGGATGAAAGTGAAAAGCAGTGGCTGAATAATCTTCTGCATCCATTAATCCGAGCTGAGATGCTTAAACAGTTGAACATGGCCAGCGGTGCTTATGTATTATTAGAAGCGCCGTTGCTGTTTGAAAACAAGCTGGATGTTTTAACTGATTATGATCTGGTGGTGGATGTAAATCCGACGCTGCAGATTGAGCGTGCCAGCTCAAGAGACGGCGTTTCAGTGGAAAGTATCAAGGCTATTATGGACAGTCAGATAGATCCTGAACAGCGCCTGAAGCAGGCCGATTTTGTTATTGACAATAATAACTGCTCGTTAGAGGTACTGCAGCGCTCGGTGATTGATTTAGACAAGCAGTTTCGGCTGCTAATAAAATGATATATTAGGCGCATTTGTTTGCTGTTTGCTGGTTTTGCTGTACGCTTGCTTTTTTTACTCTTTGATACGCTTATAAAAATGATCGCTTTTGAATATCCGTTAAATGAGAAAACCCGCAGTTATCTGCGCTTTGAGTTTTTATTCTCACAAATCCAGAAAAGCATTACTTTCAGTAATGAGAGTGACGCTATCGCTTATTTTAAAGGTCTGTTTGAGTTAATTGAATTAAGTGAACGTTGTGATATCCGCCATGATCTAGTTAAAGACTTGCGCTTGCTCGTCGAGCAGATGGATACCTGGCTGAACCTTGAACAGGCGGATCATGATGCAGTAGCACAATTAATAGAGGAAGTGGAAAGTTTAATTAAACTGGTGTCGGCGACACCAAAACAGTTAAAATTTTATAAATCCAGCCGTTTTTTAACTTCTCTAAGACAGCGCTTCTTTATTCCCAGCGGTAGTTGTAATTTTGATCTGCCGCAGTTTCACTTCTGGTTAGCGGGTGATCTGCAGGAGCGTCAGAAGGATGCCCTGCACTGGTTCAGTCATTTTGCAAGTTTAGAAAAAGCGTTAGCTTTGTTTTTAAAAATAAAACGCTCCCAAGGTGTAATCAGTCAACAAACTGCAAAAAACGGTTTTTATCAGGATGAAGTTGAAAACTGCTCCTTTGTTATTATTCGTGTGGCCAAAACTGAACAGGTATATCCTATGATCAGCGGTCATAAACAGCGTTTTTCTGTTCGTTTTATGAGTGCGGATAATGAAAATACCCATGCACCGACAACAGAATTTGAACAGATCTGCTGTTAATATGAATAGATATTAGTTAAATGAAGGAATCTGCAATGAAAGTGAACTGCCCGACCTGCAAAAAAGAACTCGCGTGGAGTAAGGAAAATATTTACCGCCCATTCTGCTCTAAGCGCTGCCAGCTGATTGATCTTGGTGAATGGGCCGATGAAGAGAAGCGTATTAAAGGCGAGACAGTCAGCCCGGAAAATCTTCCTCAAAACAAAACTATTTATTTTGATTAAAAGGATCTGATTAATGTCTTTAAACCTGTTTTTAGAAAAATTAACGACAGCTCCCGAGTCTATTGAATTCTCGGAGACTATGGCGGTGATTGAAGATAATTATGAGTTCAGTGAAACACCGTTCAGCAACGGTCTTCAGAAAAACAGTGCCGGGCAGAATTCGGGATCGTGTAAAATTTTCGCTTTTGCACAGCTGCATAATTTAAGCGAAGCACAGGCGCTGGCCTGTTTCGGTATTTATTATCGTAATGATGTGCTGCAGCATCCGCAGGGTGATGATCATCAGAACATCCGGCAGTTTATAATTAACGGCTGGCAGGGTATTGAATTTTCTTCAGCCCCGTTAACGGTAAAATAAAAGTAGACGGGGGAGGTAGTGCCCCCATTAACCGCGGAAAATATATTAATTTTACCCGCCGGCTAATTTCACTTTATAACCTTTTTTCTCTAAAAAAACTTTAACGATTTCCCGCTGGTCACCCTGAATTTCAATAACAAAATCTTTCACTGCACCGCCGGTTCCGGTACGTTTTTTGATCTCCTTAGCAAGAATTTTAAGTGCTTTTTCATCAAGCTGTAAGCCTTTGATTAAGGTAACACCTTTGCCTTTTCTGCCTTTGGTTTCGCGGTGAATACGGATAATACCGTCACCTTCAGGGGCACTTTTTGTCTCTTTAGGTTTGTCTATTTTCCCGCCGTCAGTGGAATAGACAAGATTAAGATCGCTGAAGTCCATATTTTTTTCCATTGTCAAAATTTACTTAAGTTTACCAGACTCTTTTTAATTGCAGCAGTTTAAAGTTGATTTGGATCATTGATTAACCTTACTTTTTACTTTACCATCAAATGCAAATGAGAATGATTAGCAATAAGTTTAAGAGAAAGTGTCGAATTGGAGTAAAAAATGGTCCTGTCAGATCTTAAAGTTGGCCAGTCTGCGTCAATTATCAACATGCATGAAATGGAACCTGTAATGCGTAAAAAACTGCTTAATATGGGTTTTTTACCTAAAGCAAATGTTGAATTATTACGTATTGCTCCAATGGGTGACCCGATTGCCGTTCGTTGTGCGAACAGCAGTATAGCGCTGCGTAAAACCTTAGCCAGTCAAATTAAAGTGGAGTTATCTGCGTGAGTTTATCTATAGCAACAATCGGTAATCCCAATTCGGGAAAAACCACTTTATTTAATGCCTTAACCGGTGCCTGTCAGCGTGTCGGCAACTGGAGCGGTGTGACGGTTGAAAAGAAAAGCGGTTATTTTACTTTAGCGGATCAAACTTCTGTTGAAGTTATTGACCTGCCCGGTATTTACAATCTTGATTATGATGCTGACGGCGGCGCCTTAGATGAGCGTGTAGCGTTTGACTACATTATGCATAACTCTCCAGATATCGTGATTAATGTTATTGATGCAAGCTGTTTAGAGCGCAGTTTATATCTGACTGTGCAGCTGAAAGAGCTTGGACTGCCGGTTGTGGCTGTGTTGAATAAGATTGATGTCGCGCAGAAAAAACAGCTGGTTATTAATGAAAAAAGCCTGGAAAACGCGCTCGGCTGTCCGGTTATATGCTTATCTGCACATGATAAAAACTCAGTCGATAAATTAAAAGGTAAACTTCAGGCTTACAATAAGCAAAACCTTAATACTCCTGTCACGCTGGATTACGGCAGTACATTAGAGCCGCTGATTGAGCAGTGCAGCGCGCTGCTGGATACGGTTTCACACCGCTTAGAAAACCGTGCCTTAGCCGTTAAACTGTTAGAAAATGACCAGAGTATCAGCAGTCTGCTTTCTGCACAGCAGCAGCTCCAGGCAGATCGATGCAGAGAAGCATTGAATATTGATATTGACCTGCAGATTGCTGATACCCGCTACAGTTTTATTTACCAGTTGTCACAAAATGCAGTGCGTCTGCAGGGGCACCTTGGCAGAAGCATCACTGAAAAAATAGATGCAGTTACCTTAAACCGTTTTACAGGTATTCCAGTGTTTTTATTCGTGATGTACCTGATGTTTATGTTTTCAATTAATATCGGCAGTGCATTTATCGACTTTTTTGATATTGCAGCCGGGGCTATTTTTGTTGACGGCAGTGCGCAGCTGCTGACGGCAGTATCGGCACCAGAGTGGCTGATTAATGTGCTTGCCTTTGGTGTCGGTAATGGTATTCAGACAGTGATGACTTTTATTCCGGTTATCGGCTGCTTATATCTGTTTTTAGCGATATTAGAAAGCTCAGGTTATTTAGCGCGTGCCGCTTTTGTTATCGACAGAGCGATGCAGTGGTTAGGCCTGCCGGGTAAATCGTTTGTGCCTATGATTGTTGGTTTCGGCTGTACAGTGCCTGCGGTGATGGCGGCTAGAACGCTGGAGAAAGAGCGTGAACGTTTATTAACTGTAGTGATGTCGCCGTTTATGTCCTGTGGCGCCCGCTTACCGGTTTATGCTTTATTTGCCAGTGCATTCTTTCCTGAGCAGGGGCAGAATATTGTCTTCCTGCTTTATTTAATCGGTATATTAGTGGCTGTTTTAACAGGTTATGTTTTAAGTCGTACCATCTTACCGGGTAAAAGTGAAAACTTGTTTTTAGAGCTGCCGGATTATGAACTGCCGACGCTTAAAAATACTTTTATTAAAACCTGGCAGAAACTTAAAGGTTTTGTTTTTGGTGCCGGGCAGACGATTGTTATTGTTGTAACCCTGCTTAATGTTGTTAATTCAGTGGGCCTAGACGGCAGCTTCGGCCACCAGGACAGTGAGCAGTCATTATTGAGTAAAGGCGCGCAGATCATTACGCCGGTATTAGCACCACTTGGCATTACTAATGATAACTGGCCGGCAACGGTTGGCATTGTGACCGGTTTGTTCGCTAAAGAAGCGGTGGTAGGCACACTGAATAATCTTTATGCATCACATAGTGCTGAAGAAGAAGCCGAGCTTACGCTGCTTGATAAGCTTAATCAGGCGGTGCAGACTATTCCTGAAAACTTATTAGGTATTAATGCCGGTGATCCGCTGGGTATTGATGTCGGTGAGGTTTCTGATTTAAGTGCAGCAGCTGAAGAGCAGGGTGTTGATCTGAGTATCTATACCAACATTCAGGAAGCGTTTGTCAGTAAAGAAGCTGCTTTTGCCTACCTGTTGTTTATTCTTCTGTATGCGCCTTGTGCGGCGGCATTAGGGGCTATTGTACGTGAAGTGGGTGTTAACTGGGCGCGTTTCATTGCTTTATGGTCAACGGCTATCGCTTATATTGTTTCGGTTGCTTATTACCAGATTGCGACATTTTCGCTTCAGCCGTTGAGCAGTTCAGCTTATTTAACCGTATCAGGGCTGATTATTTTCAGTGTCTGTTACAAGCTGAGACGAAAAGGCAATATACTGGCCGAAATTAAAGCACAGCAAGGCTGAATATGATTTTACAGTCACTCAGCGATTACATCGAAAAGAGCAGAAGAGTTAAAGAAGAAACACTGCTTAAACACTTTCGTTTAAGCAGTGAAGGTCTGCAGCCTATGATGGCAGTGTTATTAAAACGTGGAAAAATCCATAAAACCATTAATCAGCGTGGAAAAAACATTCCTCCTGAGATTTTTTACAGTTGGTCAGAAAACGCACAAATCCCAACACTGACAGTTGTTTAAATAAACAAACGGTTTGCTAAATTAGCAAACCGTTTTTCTTTGCTATTTTCCCGCTGGTCAAATCCGTTTAACCTTTGTACAATCCCCTTCCAAAATTTATAGTCAGACTATTTGAATCTCGCGCCTCTCGGCTTAATGATTCCACTATATTCAAATAGACTGGTTATATACCCTATATTCAGCGTAGTTGAGGCAGTTCATGAGTCAGAAAAAAGTAAACCTGTTAGATTTAAACCGAGAAGGTTTACGTGCATATTTTGTTGAATTAGGTGAAAAACCGTTTCGCGCCGAACAGGTTATGAAATGGATTTATCATTACGGTTGTGATGATTTTGATTTAATGAGCAATATTAATAAAAAACTGCGTGAAAAATTAAAAAATCGTGCAGAAATTGTAGCGCCGGAAGTAAAAGTAGAGCAGCGTAGCAGTGACGGTACGATTAAATGGGCGATGACCGTGGGTGACCAGGAAGTTGAAGCGGTTTATATACCGGAAAAAGAGCGTGCAACTTTATGTGTATCTTCTCAAGTCGGCTGTGCTCTAGCATGTAATTTCTGTTCAACTGCGCAGCAGGGTTTTAACCGTAATTTAACTGTTTCTGAAATTATTGGGCAAGTCTGGCGTGCAGCTAAAATTGTCGGGGTAATGGGAGAAAGCGGTAAGCGCCCGATCACCAATGTTGTGATGATGGGAATGGGGGAACCTCTGCTTAACCTTAATAACGTTATTCCTGCGATGGAGTTAATGCTTGATGATTTCGGTTATGCCCTGTCAAAGCGCCGAGTGACGGTTTCAACCTCGGGTGTTGTACCTGCATTAGATATTTTAGGCGATCGCATCGATGTAGCGCTGGCTATTTCACTGCATGCGGCGAATGATAAATTGCGCTCTGAAATGATGCCGATTAATGATAAATACAATATTGCTGATTTCCTGGCGGGTGTTAAGCGATATATCGAAAAGTCTAATGCTAACCGCGGTAAAGTTACCGTTGAATATCTACTCCTGGATCATTTTAACGATTCCACCGATCAGGCGCATGAATTAGCGCATCTGCTCAAAGACACACCGTGCAAAATCAATCTTATTCCGTTTAACCCGTTCCCGGGTAATGACTACGGTAAACCGAGTAACAGCCGGGTGGACCGCTTTAATAAAGTATTAATGGAGTATGGGTATACTGTGATTGTACGTAAAACGCGTGGTGATGATATTGATGCCGCCTGCGGACAGTTAGTGGGAGATGTCATTGACCGAACTAAGCGCACTATGAAAAAACGCATGCAGGGTGAAAGCATTGCAGTATCAGAGGTTTAATCATAGCAATAGAATTAAATAATCATATAAGCAGAGCGATAAGCTGATCTAGGTTCGATAACCATAAGAAAATGGATGAAAGGTCATGTGATTTCTATCACAATGGGGTATACCTTATTTATTAGTATCTTAATGGAACACAGCCCTAAGATACTGTTATATTGAACTAGTTACAAAGATCAGCTTTTATTTGGAGGGACTTATGCGTTTTATTCTTATCAGTATTTCATTGTTGTTAATGCTTTCTGCTTGTGTTTCAAGTGAAACGTCAACAACCACTCAAAATACTGGTACGGGTAAAAAAATGGCTTTTGATCCTGAAGGCGCCGCCGAAACCCGCATTAAGATAGCACTTCTATATCTGCAGAAAGATCAGATGCAGCAGGCAAAAGAAAATCTAGATAAAGCTCAGGAATATCTGCCCAACGATGCTGATGTCCATCGTATCTTTGCTTATTATTATCAGCGTGTGAATGAAAACGATAAAGCAGAGCGCTATTATAAAAAATCCCTGGCGCTTGATAGTTCAAATTCAGATACTTACAACAATTACGGGACATTTTTGTGTAAACAGGAACGTTACAAGGAAGCAGAAAAAGCATTTTTAAGAGCGCTTAAACAGTCTGCTTATACTGGTGTTGCGAATACCTATGAAAATGCCGGGGTATGTGCAGAAGAAGCTCAAGTTTTTGATAAAGCGATTTATTATTATGAATATGCACTATCTCATAACCCCGGAAAATCCTATTTAAACCTGTATTTAGCAAAACTCTATATCAATAATAAAGACTATAAAGCCGCGCGCTTAAATCTGTTTAATTACCAGAAGGTCAGTAAAGTTTCTGCAGAAAGCTTATGGCAGTGGATCCGCTTAAGCTATGCGACGGAAAAAACAGCCAGTCTGAATAGATACGCTGGAAAATTATTAGAGCAGTTTCCCGATTCACAACGAGCCTTAGATTATTTGAACCATGAATACTATAAATAACCAAGAACAAAAGATCATTGTGCCGCTTGGGCAGGCATTAAAAGATGCACGTGTAGCCGCTGACTTAACAGTTGATGATATTGCGCTGCAGTTGAACTTAGGTCCTGCTACCGTGCGCGATCTTGAAGAAGGTCTGGATCATGCAATCGAGACAGGCAAGTATGCGCCTATTTATTTACGCGGATACCTGGTCAACTATGCCAGGCTGGTTGATTTGGCAGGGCTTGAACAGTTTATTGAATATCAGAAACTGACCCGCTCAGAAAAGAAGAAACGCACACTTAAAACATCTAAATTAATGGCCTCTCCAACGAGAAAGAGAAGCCGAATCTGGCTTGTATTTATCTTTGTTATTATCGCAGCTGCTGTAGCCGTTTTTATCCAGCAGGGGGGCGTTAACTTGTCGTCTGCAGTCGACAGCAGTACTGATTCGTCATTAAATTCTGCAGACAAAGCTGAACAGGAAAAAATGCAGAATCAGCCTGCTGATAAGCTAAGCACAGTTCAAGTTGATAATTCGCCGCTGCCTGACGCGGCTGCTGAACTGTCTGCACCACAGTCACAAGAATCTACGCCTGTGCCACTGCCTGAAAGCGATGCTCCTGAAATACAAGACGCTGATAAACAGACAGAAAGAGCAGTTGTTGCATTAGAAACAGCTCCAAAGGCCGTTGATGATAATCTGCAGCAGGAGGCTAAGGTGGATACAGATAATGTTGAAGTCTCGTCTGAAACAGAAAAACTGCTTGCCGCCGCCGATGATTTATTGAAATTAGCTTTTTCGGCAGACTGCTGGACAGAAATTGTTGATGCGACGGGTAAACGTTTAGCATTTGGTTTATATACAGACGGCCGTGTATTAACCCTTAACGGCACTGCGCCTTTTAAACTTGTATTAGGTGATCCAAGTGTTGTTGAAATACAATACCAGGATAAAGTTATTGAACGTGATTTTGCGGCCGGCCGCACCGCTCGGTTCAGCATTCCACAATAAACCACTTTGCTGCTGTGTCGGCGAAGCTTGAATTTAAAAGAGTAAAGTAATATGAGTCATTCATCTCCAATTATCCGTCGTGTTTCCAAACAGATCATGGTCGGTAATGTTCCTGTCGGCGGTGATGCGCCGATCACAGTACAATCAATGACCAATACATTAACCACAGACGTAGCGGCAACCGTTGCACAAATTAAACGTCTGGAAGCGGTTGGGGCAGATATTGTCCGAGTATCCGTGCCGACAATGAATGCCGCTGAAGCATTTAAAGAGATCAAAGCGCAGACCAGCATCCCGTTGATTGCCGATATTCATTTTGACTACCGTATCGCACTAAAAGTGGCTGAATACGGCGTAGACTGTTTACGTATTAATCCCGGCAATATAGGTAATGAGCAGCGTATTCGCAGTGTTGTTGACTGTGCCTCTTACAATAATATTCCAATTCGTATCGGCGTAAACGGCGGATCGCTGGAAACTGATATCCAGGAAAAATACGGTGAGCCGACAGCGCAGGCTTTAGTGGATTCAGCGCTTCGCCATGTAGATATATTAAACCGCCTTAACTTTGACCAGTTTAAAGTCAGTGTTAAAGCCTCTGACGCTTTACTGGCTGTGGAATCATACAAGCTGCTTGCTAAGCAGATTGAGCAGCCTCTGCATCTTGGGATTACTGAAGCAGGCGGGCTGCGCAGCGGCTCGGTGAAATCTTCTGTTGGTTTAGGTTTATTACTGGCACAGGGTATTGGTGATACGCTGCGTGTTTCATTAGCTGCCGATCCCGTTGAAGAGATTAAAGTGGGTTTTGATATTTTAAAATCACTGCGCATCCGCAGCCGCGGTATTAATTTTATCGCCTGTCCAACCTGTTCTCGTCAGGAATTTGATGTGATTTCTACCGTAAATACGCTTGAAGAGCGCCTGGAAGATATTATTACACCTATTGATGTTTCCATTATCGGTTGTGTGGTAAACGGCCCGGGTGAAGCACTTATTTCCGATTTAGGTATTACCGGCGGTAAAAACAAAAGCGGCTTTTATGAAGATGGTGTACGTCAACGGGAGCGTTTTGATAATAATAATGTTATCGACCAGTTAGAAGCTAAGATACGAGCGCGTGTCAGCCGCATGGATGAAAAAAATATCATCGTTAAAGGTTAGGCGCCGTTAATTTTTTGCCGGCGGCAAAAACAACCTTGAAAGTTTAACAGACCCTAATGATTTAAAGGTCTTACAAAGCCCGTAATGTGCAGACATTGCGGGCTTTTTTATTGCGCATTTTGAGCAGCTGCGGTTTCATCTGACCGGAAAAGCCCTTATAATAAGCAACTATTTATTTACCTACACTATTGTATTCGGAATTTATTGTGGCCAAAAAGATCCAAGCTATTCGCGGTATGAACGATACCCTTCCTGAACAAACACCTGTTTGGCAGAAATTAGAATCGTTATTCAGACAAGTTGTCAGTAGTTACGGTTATTCAGAAATTCGTATGCCTATTGTTGAAACAACCAACCTGTTTAAACGCTCAATCGGTGAAGTAACTGATATCGTTGAAAAAGAGATGTACACCTTTGATGATAACGGCGACAGCCTGACATTACGTCCAGAAGGTACAGCCTCTTGCGTGCGTGCGGGTAATGAACACGGTCTGTTATACAACCAGGAACGCCGTATGTGGTACAGCGGTCCTATGTTTCGTCATGAACGTCCTCAGAAAGGGCGTTACCGTCAGTTCCATCAGTTTGGTGTAGAAACATTTGGTATTGCAACTGCTGATATAGATGCTGAAGTGATCTTACTTTCTGCGCGTTTATGGAAACAGCTAGGTATTGATCAGCACGTAGAACTGCAGCTGAACTCTTTAGGCTCAAATGAAGCTCGCGCTTTATACAAAGAGGCATTAGTTGAGTTTTTATCAAAGCATGTGGATAAATTAGACGAAGACAGTAAACGCCGCATGCTGACTAATCCATTACGTGTTCTGGACAGCAAAAATCCGCAAGTTCAGGAATTATTAGCAGATGCGCCGAAACTTTCTGAGCATCTTGATGACGAATCAGTGCAGCACTTTGCCCAGTTACAAAAATATCTGGATGCGGCCGGCATTAAATATGTCATTAATGAGCGTCTGGTTCGTGGTTTAGATTATTACAACCGCACCGTTTTTGAATGGGTAACCAGCAGTCTTGGTGCACAGGGAACGATTTGTGCCGGCGGACGCTACGATGGACTGGTTGAACAGCTTGGCGGTAAAGCGACACCAGCGGTTGGTTTTGCAATGGGACTTGAGCGTATCGTTTTAATGCTTGAGGAACTTAAACTCAATGATGATGTAAAAAGCGATGTTGACCTGTACAGCGTATTGGTGGGTCAAGGTACCGATATCGAAGGTTTCAGAATTTCTGAATTGATCCGTACTGAATTACCGCAGTTAAAAATGATGCATCATTGCGGCGGTGGTAATTTCAAAAAGCAGATGAAGCGTGCAGATAAAAGCGGTGCTCGTTTAGCGTTAATTATTGGTGAAAGTGAGTTAGATAGTGGCTGTGTCACAATTAAAGACTTACAAGGTAAAATTGAGCAGCAAAGCATTGCAATTGACAGCTTAGTTAAGGTATTACCTAGCTACTTTTAGCAGAATAACAAAAATTGACAGTCGGGCTCTGGTGTTAGCCGGCTGTTTTTACATCTCATTTTCAAAGAATAAAAAGTAAGGGAAAGCAAGTGGTTGATATTATCGAAGGTTATGAAACAGAAGAACAACAAGTTGATGCGATAAAAAGCTGGTGGAAAGAAAACGGTAATACATTAATCATTGGTGCGGTTGTCGGTTTAGCCGGATTATGGGGATGGCGCTTTTATAATGAGTCGATTGTTACCGCTCAGGAAACCGCATCACAAGCTTACTCCGATGTATTAGTTAAGTTTGAAGCGCAGGGGGCAGAAGACGGCTTAGATGAGATGAAAGCCTTTATTGCCGATAATTCGGGTAATAATTATGGTGTGCTGGCTTCACTACTGCTTGCTAAAGAAGCGGTTGTACAAAAACAGTTTGATCTAGCTAAAACACAGTTAGTGACGCTGCAGTCACAGAATTCATATGTACCGTTAAATGCGGTTATTAATTTACGCCTGGCACGTGTTGAAGCAGAGCTTGGCGAGTATGAGCAGGCGCTGAAAACACTGGAATTAATTACCGAAGAATCATTTTTAGCCAAAGCTGGTCAGGTTAAAGGCGGTATTCACCTGCAGCAGGGTGATCTTGAAAAAGCCCGCAGTGCATTTAAAGATGCAGTTAACGCCAGTAAAGGACGTGTAGATCCTGTACTGCAGCTGCAGCTTGACGATCTTGCTGTTTCAGCACCTGCAGTACCTGCAGCTCCTGTTCTTGACGCTGAATAATAGATTGAGATAACTGATGAAAATATGGTTAAAACGCCTCGCGGTTATGTCCGGCTCTGCTTTATTGTTAACAGGCTGTTCACTATTTTCAAGTGAAGAGGACGTTGTTGTAATGGCTGACCTGCCGGAGTTTGAAGCAACTTACCAGCCGCAGATAGCGTGGCAGCAGAGTATTGGTGACGGTGTTGATAAATATTATTCGCAGCTGCAGCCGGTGGCCGATAATAAAAATGTCTATGCTGCTTCGCGTGATGGAGAAGTTAAAGCCTTCAGTATCGACAGCGGTAAGCTATTATGGTCAAGCGATTTCAGTGAACACGATAGTAATAAGTTAAAGCGTTCAGCTCGATTTTCCGGCGGTATCAGCATTGCATTAGATACTCTGTTTATCGGTACTGAAAATGCGCAGGTTTTAGCCGTAGATAAAGAAAACGGTAAACTTAAATGGCTGGTAAAAGTTACTGGTGAAGTGGTTGCTCAGCCGGTTTATTCTGCGGGTAAAGTGGTTGTTTATACAACGCGCGGCGACTTGATTGCTTTAGACAGTGCAACGGGTGAAACAGAGTGGACACTAACCAATAAACAGCCTAAATTGACGCTGCGCGGCAGTGCGACGCCGTCAATATCACAGGGCGGTATAGTCTACGGCCGTTCTGACGGTTTTGTTTCTGTTGCGTTATTAGAGACCGGCCAGGCTTTATGGCAGCTGCCTGTTGCACGCCCTTACGGCGCGACAGAGTTAGACCGTCTGGTTGATGCGGATATGCAGCCTATTATCAGCAACGATGTGGTTTATACGCTGGCTTATAACGGTAATCTGGTGGCGATTGATCTGTTAAAAGGTCAGCAGATCTGGGATCGTAAATATTCTGGTTTTACCAATATTGCATTATCAGGCGGGGTGCTTTATTTAAGTGATTACCGCGGTTATGTTTACGCTGTAGACAGTAAATCAGGTGAAGAACTGTGGAGCAATAAGCAGCTGGCATACCGTAATGTTACCGGTGTTGTTGTGGCTAACGAATATATTGTTGTCGGTGACAGCGAAGGTTATTTACACTGGATAAACCGTGAAGACGGTCAGTTTGCAGCTCAACAGGAACTTGATAGCGACGGTTTATATATGGAACCGTTTGCCGCTAAAAATCATCTGTTCCTGCAGACCCGCAGCGGAAAAGTAATCGCTATTGAAAAACCAGCGTTTAATAAATAATTAACAGTACTTACCGTTTCTAAATCTGTTTTATCTGATGTGCAGATAAAATGAACAGCTATTTAGTGTGAGCGGTATCTCTTATTTACTGTATACTCTAGCTCCTCGCATTGCCGAGGAGCTTTTTTTGTTTTATAGGATTCAAATATGTTACCAGTGATCGCTTTAGTTGGGCGCCCGAATGTAGGTAAATCAACTTTATTTAACCGTTTAACTCGTACTCGTGATGCGTTGGTAGCGGATTTTCCCGGTTTAACGCGCGACCGTAAATACGGTCAGGCAAAAATTGATGAACAGGAGTTTATCGTTATTGATACCGGTGGTATTACTGGCGATGAAGAGGGCATTGACGCGCTAATGGCCGGTCAGTCTCTACAGGCAATTGAAGAAGCGGATGCGGTTTTATTCTTAGTTGATGCGCGTGCCGGTATGACTATTGCCGATGAAGCCATTGCTGATCATCTGCGTAAGCAGGAGAAAAAGGTATTTATTGTTGCCAATAAAACCGACGGTATTGATGCCGATTCTGTCTGTGGTGAGTTTTACGCATTAGCACTTGGCGAGGTTTATCATATTGCAGCTGCACATGGTAAAGGTGTACGCCAGATGATTGATGTCGCTCTGGACGGTTTTTTCGACGATGTTGAACCGGAAGAAGATGATTTCTCAGATTTACAGCAGGGGCTTGAATTTGTCGATGAAGACGAAGAAGCACTGCAGAAAGAGCAGGAAAGACTGGCTGCTCTGCCGATTAAACTGGCTTTAATCGGTCGTCCGAATGTAGGTAAATCCACACTTACTAACCGTATTCTTGGTGAAGAACGCGTACTTGTGTTCGATATGCCGGGTACAACACGTGACAGCATTTACATCCCGATGACCCGTGATGATCGTGAATATATTCTGATTGATACTGCCGGTGTACGTAAGCGTAAAAAAGTGAATGAAACGGTTGAGAAGTTTTCTGTTATTAAAACATTGAAAGCGATCGAAGACAGTAACGTAGTTATGCTGATTATTGATGCGCGTGATGGTATTTCTGATCAGGATTTAAGTCTGTTAGGCTTTACGCTTAATGCCGGCCGTTCGTTAGTCATTGCGGTTAACAAATGGGACGGCATGACTGAATACGATAAAGAGCGGGTTAAAAGTGAATTAGACCGTCGTCTTGGTTTTATCGATTTTGCTAAAATACACTTTATTTCAGCGCTGCATGGAACGGGTGTAGGTCATTTATATGAATCAGTTGAAGAAGCTTATGATTCTTCTACCAAACGTATCTCAACATCAATGCTGACTCGTATTATGACTATGGCTGCTGATGATCACCAGCCGCCTATGGTTGGCGGACGTCGTGTTAAACTGCGTTATGCCCATGCCGGTGGTTATAATCCGCCGCTGATTGTTATCCACGGTAACCAGGTTAAAAAGCTGGCTGACTCATATAAACGTTATCTGATGAATTATTTCCGCCGTTCATTAGGTATTATGGGCACACCGATTCGAATTGAATTCAGAGAAGGCAGCAATCCGTTTGAAGGACGTCGTAACAAACTGACACCTAATCAGATGTATAAACGCCAGCGTATGATGAAGTTTCATAAGAAGAGTAAAAAATAATGGAATTACAGTGCCCTAAATGCACCGGAGAACTTGCCCGCAGCGGTGTATTAAAACGCCGTTGTGAAGCCTGTGACAGTGATTTTAAACTGCATGCAGCATGTGATAAGTGTGGTGACGAACTTGAGCGTCTGCAGGCATGTGGTGCTGTTAATTTCTGGTGTCATAGCTGTAACGAACTAAAAAGTAAGTCCACTGCGGTTTATACACTGCAGGAAATTTAGTTCCGAGAGCTTAGAAAATTTATGAATTAAAAAAGGGGCTGAATCAACGATTCAGCCCCTTTTTTGTTTTTCTGCTCTACAGGTTATTTTTCTGTTTGTGGTTTTTCTTCAATAAACTGGAAAACACGATTGACCTGTTTCACCCCGTCAACCTTACGGCTGACATTCGTCGCATCATCGGCCATCTCACGGGTAACTTTCCCGACTAAAAATACTTCAGCGTTTTCGGTGACGACTTTAATTTTTAACGGATCAACTTGCTCATGTGCGGTCAGCTGGCTTTTTACTTTGGTCGTCAGCCAGCTGTCTTTAGTCTGTTGAGTAAAGCTGATCGGCGCCATAATACGTAGCTGGTTATAGATACCTTTAGCTTCTTCAATGGTGTTTAACTGTTGTTCTATCCTGTTGCTGGTGTCCTGATTTTCTACCTGCCCGACAATTAATAGATAACCGCTGTTGCTGATAAAGTTGATACGCATTTTTTTATTATCAAGCTTTAACTCGTTAAGTTTATCTAACGCGCTGACTGATAATTCTTCATCACTTAACTGCTGCGCAACAGAGCGCTCATCACTGTTAAGTGCAACGGCGGCGCCGGCTGCGACAATCAAGCCGCCTGCGCAGCCCTGAATAAGTGGAAAAACAGCTGCTAAAAATAGAGTTGGTAGTATTTTTTTCATAAATCCTCTTACTGCTGCAGGAACAGCTGCTGGTCAATTAAGTCGCTCAAACAGTTAATCACCAGAAGGTGAATCTCTTCGATACGTGAGCCTTTATCACTTGGTGCTCGAATCTCAATATCATCAGAGCCTAATAAACCAGCCAGCTCGCCGCCGTCAACACCATTAAGTGCAATAATCTGGATTGATTTACTCAGGGCCGTTTCAACGGCTCTAATCATATTGCGGCTGTTGCCGCCGTGACTGATGGCTAATAGTACATCACCGCTTTGTGCTAGAGCGGAAATTTGTTTAGCATAAATTTCATCAAAATGGCTGTCGGTTGCAATAGCTGAAACTAAGGCTGAGTCTGCAGTAATGGCAATTGCGGGAAGTGCCGGGCGGTCTGTTTCGTATTTGTTGAGCAGATGCGAAGCAAAAATCTGTGCTAAAGCAGCCGCGCCGCCGTTACCGCAGGCAAGAATTTTATTACCTCTAATTAATGTTTCACTTAAGGCTTTGGCTGCTTTTTCAATTGATTCCGGCAGGGACTCTGCCGCTACTATTTTGGTTTGAATACTTTCGGCAAAATGTGCCTGAATTTTTTCATTTATCATTATTAATCTTCATCTTATTCTTGAAAAGCGTCCTGCAGCCAGTGCGGCTGTTCGCATTGAGCATCAACTGCAACGGCATCAAAGCGGCAATAGGGCTCATTGTCTAACTGCGTCAGATAATGTTTCGCCGTTTTAATAATTTTATTTTGTTTACTTTTAGTGATGGAAGCAAAAGCACCACCAAAGTCACTGTTTTTCCGGTAACGTACTTCAATAAATACCAGCGTATCTTGATCTGCCATAATCAGATCTATTTCGCCGAAACGGCAGTAATAATTCCGGCAGATTAACGTTAAGCCTTGTGACTGCAGATAAGCGAGTGCGGCTTTCTCTGCAATGACCCCCCGGGAGTTACTCGGCTGGAGTAAGCGGGGCAATTTCACTGAGCTTTCCGTTTTTATAAACAGCCCAGCTTAGCTTGGCCTGAACGGTATTGGTTTTATCTAATGATAAATCACCGGTTAAACCAGGATAAAAGGCACCTTCAGTAACCTGCAGCTGCATCAGCCGCTCTATCAGCTGATAGCTGTCAAAACCTAAAGAAAATAAACGCAGCGTGGCAAAAGACTGTTTCTGCCAGCTCTGCTGTACCTCTTTCATGATCTCATTATTATCGTTAATTAAAAACGGCATATCAGAAAAAGAGACGCCGGACAGTTCTCTATCCTGTTTGCCGCGCAGATCCAGTTTATGGCTGCGTGAACTGGCATAAAGTGGTATTTTTGAGGCAAAAGGACTGATTGAAACCTCAATAAACGGCTTTAACAGAGTCAGTTCGTCACGCTTGCTGATGATATAAATCGCGTCAATATCGCGGCGGCTGCGTACTTCTGTTTTTAAAGGTAATTTTGTGATTGCCTGCATTTGACTGATACGGCTTTTGCTCTTTCCTGTCTGCAGTGCCTGATCAATAAATTTCGGCAGCTGTGCTTTGTCAGTAAAATAATAGGCTTCAGTTGTATTGTCTTTTTCTGGATTAAGCTCAGCCCACTTCTGTTTAAATGCTGAAGCAATACGTTTACCGTAAGCGCTGTCCGGGGCGATGACTAAAGGGGTTTTGTGAGACTGCTGATTGATTAACCAGGCCGCCTGCTTCGCTTCATCTTCAGGCGAAATAGGGAATGCATAATGCCATGCCGCCACTTTGTTTACAGCAGGCTGGTTTTCATCTACCGGATCAGCTGATTTATCAGCAGGTTTAGCGGCAGTTTGTTTTGCAAAGCTGTTCAATGCTAATACCGGCAGCGACTGAGCTAAAGGTAAAAATTCTTTTATGTCGCTTTTAAGCAGCGGGCCGATAACAAAATCGATATTGTCAGTTTTCAGCTTAAGCACAATCTCTTCCATGCTCCGGCCGTTCGTATCATAAAAAGTAAGTTTTGCCGCCTGACTGATGATCAGTTGCTCGGCGCTGTCTTGCGTCGTCTGCTGCTGGCGATAATAAGCATCTAATAAGCCGTATTGAATTGCTTTACCCTGCTGTTGAAAACGTCCAGACAGCGGGATTAACACCGCAATATTCTGCGGCTGATAGGGGCTGGCTTCAGGAATATCTGTTAACTGACTAGGCATATACTCTAATACCGGGTGTGTCGGATAACGGTTTTTCCATTCATCAATAGATCGGATTAACTGATTAGGGCGCAGTTGAAAAGACTGATAGATGCCGGCTAGTGCATACCAGCCCTCTTTGAATTCATTTTTTTCTACTGCTGGTTTTTCTACAGCAGGTATTTCAATCGGCATCTCTGGCGCTTCGATTTCTTCTGCGTTTACCAGAGGCTGATACTGATTTAATATTTCGGCAGGTAATAATGATAACTGTGTTAACAGCAGATCGTTATGTGCCTGCTGCTCATCTTCTGCTAATAAAGGAGATAACAGCAGCAGCGTATCAGAAGCCGCTTGAGGATCCTGCATCTGTACTTCTAAAACTGCTTTGAGCTTTAAATAATGAATAAGGCCGATGCTTGACAGGTGCTGGGCATCAATGCTGTTAATTGTCTGCCGCGCCTGTTCTTGTCTGCCTTGAGCACCCAAACCGTCGGCAATTAACAGACTTAATGATGCCTGTTCGCTTTCTGATAGCTCTTTGCTCTGAAGGTGTTCAATAATCGAATCAGCTAAAACAAATTTTCTCTCCTGGATTAATGCCTGAACAGCCGCCATCTGCCATGCTGAATTATCTTCAGTACCATGTTCCTGATCTTTTTTTAGATAGAATGCCGAGTCATAATCTAGTTCCGTAAAGGCCTCCGGCGGAGTATCTTCAGGTGACGTCATCGTCGAACAGGCAGATAAAATCGACAGCGTTAACAGCATTATTAATAACTGAGAAAAACGTTTTGTAGAGGTAAACACGTTCAAAATATTATCCTTTATGCGTAAGCAAATTTTCGATGTAGGTATCAAGATGGCTATAGTGTAATATTGCGGCTGCAGTTAAACAATCATATTCACTTATCTATTCCTTTAATAGGGCGAAAACATGTCTGAAGACAGCCAAATTCCTTCTCAACTAGCGGCAAAACTTTATATTGTGGCTACACCAATCGGTAATATCAGCGATATAACTTATCGTGCTATAGAAACATTACAACAAGTTGATTTAATTGCAGCTGAAGATACTCGCCATAGTGGAAAACTGCTTAGTCATTATCAGATAAAAAAACCAATGTTTCCGTTACACGATCATAATGAACGTGAACGCGGCAAAGTATTAATCGAAAAAATTAAAGCCGGGCAGTCGGTGGCATTAATCTCCGATGCCGGTACGCCGCTGATCAGTGATCCGGGTTATCATTTAGTGAACGAATGCCGTGAAAACGGCGTAGATATTGTGCCTGTTCCCGGCGCGTGTGCGACGATCACCGCCTTAAGTGCAGCAGGTTTACCTACTGACCGCTTTTCTTTTGAAGGTTTTTTACCTGCGAAAGAGAAAGGCAAACAGGATAAACTCAAAGCATTAATCGAAGAAACCCGCACCATGGTATTTTATGAATCACCACGTCGTATCATTGATACCGTACAACAAGTGGTTAATATTCTGGGTGAAAAGCGAAAGCTGGTTATTGCGCGTGAATTGACTAAAACCTTTGAATCCTTTTATGCGCTGCCTGCGGTTGAAATGTTAGCGTGGTTAAACGAAGACACTAACCACTGCCGCGGCGAATTTGTGTTAATGATTGCTGGTGCAACCGTGGATAGTGAAGCCATTCCACAGGAAGCATTAAACACACTGGCGTTATTAAAAGAACAATTGCCGCTTAAAAAAGCAGCAGCCCTGACTGCACAAATTCATGATCAGAAAAAAAATGACCTGTATAAGTGGGGATTAGAGAATCTATAAGCTTTTGTGCTTGTGTTTTTAATACGGCTTCCCGTATAATCCGCCCCGGAGTTGGCCAGATCGTCGCCGCTGTTATCGTTTACGCTAACAGGGGAGGAAAGTCCGGGCTTCAACAGGGCAGGGTGCCAGGTAACGCCTGGGTAGCGCGAGCTAACGACAAGTGCAGCAGAGAGGAAACCGCCTAAGTTTGCTATTTATAGTGGACCGGTAAGGGTGAAAGGGTGCGGTAAGAGCGCACCGGCTAATGGGTAATCATTAGTGCAAGGTAAACTCCACCCGAAGCAAGACCAAATAGGCTTCCTGAGGTATGGCCCATACTGGAAGCGGGTAGGTTGCTTGAGCCTGTGAGTGATTGCAGGCCTAGACGAATGACGATTCAACGACAGAACCCGGCTTATAGGCCAACTCCACCAATTTAAAACCCCGTTACTAGCAATAGTAACGGGGTTTTTCATTTATAGGGTACAAACTCTTGAGTGATTGCAGGTCTATTTCAGAATACCCGAATGAAGATTTAACGACAGAACCCGGCTTATAGGCCAACTCCAACTATTTTAGCCCCTGCTTGCATCAGCAAACAGGGGCTTTTTCGTTTTTAGAGTGCAAACTTGAGAGTGATTGCAGGGTTATTTCAGAGTACCCGAATGACGGTTCAAGGACAGACCCCAGCTGTAGGCCAACTCCAATCATTTTAAAAACCGCTAATTCAGCAATGAGTTAGCGGTTTTTTCATTTCTAGGGTACAAATTCTCCAGTTAAATCAATTATGTCTTAACTGGGTTAGTCGTATCAATTAAACCACGTCATTAGCTAAGAATAATTATATTAACCTTTTTATTACTTAAAATTTAATTGCCGAATGAGTAGGAGCAGATATTAAACCTTAAAATATTATTTTTATTTCAATTCAATATATTAGAACTCCAAACCAATGCGGCTAGGAAATTTCCGTTTACGTTTTTCTTGACTGAGAAATTACTTTAGCAAAGGAAATCAGGGATGATTTCATTAGGCTTGGAGCAGCACATGGATGTGCTGTCCAAGCCGGTGCGTTAAGAAGTTATTGAAGGGACAAGAATAAAAAACGTTCGGAACGGCACTCTTTTGCTTACTTTTCTCTTGCTGTTGAGAGAAAAGTAAAGTCGCCGACAAGGGCGAAATTCCAACGATAAATGTTACAGAAAATGCTAACAAGCGAAAGCCTACGAAATAAAGTTTGGTTGTCCTCTAAAAAGGTAGGACATCCACAAGTTTTTATATTTGTTTTTTTTGTGGGAGCGTATTATGGCTTAATTTATTGAATAGATTAAATTACTCTGCGAACGCTGAGGTGTTTAATTTTTATCATAAGCAGGAGCAATGGTAGTTAATGGTAGACAATTTAAGTCAGTTAAGCAGTAGATATAATGACCAAGGTTACTTTGTTGTTAGGGGGTATTTTACTGACGATGAGATAGCATCACTGAGACAGATAATATTAACATTCCATGAGTTATGGAAAAAAGACAACGCTGAGTTTTATCAGCAGGAGGAGGCTTTTAACTCCTCATTAATAACTGGAAGTCAGTATTTAACAAGTGATGATAGGATTAAGCTTTTTAATTTTCTTAGCTGTAAAAAAATAATGAACCTTATTAATACTGTGATTCCGGCAGATCCTACTTTTATGAATACACAGCTGTTTTTTAATCCGGTGGATCCGCAGCAGAAAGATTTTTGGCATCGAGACTGTCAATACGATCATGATTTAGAGACGCAGAAAAAAATAATCCAGGAAACACAAGTAGTACACCTGCGTATACCATTGTTTGATGAGCTTGGTATGGAGTTAGTACCAGGCACTCATAAGCGTTGGGACAGTGAAGAAGAGTTTAATGTTCGCCAGGAAATAAAAGGCAGAGAGAGTAGTGATGGTCTTTCTGGCGGTATAAAGGTGCCATTAGCAGCGGGGGATGTATTGGTTTTTTCTGCAGATATGATCCACCGTGGTTTATACGGCTTGGATCGCTTAGCCTTGGATATGCTGGTTTTTGATCCGTCAGGTGATTATGCTGATTATATCGACGATGATTGTTTACCAGATAGCTCGATGTTGGATAAAATTGATGATCCAGGGATTTTTTTGAATTCGTCGCAACTGAAGGCTGAGACTTTGGCCGAAGGGCGGAGTGATAAAATCTTTAAATGCCGGCGCTTTGGGGATAAATGAAAAAGGTGGGACATCCGTAAATTTTTGCAGAGAACTTTAGCTTATAAGTGAAATATTCATGCACAGATCAACGATTGGATCAGACAGTTGGTTTGTGCATTATCAGGAAGAGTGTTGAGATTGATGATGAGAAAAAGAAGTAGAGGTACTTTTGATTTAGATATCGCTATTTGAAAAGGATAGAGGCTCCCCGCAAATAGCTTACATTTTAGTTTTGTTACTTCTAATTCTTGTTCAGTTTTTTAGTTTTTTTAGTTACTTGTATTTGATTTTCTTCGCGGTTTTGATGGAACCAAAATCTTTTTCTACCAGTTGTTCTAGCCATAAATATCCTTAATTGTTTTGTTTGAATGAACCAATATCATCTTATTTATCATTGTCTAATATGAGAAATATAAAGCCTGGTGACACATGCGGTAAGCGGTGTAGCGGTGCTGATATTTACTGATAGCAATGTAAATTGTTATATTAGTTTGAGATAAAAAATTTATCACGTTAATAAATGGAAGTAAATGCCTGAACAGCAATCTTTACTTTCAGTTTGCTATAAAATTATAGCGCGATCACATTTGCAGCCTGCAGACCCTTTTGGCCCTGCTCAACGTCAAAAGACACTTTTTGGCCTTCTGCCAGTGTTTTGAAGCCTTCAGATGCAATAGCGCGGAAGTGAACAAATACGTCCGTTCCGCCGTCATTTTGAGAAATAAAACCAAATCCTTTCTCTTCGTTAAACCATTTTACTAAACCAGTCGTTGAATTAGACATCTTGTGTTCCTTATATAAATTCTTTAAAAAATATCGCCAAATAGCGACGCGCTGAGAGCTGAATTATTGAATGTGATGATTAAGCTAAAGGAAACACTAAGGACAACAAAATGATGTAACTGAGGGAAAACTTGGACTTTATAACTTCATTAATAACTCTGAATTTCAGAGCTGAAACGATATTAACCTATATATGCATATATATATAGCTATATTTTTAATCTTTTTGAGTGAAATGCATTCAAATTAGTAAAGGATTGATTACATTGCTATGTATGTTTTATGCTGCATAAGCCGATAAACAGGCGAGATGCTGCCGGCATGTATTTATTGCGTATTGTTTTTGCTGCCTACTAATTAACCTTTTGTAAAAGTAGGGGGGGAATACGTTTTCCTATGTATTTTTGAGGGAGAAACCCTTTTATGTTGGACGATCTAAGCATATAATCCCGCCTCATAATTTACTTGATTAGAGGTATTTAATTTACCTCCCCTCTTAAATTATAACTAATACGCATTCATAATGAGTTAAATAAATATAACTTGTTATTAACATTGAAGTTATTGCGTAAATAAAGAGAAAGAGCACAAGGAGAGTCATATAAGTTGCCGAGAAGCGGTTAACTTTGTGGACCTGCTTGTGCTTTTTTTTTGCGTGTCAAAATATTACTAATATTGTTAGTTCGCATTATTGAATCTAACCCAAATAGAAGAGAGAGTGAATGATTGCTGCATGGATTAATGCGCTGAGTGAAGGTTTATGGGAATTTTTTCTACCATTACTTATTATATTAGGTCTTTTTATTAATATTAAGATGGTTAAAGCGCGCGCAAAAATAAGTGATTCAGACATTTCTTCCTGGCAGTTAAGTAAAATTAAAGGTGCGCTGTCTATTTCACTTGCTTCAAAAGTTGGTACCGGCGCTATTATCGGTGTGCTGGCTGCGATGTGGCAAGGCTCTGTGCACGGAGGCAGTGGCGAAGGCATTGTATTCTGGGTATTAGTGGGCATGCTGTTTTTAGTACCTATCACGTATTCTGAGGTGCTTTTCACGCAGATATCTAAGCAAACACCACGCGACTTTATTACAACAAATTTAAATGCTAAAGCCGCTACCGTTTATGCTTTAGGCCTGGTGGCTTTATATGCCTTTGGCTTTGTCGGTTTTCAATTAACGGGTGTACAGACGGTCGTTCGTTACTTTTCAGAAAACTATCTTGATTATCACTTTAATTCAGTAACTGCACTTCTTTATATTGTTATGCCGATAATTTTACTGGCGGGAATGGTGATTGTTACTAAAAGCCATCACTTGTTTATTAATACCTTATCCTCGCTGATATTTATGATTATTCTCGCATACGTTTGTTTTTTCATGTTTTTTGTTTACCAGACGCGTGATTTTATCAGCCAGTACTTTAGCAATATTTATGCTGATGTGATGAATTTTCAAAGTGCTGGAATCGGTATTCCTATCGGACTAATTATTGCCTTTCAGCGAATTATTCAAATTAGTGAAACCTCACTGGGTACCAGTGCGTTATCAAGCTCAGATAGAGAAAATTCACCGCGTCGGGAAGCATTTGTGCAGACCGTTTCTACGCTGATAAGTATCGCCATTGCTGTCATTATTACCAGTTATGTGTTCGCTTACGGCCAGGCTCATATTGAGGGGGTGGCACTGGTAGGCGATAGTTTTGAGCGGGTTAAAGGTTACATTTTTACGGTTTTTCAAGTGACGGGCTATATGGGCCTTTCTATTGTGGTGTTGTTTTTTGTGGTTTCTGGTTTCACCACGATTTTAGGCTCTTTTCACTATGTTAATACCAGCCTCAATATCGGTGAAAACGGACGAATTATTACCTATTTATTCTTGATTAGTTTATCTGGTGCTTTGAGCGTAACGCACTTTGATATTATTTTTGAAGCTTCAAATCTATTAATGTTTATTGTCGGTGCAATCAACCTTTTGGCAATGGCATTATTCATTCATAAAAAAATTCATATCTTTCATAAAATTTAATTTTAACTTTAACTTTAACTTTAACTTAAGGACTCATGATGAGTAAAAAAATATTAGTTGTCGGCGGTGTAGCCGGTGGTGCATCGGTCGCAGCACGTCTTCGTCGTCATAGTGAAACAGATCAGATCATTATGTTTGAAAAAGGGCCGCATGTTTCATTTTCAAACTGCTGTCTTCCTTATCATCTCAGTGGTGTTGTCCCTACCGCTGAAGAGCTTGTGCTGATGTGTCCTGAAAAGTTCGCGAGCCAGTACAATATTGAAGCGCGCGTGGCAAATGAAGTTGTATCAATTGATCGCGCAGCTAAAACGATTCTAGTGAGAAATGTCGAAAACGGCGAAGAGTACACGGAAGCTTACGATAAACTGGTTCTTTCTCCTGGTGCTAAACCAATTGTTCCGCCTATTCCTGGTATTGAAAAAGTAAATACATTTTCAATTCGTAATGTCGTTGATATTGACCGCCTTAATAAGTTCATCAAAGGCAGTGCACCAAAAAATATCTCAGTGATCGGCGGTGGTTTTATTGGTGTTGAAGCCGCTGAAAATTTAAAAGAAGCGGGTTATAACGTTACTTTGATTGAAGCAATGCCGCAGATCATGAAACCATTTGACTACACTATGGTGCAGATTCTTCATAAAGAATTATATGATCACGGCGTTAACCTGATTGTTAACGATAAAGTTGAAAAATTCGAAGAAAACAAGATTATTCTTGGGTCAGGTAAAGTGGTTGAATCGGAAGTTGTTGTGATGGCAATCGGCGTTAAACCTGAAACGGATCTGGCGACTCAAGCAGGCCTTGATTTAGGTAAAACCGGGGCAATGAAGGTTAACCAGAACTACCAGACCAACGATTCTGATATTTACGCGGTTGGCGATGTGATTGAAGTTTATAGCTACCTTTACAATGATTATTTCCAGCTTCCTCTTGCCGGTCCGGCACAGAAACAAGCTCGTGGTGTTGCTGATCATATTAACGGTATGGCAATTGACAACCGTGGTTATATCGGTTCTTCAGTGATTAAAGTGTTTGATTATAATGCAGCATCGACTGGCCTGAATGAAGGCATGATTGAAGCTCTTGGTCTAAACCTCTCTTACGAAACGGTTAAAATTATTCCTAATGATAAAGTAGGTCTAATGCCTTTTGGTGCGGTTGCTCACTTTAAACTGATTTTCGAAGTACCGACAGGACGCATTTTAGGCGCGCAGGCTATCGGTAAAGGTAATATTGATAAACGTATTGACGTGATTGCAACGGTTATCAAGTTCGGCGGTACTATTTACGACCTTAAAGATCTTGAACTTTGTTATGCCCCTCCGTTCGGAACAGCAAAAGATATCGTTAACTTCGCAGGTTATGTTGCGACTAATTTAATGAACAGCGATTTTAAACAAGTACATGCATCTGATATGCGCCCGCTAATTGAACAGGGCGCTTATATTGTTGACGTTCGCGAACAAGACGAATTTGAATTAAGCCATATTAATGGTGCAGTTAATATTCCTCTGAGCGAGATCCGTCAGCGTACTGATGAACTGCCTAAGGATCAGCCGCTTTACCTGCATTGTCGTAGTGGACAGCGTAGTTACAATGCCGCATTAGCACTGCAGAAATTAGGCTTTAAAGATGTTTATAATGTTTCCGGTGGTTTTATGGGATTATGTTTCTTTGAATATTTCAATGATAAGACACTCGGTAGAACACCTGTAATGACAGATTATAACTTCGATTAATACGAATTGTTATTTGCTCCACTTATTACGGCTTGCTGCATTGTAAGTCGTAAATGTAATACTTTACGGTAATTTTACTGGAATAATTAAAATGAATAAAACACAAAATATGACGGGTGCTTTATTGGCCCTGAGTGCACTGCTGCTGGGCGGGCTAATGCTGAAAACGGATATGCTGTTTCTGCGTCTTCTATTTGGTATTGGCTTAGGTTATGTATTAACACGCAGCTTTTTAGGCTTTGCCGGTAGTGTCAATCGAGCTTATAACGGCGGTTCAACTAAATTGATGCAGGTGCTGATGTTTATGTTTGTTATCACCGCAGTGATTAATGCCGGTTTCTTATTAAACAGTGATCCTGCTGCTTATGATTTATGGATCAACCCGATTAACCTGGGCTTGATTGTCGGCGGGGTAATGTTTGGTTTCGGTATGACTTTTTCATCATGTTGTGCATCGGGTGTTATGACTGATCTGGTGACCGATCTGCCGCGTGCTGGTGTCACGTTAATTTTCTTTGGAATGGGGGTCTATTTAGGATTTCCGCTGCAGAGCAGTTTACCCTGGGTGACAGACACGTTAGTTTCAAGCAGCAGCTACGCAGATAAAGGTGTATTTATGCCGGATCTGTTCGGCAGCGGTTTAGTAAGCTACATCGGGGCAATCGCATTAACCGTTCTGTTTGCGGCTATTGTGATTTACTTATCGAAAAAGTATGAAAATAAGCGTCATCAGGCTGGTACCTTTTACGGTATTGACAGCGAAATTGAACAGCATAACGCGGTAAAAGCCAAAGCTGCAGAAAACGATAGTAAAAAACAGTTTAAATTACTAAGCTCGGAAACCTATCAGGCACTTTTTGTTACTCCGTGGTCGATGAAAACCGGGGCGTTAATGATTATTGTTATTTTCACCTTAATGCTGGCTGCCACGCAGACAGGCTGGGGGGCATCGACGCCGTTTGGCATCTGGTTTGGTCAGGGCATGATGGCTTTTGGTGTCTCAGCTGATAGTGTTGCTGCGTTTGCAGAGCGTCCGGTAGGCATGTTTGCTACCCCGTTCTTTGAACATCCGATTTCAGTGCAGAACTTTGGTATTGCACTTGGTACGCTTATTTGTGTGTTGCTGACCGGGCAGCTGTCGTTTAAATTTAACTATTCGACGAAGCAGTTAGCATTGTTTGCAATGGGCGGCTTGTTTATGGGATTCGGTACGCGTTTTGCGAACGGTTGTAACGTCGGTTCACTTTATACGCCGATTGCTAATCTTTCGTTATCGGGCTGGATCTTCCTGGTATTCTTAGTTGCTGGTGGTGTTCTGGGTAACAGAGTGGCGGCTAAAACAGCATAAACTCAGATAACAGTCGTTCTTTTTAAAAGGCCTTTAAGTTATTTTTTAATAGCTTGAAGGCCTTTTTTATTGATTTTCATCTTATCGATTCCTATCGGAATAGAAATTTATTCGTTTCTGCTGTTTATTCTGCCGCCCGTACCCGCAATCTTCAATGTATAAATAAGCTAATAAGAGTAGGATAGTAGTAAAATAAAGAGTGTCTAATGCCCTCTTTTTATTGCCTGCAATGATGAGTCTGTAATGAGTAAAAGCAAACAACTATTTGATAACAGCACTATTTTAGAGAGTATCTCAGATGGTGTCTTTAGTGTTGATCATGACTGGAAAATCAGTTCATTCAATCGTGCTGCTGAACACATTACCGGCATTAAGCGCAGCGATGCATTAGGTAGTTACTGTTCAGAGGTATTTCGTTCAAGTTTATGCGGTGAGCAGTGCGCATTACGAGAAACTCTGCAGACGGGTAAAGCTGTTATTGATAAGCGCTGTTATTTTATTAACAGCAAAGGTAAAAAAGTTTCTGTCACCCTTTCAACTGCGGTGCTTAAAGATCCCATGGGGAACATAATGGGCGGCGCTGAAACCTTTCGAGATATATCGGAGATTGAAGTATTAAAAAAACAGCTTTCTAAACAGGCCGAATCAGGCTCTTTAATCACTCATAGCCAGTCGATGAAAGCCGTTACTGCAACCGTAGAGGCAGTTGCAGAAACATCTGCAACTGTGTTGATTACGGGTGAAACTGGAACAGGTAAAGAGGTGACAGCAAAAGCGCTGCATCAGTTAAGTGAGCGGAATAGAAAACCATTTATCGCCGTTAACTGTGCAGCCTTGCCTGAAAACTTATTAGAGTCGACTTTGTTCGGCCATGTTAAAGGGGCGTTTACAGGAGCTTTTGATAATAAACAAGGGTATTTTGAAAGGGCGGCTGACGGCACTCTGTTTCTGGATGAGATTGGTGATATATCACCTGCACTGCAGGTGCGTTTATTGCGGGTGCTGCAGGAGCGTGAATTTGAGCCGGTCGGCGGCAGTAAACCACAGAAAACTGAAGCCAGAATCATTACTGCAACCAATAAAAATTTATTAGATCTGGTTTCACAGGGCAAGTTTCGAGAAGACCTTTATTACCGTCTGAATGTAATAAAAATAACCCTGCCTAGACTAGCGCAGCGCTTTGAAGATATTCCTTTTTTAGTGGATCTATTTATTGAACGCTTTAATAAGGTGCATAAAAAATCGATAAAGGGGATCTGCCCGGAAGCATTACAGCATCTTCAGTCTTACACCTGGCCTGGCAATATTCGCGAATTAGAAAACAGCATTGAACGTGCCTGTGTATTGTCTAAAAACAGTTATATTCAATTAGATTGTTTTTCTTTTGCCGTTACAGAAAATCTTCAGCCTGAAAAGCGAAAAAGTGCGGTTACAGAGAGTTTAGGAAGCAGTCGAGAGGAGATTGAGAAGCAGGTGATTGTTGAGGCGTTAAAAAATAATCACAGTAAAATAGCGGCGGCCAAAGCATTAGGTGTGCATAAAACAACGCTGTTTCGTAAAATGAAGAAGTACAAAATAGCGTTTTGAATTATGTTTATTCCTGCATTCTATTATTTTATAAACTTTGTTAATAAGCAGGCTGCGGGAGTACTGCCGAGTGCGAAAACATTACATATAAGATAAGTGTTCTGCAGGCCGAAACTGCCGCCTAACAGGCCGATGCTGAAGACAACTATTGAGCTGATAGAGAAACTTATCGACATATACATACTGTTCATAAATGTCGGCATATTGGTATGTGTATCCTGCACACTTGCCATAAGTACCGCTCCTGAAGCAAAAAGGAACAGCCCTAAAAGAGCGAGAATATAAATATTACCAAAGTATATAAAAAGCCCCATGCCTATTACTGATCCTGTGCTGGAGATAATCAGCATATTTTTCCTGCCGATCCTATCTGATAAATATCCTGAAAAAAATGCCCCCAGGACGCCGGAAAACTGCAGGGTAGATAAAGATATACCCGCATACCAGAGGCTCTCGCCCTGACTGGTTAAATAAAGCTGCAGGTAGAGTGTTAACGGACTCTTCATTCCTGACTGGAAGAATAGATAAAAGCCTAAAACAGTAAAAAATGGAGTATATTTTTTCAGAAGTTTTCTAGTGTCACCTTTTCTTTTGCTTTTTTAGGCGCCCGGTCCAGATTAAAGTCTTTAAGTTTCAGGTATAAGATAAAAGACGCGATAAGCCCCAAAGACATCAGTTTATAAATGCCTTCTAAGCCCCAGACTGCGGTTACCAGCAATGGTCCGACTCTCCGCCGACCATAAAACAGCTCATACCTGTTCCGATTTTGTTTCCCGAAGCTTCTTTTATCATCACAGGGGAGGGAATATGGAAAAGCGCTGAGTTTATTCCCGATACAAATAATAATATAAAAAGGACGCTGTATGACGGTGCGAGTCCAATCAAACTCATGCATACAACAGTGACTGCCGGAGTTAAAATAACAAAATACTTTACGCCGTTTTTTTCTGCGAGCAGAGCAAAATACGGGTTAAAAAGTGTCGGTATTCTTCTAATAATTTCTAATAAGGCACTTATTGATAAAGACATGCCGAGTTTTTCTATTAAAAGAGGCAGTAGCGGGGCTAAAAATGATGAATATATGTCATGCAGCATATGCGCAGACGAGATAGTCAATACCTCTTATTTTTTAAATTTTTTGTTCTTCATGCTATTCCGTTATCTAGTATTATTCTTGGCGGCTTTTATTTTTGGACTGCAGGCTGTTTGCTGGAAACATCTGATTTATTTGTACTGTTATAGTGTGATTTTTAACCCTGCTTGTGCAGTATGTATGTTATTTATAACGTGTTTTTTGAGTAACGATATTGCGCTGTCGCCCGTGCAGTGAGCAGGATAAATGTTTCTGATATTCTGCTTGTTTAAATAATCGATGGTGGCACTTAGGCGCCGCGGATCTGCATTAACCAGGTGCAGTCCACCCAGCAGGTTGTGTACTGCAGTTTGTTCTGTTTGTTTTTTAATATGGGCAAGTGTATTCATAATGCCGGAATGGCAGCAGCCGCAAATAACGGTTAATCCGTTTTCTGTTTCAATCCAAAGGCTAATATCATCATTAAGCGGATCGCTGTGCTTTTTTTCTTTATCAAGGAAAAAAAGACCGCCGCTGTTTTCAATATGACAGAGACGCGGTATCTGACCTGTCAGCCAGATTCCTGCACTTATTTCACTCGCTTTTGTGATTAATTTTTTTTGACTGTCCGGGAATACTTCAATCGCTTTCACTGCACTTTTTACTAGAGAAATAGTGCGGGGTGGTTTATCTGGATGCAGTGAATACCTTGTTTGTAAACAGTCTGGGTGAGCGTAAAAGAATGCGTTGGGATTTGCAGCTAAAAGTGTGCTTAAATTTCCGCCGTGATCATAATGGCCGTGACTTAAAATGATTAAGTCCAGGTTATTAAGCGGGATACCTAATGCATTCGCATTATAAAACAGCGCATCATTTTGTCCGTTATCAAATAAGATCCGTTTGCCCTGATGCTCAATTAAAATGGACAGCCCATGTTCGTGCATTAACCCGGTTTCTGCCTGGTTATCAACTAACACTGTTATTGTCGTTGTCATCTTATTTCCTTATTGGCGCTTCATAAAACGCGCATTACTTTTGGCCATAAGCTGCTGATCAACATAGATCTCCGCTTCAACTTTATAGAGTGTTAAGTAATTTTTGTTTATCTTTCCGCGAATAAGAATATCTGCTGTCAGCGGGATCTCAGCAAGGTAGCGAATATTCATATCACCTGTTACGGCTTCTGCGCCTTGATTAAAAATCGCATTACACATGCCGGCATCCAGCAGTGCGGCAATAAAACCTCCATGTAGAATTCCCTGGTAACCCTGCTGATGAATACTGCCTTTTGCTTTTGCCCAGACAATACCTTGCTGATCATTGTAAAAATCAAGCTTTAAGCCGAAGGTTGATTGTGTGCCGCATAACATACAATGCTGGTGGCTCTGCTGTTTTTCTACTGCTTCTAATAACAATGTTGAATCAATAAAATCGAGTTTATCAATCTCACTTTGTAATAACTCTTTTTGTGGATTATTCATTTGTGCTCTTATTGTGCTCTTATTGTGCTGTTGCGTGCCTGCTAGCTTAAGCTTATTCAGTAACCTGTTTTACTTTGAACATAAAACAGGTTTATTTAATTACTTATGCCATTGATCTTCGTTGACATTGACCAGCCGCCATACGCTTACCCTGGCGGTTTGCCATACGTTTTCCTTGACCGCCTGCCATCCGCTGACCATGACCTTGTGCTTTTTCTGCACACTCAATGTCCATTTCCTGTTTGCGGCTGACACGGCCGCAGTAGCGAATACGCTTTGGTTTCTGTTTACAATTTCCAGCTTGATCTGCTTGAATTGAAAAGCGCTGACAATTTTTCTTGTTTATGTTTAGTTCCTGCATATTAATTTTCCTTTATTGTTGAATGTAAATTTATTGGTTAACAGTGCGTCGGCAGAAAGGTTTTTTCTCTTTTTGTTTACGCTTTTGACATCCAGGCATTCTGAATTTAGGCTGGTCTAATTGATTAAGGTGCAATGCCTCGATGACTTGATCAACGTCACCAGCTGTAAATGAAAACACTTCACAGCCTTGGGTGATTAATATTTTTTCAAGATAATAGGGAATTGCACCGCAAATAAGCAGATCAATATTTTCGACTAAAAGCTCGTTAGCCATTTCCACTTCATTCTGCGTATTGAATTTCTGTCGACTACCTATGGTGCACTCGTTAGGATCGGCTTCAATAATCAACCAGGCTAAGGCAGTTTCAAAAACGGGTGATATTCGAGACTGTGTTGTAAGCAATGCGACTTTCATAAATACCCTTACTTGCGCTGATGGTTTCTAGAACTGAATGATAACGGGTATATATCAACTATCATGCCAATAAATATATTTCTGTAAGTTGTTGAAATCAAGTGTGTATTTATTTTTTGTTATACGATGGCAGCAATAGAGGGGTTGCAGATGTGAGGCTGAGCAGGTGCGAAACTGCAACTGTTATTTATTGGGCTGAGTTGAGTAGTGCATGCTTTGCTGGTTGTTTCGCCGACAGGATAAAGTTCCAACGACGAAGTTATCACAAATACTAACAAGTGAAAGCAAACCTAGTCGGCTAGGTATGCTGTAGTTATTAAAAAATGTTGAACCGCTATAAGTGATTCACGTATGGCTTGAAAGCGATTGGTTATTTTCAACTTTCTAAGGCTGTCCGGGCCGCTGATTCCCAGTCAGTCAGTATTTTCATTATCTGACGGGAGTCTTGCGGTGATGCAGCCGGGCGTTGAAGGCATTTCTGTTCTTTTTCTAACGCTTCACGAATTAATCTCACTTGATATAAGAAGCCGTTACCGTCAGCAGTCACCGTCACTGTTTCACCTTGCTGTTCGTATCTGCTTATTACAAACTGATTCCCTTCTGCCCCCGGCAGCCACGGGTTAGAGATGATTTCTAAACTGCCTGTACTGCCAAGCACAGTAAACCCGGCATGCAGACCATAATCTTCAGCTGTATGCAGCTGGCAGATAATACCGTTTTCATATTGGATAGTCGCGGCAGATTCGCAGATATTGCTGTCTCCACCACATCGGCCGGATGCAGAAATATGATAGTTACTGCAGGCAGCATCAGTAAACTGCTGCTGCATGAGTAAATGCATTAGTGATACCGGGTAGCAGCCTAGATTATAGAGGGCACCTTTACTGTCCGGGTTAACGAACTGCTCGATGGACGCGCAGTACTGCGCATTGATGGATCTGATTTCACCAATTGCACCATCCTTAATCTTTTTCGCGACGGCATTCGTGAATGGGTGAGTAAGATACATCAGCCCTTCAACAAAGAATATGTTATTTTTTGCCACAGCAGTCAGTGCCGCATCCGTTTTCTCCATATCGATCGATAAGGATTTTTCGCAAAGCACTGCCTTACCGGCATCGGCTGCTTTTATTACGAATTCATGATGCAGGTGGTTGGGCAGGGCGATATATATAATATCAACGTTGTCGTCGTTAATAAGGGCATCATAGTCATGATATCTGTTTTCGATACCATACTTTTCTGCAAATTCGTTCAGTGGTGCAGAAGATCGCCCGGCCACAGAATGCAGGCGTGTATTACCTTCTTCAACAATGGCATCGGCCATCTCTCCGGAAATAAAGCTGGTACCAAGGATCCCCCAGTTTAGTGTTTTTTTCATTGTTATTTCTCCACGGTTAACAGTTTGCTTTCAAAGGATTGAATAAGTTCAGTAAGTCCAGATTGAATAAAGTCTTGAGTGTGTTGTGCATGAAAGTGCTGCTCAAAAGCTTCCTGACTTTCATAGCGTTCCCAAAAAATATATCGACGCGGATCGTGTTTATCCTGTAAAGGTACGGCCATCGAGCATCCTTCCTCACTATTCATCGCATCACAAAAACAATGAATTGCGGCAATTGCCGTATCGAGGCAGCTTTCCGGTTTAATGCGAAGCTCAGCGGTAATGAACAAACCTTGTTTAAACATAATGTGTTCCTAATTAATGGTGAGAAATAATCGAATAGGTAATTTTAATTGACTATTTATAGTTGATAAACGACCATTTAGTTTGTTGTTTTATAACTATGGGTTGTTAATGTGGATCGATTGAAGAGCATGCAGGTGTTTGTCTATGTGGCGCAGCATGGAAGTTTCTCTAGCGCGGCGGTTAATTTTGCGGTGACAGCAACTATGATAGGTAAACATATTAAGTTTCTGGAACAGCATCTGGGAACAAAGCTGTTGAATCGCACCACCCGCAGACAGTCGCTCACAGAAGCGGGACAAATTTATTATCTGGAATGTAAGCGAATTTTGGATGATATTGCTGAAGCGGAAAACAGCCTTCAGAGATTAGAAAACAAACCGAAAGGAACGGTACGTATCAATTCGCCGGTGACGTTCGGAAATATTGTGCTTGCACCGATAATTGCGGATTTTTTGCAGCATTATCCAGATATCAACATAGAGTTGATACTTGAAAACAGCCTGATTGACCCGTTACATGAGCAGGTTGATGTGGTGATCCGTATTGGTGACCTCGCCAGTTCATCGCTTATTGCGCGGCAAATTGCGCTGTATGAAATGGTCTTTTGTGCTTCACCTGAATATCTGGCCAATTACCAGCAGCCGCAGTCTTTGAGTGATCTGGTTACGCATCAGTGTTTAGGTTTTAGTTATGATCATATTCAAGCGAATCTTGCGCTGCGAATTGATACCCAGGCATTTGATAAACAGCATACGCGCCTGACCTCAAACAGCGGTCAGGCTTTAAAAGTAGCCGCCCTCAAAGGTACTGGAGTATTACTGCAGCCGCGGCTGCTTTTAGACGGTGAATTAGCGCAGGGTGATTTAATCGAGATATTGAGTGATCATGTACCGCCCCCAATGCCAGTTCATGTTTTATATAAGAGTAAAGCACTACCGCTGAAAACACGGACCATGATTGAATTCATTTTAGCGGCGATGAAAAATTTATAGGTCAGCCAGTGGGCAGTGCATATTATATTGGGGCGCTAGTGTTTTACCCGCCCAAGCCGTAAAGGCGATTTAGGGGATTATTACAGAGGTCTGCAAATTTGTTGTACCACTAGCGTCTGTATCTCCTGACTGCAGTGCATTGTTTATTCGCTAATGACAGGTAATTTGATAATAATTTTTCGAAGTGCCTGTGCTGGTTCCTGGCTGTAGCCTAATTTATTATCATCATCATCCACGCTGACAGGTGCAATCCAGCTGAGAGGGATTTTGTGACCCTTTTTTACGTAGTCGCGCATGGCGCAGACAAGCTCCCGCAAAGTACCGCCATGGGAAAAGCCGCGCCAGCTTCCATGGTAATGCGTATAAATGCGCCTTCTGGAGTAGTCGTCTATAAACCAGACTATGCCGTTTTTATCGATCTCCATATGAGCAGTAACACCACGAGAGCAAAATTGTTTCTCGCCGTGTTCTGAGATGGCCTTAATGAGTTCATTTACGTGATTGATCCGTTCATTTTCCTGCGGCGCCTCAATAGTTCGAAACATTCCTCCATAACAGTGAGGACAGAGACTAGCGTGCCAGCTGCCTGTTTCATTGTTTTTGCGCTCTTGATGGGTTCCTGTCCATCCACAGTGCGCTCTAGAGCATTCAAAGCGTTCCGGCATTAATTTGTTCCTGTTTTACAATATTGGTTTTTGATTTATTTGTATCTTTGCTTGAGTCCCTTCCGTTGGGGGCTCTATAACTTATGATATCACCTATCCTAATGTACAGGTTGGTTTAGCGGTAGCGGTATGGTAATAATTTTTGACATGCATATTGAATTTAACTAACCAGCGAAATCCCTATTAGCATTTTATGCAGGTAAACAGCAAATAGACCATATATCAGTAAACCGGCAAACACTAAAATAACATCATTAACGGCTGATTTTTTAAATCCCGGTAGTGGACGATAAGCTCTGTTTTTCATGGAAATCAGATCAGCAGCAGCCCAGACAAAAAATGAAGAAAACAGTAATAAGTCAGCAAGGCTGCCGTTTACAAGCAGGTGGCTCACTGCCCAGAGCATAACGGCAAATAGCTGTGGATGCTTTGTAATCGAATTTATTTTACTTGGAAAGTATGGAGCTAAAAGCAGGATAAAAACCGGCAGCATAAGTAATGCACTGACATGACGTAACCAGTAAGGTGCGGTGTAGATCAGTGTCGGGTTTAACTTCGCTTGTGAATAACCTTTTACTATCAGAAAAAGTCCGACAAGTGCAATTGAGCTATAGAATGCTTTCCAGACAAGTTGATTTTTAGCCGCCAATCGATCTCGTATAGGTTGAGCGATGATTGATATGGAATGAATTCCTAAAAATAAAAACAAACCTGACAGTAAATTAAGCATAGATAAACTCCACCTTTGAAGAATGAATTAATATTAATAAACCAAGCTTCTCAATTAAAATCAATCTTAATCTCAAGGGAGATATATCCAGCATGGCTGGTTCCTTCCGGGGAGACCGAGGGCTTGCGGCCCATAAGGTACCAGCATAAAAAAACAGCCTATTTGGAGGCTGTTTATCGGCTTAAGTGATCTTTTCAATAGACTCAGTTATCTCCCTGCTGACTGTTAAAATGAAAACGCAGATGAATACCTAAGTCGCTGTTGATAAGCTCTACACTGCCCTGCAGCCTTTCGGTTACCAGGGAATGAATAATTGACATGCCGAGTCCGCTTCCTCCCTGCTCTTTTGCTGTTGTATAAAAAGGTTCAAATATTTTGTCTGATGCTTTCGGATCAATACCGATGCCGTTGTCGTGGTAATCGACGACAAAGATATTGCCGCCTTTATCCTTAATATCGATAGATATCTGGTTATTGTCGTTATTATTAAATCCATGTAACAAACTGTTGTTGATTAAATTGATTAGAATCTGCGCGTGCACCCCCGGATAAGTCATTGAATGCAGCTGTGCGGAGGCGTTTAAAGTGATTGATGCACTTTTTTTCTTGAGTGAAGAGCGCAGGGTGTCTATTATCCGCTGGTAATAATCGCGGATATTTATGTTTTCTAATTCTAAAATATGCTGTTCTGCCGCTGTTAATTTAAAATTACCTAATATTTCTTTTGCCCGTTCTAAATTATGTACCTGCAGCTCTAACGAGGATGCGACTGTTGACAAATATGACTGCATATCTGACATTTTTAAGGTATTGCCCTGTATTTTTTTATTAAGCTGCTTATATTCACTTTCCATGATTGAATGTGTGGTAACAGCAATACCTAAAGGGGTATTAACTTCATGGGCTATCCCGGCGACCAGATCCCCTAAGGCCGCCAGTTTTTCAGACTCAACTAACTTTGTTTTGGCATATTCTAATATTGATAATGTATTTTTAAGAGAAGCACGGCGCTTTACTGCTTCCTGCTCTAGTTGAGTATTGGCTGACTGTAGTTTATCCCGGCATTCAATATGATGCATTTCTGCTGCGATACGTCCGGAGAAAAGCTGCAGTATTGAGGTGCTTTGCTGGCGGTTAGTGATACTTTTTGAGTATAAAGCGACTAGAAGCCCGATGCTTTCTTTTTGTGAATTCAATAAAGGTACTGCTAAATACGCGTTTATGTTTCTGTCTGTTAATAATTTATCATCAGGGAATGTTTTAGCGACCTGCTCGGGATAACAGCATACGGAGTTCTCTATTACCTTTGCGCACGGAGTATCTGCGAGTGAATATTCAACATTGTCTGTTAACTGCCCGTCAGCCGCAAATGCTAATGTTTGCGCTGTGTTTTTACTCTTATTTATTTTTGCAGCAAACAGATAATCGGCATCTACCGCTTTGGCTATTTGTAAACTAATCTGCTCCAGAAAGTCTTCTGCAGATCTATTGGACATGCTCTCAATGATATCGCAGACAGTTTGTTCCATTTTTCGCTCCTGTAATATTAGTCTGGGTAAGTACGGCGGATTTCCATTATTTCGTCAAAATGCCGCACTGCAATATCAACCAGTTGAGGCTGAAATTTAATACCGCTCTGCTCTTTAATAAAAGCGAGTATTTTTTCTTCCGGCCAGGCTTCTTTGTAGCTTCGTATAGAGCCCAGGGCGTCAATAACATCAACAATCGCCATAATCCTTGCTTCTAAGGGAATATCCTCAGCGGCCAGGCCGTCCGGGTAGCCGCTTCCATCCCAGTTTTCATGATGATGGCGTGCTAAAGTTTTGCCTAATTTGGCAATAGGCAGGTTGGAATGCTCCAGCATTGCGCCGCCGTTAGCAGCATGCTGCTTCATGACCTCCCACTCTGCGGGATCCAGCTTGCCGGGTTTGTGAAGAATATTATCCGGAATTGCAATTTTTCCAATATCATGTAAAGGTGCTGCGCCTTTAATGGTAGTGATAAATGCACTGGATAACCCCAGTTTTTGTGCAAATAAACGGCACATAAGCGCGGTGCGCCTGACATGTGAGCCGGTTTCTTTACTGCGGGCTTCAATTGCATCGCCGACTATATACATCAGCTCGCGTTGATTAGTTTCTGCCTGTTGGTGTCTGACCAGACTTTCCAATACCAGAGCAACATTTGTGGAAAAAAGCTCGGCAATATCGGTATGAAAATAGGCAGGAGGGGATTCAAATTCTATATATAAAACGGCGCTGGCATCGAGGGATGTTTTGTAATAACTGATAAAGTACTGATCTGTTATTTCTGTGGTTTTGTTGATAAAGGTAGCATTGATTTTTTCTTTAATATCATTGGTTATTTCTTGAATATTATCCGGCTGAGTACCAAATTTACCACTGCAGGCTAAATAGGTTTCATCGACATGATCAAACAGATCGGTTTCATGACGGACAATATAAACAGACGAGCTGTCTAAGCTCATCAAAGACAGTAGATTGGTTAATGCGGCCGATGCAAATTCTGATATTTCATCAATTTTTAAAATATTGGTGGAAGAGGCGATTAGTTTTTTAAAAGCCTGCAGGCTGCTGGTTATAGTACTGATATCGCGATAACTGCGTACAGCTGAATAAACTGTGGTGGTCATCTTACTTTTTGTTAGCTCTGTTTTTGTCCGGTAATCATGAATATCGTAATTTCGGATCACTTCGTACTCCGGCGCGATTCCTGCCTGCCCGGTTCTTAAAACTAAGCGGATACTTTGATTTTTTAGAACGTTACGGATCCAGTCAATCAGCTGCAGGCCGGCATGATCGTTTTCCATGACCACATCAATAAATGCCATGGAAAACTCAATTTCTGACTGCAGCATTACTTTTGCTTCTGCCGCAGAAAAGGCTGAATGCAGTTTGATTTCTCTATCAAGAACCACAGTATTAAGGAGCACCAGACGTGTAACATCATGAATCGCGGGTTCGTCATCCACAATCAGAATGTTCCAGGTTTTTCTATTTTTCGGCATTTCCTGTGGAAGATCTATTTGATCTTCTTCAGATTGAAATAAAAATTCTGACATAGACTCATAGCACCATTTTTACTCGATACCCTTAAATATGGCAGAAAAATATTGCTTTTCAATTTAGGTGTTATTAATAAGAAATTAACATTCTATTACTGTGATCTTTGTAGGCAGTTGTGAGTGGTTCAGCACCTTACAAAATAACGACTGTTAAGATAAGTCCTAGCGAAGCTGAAATTAATGGTGAACGGTCACTGTTAATCTCACATATAACTTTTAGAAATCTCCTGCTCTTCTGCTGATTATCAGCAGAAGAGCAGGAGAAGTAAGCTTTTGCAAAAGATGAACCGTACTGCTTGACGTTTAATATCCTAGACTTAATGCGCCTGGTTTTCTCGGATCTGAGGCTCCGTAAACACCGTTTTCACTTTTCATTATGGTCTGTGTACTGCCCATGGCTGCCTGGACTTTTACTTTATGGTCTTTTTTCTCGAGCAGTTCAATGGTGTCTGTACTTAAGCCTTTTTCAATACGGATATAGTCCGGCAGCCATTGGTGATGAATGCGTACTGCCGCTGACGCTTCTGCAATATTCATCTGATAATCCACCACATTTAATATTATCTGCAGTGTAGTGCTGATGATTCTTGATCCGCCCGGTGTGCCGGTTATTAAATAGGGCTGATTATCTTTCAGTAAAATGGTCGGAGTCATTGAGCTGAGAGGGCGCTTATTGCCTTCAACTGCATTGGCTTCACCACCGATCAAACCATAGCCGTTCGCACTGCCGGGTTTAGCTGAAAAGTCATCCATTTCATTATTCAGTAAGATACCAGTCCCTTGTGCAACCATGCCTGATCCGTAACTGAAGTTAAGCGTGTAGGTATTGGATACCGAGTTTCCCCACTTATCAATAATACTGAAGTGGGTTGTTTCGTTACTTTCATAGGGCTGTATTTTACCCGGGGCTATATCACTGCTCAGCGAAGCTCTGCTGAGGTTTATTGTTTTACTCAGATCCTGTGCATAACTTTTATTTGTTAAGGCTTTAACCGGCACATTAACAAAATCACTATCGCCCAGATACAAGCTGCGGTCTGCATACGCACGACGCATGGCTTCAGCCATTATATGTATTGAATCGGCGCTGTTGTGACCCATTTCTGCCAGCGGGTAGTTTTCCAGCATATTGAGCATCTGTACAATATGTACGCCTCCCGATGACGGCGGCGGCATGGAGAGAACCTGGTAACCTCGATAGGTTCCGGTAACTGGCTGTCGTTCTACGGCCTGATAGCTTTTAAGATCAGCCTGAGAAATTATGCCGCCTGCTTCAGTTACTGATTTTTCAATTTTTTCGGCGGTATAACCGTGGTAAAAGCCGTCTGTGCCCTTATCCGAGATTCGCTGTAAACTGGCGGCTAAATCACTTTGAATAAGACGTTCACCGGTTTTATAAGTCGAACCGTCTGTTTTGTAAAATATCTTTTTAGTATCCGGCCATACACTTAGGCGCTGCTTCATTGCTGTTAGTGAGTTTTCTAAGTCAGAGGAAACAACAAAACCCTCTTTTGCCAGTCTAATAGCCGGTGCCATCAGCTCCTTGCGGCTCAAAGTGCCGTATTTTTTCCGGGCTGACTCTAACCCCATTACTGTGCCTGGAGTGCCTACCGCAAGGCCGTGATGGCGTGACAGCTGTTTATTGACCTTACCGTCTTTATCTAAATACATGTCGCGAAATGCTTTAGCGGGTGCTTTTTCACGGTAATCGATTGCCACTGCGCGTTTCTGCTCTGCGAGATAAAGCAGCATAAAGCCGCCGCCGCCAAGGTTACCTGCTCGCGGTAATGTTACAGCAAGTGCATAACCCACAGCCACTGCTGCATCCACGGCATTACCGCCTTGTTTAAGAATGTCGACGCCGATTTTTGTAGCTAAAGCCTCTTGAGTGGATACCATGCCGTGTTTGGCCCAGACCGGATGGTGAATGGCCGTCTGACTGTAAATCGCTGCAGGTGCGGCTGTAGAGGGGGCGAGTGCATAACTGCTCGAAACAGAAATTAATATCAGGTTAAACAGAGTGAAGCATTTTTTCAAAAAAAGCATAAGTACTCCTTAATATTTTAACGTTAGGTAGTGCTCTTATATAATTGATGCTGCTTAATATAGCTGCTTACTGCTTCCGGAACTAAATAATCGATACTGATATCATTATTTAATAACTGCCGTATTTCACTTGAAGAAATATCTAACTGGCTGGTGGTTTGAAAATATATTTTACCAGCCTGCAGGTTATGCAGATCATGCGGATTAGTACTTTTATGCTGATCCAGCAGTGCCTGTACCTGTTCATTAAACTCACACTGCCAGCCCGGGCGCTGGCTGATAATTAAATGACAGTAGTTAAGAATTTCCTGCCACTGGTGCCAGCTGTTAAAGCTGATTAAGGAGTCCATACCCATAATAAAACAGATTGGTGTATGCGCGTGCTGTTTTTTTAATTCCTGCAGAGTATCAATGGTATAACTTGGTTTAGCGCGGTTTAATTCGCGCCTGTCAATGCCGATTTTAGGTTGATGCTGTATCGCTAGTTCAACCATCTTACAGCGCTGCTGTGCACTGCAGTGGCTTGCCGATTTGTGCGGTGCAATATGATTGGGCATTAAAACAAGCTGTTTAAGGGATAGGGCTTCACAAATCTCCAGGGCAGGGCGCAGGTGCCCGAAATGTACCGGATCAAATGTGCCGCCTAAAAAACCGATCGCCTGCTGCTGAATATTATGAGTCATATTTTTAATATGCCTTTAATTAAAAAATGCACTTGAAACTGCATCAAGCTTTAGCCAGTTGTCTGTATTATTTTCTACTTTAACTGCAACTTCTATTTCTGCGCATTGAATGGTTAAGGTTTCTAGCTGCTGCGTCTTTAAACGCTGCAGGGCATCGCTGATTAACTTCTGTTTGGCCGGCCATAGCTTCGGCTGCTGTTGACTGAGCAGCTTAGGTAAGGGAGTTCGACAGCTTTGGTAAGAAAGCTTAAGCAGCTTTTGTATTTCACTGCTTAGTGTTGCCGTGAGCAGCAGTAACTCCGTACCTTCGGCTTTAAGCTGATTTAGAATTCGTGAAGCCCGCGCTTTATCACCGTCAAGCAGGCTGTCTACCCATTGAAAAAGACTAAAATGATTGTGGGTGGTAATGCTCTGTTCTACCTGCTGCAGCGTTAAGTGCTGCTTGGGGTATAACAGAGCCAGCTTTTCAAATTCCTGCTTAGCGGCTAGTAAATTTCCTTCAAAATGTACACAGAGGTAATCAACAACGTCTTTGTCTGCACGTAAATGCAGCGATTTCAGGCGCTGAAAAATCCACTGTGGAAAACGATGTGCCGGGGGCTGGTTAGCCGCAACAAAGATACCCTGCTGCTCCAGTGTTTTAAACCACACACTGTTCATCTGCTGATTATTGAGTTTTGGACCTTGTAATATCAGTAAAATATCCGCATGAAGTAACTGACTGATTTCACGAATAAAGGCGGTATTATCTTTATTACTTTTAGTGAAACTCAGTTCGATAATTTTTTTTTCGGAGAATAGAGACAGACTGTTAAATTCGTTATAGATCTGATCTTTTTCAAAATTACCATCAAGGCTGAAGCTGAATTTTTCCAGGTAACCCTGTGATTTTGCGGTGTGCAGAATCTGGTCTGATGCTTCTAAGCAGAGTAGAGCTTCATCGCCAAAAATAAGGCAGCAGCCTGGTATCTGCTCCTTGATATGCTGCAGCAGCTGCTCGGGATAAATGCGCATTATTGCCTATTCACTCTTTTCATTTTCTAAACTAAGCATAGTGGCGATAATATGATCCGCTGCAATTGATCGTAACTCTTTGGTTAATAGTTCAGCTTCACGTGATTTAGCCAGCGCTTGTGATGGGTTATCAAGGAAATCACGATAAATATTGACAGAGAAGGGGTGAATTTCATGGCCGGGATTTTGAATTGAGTAATTAAGGTTATAGCCTAATTCCTGCTCTGCATTGGTTGCATTAACGTAAAGAGAGATCGTACGGGTAGTACGCTGCTCTCCCAGTATTCTTAAAACGGGTACATCTTCTTTAGGAAGCGCTAAAATGTCTATGCCGGCGCCGCGTAAGCGCAGCTTAACCAGGCGGGTTAATTCGCCGTTAGGAGCACTGCTTTGTATATATATTTCTGGATATTTTTCAACAAGACCGTCATTGTGCTTCAAGTGAAAACCGCAGCCGCTGAGAAAAGTGAATGAGAAAAAAAGAAAAACGGTTTTAATATAAAAAGCTCTGCTAAATAGAGGGAACATAATAAGCCTTTTGAAGTGTTTGTTATATAAAATGACGAAAAGCCGGAATAATTCTAATTTAATAGCGCTATTCCGGCTTTCATTACTGCTGAACTTTAGTTAGCAACAATATTAAGCAGTTTGCCGGGTACAAAAATAATTTTGCGAATCGTTTTACCATCGGTAAATTTACTCACATTTTCATCTTCAAGAGCAAGCGCTTCAACTGTTTCCTGTACAGCATCGGCTGCAACTGTCAGTTTACTGCGTAATTTGCCATTAACCTGTACGATAATTAGTTTTGAGTCTTCAACTAACGCACTTTGATCAACGCTCGGCCAAGGTGCATTTAAGATATCCTCAGACTGTCCTAATGCTTCGAATAACTCTGCTGAGATATGCGGCGTAATAGGAGACAATAGTTTAACCACAGCAAGCAGCGCTTCTTGTAAAACAGCACGATCCTGCTCATCTTTAGTCGGTGCTTTAGTTAATTTATTCATTAACTCCATGACCGATGCAATTGCCGTATTAAATGTCTGACGGCGGCCGATATCATCGGTCACTTTAGCAATGGTTTTATGCAGTTCGCGGCGTAGTGTTTTTTGAGCATCAGTATGAGCTTTAACATCTAAGTCAGCAACCGCGCCTAGTGCAACGTGCTCAAACGAAATTTTCCATAAACGTTTTAAGAAACGTAAAGAGCCTTCAAGTGCCGAATCAGACCACTCAAGGGTCTGCTCCGCTGGAGCTGCAAACATCATAAATAGACGCACACTGTCTGCACCGTATTTATCAATCATCTCCTGCGGATCAATACCGTTATTTTTTGATTTAGACATTTTACACATGCCGTCAAAAACAAGTTCTTGGCCGTTTTCCATTTTAGCGCTGATCACTTTACCTTTTGCATCGGTTTCAGTGACTGCATCGCTTGGAGAAACCCATACTTTACCGCCTTTCTCATCTTCATAGTAATAAGCGTCAGCTAAAACCATGCCCTGTGTTAACAGTTTTTTGTACGGCTCATCACAGTTTACTAATCCAAAGTCACGCAATAACTTATGGAAGAAGCGTGAGTATAAAAGGTGCAGGATTGCGTGCTCAATACCACCAATATACTGATCAACCGGCAGCCAGTAGTTGGCTTTGGCCGGATCTAACATCTGCTCGTCACTTTGTGGTGAACAGTAACGTGCGTAGTACCAGCTTGATTCCATAAAGGTATCAAAGGTATCTGTTTCATGTGTTGCCGGCTGACCGTTATAAGTGGTTTTTGCCCACTCTAAATCTGCTTTGATTGGTGAAGTAATACCATTCATTTTCACATCTTCAGGTAATACAACCGGCAGTCTATCTTCAGGTACTGGTACAACCGTGCCGTCTTCTAATGTTAATGTTGGAATTGGCGCGCCCCAGTAACGTTGACGAGAAACACCCCAGTCACGTAAACGGAAGTTAACCTGGCGTTTACCTTTGTTTTCGCTTACCAGTTTTGCTTCAACCGCATCAAATGCCGCTGTAAAATCTAAACCGTCAAAGTCACCAGAGTTAAAGCAGATGCCTTTTTCTGTGTAGGCCTCAGTTGACACATCAACTTCACTGTCTGCTGGTTTGATAACTGCCTTAATTTCTAAGCCGTATTCATTCGCAAATTCGTAATCGCGCTGATCGTGAGCTGGCACTGACATAACTGCACCAGAGCCGTAACCCATCAGTACAAAGTTAGCTGTCCAGATCGGCACTTCTTCACCTGTAATCGGGTGAATCGCTTTAAGGCCGGTATCAACACCTTCTTTATCCATCGTTGCAATTTCAGCTTCTGCTAATTTTACGTTTTTACATTTTTCGCAGAAGGCCGCTAGTGTCGGGTTGTTTTTAGCTGCTTCAAGCGCTAAAGGATGCTGTGCGGCAACTGCCACATAGGTAACACCCATTACGGTATCCGGACGAGTTGTGTAAACAGAGAAACTTTCGTCGCTGCCGCTTACTTTAAAGTCCATTTCGATACCTTCAGAACGGCCGATCCAGTTACGCTGCATAGTACGGACCTGTTCAGGCCATTCATCCAGCTGATCTAAATCATCTAATAATTCTTGTGCGTAAGCGGTGATTTTAATAAACCACTGTGGAATCTCTTTCTGCTCAACAACTGCACCAGAGCGCCAGCCGCGGCCGTCAATAACCTGCTCGTTTGCAAGTACCGTCTGATCCACCGGATCCCAGTTAACCGTTGCCATTTTTTTGTAGACTAAATCTTTTTCAAGCAGCTTAGTGAAGAACCATTGTTCCCAGCGGTAATATTCAGGCTGACAAGTTGCTAGTTCACGACTCCAGTCGTAACCAAAACCTAACTGTTTAAGCTGGGTTTTCATGTATTCGATATTTTCGTAAGTCCAGCCTGCCGGTGCAGTATTGTTTTTAATGGCTGCATTTTCAGCCGGAAGGCCAAATGCATCCCAGCCCATAGGCTGCATTACATTTTTGCCCTGCATGCGCTGGTATCGAGAAACTACATCACCGATGGTGTAATTACGTACGTGACCCATATGCAGTTTACCACTTGGGTATGGAAACATTGACAGGCAGTAATATTTTTCTTTAGATGGGTCTTCCGTGGCTTTAAATGATTGGTTTTCATCCCAATTAGTCTGGAACTTGTTTTCAATCTCTTTAGGATTATATAACTCTTGCATATTCAGTCTGCCTAGCAATGATAAATGAAATAATAAATAGGCCGCTAGGATACAGGAGCAATCTGTCGGCAACAATATTTATGCGAAAGAAGCGACTTATTTCCTAGTTAAATGAGCTGTTTTTATAAGCTTTTAGCAAAAAAGCTTATAAATAGGTCAATTATCGTCTGTTTTGTTCTAAAATTAAGCTGTTTGTTTAATGTAAGTAATATTACTCGGAGGCTCTGTGACTCAGGTATATAAAGATTTATTAATGACGGACGATGACTTTAAATATTTGTCTGAATTGGTTGCGGATCTTGAAGGTTGCGAAGATAAGAAGCTTGAATATAAACTTGGCGCATCGCAAGGTCAGAATGGGTTGTTACTGCAGCTGGGACTGGCGGATGACCTGCATTTGACTGCGAATTACGGTAATCACCATTTAGTTTTTCCGGTGCAGATGAAAATGGACAGTTTTGCGAACTTCAGCATGTGCCTCGAGTCCCCGGAAGTTTTTGAAACGGGTGAACGGTTACGTTCATGGCGTTTATCAGCCGACAGAGGGTTCTGCTTAGTGAATGAAGCGGGAGAGGATCTTCATTATCAGATTAATAATTTGTCAGCTTCCGGGATTTCGTTATTCATTGATCAGGCAGAAGCACTGAATTTCCCTGAAGAGCTGCATAATACTTATCTGCAGCTGCCAGATTGCCAGCGGTTGTCAATTTCAGGTTCTAGAATCAGCCGTATTGATGATAAGTCTATCGCTTATTCTTTGACTAAGAGTGTAGGTGATGATGCTTCGAGTGTATTAGCTCAGTACTTGTCAGCATGTCATGCGCAGCGTTACCCTGAAGTACATGCGCTGCAGTTAAAAGGATAAAGCTGCTTGATAAAAAGCAGGAAGCATAACTTATATTATCCTGCTCGATAATTGCGCAGATTGTCTGGTTTCTCGGCAAACAGATTATTTTGCTTCTTTTTGCTTTACAAGCGGCTCTAAGTTTCTGTATTATTCGCCTCGTTCCGGAGGGGTGGCAGAGCGGCTGAATGCACTGGTCTTGAAAACCAGCGAGGGTTAATAGCTCTCCGAGAGTTCAAATCTCTCCTCCTCCGCCACATTCAAACCCCACTGCTTGCAGTGGGGTTTTTTGTTTCTAGCAGAAAATTATGAAACCTATAAGAGTTTGAATCTCTCCTGCTTTTAACTAAGCCACATTTAAAAAGGCTTCTCATCTGAGAGGCCTTTTTTCGTTTATACAGAAAATAGTTTTAGAATA
>NZ_KB906987.1 GCF_000381745.1 Psychromonas ossibalaenae ATCC BAA-1528 | reverse complement strand
AAATCCATTTTAGATAGAACAGCTGCATATAACGTTCAGCAGCACCGTGAGTCATTTATGCCGGGTATCTGTTTAGCCTGTAAAGAAGTCGTTAAGCGTAATGAACTGGTTTACGGTTTAGAACATTTGATGGATTAAGGTTAACTCTGTTAACCGCATTAACGCCGGCCTATGCCGGCGTTTTTATTGCTTCTTTCTGATAACCATAAAGCAGGTATACAAAAACTAACGGCAATGCTAAATCATACAGTATCTGCAGCTGTTTCAACGGATCTGAACCCATTGAAGAAAGCAGCGCAATCAGGCTGAAAAATACCACCAGCATAAACTGCGAATAGTAACTTTTACACAGAATATATCTAACCGGATTATCTCTCGATGCTAAATCATAAAAGCGTTTATTAAAAGCGAGACGGAAAAAACTGCTTAAGAACGCAATCAGGAGCATGCCTGCATATAAAATAACCGGTCCTTCCTGCGTAGTTAATTCGCCACGTAAAAACCATGAAAAGGCGTAACCGAATATTGAAATAATAAATATGCGCTGCGCGTTCATATAATCGATGCGTTTTTTAATTACGAAAAAAATCAGTGCTAATAAGATACTTAAACACACCACTAATACACCCAGCTGCATAATGTTTTCCTGGGTAAGCAGATATAATGACAGCATCCAGAAGTAACTCTCTAAAAATAAAAATAAACCATCAGTTAAAAAGATAAGTTTAGAACGATAATTGTCTTTGAACTGCATTATATCGGTGAGTGTAAAGGCTTTAGGCTGAGTACTGCTGAATAACTCGGAAACATTTTCCAAACTGCGCCTGAGTAACCAGTAACCACCAAGCGACATAGCTAATGATATAAAAAGTAGGGTTTTAATATGTACAGCATCAAGCAGGTAACTGCCGATTAAAATACCTGCCTTTAAGGCGAAAACCACCAAGATCTGAAAATTACCAAAAGTATCGCCGCTGTTGTTAGTCTCGGTTATCGACTGAAATAAAATTCGCTGTGTTGACCAGTAAAAACAGCCGGCGGCACCATTTAACAATGCTCCTACGGACAATAACAGCCGCTGCGAATCCCACAGAAGTAACATCACCAGTAATGCCTCAAAGAGAAAAGACAAAGCGATAATCACTGACCAGTTAGACAAAGCACGTAACCTGTCCCAAAAAGTTAGCGCAATAATAAAACCCACCGCAGTCAGCGCGATAAAATATGAGATAGCGGATATGTTTAAACCTTTATCCCAGAGAATAACCGGAATAAAGATCGGCAATAAACCAAGAAGAAAAGAGTGGATGCCTGAGAACAGGTAAAAAGTACGACTTAAACCGGCCATTAATAGGTATCTGACTGCTGGATATCAAGCTGCTCAAGCTGCTCAAAATCACCTGAAAGATCTTCTGCTTTGCCATAACGAGGATAAGCATGCATTTTCAGATAAGGACGAGAATTAACTTCTAAAAATATACATTTCTGCTCACGAAAATCTGTTTCAATGCCTTTTTCTAAAATCACATCAATTCCGAGGATATTAGCATCAAACAGTTTCAACACATCTTTAAACAATATCTGATTAACTTTCGGTAACAACGCCTTATCAATCACTCTAACCACGCCGCCCGGCGCTAATGATATCCGATAAAACAATGTAACCTGCTCATCTAACGGCGGAACAGTCGATAAGCTGTACCCCTGTTTAGCTAAAAAAGATAAAGTCTGCGGCCCCTTCTGCAGCGGTGACATACATGGATAAAGTCCCATAGACTCCCGCACCGCATTCTCCTGATCAATGAGTTCATCAATCGTTGCTTTACCGTCACCTTTTACAAAAGGCGCATAACGCTGCAGCACCGACATAATTTTACCGTTAGCGACGACTACCCGATAATTATTACCCTGCAGATACTGCTCAACAACGGTATAAGGCCACCATAACTTGGCAAAAAATATCGCTTTCCACAGCTCCTGATAGTTTTTAATAGGAAAGTGACTGCCGCGTGAAAAACCACTGACATTCGGTTTAATCACTAATGGAAAACCAAATTCTTTAGCAAACTGCACAGCTTTAAAAGGATTAAAAAAAATCAGTCCCTGTGCATGAGGAATATTTCCCGAAGCAAACACATCTCTGGCCTGCTCTTTACTGCGGCAGCTTTTGCGCACTTTCAGGCTGTTATAATTACTGCAGCCGTCCATAAATGTTTTACTTATCCACTGATAAATAAACTTCTTTAGCTGTTTAATCATAAGACCTCATTTTTAGTCAGTGCTTTTAAAGCACGTGAACGTTTTAGCTTTTTAAAAAATACAGGTTTAACCACCTGTGATGCTGGAATTGTTTTTGTCACAGCCGCGAGATGCTTCATGGTGCTTATTACAAAGTGTATTTTCTGGGAAATACTCACCTGCTTAACCAGCAGCACTAAAGGCATAGGTACAAACAAATTAATTTCAATAATATGGAACTGACCGGCAGCCAGAGCTTCAATAGAATCTGCACGGATACCATAGCGGGCAATACGAAACTGCCCGATCTGCTGAAGATGAGACCATATGATGTCTTTCTGTTCAGCTGTAATATGCTCAGATAAATCCCGGTAAAAAGTGTTTTTATTGTAAATACCGTTAACTGCCAAAGGTCCCTCATTGTTATTACAAGTTTCAGTAATAGATAAAACTGCGGGCACCCCGTTATCCTTATCTGAAAGAATGACAAACACTTCAAACTCACGTTTTCCCGGCGCAGCCTGCTGAATAAGGTAGCGAGGATGTTCTGCAGTACGCCGCTTACGAATGGCCCGCAGTTGTTCAAAACTGTCGGCACGCGATATGCCCTGTGAATTCTGTCCCCACTCAGGCTTTACAAAAACCGGATAGGTGTGCGGATTTTTCTGAGAAAAATCCATAAACTGCTCAAGCCGCCACTGCTCCGGAATATGTTTATCTATATCTAACTTAGAAAATAGATTACGCTGCTCATTAAAATACGGCGCATTAAGCTGAAAATATTTCCAGGGACCAATACGCAGACGGCAGCAGTGCACAATATAAGCAATAACTAAAAGCGCTCTAATTAACAATTACTTACTCCTCTTTAAGCTTAACTGACTGTAGCTGCATAAAGTTCATAACAAATAAAAGAAAACCAAAGACCAGAATCGAAACCGCCGCATAAAACAGGCTTCCGTGATCACTTTGTCCTTCATGAATCACTTCAATGCCTAAGGGTGTAAACAGATGAAAGAATACTGCACCGGCCATCACACCAGAGGCCATTAAGCCGCCTACTGCGTGCATCATTGACTGGCTGGGTGCATTAGCAATAATTTTGATTTTAGTCAGCATCCAGAATAATACCGGAGACAATAAAACAAGCGCTGTAATTAATTCAAAAGTCCCCACAACATAGGAACCATAATGACTAAACCAGGTGCCGACAGCATCACCGAGTATGCCGTTCAGCCACTGCCCTATCGTGCCGAATATATGCTGCGTATCCGGATGCAGGGTAAATTTATACGGTAGTGAAAGTAAAAATACTTTGCTTGTCCATAAAACAATTAACCAGCTGATTGTACTTATCATCTTCTCTTTCATATTGTTATCCTTAATTTATATCGGCCGGTAAGATTCAGCCGTTTATTGTTTTTCAATTTTTAACCAGTTGATATCTGCCAGCCTGATTACCCGATCTTTATCGGCCAGCAGCTTGTCTAAACCGCTTTGCGCATAAGTCAGATACAGTTTGTTTTTGTAAACAAGCCACATACTTGGATCACCCGGCGCAATTTTATTCTGCGACATTGCCCAGGTGCAGTAACCGCCGTATTGGGGGGCATAATTTTCAGGCGCGTTTTTAAACTTACGTAAATTTTCCCGGCTGCTGAAATACCAGTCGGCCCCCTTATATTCAAAAATAAAATCAGATGAACCTTTAAGCGGCTTGTGCACAGTGAAATAGGCAACAACATCAAATCCGGAAACCGCTTTATTATTAAAATAACCGGTAGAAATCTGTTCCTGTGCCTGTACCGCGCAGGTGCTGATAAACAGTAAAAATAATACTGTTTTTATTGAGAAATTAATTAACTCCAAAATAATCCGCAGCATTTTTCATCCTTAACTTTTGGCGGCTGTTACAGGCTTAATCAGGAACCTGTCAATTACTCTTTATCCATTTTTGCCCAGTGCTGATCGGCTTTTTTAATAAAAGCATCTTTATCGGCACGCCAGGTATCAACAACGCTCTGATCATAATTGAGATACAGTTTGTTTTTATAGATAGTCCAGAAAGGCGCATTGCCCGGTGCGGTTTTATCACGCGCCATTGCCCAGGCGCAGTAACCACCGTATTGCGGTGCATATTTTTCAGGATTTTCTTTAAACAGTATTAAGTTTTTCTGAGTCGAGAAATACCAGTCAGCCCCTTTATACTCCAAAGTGTACTTAGAGGAGCCCTCGACAGGTTTCTGCTCACTAAAATAAGCAACCACATCAAACCCGGATACTGCTTTATTATTAAAAAATCCCGTATAAACCGGTTCGTCAGCCTGAGCAGAACTGACGACAGCAAAAGATAACAGCAGTAGTGCCCTGACCAATAATCTGCCTGATTTCATCATTTTCTCCTTGAAAACATTCATTAACTAAATACTAGACCAATGCACTGCAGAAAATATTTCACTACTACTATAATTTTTTTGTAACAGGCTGAATAAGATATGGATATTGGCAGACTGCTGATTCAATGGTATTTTTACAAAGATTAACTTTTTGTAATGTTTCATCCACCTTTATGACATGCGCTATTCGCTAAACTGCAGTTATCAAATAGACAAAAGGATACAAAAATGAAATTTACTAAACTAATCTGCGCAGCGCTGGCTTTAACTTCTTTTACCGTCGCTGCGGACGATGATGCGCTTTCAGTACTTGCATTAAAACGTGCATCTTTCACTCTGGAGCAGGCTGTTGAAAAAGTAACTACAGACTACCAGGGACAGATCATCGAATTTGAGCTGGATGACCATGACGGTCAGAGTACTTATGAGATAGAGGTTATCAACCTGCAGAAAGAAGAGAAATATAAACTGCACTTAAGCACTGCAGACGGTACTGTACTGAAAGAAAAAAGCCGCAGCTTAAGTACCCTTGGGTTCAGTCGTTTAGATGATGATGAATATCAGGCACTGAAAGAGTTAGAAACGTCACAATTCAGCCTGTCGTCAGCCCTTGCTGAACTTCGCGAACAATACACTGCTGAAGTAATGGAATTTGAATTAGAGAATGAGAAAGGCATTACCTTCTATAAATTTAAATTAATCGATCAACAGGGCCGTAAACGTGTCATTGTTGATGTTAAAACAGGTGAAATGATTCCGATTATGAAACACTAACAGGTAGAAGCATATTGCTCTGATTTGTATGAAAAACAGAGCAATATGAAAAATGTCAGGCCGGTTTAACGTTATCACTTAAGGACAGTATGATGAAAAATACAATTATCATAAAGGTTTGGGATCTATTCATGCGTATCTTTCACTGCTCTTTAGTAACATCCATTGCTGTTGCCTGCATCTGCTGCAGATGTCTGTTTAAAAACAGATTTAAATAACAGTGCGATAACTATTCAAAAGAAGGAAAGCTTGTGCGTATTTTAGTTGTTGAAGACAGTGCTGACACCCGTCAGTATCTGCATAAAGCGCTTCAGGAGCAGGGGTATGAAGTTGACCTCGCCGAAAACGGCCAGGACGGCTTATTCTTAGCCCTGGAGCATGACTACCAGCTTATTTTATTAGACAGAATGCTGCCGAAATTAGACGGCTTGTCAGTATTAAGTACCTTAAGAAATGCCGGAAAACAAACTCCCGTATTAATTTTAAGTGCATTAGACAGTGTCGCTGAACGTGTTAAGGGACTACGAGAAGGCGGTGATGATTATCTGGTCAAACCCTTTGCACTTTCTGAATTACTGGTGCGCATAGAAATATTAATCAAACGCAAAGGTGAGAGCACCGAGCAGTCAAGTAAACTGCAGGTAGCCGATCTGCACATAGATCTGCTTTCTCATAAGGTGTATCGCGGGCAGACTGAAATCCAGCTGCAGCCCAAAGAGTTCAAATTATTGCGTTATTTAATGGAACACGCGGGACAAGTGATATCGCGCTCTTTACTGTTTGAAGCCGTATGGGATTATCATTTTGATCCGCAGACAAATGTTATAGATGTGCATGTTGCACGATTACGAAAAAAGGTAGAACTTGATGGTCATGTTCCGTTACTTGAAACCGTCCGCGGCATGGGTTACCGAATGGTGGAAAAATAGCAGCCAGGCCAGCTCTGTATGGCGTTTAACACGGCTATATACCAGCCTGCTGCTATTAGTTGTGGGCATTCTGCTAGTTGTTCTTTACCAGTTAAGTGTCGGTCAGATCAGTCGTAATCAGAACGCACAGATGAATCATCTGGCTTTGCAACAGAAGCTGTTAGCAGAAGAACTTAACCAGACAGACTTTATCAGGCAGTTCGAACTTCAAGCCGGCAGCTCCCGGCAGTATATCCTCAGCTTGATCACAACAGACAATATGTACGGCCAGCTGAATTCAGTACCTAAAAACATCGGTATTTGCCCAGAAACAGCCCGCTTTCCCGTCTGGCTGGATAAATATGATGAAATCCGCCTTATTTCAGGCTGCTCGCAGTCTATTGAAGCGGGAGTTCTTGTGATCGCCACCGATGACGAGTCATTATACGATCTGCAGCGTCAGTTTATCAGCGCCTCCCTTATTGCTTTGTTATTAGCCCTTCTATTAGGTATAACCACAGGTTTAATATTCTCACATCGCGTTTTAAAACGTATTAACACTTTTAACTCCATTGCCCAGCGGGTTGAAGGCGGGGAAATGACCGCACGTGTCCCTGTATCCAGCAAAGCCGATGAATATGATCATATGGCTCTGCATATCAATACCATGCTGTCGCGTTTAGAAGATTCCTTTCATGCTATTGCCGGCGTTACCGATGCTATTGCACATGACCTGCGCACACCGTTAGGACATTTAAGACAGCAGATTGAACAAGGTTTAATCGATGCACATAAATCCGGCAGTGACACCCAAAATCTGGAGCAGATGTTAAACAAACTGGATGCAATATTGTTTACCTTCAAAGCGATGCTGGAGCTTACCCGCCTTGAACAGAAGCAGCAGAGCAGCAGCTTTAAAGTCATAGATTTACAAGTCATTATTAACGATGCGGCCGATTTAATCCTGCCGATTATAGAAGATAACCAGCAGTACTTAACAGTTAACGATAAAGCCGGCTGTATGGTAACAGGTGATGCCACACTGCTGTTTCGAGCCGTTTATAATCTGCTTGAAAACGCTAGTAAATATGCAGGGAAACATGCTCAGATCAACGTAGAAATCAGTGGTCACGGTTTTATTATCAGTGATAGCGGCCCGGGTATTCCAGACAATGAGAAAGATAAAGTCTTCCAGCGCTTATACCGTGTTGAAGAGAGCCGCAGTATTGCCGGTTTTGGAATAGGCCTGCCGCTGGTCAGGGCGATTATACGCCTGCACGATGCACAGATATCACTACAAGATAATCATCCGGGATTAAAGGTTGTAGTTAATTTCAACACTGCTGAGTAATCCCCCCCTCCTTTGCAGTGAAAACAGATATTTCTTAAAAAGATTATCTGTTTTCACTGGAACATTTCAACAGTTCTTGTATTATTGAAGTTAAGTAACCAGGAGATAAATAATGACCAGAGATAATGCAACGCAAATATTTGAATCATTGTCGTCCGGTGTCCGACTGGATACCTGGCGTTTATTAATTAAAAGCGGGCAGAACGGCATGGTCGCAGGTGAAATGGCCTCGGCATTGGAGATTGCACCAAACTCTCTATCGTTCCACCTAAAAGCGATGCTGCATGCAGGATTAGTCTCCGTTGAACAGGAAGGGCGATTTAAACGCTACCGCGCCAATACTTCGTTAATGAGTCAGTTAATTGCTTATATGACCGAGCAGTGCTGCATAGAACAAAGTGAAACACAGTGTGAAGTAACTAGCAGCGGCAATATATGCTCTTCAGACATGAACGGCAGCTGTTAAGGCTGCTATATAAAAATTGAGGGATAGTAAAATGGGAATATTTGAACGTTTTTTAAGTGTCTGGGTAGGCATGGGCATGCTGCTCGGCATCGGCTTTGGCACCTTGTTTCCAGAGCTGTTTGCAACGCTGGCAGACATCCAGTATGCACAGATTAATTTAGTTATCGCCCTGCTGATCTGGTTAATGATCTACCCGATGATGATGCAGGTAGACTTCACCTCAATACGTAATATACATCAGCGCCCTAAAGGTCTGATTATTACTATCGTTGTGAACTGGTTAATTAAACCATTCACCATGGCGCTGCTGGCAATGTTTTTTATCCGCTACCTGTTCGGATCCTGGATATCACCGGAATTAGGCGATCAGTATATCGCGGGAATGATTTTATTAGGCATAGCTCCGTGTACTGCAATGGTTTTTGTCTGGAGCCAGCTTACTAAAGGAGATGCTAATTATACTCTGGTGCAGGTATCCATTAATGACCTGATTATGGTGGTCGCATTTGCACCGCTGGCAGCTTTCTTATTAGGGGTTACCGATGTTTTTGTCCCTTGGGATACGCTGCTTCTATCTGTGTCGTTATTTGTAGTTGTACCGCTGGCTGGCGGTGTATTAACCCGTCATTTTATTCATAATCAGGTTAAGCTGGATAAACTCAGCGGCGCACTAAAACCGCTGTCGATTGTCGGTTTGGTGGGTACAGTGATTTTACTGTTTGGTTTTCAGGCGCAGACTATTTTAGATAATCCAGTCGATATCTTCCTGATTGCTATTCCACTGCTGATTCAGACCTATCTGATTTTTGCGATCACTTACTGGTGGATGAAAAAGTGGAAACAGCCACACTGCATAGCGGCTCCCGGTGCCATGATCGGCGCATCAAATTTCTTTGAATTAGCGGTTGCTGTGGCAATCAGTTTATTTGGAACTTATTCCGGCGCTGCGTTAGCAACCATTGTTGGTGTATTAGTTGAAGTACCGGTAATGCTCACCCTGGTCGCTTATGCAAACCGCACTCGTGATCAGTTTGTATAATATCAAATCCACTAATTTTATATTCATTTATGCTTGTTAAAATGGACGCTAGCTTCGTTCTTGATTTTGTAATTAGAATAACTAGTTACAGCAATCAACGCCTTGCTTTCATCCATTTTTCCTACGCCTAAATAGAACAGCTAATTAGTGATATTGGTATAATTAAAAAAGAGTTACAGTTCTTTTTTAAGAACCAGATCGGTTTGAATATCACCGCCCATATCAAAAGGGTGCGAACCGATCTGCTGAAAGCCCATGCTTTTATAAAAATGCAGTGCCGGGAAATTACCTTCCCATACACCCAGCCACACATATTCTTTCTCCGCCTGTCTGGCTAACGTACAGACAAAATCCATCAGCTCTCTGCCCAAACCATTACGCAGAAACTGTTTACGAATATAAAAACGTTCAATTTCCAGCGATTTACCGTCATGAATATCCGTCTGTGCTCCTGTTTCATTAACCTTTAAAAAACCGGCGGCCTGGTCCTGAAAAAATATAAAATAGAAATAACTGTCCGGATTATTAAATTCAAGAAGCAGTTTTTCTTTATTTAATGCCTCAGAAAAATACCGGATCATCAGCTCTTCACTGTTACTTTCAGAAAAAGTATCACGGTAGGTTTCTATGGAAATATCACGTAAGAGACCTAACTGATCGCTAGTACAAAGCTTAATATTATTAACCATCACTTCCTGCTATTTCAATTCGTTGAACATGTTAAGATTTAACTTTTATAACCTTAATCAGCAGGTAAATCCATTGTTAGATGATCCCAAAGCTCTTAGCGAAGCTCTCAACCAGATTATGCCCTTCGGAAAATACGCCGGCCGTAAACTGATCCATCTACCGGAACCCTACCTGGTATGGTTCAACAGCAAGGGTTTTCCAGAAGGAAAATTAGGCCGGCAGCTGGCATTAATGTATGAAGTGAAATTAAATGGTTTAGAAAAAATGCTCGAACCGTTAATAAAATACGATGGTGCAGATACCAATAGATTTAAATAGATTATATGCAGGCTCAGCTGAAGCGTTAAAGATTTCTGCTAAAATGAAATTAGTTCACTGAGCCTTTTTACGCCCCAGACACATGATCCAGTTCCAGTCAAAAACATTCGCACAAAGCGCTTCTAAATCATCATAATAAAATGCTTTCTTATGACAGAGACGTTTAAAATTGCGCTTTATTTCCTTTAAACCCAGCTTTTCTTTCTCGTAGGGAGCAATAGCAGCTTCATGCTCTGCAAGCAGTTTCTCCTGTTCCATAAACAGTTCTTTATATTGCGCAACCAGCATATTTGCCCGTTCACAATCCTCAATCACAGTCCGGCAGCTTAATGCGGCTTCCCGAGCTTGTGCTTCGGCTTCCGGTATCGAAGAGAGCAGCAGTTTAAAATCCCCTTCCAGCTTTTTTAAACCGGCCTTTAAACTGTTAACTGTATCCTGCGACTCGTTAACCTCCTGCTTAAGATTAATGCACCTCTCAAGTTCAGAGCGAGACAGATTCTCTGCCTGAACAGTAAAAGTACAGCTTACTAACAATAACCCTAACAACTTATGCTTCATGCTTAATCCAGCTTCCCGTCTGTCACTCTATGCAGTGCCCCGCAGCAGTTCAAAGTCTGCACTTCCTATTTTAATATTATAGCTAAGTGCGCAATATGCCGCCGTCAAACTATTCTCAAGGCCTGCGCTGGGATTTATGCTTTTTGTTCCCTAAAATTCACCCCTTTATTTTATCCGGCAGCGGCGGCACACTTTCCTGTATAGCCTGCTGTGTATACGTTTACAGCCTGTTTCAGCTGAATTGTATAGATACAATTTGTTACAAAAACAGATAGCTCAGGTGCGATCCTGCTCCCCTTAATAGACCTCAAACTGTGATTAAATAAAGCTCTTTTTGGCGATAAGCCAGGTTCAAGTACCTTTACACAAAAGTTTTGAACAATTCAGCGGGATTTAAAATTGTCAAATATAAGGCATTTGCTTAAAGACATAGTTGTTCTATGTCGAAAACAATAACGCAGCAGCTGATGATTTAAACCCGCCCGGAAGAAGCTCATCAGAATCAAAATCTCTGTGTTAAGGTACTATTTTAAAAGGTGTCATAAAATGATGTTACGGAAAACCCTGTTAGCACTATCCATATCAGCTTTACTCACAGCCTGCAGCAGCAGTAACAATGCGGCTGTTGATTCAGCAGCTGATGCGGCACAAGCGGCCAAGGTTGATATTCAAGTCACTCAGGCTAAACGCGCCTTAGATGAACGCTTAGCCTGTAATAACCCGAGTAATGTACAAACCGCCTGCAGCCTGCGTATGTATCAGGTGATGGTCGAATCTTTTATCGATGCCGACAGCACTGCCGATTATGGTACGGGTTACGGCACCAGTCACCATAATGGTGATATCGCCGGTATTACTGCTTCGCTTGACTACATTAAATCTTTAGGAATGAACGCTGTCTGGCTGACTCCAATTTTCAAATCAACACCTCGAGACGGACAGGATCAATGGGCGGATCGTCTTGATGCAACAGGCTACTTTACCAGTGATTATTTCTCCATTGACCCCAAATTCGGTACGCTGGAGCAAGCCCGTGAACTTGTTGAACAGGCCCATGCAAAAGGCATGTATGTCTTCTTTGACGGTGTATTCGGCCATCACAAAGGTAATGTGGCAGCTTCACCTAACGGCCTGAAACCCACAACAGGCAAAAAGCAGGGTAATGCCGGTTTTGAAGCACAATATCCTCAGGATCTTGAGTTCTATAAAGAGGTTGCCGCTTACTGGATAAATGAATTAAAAATTGACGGCTGGCGTTTAGATCAGGCGTATCAGGTACCTCTGGACAGCTGGGTAGAGATCCGTACGGCAGTTAAAGAGGCTTCAGCGTCACAAACCTACAGCTTAAACGGTGAAACGGTCAATCCTCTTGGTTATATGGTTGGCGAGATCTGGCGCGGTGCCAGTGATATAAGTGCCCAGGGCTACGGTAAAGAAGACTCCCCGGCACTGACTTCGGCCTTTGATTTTCCGATGCGCTATTCCATGGTTCAGACTTTTGCCGTTGAAGAAAACGGCAGCGGCAAGCGTTATGCAACTAATTTGGATAACGGATTTGTTGCCCATATGGCTTACCCCGAACATGCTATGCCTAACCTGATGCTCGGCAACCATGATTTATTACGTTTTGGTGATCTGCTGCAGCGCGGCGTGATTGCCAGTCCAAACTCCCCTGAATACTGGGACCGCCATAAAGCGGCAATAAGTTTTATGGCGGCTTACAGTGGTCCTATCACACTCTATTATGGTGATGAGATTGGTGATCAAGTTGAAGATTTTGTCAGTAAACTGGATCCCTGTTCCGGCGATTCCGGCATGTGTGATGATCATGTTGCCCGTTCCAGCGCCAAGATTGAAGGACTGGCGACAACAGTCGGCGGGGAAATTACCGTACTTAATAAGCAGCAGGCGGATCTTAAAGATTATGTATCATCATTAATGGCAATGCGGGCGGCCCATCCGGCTTTATATAACGGCAGCCGTACCCATATCCACTCGGATAAAGATATCTATATAGACCGTAAAGATGCAGGCAACGATCACGTCCTTTATCTGGTTAATACTAAAGGCAGCAATACACGCATTACCATCGCGGCCGATGCAATAGGCAGCCAGGGTGATTTACTCAATCTGCTTGAAAACGAAACAATTACCCTTGCAGACGGTAATTATATAATCAACCTGCCTGCTTATACGGCTGCATTTTATCAGATCAGCTCGCCGGCTGACCAGGGACCTTTAATAAGCACAGCGGCAGTCAGCCTGACCGGTACAGGGGATCTGGCCGACTGCACCAAAGCGGATGCAGACGGTTTCGGGCCTATGGGGCAGAATATCTGGATTCGAGGAACCTATGCCGGCGGTGACGGTTTTATGGCCACTCCAGACTCGCATAAATTCCGCTACAAGGGAGATGACCTTTATCAAGTGGTAGTCAAACACCCTACAGCTACCGTGTTTACTTTTAAGTTTGCCACTCAGTCGTGGAGCTCTGAATTTGCAGTTGAAAATTCAGATGCTGTCACTGTTGGTCAGCAGCAGTCTATGACAAGAGCCGTTGGTCCAGGGACAGAATCTTCAATTGTGCTACCTGAAGCCGGCAGTTATGTTTACAGCTTCAAAATTAATGGTTTCGGCGATGCCGGCACTATGATGGTCAGCCAGTGTAAATAAACCTGCACTAGAGTTTGAATCTAAATTAATCCCTCAAAACCGCAGTTTTTACACTGCGGTTTTTTATACCCATATAAAATACAGAATATTTTGCTTGTTACTTATCTTTAAAATATCAGCTACACTAATCTCACAGTCTGTATCAATACAGAAGGGTTATTATATTTAAGGGAATAATAATGAACAAAGTATTTAAGATACTAATATTAAGTCTTTTTTTAAGTAGTCAGGCCTGGTCTCGCCCTTTGGCTAAAGAATCTGGATGGGCTTTTACGCTTAATGTTAATGCCGGTACAACCACTCGCCAGTCACAGTTTAATACTCACGAAGATAACGAAATTAACAAAGATTCCAGTAGCAGTGGTGAATCAGTGCAGACTGCAATTATTTATCCTTTAGCGCGTATTCAATACACCTTTGACAGCCTGAAAACTCAAATGTTTCTGGGTAACAGCAAAGACCAGGTTGCCACAGCGCGCTTCCAGTATGAATTAGGTGTTGCTCACCAGTTTAGAGATAACAGCCGGCTAACCTTAGCATTTTTCCCTGAGCTGACTTCATATAATGAAACATGGCAGGATCCTTTTTTAGAAAACAGCACACGTAAAACCACCAGAGAAAATACACGCGGCGGACGAGCGAAGCTGGAACGTATTGGCGGCGGCCCATTAACAGTGCAGTATGCATTTGCGGCCAGTAAAGCCGATCAAGAAAACAGCGGGCAAAGTCAGTCCGGACTGACTGCCGAGGAGATAAGTTCATTAGTACGTGACAGTCAATACCACCGTATTGAGCTGCAGACAACACTGCCTCTAAGAGCCGGTGTATTACTTAGACCGTCAGTGCAATACACAATACGTAATGCAAAAGGTGAAGCGAACAGTTATGACCAGTACCACGTGCAGCTGACACTGTTACTACTTGGAGATAAACATAACCTTATTACCACCCTGAACGCGGGTACTAAAAAGTTCTCGGAAATTAACCCTGTATTCGACCACAAGCAGGACTCAGTCAGCGCAGGGATTTTTTCTGTCTACACCTATAAAAAGCCGTTTAACTGGAAGTCTATAAACTTCAATGTGATGGCGGGTTATAACCAGGAAAATTCTGATATTGATTTTTATGACAGCAGCGGTTTAATTGTATCTACCGGCTTCACCTACCAGTTTTAACCAGCGGCCTAAGTCAAGATAAAACCCCAGCGCAATGCGTTAGAGCTAGATTCAATCGACTTTCTTAACTTAGTGACTGCTGTCTCCCGGCGAACTCAGGCTGCAATTCCCGAAGTCGATTACCCGAAAGTATTAACAGTAAACAGCATGGTCAGCTATCTACTGAATGTGCTTAATTAGCCAAAAAGCCAATAAAGATAAGTATATAAATACTGCCTTTATCAGCTCACCGGATTTATTGCGCTTTGATAAGACCTAAATTCAACGCATGAAAATGAAGGTGTTTTTCAATAAATGCACTGATAAAATAATAACTATGGTCATAACCGTCGGCCATATTAAAGGTCAGCGGATAGTTACTTACCTTAGCGGCTTTCAATAATGCCTGCGGTTTCAGCTGCTCTTCTAAAAAGTCATCACTTGAGCCCTGCTCAACCATTGCCGGAATCCGGGCTGTCGTTTTGCGCATCAATTCACTAGCGTCGTATTGTTTCCATACATCGGCACCTTCTCCAAGATAAGCGCTGAACGCTTTTTTTCCCCAGGCACAGTTGATCGGATTACTGATCGGGCTGAAAGCGGTGACCGAACGGTACAATTCAGGATTACGCAGTGCAATCACCAATGCACCATGCCCGCCCATTGAATGACCGCTGATCACCCGCTGTGAATTCACCGGAAAATGTGCTTCAATCAGTCTCGGCAGTTCATCAACCACATAATCATACATCTGATAATGTTTGTTCCAGGGAGCCTGGGTAGCATTAACATAAAATCCCGCACCTAAACCTAAATCGTAAGCCTGTTTTTCATCATCGGGAACATTTTCACCGCGCGGACTGGTATCCGGCGCGACAATCGCAATCCCCAGTTCAGCAGCAGCCGCCAGAGCACCGCCTTTCTGCATAAAGTTTTCATCAGTGCAGGTCAGGCCGGATAACCAGTACATAACCGGCACCGGGTTTTTACTGCTTGCCTGCGGCGGCAGATAAACAGCAAAGCGCATTGCACAGTTAAGCACCGTAGACTGATGTGTATATTGTTTGTGCCAGCCGTCAAAGGCTTTGTTACAGCTGATATTTTCGATTGTCATATTTCTTTCCGGATCGGCAGAAACAGACCGTCTGCTAAACAACAGAACGGCCAGTTTGTACTAGAGATTATTTATCAAAATGGATAACGGTGCGGATACTTTCACCGCTGTGCATCAGGTCAAATGCATCGTTAATACTGTCAAGATCCATAGTATGGGTGATAAAATCACTCAGTTTGAATTCACCTGCCATATAACGTTCAACCAGCTCAGGAAGCTCAGAGCGTCCTTTCACACCGCCGAATGCACTGCCGCGCCATACACGACCAGTTACCAGTTGAAACGGACGGGTTGAAATCTCCTGCCCGGCACCGGCGACACCGATAACAACCGACTCGCCCCAGCCTTTATGACAACACTCCAGCGCACTGCGCATCACATCCACGTTGCCGATACACTCAAATGAATACTCAACACCGCCATCGGTCATCTCTACAATCACATCCTGAATCGGTTTGTCGTAATCTTTAGGATTGATGCAGTCAGTTGCACCAAGCTGACGTGCTAATTCAAATTTGCTCTCATTAATATCAACACCGATAATACGGTCTGCACCGGCCATTTTTGCGCCGATAATCGCGGAAAGCCCAATACCGCCAAGACCGAAAATAGCAACGTTATCGCCCTTTTCTACTTTTGCAGTATTCAGTACAGCGCCCATGCCGGTTGTCACGCCGCAGCCTAAAAGACAAACTTCTTCTAACGGCGCTTCTTTGCTTACCTTAGCCAACGAAATTTCCGGTAAAACTGTGTATTCAGAAAAAGTTGAACAGCCCATATAATGGAAGATCGGCTGGCCGTCTTTATAGAAACGTGTTGTGCCGTCCGGCATCAGACCTTTCCCCTGGGTTTCACGTACAGCGCTGCATAGGTTGGTTTTACCTGATTTACAGAACTTACATTCACCGCATTCAGCAGTATAAAGCGGAATCACATGGTCGCCGACAGCAACGCTGGTCACACCTTCGCCGATCTGTTCAACAATACCGCCGCCTTCATGACCTAGGATAACGGGAAATATTCCTTCCGGATCCTGACCAGACATAGTGAACGCATCAGTATGGCAGACACCGGAAGCGATTATTTTAACTAATACTTCACCTTTACGAGGCAGCATCACATCCACTTCTTCAATTACAAGTGGTTGATTAGGGCCCCAGGCAACAGCAGCTTTTGATTTGATAAATTGGTCAGTCATATGAACTCCAGTTAGTGCTCAACATGAAGTTCATGCTGCAGCTTGTTTGTTTTAAGTGTAGCTATTATATTTATTTCTCACAGAATGATAATATAACCAAACTGCAAATTACTTTTACGAGATGGTAACAATCATGAAATGGGAAGGTATTAACGAATTTGTCGCAGTGGCTGAAACAGAGAGTTTCACTCTGGCGTCAAAAAACTTGAAAATATCTACCGCGCAGGTCAGCAGGCAAATCAGTGCGTTAGAAAAGCGCCTTAATATAAAACTGTTTTACCGTACCACTCGTAAAGTGACTCTTACTCAGGAAGCGCAGCTGTTTTACCGTCACTGCCGCGATGTATTAGACGGTTTAGAGGCGGCAGAGCAGGCTGTCACTAATTTACAGAGCAGTCCGCAGGGATCCATAAAACTCTCGGCACCGGTAACCTACGGCGAACAAAAAATATTACCCTTAATAAACGATTTTGTGCAGTTATACAGTGAGATTGAAGTGGTCAGTGATCTGACCAATAACCGTATTGATTTGGTTGAAGGGGGATTTGATTTAGCGATACGTCTTGGACAGTTGAAAGACTCCAGCTTAATTGCCAAAAAATTAGCTGTTCGTTCAAATTTCGTCTGCGCTTCACCCGAATATATTAACAAGTTCGGCGAGCCGCATTCATTATCTGAATTGAAACATCATAACTGTCTGCTGGGTACGCGCGATTACTGGCGCTTTAACGAACAAGGCAGAGAAAAAAATATCCGCGTAAAAGGTAATATCCGCTGTAACAGCGGTATCGGTCTGGTTGATGCGGCACTGAAACATTTAGGCATCATTCAGCTGCCTGATTATTATCTGCAGCGGCACTTAGACTCAGGAAAATTAGTCACTCTACTGGATAATATGCGCGAAGCACCGGAAGGAATCTGGGCGGTTTATCCGCAAAACCGCTATCTATCCCCCAAGATACGTCTACTTGTTGACTACCTGCAGGAAAATTTACAAGAATAAGCGGCTGATTACTTATCTGCTCAGTGGAATTTCAACGAGAGATACCTATACCCGTTATCATTCAAAATGTAAAAAGATCACTTGCTCAACATTCAAGTAAATACCATTCTCTTTTCACTGAAAAAGACCTGTAACAAGCAAGTTTTACTCTATCACAAGCCGCAACATCACAAACAAATAGTTTTCATTAAATTATTGTGAATTATCGTATGGTAATTGAACACCCCGTGTTTCGAAACTACAATTCTTCACAAGAACTTCATAATTAAGTTACATCCTGAACAGTACAACTAAATAGCTGGATAAAATTACCTAAATTTACAAAAAATGGAATTATTATGTCAGAGATAAAAACTGAATCAGAACAAACAACACGTGCGGGCGAATGGAAAACATTTTTATTTATCACCGTCTGCTTATTCCCAATTTTAAGCGTCATGCTGGTCGGCGGTTATGGTTTTAGCGTCTGGTTTTTACAGATGTTTATGATCGGTCCTCCCGGCCATGGTTAACCTCACAGTTCTGTAGTTACTATTTTCCTTTACCTTTTATAACAAAGGACTAGTTATGATCAAATTAATTAAATGTTTCTGGCGGATTGTCAGTAAACCAAGTGTACATTTAAGTTTTGGGCTGCTCACTATGGGGGGGTTCTTAGCGGGTGTTATTTTCTGGGGTGGTTTTAATACCGTACTAGAAGCGACTAATACCGAAGAGTTCTGCATCAGCTGTCATGAGATGTCTGATAATGTTTATGTTGAGCTGCAGGAGACAGTGCATTGGCAGAACCGATCAGGCGTACGTGCAACGTGCCCGGACTGCCATGTACCGCATAACTGGACAGACAAAATTGCCCGTAAAATGCAGGCATCTAAAGAGGTTTGGAGCGCTGTTTTCGGCAATATCGATACTCGCGAAAAGTTCTTAGCTAAACGCGGTGAATTAGCCCAGCATGAATGGGATCGCTTCACTGCCAATAATTCCTTAGAATGTAAAAACTGTCATAACTACAACAGTATGGATTTTTCTATCATGTCTGAGCGTGCACAGGTACAAATGAAAATGGCGGCCGAGCGCGATCAGAGCTGTATTGACTGTCATAAAGGGATTGCCCACGAACTGCCTGAAAATATGGGGTCAGGTGAAGGTACACTGGCAAAACTTGAAGAGATGGCTACATCGGGTTACAACAAAGGTCAAAGTTATTACAGTGTTCGTCAGCTGCCGTTATTTACCGATAACACCTTAACAACTGAAGCCGGACAGTTAAATGCGGCAACTAAAGTAACCATACTGGCAGTTGAAGGCGATGCTGTTCAGGTTGAAATTGATGCATGGCGTAAAACCAAGGGTTTCGGACGGGTAATGTTTGAAGACTTTGCAATGAATGTTAATGACGGTTTCTTAACTAAAGAAGTTGCACAGAGCGATGACTACATGAGCAAAGGCGAATCTAAAGTCGACGACTTAACCGGTCTACCATGGCAGAAAGTTGAAGTAAAACTATGGATGCGCAACAGCTCCTTAACAGAGTCCCGCGATACTTTATGGACCTTTGCTAAAACAACCTACGACAGCAGCTGCAGTGTTTGTCACACTCAGCCGGCAGAAAATCATTTTGACACCAATACGTGGCCGGGCATGTTTAACGGTATGTTATCTTTCGTGAATTTAGACGGGGATACACAGGCGTTAGTGCTTAAATATCTACAAAAACATTCATCTGATTTTTCAGACGAAGCGCATTAACTAGGAGGTCACAATGTCAATTTCAAGACGTAGTTTTTTAAAAGGTTTGCTGGCCACTAGTACCGCAGCTTTAGTCGGCCCGGGTTTAATTCAAGCAGCGCATGCGGCGACAGGCGATACAGCTGGTCAATGGAAGATTAGCGGTTCGCACTGGGGCGCTTTCCGTGCCCGCGTTTACGCCGGTAAAGTGCAGGAAATAAAAGCATTTGAAGCAGATAAATATCCGACCGATATGCTTAAAGGCATTAAAGGTATTATCTACAGCCCGTCACGCATTCGTTACCCTATGGTACGTTACGACTGGTATCTGAACCGTGAAAAAAGTGATACCAGCAAACGTGGTGACAACCGTTTTATCCGTGTGACCTGGGATGAAGCAATAACCCTTTTTCATAATGAATTAGAGCGCATGCAGACTCAGTATGGTCCCTGGGCCATTCACGCAGGAAGTACCGGCTGGCGCTCAACAGGTCAGCTGCATTCGTGTGGTAACCATATGGCACACGCAATCGCTATGCACGGTTATACCGTCAATAAGGTCGGCGACTATTCAACAGGCGCGGGTCAGACGATTATGCCCTATGTACTGGGCACCACCGAAGTCTATGCGCAGGGTACTTCCTGGCCGCTGATCCTTAAAAACAGTAAAACAATTGTGCTTTGGGGCAATGATCTGGTTAAAAATTTACAGGTCGGCTGGAACTGTGAAACCCACGAGTCTTTTGAGTATCTTGAACAGTTGAAAGAAAAAATAGCCAGAAAAGAGATCCGTGTAATCAGTGTGGATCCGGTAAAAAGCAAAACGCAGAACTACTTAAATTCAGAGCAGCAGTATATCAATCCACAGACCGATGTGCCGTTTATGCTGGCAATTGCACATACACTTTATAAAGAAAACTTATACGATAAAAAGTTCATTGATACATATGCATTAGGTTTTGAAGACTTTGTTCCCTACCTGTTGGGCGAATCAAAAGATAAAGTTGAAAAAACGCCGCAATGGGCTGAGCAGATCTGCGGTATAAAAGCCGATAATATTCGTGAATTTGCACGCATGCTGGTCAAGGAGCGTACCCAGATTATGGTCGGCTGGAGTATTCAGCGTCAGCAGCATGGTGAGCAGCCGTACTGGATGGCTGCCGTACTTGCCACTATGTTAGGGCAGATAGGTTTACCCGGCGGTGGTATCAGTTACGCGCATCATTACAGCTCGGTAGGTGTTTCTTCAACAGGGGCAGCCGGTCCGGGAGCATTCCCGCGCAATCCAGCTAAACCTGATAACCGCATTCATAAAAATCAAGATTTCAAGGGTTACAGCAGCACGATTCCCGTAGCACGCTGGGTTGATGCGATTTTACAGCCGGGCAAAAAGATTCAGGCAAACGGTGCAGAAATTACTCTACCGGATCTTAAGATGATGGTTTTCTCGGGTTGTAACCCGTGGCACCACCATCAAGGCCGTAATAACATGAAAAAAGCGTTCCATAAACTGGAAACGGTTGTGACGGTTGATTTCACCTGGACGGCAACCTGCCGTTTTTCTGATATCGTGCTGCCGGCCTGTACACAGTGGGAACGTAATGATTTAGATCTGTACGGCTCATACAGCGGGCGCGGCATTATTGCGATGCACAAACTGGTGGATCCTTTATTCCAGTCAAAAACTGACTTTGAAATATTTACCCTGCTGGCACGCAAACTCGGCCAGGAAAAAGACTACACCCAGGGTAAAAATGAGATGCAGTGGGTAAAAGAACTTTATAACGGCTGTGTTGAAGCCAATAAAGCCAGCTTCTCGATGCCTGATTTTGAGACATTCTGGAAAGAGGGTTTTGTTGATTTCGGTACAGGTAAAGACTGGACACGCCAGGCGGCTTTCCGCGAAGATCCGGAAATCAATTCATTAGGCACTCCGTCCGGCTTTATCGAAATATTCAGTCGTAAAATAGACCGTTACGGATACACAGAGTGTCAGGGTCACCCTATGTGGTTTGAAAAAGCAGAACGCTCACACGGTGGTCCTGGCTCGGATAAACACCCGATCTGGTTACAGTCTTGCCACCCGAACAAACGCCTGCACTCACAAATGTGTGATTCAGAGCAGTTCCGTGCTACTTATGCCGTTAAAGGCCGTGAGCCGATTTACCTTAATCCGCAGGACGCTAAATCTCGCGGTATTAAAGACGGTGATATAGTGCGTGTATTTAACCAGCGCGGGCAGTTATTAGCCGGTGCTGTCGTATCAGATAACTTCCCGTCGGGTGTAGCCCGTATCGAAGAAGGTGCATGGTACGGCCCGGTTGACGAAAAAATAGGTTCATTAGATACCTATGGCGATCCGAACACACTAACCATAGATCTGGCAACTTCTGAGCTGTCACAGGCAACCAGTGCAAATACCTGTCAGGTTCAGTATGAAAAATTTGTCGGTAAAGCACCTGCGGTAACTGCCTTCGGCGGGCCGAAAGAGATAAGCTAAATATAACTGTGGCGGGTATTCACTGAATACCCTGCCTTCTGGTACCAAGAAAGTGAGCTCGGAAATGACAGAAACAACCATATCAGAAATAAATGAAACACGTGCGAGCCTCTACTGGTGGTTTGCAACTTTACTCACCAAAGAGCTGGATAAAGAACAGCTTGCTATGTATTTCTGCGGTGAAGGGGTAACACTTTTAGATCAGCTTGAGCAGGAGCCTGACTTTACTGCGTCTGTACAGAAAATAAAATCAGCATTAACCGCTATTTTAGCCATGAACAAACCTGAGCTGGAATTAGCAGCCGACTTCAGCCAGATTTTTCTAACCGATACAAAGACGGGTGCACCACCCTATGCCTCTGTTTATCTGTCTAAATCAGGACAACTATTTGAGCAGCCTCATCAGGATATGATTGACTTATTCAAGGCACAAGGTCTGGTAGTTGATCCGTCCTTTAATGAACCGGCGGATCATATTGCCATCCAGCTTGATTACCTAGGCAATCTGATTATTCAGGATGTTAACGGTGTCAGTGAAGCGCAGATCAACTTTATTGAAGTACATATTCTGTCCTGGCTAGAACAGTTTGTGAAAGCGACTGCTAAGGTCAACAACTCCGGTTTTTACCAAGGGGTTTGTCAGCTGCTGCAGGCTTATATCAAGCAGGATATAGTTGAAATCATGCCCGATTAAACGCTTAAGCCCTGCCTGTCACTGCACAGTGACAGGCAGGGCTTATAAACGACCAGTAAAACCTATAACTACTTCTGTGCAGCTTCAAATTTATATTTTTCAACAATATCAAACAACGGATCACCGTTACGGTTTTTGAACCGTTCAGCCTGATAATAGATAACAGACCATTCAGATTCAGAGAGAGCTTGTGATGCGCTCAAAGGCGCTAAAGTTTTTTCAAAAATACTTTTCATAAGTCTCAGATACTCTTCTTTATGCTCACTAAGCGCCTGTTCATGCAGGTTTATCAAGGTATTGATACGCAGCAGGTAAGGAAATAAAGGAGTTAAGCGCTTCAAATCATGAACAGTTAACTTCCCGGACGCCGCTAGCTCCTCGACCTTACGTACATGACTAATTATATCTCCCGTCTCCTCGCTATGATTCTGCACAGCTAAATTGAGCATAGCTTCCGGCAGCACTTTAGCTGCCTCTATTAACCAGATTTTTTCTTTTGTTAACTGGTATTTTAAATACTGCGAACGGGCATTACCTTTTGCAGCTAACTGTTCAACAAGATCCAGAACAGGCTGATAGCCTTTTGCAGCAGCCTGAGTAATAAGATCATTACCATCGGCTTCATCAGCATCAACAAGTTCAGGATGGGAATGGTAAAACATTGCCAGGGTATACATAGCATCGGCTAATTCCCATGGCGTGGCCACCGCTTTTTTATAATAAATTTCAGCCTGCTGCGGTTTCTGGGAATCAGCCAGATAACCGGCAATCACCATATTTGCCTGCGGATCACCCAAATCAGCAACATAATGCAGATTTTTAATAAACAGTTCCACCTGCTCGGCTGTTTTTACCTGCTCAGACTGTTTATAGATACGCTCTATTTTTTCAACCACCTGCCTTGTGCTCTTATTTATATTCTGCTTAAACAGCAAAGCATCGGGATCATAATCACCGCTGCCGAAAACCGTAAAAGCTAAACTGACATGATGACTAAGCTGATAAAAAGACTGTGTTTTTACATAAACAAAAGACTGGCTGTCGCTTTTCCGAGTATTTCCTTTGAGCTGCATAACTGTTTTGTTATTAACCGTTTGAGACTCACAGGAAAAGTCATTGGCACTGCGGTTGTTTTGGCACCATTTTGCGGCCTGATCTTCTTTTTGAGGCAGATGTTTATGCACCAGGCTAAGCCAGACTACCGAATAAGCTTTTTTCTTTTTAAGCAGGCCGATAATATCAACGGGCATGAATACACTGCTGGTGCTGCTGCCCACTGCGCTGAAAAGCTCTCTAAACTCAAGCAGCTGCGCCTTGCTTATTTTCTTTTTTTCAAATAAAGACAATGCCTGAGCATAAATAGACTGTGCACTTTCCAGATCTAATTTTATCCAGCGCTCCGGTAATTCCAGTTCAAAACCCAGCTCACTGTCCACCACGGCAGCTCTGCTAACCGTGCAGTTCAGTGATAACATCAACAGAGTAAATAACAGGATAGTAAAAGTTTTAAACTGCGCAGTAATATAATCCATCAGAAGCTTCCATTATGTAAATTTATCTAAGTAACGATTATCTGTCTAGCATCTCTTATTCAGGTTGATTTAAAACAAGCCCGGCACAAACATTTTTTATCAGAAAGCCTGCTTTAATAGTTTAATCAATCCCTGTAAAGCAGGTCCCTGCTGGCTTCTTCGACTAACAATATAATCAATGGTATTCATCCAGCCGTAGGGTTCGTAAGTCACATCAAGCAGAATGACCTTACCCTGCGCCAACGAGTCTAAGGCGAGATCTTCAGGCAGCATAGTCCAGCCTATGCCCTGCTCTGCTAACTCAAGCAGTAAATGGTGATTACTGGCGTACCAGATCTGCGTGCTGATAGCGTGGCTGAACCATAACTCTTTGCCATGATAAGTACGCAAAACCAGCTGCCGATAAGCACGTAATACCTGATCATTAATTTCCTGCAGATCAGCGAGAGGGTGCGAAGCAGCCGCTACAGTAATAAATTTATTATAACCAAGCGTTCCAAAATCAACATCATTCTGAATTTCCCCTTTACTGTAAATCAGACCGATATGTACATCACCATTACGTACGTATTCCTCTATATCATAAGTAGATGCGGTTACTACCTCCAGGTTGGTCATGGGAAACTGCTCGGCAAACTTTTTTATTTTGCTGAAAATAGGCCCGTAAGAAAGGCTTTCTTCAATTCCAATAATTAATTCATGCTCCTGCTGCTGTGATAATGCGGCGACTTTTTGATCAAACTGACGCTGCTGTAGCAGCAGAGATTTAGCAACCGGCAATAACGCTTTGCCGTCATCGCTTAATGAAGGTGTATTACTGCTTCGGTCAAACAGTTGTTTATCAAGAGAAATTTCTAAATTAGAAATGGACTGGCTGATACCGGACTGCGCTCTTTTAAGCTTACGCGCGGTCGCAGAAAAAGATCCATTTTCAGAAACGGCAACAAAAATTTTCAACTGTTCAAGACTATACATATCACGACCTGTGATGGTTACTAACTTTCTATCATCTTAGTTTAAAGTCACACTACTTCCAACATCTAGTTACAATAATAAACAGGAGAATATTTATGTCTGCACGTGAACGTCTATTACACATGCTATTGTTTGAACTAATTGCAGTGTCCTCAGTAATTATCGGTTTAATTGTTTTCTCCGATATTGCACTTTATTCTGCATTAAAAACAATGATAGTTGTATCGCTAATCGCGATGGTGTGGAACTATCTTTTTAACCTCATTTTTGATCAATTTTATCGCGGAGCCCGTGAAAAAAGAGGGTTAAAATTACGCATTTTTTACGTCTTAATTTTTGAATCAGGCCTTGTCATTTTAACCACTCCGGTCATGGCGTATATTTTACAAGTCAGTCTGCTGGAGGCTTTTATTCTGGATCTAGGCATTACCCTGTTTATTACGCTTTACACTCTGGTATTTAATTACTGTTACGATCATCTGCGTCTTAAATTTGTTAATTCTAAAGAAACACCGCCTTCGCTTTCGCAGCTTAATTAAACACAGAAGAAGACAAGGTAGTCTCCTAGTTAATATTGGGAGACTGCTGATAATCAAAGCTAGAAAATATAAGCTATTCTTTCTTGGTTTTCTGTATAAAAAATAATACTCTCATTTTTTAACTAGATTAAGTCTGCATAATGCTGCTATCAGATCGTTTTGTCATTCGCCACCAGCGAATGCTTCATGCTTTACGGGTTGTTATCGCCTGCGCGATTGCACTTGTTGTGATCCGAGTTTTCGAATTCCCGCACTCCAGCTGGGCGCTGATCACTATTATTGTGGTGATGGGGCCTGTTTCATATTTGGGCTCTGTTTTAACTAAAGCTAATCAGCGCTTAAGCGGTACAATTATCGGTGCACTGCTTGGTTTAGCCGTCTACCTGCTGCCTGGCGCTTACATTGTTCTGCATGATTTAATCCTTTTACTAATCTTAGCTGTCGCTATGTATGCAGTTGTGGGGAAATATTCCTATGCAGCTGTCTTGGTGGCGCTCACTCTATTTTTAGTTGCCGGGCCCGGCGGAGCTGACAATATTGTGGTTGCAGAGTGGCGGGCAATTAATGTTGTCTGGGCAACATTATTAACCATCTTATGCAGCCGCCTGTTTTTTCCCTCACGGGCATTAGTCCACTTTCAGCTTCTGGTAACAGAGTTTTTACTGCTCAGCAGCGATTATTATCTTCTGCATAACAAAGGCTTAAACAGCGATAACGGTGCGGCTGACTACAATCTGAAACTGCTCAGCACCAACTTAAATAAACAACGCTCATTAATGGCACATATATACAAAGAGTGGAAAGGTGATGAGCAGGATATTACCGATATCATTTTTTTAGAGCGGCGCATTTTAAGTGTATTAGAAACGCTGATTAACCGGCAGTGGCGCAGCCAGGATGCTTTTCAAAAGATAAAAACCAATTCAGATTTAATGCACGGAGCATCAGATCTGTTTGAGCATATGAACCAGATCAGCCTGCAGGTGGATATGGGGGATGTACAGCAGATATTAGCCGACGATATCAGCCTGTTCACGATTACCAGTGAAACAGTGAGTGCCGTTGACAGCTGCCACCAGAGTAATATTAATTTCTTTGGATATTTATGGCTGAATCATGAATTAGCCCGGCATGTCTGTGCTGTGTCTTTCAGTCTAAGTAAAGTTTTTAATCGGCAGCATTTTCGAAAAAACAAACAAGAATAAATATAAGAGCTGTTTAGAAAAACATAAAAAAGCAGCGCTGACCGCGCTGCTTTACAGTGACGGCCTAAGTCAGCTTAAGACGCATCCACAAACCCATGGGAGATGTAAAACCGGTTGTTACCGACTTTATCTGACCTTTATCGATAATAAAAATAGTCGGCGTTACTGATATACCCCAAGCCTGGCTTATCTGCCCCTTAGGATCATTAATCGTGCTGAAATCATATTCCTTTGCCTGCTGGTATTTATGAACTCGCTCTTCTTCGCCAGAAGTTAAAGCCACAGTCACTACCTGATAATCCGCCGATAAAAAATCCACCGACGGCGAGACATAACTGCACACCGGACACCAGGTTGCCCAGAAATAAAGCAGCACGGGTTTGTCCTGACTCATAGCACCTAAATCAATCTTCTCCCCCTGCACTGAAACAGCAGTTAAGGCAGGAGCCTGACCGGAAGCCATGGAGCCGCTCCGCCAGAAATCGACAGCCCAGCTGATAACTGTCAACAGGAGCACTAAAACAAGTGCTTCTTTCAGCCAGCCCCGCCAGCCTTTATGTTTTTTTACAAGATCAGAAATCTGCTTATCCATTATTTCGATCCCCTGGCCTGCTGAATAGCACTAAGTACTTCATCCGTAGTCAGAATAGTGGCCAAAGGCAGCCCCTGCGGCGCTCCCGGACCATAAACAATATTAAACGGCACACCAAAACGCCCGTAGGACTGCAGATAATCAGTGACATCTTGAGAAGGGACCGTCCAGTCTCCTTTCATGGTCATGACCTGCTCACCCTGCAGTGCACTATAAACAGGATCCTGCAGCAGCACACCGATCTTATTGGCTTTACAGGTAATACACCAGTCTGCGGTAACATCCACAAAAACAATATTTCCCTGCTTAATCTGCTGATCTATCACATTAGTATCTAAAACCGTCCAGTCCAGCTGAGCAAGAGGCTGTACCCACTTACTGGTTGTTAAACTGGCAATAATCATACCTGATACACTTGCAGCTAACAGGCTGGCTAAAACTGTGATTAATACTTTTTTACCGCGTTTTCTGGCGATTAAGACTAATAATATAACTGTTAAAACAAGGCCGGTTAACAAGGTAATACCGGTACCGATAAAGACAGTTAATAAACTTAATAACCAGTAACAGGTAATTAAAATCATCAGTGCAAACAGTGTTTTAACACTGTTCATCCATTTACCTGGTTTCGGCAGACGCAAAGCTATTGCCGGAAACAGTGCAATTAATATCCATGGAAATGCCATACCCAGTCCTAGTGCGCTGAATATAGTCAGCAGCTCAAGGTTAGATGCACCTAATGCAAACGCAACAGCCGTGCCTAGGAAAGGGGCACTACAAGGTGTTGCTAACAGAGTTGCAAACATCCCCTGCATATAATGACCGAGATAAGAGTGGCCGCCTTTGGTTGCCAGCCAGGTCTGCATACCACTTGGCAGCTGAATTTCAAATAATCCCAGCATATTAGCTGCAAATAAAGCGGTGATCACCACCATCACAGTAATAAAATAAGGACTTTGGAACTGAATGCCCCAGCCTAATGCCTGTCCGGAAAATTTAAGAATTAATAAAAATCCGGCTAATAACCAGAATGAAGTTAAAATACCGGCGGCTGATGCAAAGAACTGTTTGCGGATCTGACTGCGCTCAATACCATGCGCCGAGATAACCGAGCTTAATTTCATGCCTAATACCGGTAAAACACAAGGCATAATGTTTAAAATCAAACCACCCAGCAGGGCAATTAAAAACATTGAAACAATACTGCTCGACTCAAATACAATGGCCTGCACAGAAGGTGTCGTACTTAATTCCACCGCTAAATCTTTATCAACCACAGTAATATTAATAGACTTGTCAGCTAAATCTACCGGGCCGGTCCAGCTGCTGGTTGTGATTTTAGCCGTCAGCTGCTTATCGGAAATTTTTATTTCCGGGGCTGAGTAACTGACTTCAGCCAGTTCACTATTCTGTGAATCAATAAACACATCCGGAGAGAACCAGCCGCTTTGATTGTCAACCTGTACTAGCAGTGTTTGATTTTCAGCATCCCAATATGAACGGTAAGCAGAAACCGTAGAACTGGTTGTTTTATCTTTCACTGCCTGCTGATCAAGTTTCATCGGCACCGCACCTATGCCTTGATTAAAAGCAAACAAAGCATCATTATCGATGTGCAGGTCTTCGACATTAAAGTTTAATTCAACATCATAATCGGTTAACACACAAATATTGGTACATGACGACATAGTCATGATGCCTTTTAACAAAACAGGCTCTGCCGGGTTCTGCACCTGTAAGGTGATAGGGAAATTAACCTCATGCTTGTAACCTAATGTTTCAACCCCTAATACCGGATAACGCTTTGGCGCAGGCCAGACCCAGCTGAAATCAGATATATTATCTGATTGTGAGAAATCAAAACTCGGTGCAACGCCGCCCTCTCCCGGGGAACGCCAGTAGGTTTTCCAGTCACCCTCAAGTTTGACCTGTAATACCGCATCAACGGTTTTTAATAAAGGATCACTTTGTCCTGTCAGCTGCATCTGCACAGAAACCGGAGGATGATTCGGATTAACTAACCAGCCGGTTGATGTCTGGCTGACCGGTGAAAACTTAGCAGAGGCACTGCTGAATTCAGCAGGAGCAATATTACTGAGCTCTGGTACAGAGCCGAATTTAACGGCGGCATGACTGAGTAATGAAACACTCAGTAAAAAAGTAATTAAAATAGAACGAAACAATGAATTCAATTGGAAATCTCCAAGTAATAATAAAACGCAGTCAGCGAAATTTAACCGCTAACTGATAAGAGCCGAGATTCGAACAAAAAATTTCATTCACGAAAAACACAAAAAAGAAGATGCCGCCGCAGCGGAGGTGCGCGAGGTGCAATAAAAGGAACAAACTGAACTGCGTAGGAGCTAAAACTTACCACCAGCAGCAGGGTCAGCACTAAAGTAAAAATCGCGGCATCTAAGCTGCCGGCAAACCACTGCAGCAGATGCACTGCCGAGTCACATTCATCCTGTGTAAGTACCGGATGATCCTGCTCTGCCTGCTGAGAAACTATTATCGAACAGGATGTTACAAAACCGGCGCGCTGGCTAAGACAAAATGTCATGATCATTACAACCAGTAACATAGTCCAGCGTGCATGCTTTTGTTTTTCTGTCTGACTACTTATAAGAACCATAAACTCATCAAGGTGTTAAATTTGTGTAACAATTATCTACTATACCCGTTATCATTCAAGATGCAAAAATCAGCAAGTCGTGAGGTGAATAATTTCTAGGCATGAAGGTGAAGATCTAACCGGTTAAATCAAAACTTCACAACAACGAAAGTGTTTGACTCACGGCTTGCCCTGCGAGGCCTAGCTCGAAAACCAGTACAGCGTTGCAGCATTCGATAAGGGCTAGCCATTTAAGGATTAAAGTCTTTATTTTAATCCTACCGATAGAGGATTAACGAAGTTAATCGCTCGAAAGGTCTTCATGCTGCGCCTTGTCTTGGTGTCCGAGCTAGCGCCTGATAAATGCATTTTGATTGGTAACGGGTATATGAGTTCATTAATCTAAAAAAGTTCATCAAACAGCAAAACTGCTTTCAGTTTTAGATTTAAATGAAACAGGAGGTTCACACTACCGGCACATTTCACTACCAGAATAGATTAATCCCCCTTATTATAAAAAGACGCCGTCACCTTAAGACCCAGGGCCCTTAATATGCCGTTGCTCCACATCAGTATTAGTATTACTGTTTTTTTATTACTTGCTTTATCTATCACTGCTTTTCATTTAATAAAACTGAAACGAAAATATAAAGATCTCAGACAGACTCATCGTCATCTTCATTCTCTGATAACCCATATTCCTGATTTAATCTGGCTGAAAGATAAACAGTCACGTTTTTTATTGGTCAATAAACAGTTTTCCCGAGCGTTCTCTTTATCTGAGCAGCAGATTTTAGGTAAAACTGACTTTGATATCTGCAGCGATCAAACACAGGCGATGGCATATTATGAAGACGACCTAAAAACCCTGAGAGAAAAACAGATGGTGCACACCGAGGAGCTAATAACAGGAAGCGACGGCTGTGCCGCCTGGTCTGAAACTATCAAAGTACCGATTTTTGATGAGCACAATCAGGTCGTCGGCACAGCAGGAATAGCCAGAGATATCAGCAAACGCAAAAAAGCCGAAAGGCAGATGCTCTACCTTGCCTACCACGACGACTTAACCGACCTGCCTAATCGAATTTCTTTTACCCGGCAGGTAAGCAAAGCGCTGGAACGGCCTGATGGTCATGTCGCAGTTATACTGCTGGGCCTAAATCATTTTAAAACCATCAATGACAGCTTAGGACATGCGTGCGGCGATCAGGTGCTTATTGAAATCTCTAACCGTTTAAAAACATTAATCGATGAACAGACTATTGTCGCCCGCTACAGTGGAGATGAATTTATTATCTCGCATCAGTATTACAAACAGGATAACTCACTGGAGAAATTACAAAGCTTACTGTTGAAGCTCTTTGAAAGCCCGGTAATTCTCGAAGAACTAAATTATAACCTTAGTGCCAGCTTCGGCATTGCCGTTGCTCCCGATGACGGCGGCAATTGTGAAACGCTGCTAAAAAATGCAGACTTAGCCATGTACCAAAGTAAAATAAATAAACATAAACATTGTGTTTATTTTGTACAGGAATTTGCCGATCAGCTGCTTTATAAAATGAAACTGGGTAATCAGCTTCATCAGGCAATGAAAAATCAGGAGTTCAGTCTGGTTTACCAGCCTAAAATGGATTCAAAAACAAACAGTATAGTCGGATTAGAATCTCTTCTACGCTGGAAAACAACAGATCAGAACTGGATTTCTCCCGCAGACTTTATTCCGGTAGCAGAGCAGAATGGTTTTATTATTGAGCTTGGAGGCTGGATAATTAAAAGTGTGCTTAAACAAATCCGTGAATGGCTGGATCAAGGTTTACAGGTGCCGCCTGTATCGATTAATGTATCAGCTGTGCAGCTGAAGCAGCCGCATTTTATTGATTACCTGTTTCAGCAGCTACTGCGCTACCAGATCCCCGGAGATTTATTAGAGATAGAACTCACCGAAGGCGTGCTGATGGAAAATATAGAGGAAACCATAGAACTGCTTAATAAAATGCGCAGCAGAAATATCCGAATCAGTATTGATGACTTCGGCACGGGTTACTCGAGCTTATCTTACCTGCCGCAGCTGCCGATCGACACCTTAAAAATAGACAGGGCATTTATTACCGGCCTTCACCTCAATACAGATAACCAGAAAATTGTAAAAACAATCGTTCATCTTGCCGCTAATTTTAATTTATCAGTTATAGCCGAAGGGGTTGAAACAAAAGAAGAACTGGAAGAAACAATAAACTGCCAGATAAACCATATCCAGGGTTATTATTATTCTCAACCGCTAACGCCGACAGAATTAGAAAAAAAGTATCTCGCTTAATCTAATTCAAGGTCTTCAGTTAACGGCACCTTGGCCGCCACCACAATAAATCTTGCTCCCTGCTCGCCCGCCTGGATGAAGTGGCTTTCCCCAGCCAGTATCAGGTGGGTATCCCCCGGGTTGATTGTCTGCCGGCTAATCTGTCCTTTATTACCCACAAGCTCAATAAACAACTGTCCTTCCAGCAGATAATAGATCTCTTCTGTATCCAGGTGCGCATGCAAGCCGACACTGGCATTCGACTCTAAACTTGAGTCCATAAACAGCTCCATACTGCTCTGCAGGAGCTTTTCCTGCTTATCCGGCTGCTCATTATACAGCCACTTACCGGTTAGTTTCCCTGATCCCTGCTGTCCAGAGGGTGCCAGGGTGTTTTTATGAGCAGGCTGATAGAGCACATTCGCAATACCCTCTTTTATCTTAAAAGAGCGCCAGTTTTCATTTCCCTGAGGTTTATAAACTGGAAAATTACCGTGGTGAAACTCATGTTCGGTTAAAACAGCTGCATGATTATTAACGGGATCATCCTGTTTGAGAGGCTCCTGTAAACGGGTCTGTGATAACGCCGTCGCGATTAACCCTGTCGGTACTGCTACTATCCCGAGACCGACCAGCAGAACAAAAAAGGTAAAAACTTTACCACCCACTGTAATCGGGAACATATCTCCGTAACCAACCGTGGTCAGTGTGGTAAGCGCCCACCATAAACTGTGGAATATCGACTTAAATAAATCCGGCTGCACACTATGTTCAAAATAATAAATACCCACGGCAGACAAATAAAACATTATCAGCGCGACAAAACCGAATAACAGCAGCTCCTCTTTTACCAGTATAAATGCACGATGCAGCCGGTTTAACGCTTTACTGTATTTAAACAACTTTAAAATACGCAGCAGCCTTAGCAAACGTACAATTCTTACTGAACGCAGATCCACACCGGGAATGAAATAGAAAGGTACAATAGCAGCCAGATCTACTATGCCGTAAAAACTAAAAATATAAGAGAATTTTTTATCAGCAGCATAAATACGCAGAGCATATTCAAGCGTAAAAATAATCACCGTAATGATTTCAATGCGCTTTAACACAAAAATTGTTGTCTGCGATAAATCCGGCAGGGTATCCATTGAGAAAGTCACTAGCGAAATAAGAATTAAGCTTTGAATAACAAAAGCAAAAATTCTTCCATAACGGGAATCCGTATCGTGCAGTAAAGACCAGAGAAATGCTTTTTGAGACAAGTTAAACTCCTTTTATTATCAGCCGGCAGTCGCTATAAATAATAAGAGTAAAGTATAAAGCAGTCGTGCTTCAATTGTTAAAATCTTTCTGCAGCAGTGATCTGTAACAATGAAGAGCAGAGTTATATAAAGAAAACTTTATATATGCTGTCATAAAATATTCACAATTAATCTTTAGTCTAAAAGCACTTTAAAACTTTTAATCACGGATAAACCATGAAATTTTCTTCTGTATTTTTATCTTTAGCAGTTATCAGCACGGCCGGCAGCGCGTTTGAATTAAATGATCCGAAAAAAAATGATACACATAACTTAGTTTGGACGGGCCATCTCAGTCCCGATACAGACAGCATGACAGCAGCCATAGCTGCGGCTTATATATACGGCGGTACAGCGGTAATGCCTCAAGAGACCAATCCGGAAAGCCGCTTTGTACTTGAATACTGCCAGGCTGAAGCACCGCGGCAGTTAGATGACTTTACAGATAAACAAGTCGGTCTGGTTGATTTCAATCAGAAAACCCAGCTCCATAAAACAATTGACCCGGGCAGCATTACAGCCATTATTGATCATCATGCGATTGGCGGAAGCCCGGTAAATTTAGCACAGGTTGCCGCTATTGATATCCGTCCCTGGGGTTCAGCCGCCACAATTGCAGCAGACCACGCTGCATCATTAAATATAATCCTGCCGAAACAGGTTGCCTGTACAACGTTAGCCGGCATTTTATCGGACACCGTGGTTTTACAGTCAGCAACTACAACTCAGTATGATCGTGATTATGCAGTTAAATTAGCAGAGCAAGCCGGTATTAGTGATTTTCACTCCTTTGGCGAGCAGATGCTGATCGCTAAATCGGATTTAAGTAAAACGGATGCGGCGACTATTCTGACCATGGACTACAAAACGTTTGAATATGCAGGTAAAAAAGTCGGTATCGGTGTCGCTGAAACATTAACAGCCCAACAGTTAACAGACAGAAAAGATGAATTTATAACTGCTATGCAGGTTTATAAAAAAGAGAATAACTTAGACCATCTATTCTTTTCAGTCACCGATACTAAGAATAAACAAGCCAATCTACTATGGATTGACGAGGCAGATGCAGCTGTTGCCCAGGCGGCTTTTCAAGGCCAGAATGCCGACGGCTGGTTACAGCTTAAGAATGTAACATCCCGCAAGCGCCAGATCGGGCCGGCAATACAGCGCGCTGTCGAAGCAGGGAATTAAACAAAGTTTTACAATTAACTGCCTAAAGGAGACTACCGTACCTCCTTTAGGCACAATGGATAACAAAAATACTCGTGCCTGAAAACCAAGTTATTGATTAACAGCATTGAATGGAATTGCTATTATCTGCACTCATATTACGCTGAATACCCATAACAGAGGCTATGCCCTTTTACCTTTAAATGAGAGTTCTAAATTTAGGTAAATAAAAATCGAGGAAATACAATGAATTACCAAGCCGCCGTTTTTGATATGGATGGTCTCCTTTTAGATACAGAAAAAGTCTGTATGCAGGCATTCCGGGAAGCTTGTCAGTTTTTATCACTACCTATGTTAGAAGATGTGTATTTAGGCATTATCGGCAGTAATGCCGCTGGTATTGAACAAGTTCTGCGCAGCGGTTACGGTCCTGAACTTGATTATGAAACACTGCGTCACGAATGGATGAAACGTTATCATCCTATTGTTGAGCATCAGGCTATTCCGGTTAAAACCGGTGTGATTGATTTATTAACCTGGTTAAAATCTCAATCTATTCCAGTCGCAGTGGCGACATCAACACCAAGAGAACTTGCGAAAACCAAGCTGAAGCTAGCTGGTTTGCTGGATTATTTTGAACATCTAAGTACCGGATGTGAAGTTAAAAATGGTAAACCTGATCCGGAAATTTTTCTGCTGGCTGCCGAGCGTTTAAATGTCCGCCCGGAAAACTGTTTAGCCTTTGAAGATTCAAGTAACGGGGTACGTTCTGGAATAGCGGCCGGTATGCAGGTTTATCAAGTACCGGATCTGGTAAAACCCTGTGCAGATATCATTGCACTGGGTCATAATATCAGCAGCTCTTTGTCTAATGTATTAGCTCAGCTTCAGGCGAGACAGGCAGCACAATAAATCGCTGTTGTTTATGCAGCAGAACCGGCGCACTGAGTTGTGCGTTCGGCTGAAAGTTTTTGTACTGGAAATACTGATTCAGGTACCTCAGAAAACTGACTATTAACCTGCCAGAACGACTCGCGAACATGCATAAAAGCATCAATAATACGCGGATCAAAATGACTGCCCCGCCCTGCTAATATAATTCTTTCAGTTTCCTGTCGGCCAAACGCTTTTTTATAAATACGGCGGCAGGAGAGTGCATCAAAAACATCTGCCACTGCCATGATCCGTGCAACCACAGGAATCTGATCCGCGACCAGGCCTTCAGGATAACCGCTGCCGTCCCATTTTTCATGGTGGTAATGGGCTATGTCCTGAGCAAACTGTAAAAATGTCGGACCATTACTCTGCTGCAGCTCTGAGGTCAGGGTCAGGATAGAAGACTCAATTGCCTTACTTCCGTAAACAGTATGACGCTGCATGATCTCAAATTCACTATTACTCAATTTTCCTGGTTTTAATAAAATGTCATCAGGGATACCAACCTTGCCTATATCATGCAGCGGCGCGGATTTGTATAATAACTCAATCGTTTCACTACTCAAAAACTCTGCAAAATCAGGATGTTTACATAACTCAGCAGCCAGCAGGCGTACATAATTCTGTGTCCGTCTCAAGTGCAGGCCTGTTTCATTATCTCGTGTTTCAGCCAGCGTCGCCATACTCAAAATAGTGACACTTTTAGTCACCTCCAGCTCTCTGCTGCGTTCTTCCACCCGACGTTCCAAAACGTGGTTAAGCTCTTTTAACTGCAGTTCGGCGGCTTTTCTACCGGTCGAAGCTCTCGCCCAGATGTAAATAAGGATTAAACCCAGCGGATAAATCACTAAAATAGGATAAAGAAATTTAACCTTAGTAAATAGGAAAGCAGGCGTATAACCCCAGACTGTATTGACGATCACAATTTTCCATTGATCCAGGAAATGATCTTTATTAGCGACCTTTTCATGAACATCAACAACCGGATGTACGCTTGCAAAGGAGAATCGTCCGTTATTCCACTTGATAATACCCTGCTCCATAAGTTTTATCTGCCGCCAGACTTCCGGATAAAGTGCGCTGAAACTCTGCTGGTGATCCAGTATAAATCCCCACTCACGTGAGGCATCTTCACTCGACAGCCAGAAGCCTTCATTGTTAAGCAGAGCAGCCTCTCCCGGCGCAACTGCCATCTGCTGACGAAATGTATCGAGAAATAAGCGCCCGAAATAATTTAAAACCACTACTCCTTTAAGCTCTCCAGCCTGATTGCGTAAAGGTTTAGCAAATCGAATCATCGGCTTGCGGGGCATCTCAACTTTACCCTGCTCAATATTCAGATCCAAAGGCGAAATATATAGTTTATCATTGTTTATGGAAGCACTCTGCTTGAAATAATAACGATTAGACTTATCCTGTAGCTGCTCTGCTGGAATTACGACAGGTTCACCGTTTTTATAATCGATGCGCACCAGTTCCATACCAGTCGGTCCTAATAAACGAATTTGATCATAAAGATGTGCAGTCTCTGCTAAATTAAAGAATTCCAGTTTAAGATGATCGCGGGTATCAGCGTTATCTGCGGCAATAAATGCCTTCATAGATTCACTTTTAGACAAAAACTCCAACTGCGAGATAACGCTGTCAAAATCACGCTGCGCCAGGCGGGACCCAACCTCAATCGCAGCCTGAACTCTGCTCTGCAGCTGCACCTGCTCAACATTAATAAACAGTATATTGACCAGTATAAAAGCCAGAATATTGATAACAGTAAAAGGAATAAACAAGATAAAGAAAGACTTCCATACTTGCTTTTTATGACCCTCTGAAAACTCTTTATTATTATTTTTGTTGATAATAGCCACGGATTCCCTCCCGATAATGATCAATGTACATATATACACTCACAACCATATGATGATAAGTTGATCACATTTTGAACTTTAGTTCAGTGGGATGTATTTATCCAATACGACTTAGTTATTAATACAAAAAAGCATCAACAATTATTGCATAAGCATAGAATTCTGCGGCGCATAAGGCGGCTGATTTCATAAAAAAAGCATAAGCAGGCCAAAACCACTACCTTAAAGGGATGGCCCAGACACTGAAAGTAGGGAGGGTGTCAGTATTAACAAATACAGCAATCTGCAGAACATCAGCAGCCAACGGCATAAATTATATGTGCCTAGCCGCAGTTATAATGTGGGAAGAGAATAAACCTATAATTCAAAATTGAAAAAGGGACAGTTTGTCTCTTTTTGTTAGCTAATATTTATTTTCTTTTTCACCGGAATAATTTACATAGTAGGGGTTATCTATCAGCCATTTTTCAAATGATTTCTTTGCCGAAGCGGTAAGCATGCTGGAAAAAACTTCTTTGTCTCCTAAATACAAACAATGACGGATCACTGTATAAGGGTTCATCGAGCCTGCCGGGCTTGAACCAGCAAAAAAGGCTTTGTATTTTTTTACTGCAGTAATAGTTTCACGAATATAGAAATTGAATTTCCCCCTGGTTATCAGTGGTTTCAGTGAAACAATTTCTTGAGTAAATCCATCCACTTTGTAGGACTCAAATTCAAAACCATAGAAGAAGTGACTTGCAATCTTTAAGAAGCTGAAGGCATTAAACTCATTACCTTTTAAATCACTACTGTCCGGTATATGTGTCCCGATATCCGTATTCTCTTCAGCCTGCAGATGAGTTTTTTCAAGCTCTGCATCCGTGGCAATGCGTATCTCTTTGAATTCTCTGTCGGCTAACTCAAAAAGAGCAGCCAGGGTATTAATACGTCTTTTTAACTGCTTAGGAATCACTTTTTTATATTTTATTTTATGATCCAGAACACTCCAGGAATCCTGAATAATTGTTCTTATCTGCACTTCAAAGCTTAAATCTTTACATACTTCATATTCAGGCAGGTTTCGGCGAATTTCATTTAATTTCAAATCTAAATGAAGTCCTTTATAGCCAAATGAATCTTCTGTATCTTCAATTTGTGATGTTTTATCCGTTACATCAATCACCAGAAAATGCTCCGCAAGCTTACTTTTCAGCTTTTCAACATCATCTTCATATAAGCACACCACTCTCAATCCGATTAAGTCACTAATATGATCTTTAATCGTATAATGCTGGAAAGCCTCTTCCAGTACATTGCGATACTTAAGATTGAATTTTTTTATGCACTCTTCTCGATTTTTTACTCTGCCCTCAATTTTTGAAATTGAGATGCTGCCTTTGGTTAATGACTCAACTAAAGCCACAAAAGAGTTCTTGGCTGTTTCTAATGAGCCAATATTTGCATCGTAATAATCCCTAAAGGTATTTTTTTCTTTATCAAAGTCAATTGATGACACTCGACATTTTCTCCTTAATTTATATCTTTTCTTAGGCTCTGTTTACAGGCCTATACTGTCTAGAATTTCTACAAAGACCAGCTCGCGGTTTTTACTGGTCAGCATAGGATATAAGCGGCATAAACGCACCGCTTGACCGAATTTATCTTTTCCAATGACGCTCAGCACCCGGGTAAATAACTGCTCATCCAGGTGAAATGTTTTAACCGCATGGGTTACTGCACTGTCCAGATTCACATAACTTGTACCGTCAAATTCAAAGGCTTGATCTTCCTGTTCAATATACAACTTCTCGTTATTGATCCGCAGCTCCCAGCCCTGATAATTAATACGCCCCTGAATCATCTCAAACATAAACCAGGCGCTGCGTTTAAAACCTTCAAAAGCACTGCCCTGTAATTCAGATTCCTCTAATTCCTGTTTGGTCCAGTTAGAGCCGATACTTAAGGTTTTCTGATGCTTGGCGGTTAAGGCTTTTTTAATAGCATCACGATAGGCAAATAATGAGGTGAATGCGGTGCGCTTAACAATATTAGCGCACTCATTACAACTCGGCAGACAGAGCGGTATATGATTCATTAAACTTTCTTCGCTGCTGTGCTTGGGAAAGTTAATCTCTTTGTCCTTCGGCTCACCACAAAACCAGCAGGTATTGCGGTTATTAAAGGGAATTTCAATCAGGGGATAACGATTCATGGGGTTCCATAAGACTTAAAATAAGACATTAAAACAGGGTTAAAAATTCAGCAGACAAGATACACCACAGCTTTTAAAAACTCCACTTCAACTGAGCAAAAGCCAAAATACTCGGTGTTTCGCCAAACAAACTACCTGATACCCCATCAAAGCGTTGTAAAACCATCAGCAGCTGCCAGTTATCAGCAAGCGAATAACTATTAGTCAGGCCTATATAATAAGAGCCGTCACTATAATAACTACCAGAAAAGGTTAAACGACTTAAGGAGCTGATATCAAAGCTAAGATCCGAATAATAGGTCATTCTACTGAAACTTAAAGTACGCGCTGTCAGTGGTAAATTAAGAAATTCTGCAGCACTGTTCTGTTCCTGCGGCTCAGAGATATATAAAGCAGCGGCTCGGCCCATCCAGTTGCGCCGCCCGCCGAAACTATAATCACTTTCAATACTGGCCAGCAATGCTGACTTCAGCTCAATATTTTCAACATCGTTAAACCAGCTGTCCTGAGTCGGCTCAAACCAGGTAACTTCCCCGCGTAAACCAGCACCACGAATATCACCGGCAAAACCACCGCCGAGAACATGATCTAAATAAGATTTTCCGGCCAGCAGCTGCATATCCCAGCCCTTCTGGTTAAACAGGTAACGCCCTGCATAACTATTTAAGTCACTGTCCTGACTGGGGTTATAAACTACTTCAACGGAACTGGCAAAATCCAGTTTACGTTTTAATAATATAGAATCACTGCCTGCGCGCTCTTCATAATCAAAATCATAAATTGAATAGGAATTAAAAATATCATTGGGGTTCCACAGAGTGGTCATCGCCCAGTTAATACGGGAACGCCCTAACCGCGCCTGCCACTCCTGATTTGACCAGTCGAGGTAAAGACGATCAAACTGGCTGCTACCCAGCACCCCATTTTTATCTAACCAGTTTGCAGATAAATCCAGATAACCAGGATCATTGTCGATAAAATCAGCATAACCGGGCAGTTCAGCAGTGTCTCCCGCCATCAGCCGGTTACGCATGCCGGCATTAAAACGCAGCTGACTGTTAAAACGATATTCATAATTAAACCGTTGATGCAGCAGATGATCATAACTGTGTGCATAATCATCGGGAAGATTAGCCGAGCCCACATATTTGATATAACCGGAAAGATCCCAGTTTTTTTGCGGAGCCAGCCCGGGGATCTGCGCGACACTGTCTGCGCAGATAAAATAAGCCGCCAAAGCTAAACAGGATTTTAGTAAACCGATCTGTCTCACTATGGGCTCTCTGCCTGTATTGTATCTTCTTTTTTCAATCCGTCTTCAAAGACAATAACCCGTTTAGCACGGCTGATCACGCGCGGATCATGAGTCGAAAATATAAAGGTAGTACCTTCCTGTTCGTTCAACTGCTGCATTATATCAAGCAGTTCCGCGGTACTTTTGGCATCTAAATTTGCCGTAGGCTCATCTGCCATCACAAACTTCGGGCTGGGTGCAAGTGCTCTGGCGACCGCAACCCGCTGCTGCTGTCCGCCGGAAAGTTTCGCAGGGCGCTTATGCAGGTGCTCAGCAAGCCCCACTCGAATTAACAGATCCGTAGCGCGTTTACGGCATTCCTCTTCACTATGTCCCTGCAGCTGCATCACAAATTCAACGTTTTCCAGCGCCGTTAATACCGGCAGCAGACTGTAATCCTGAAAGATAAAACCAATGTTATCGCGCCGAAAAGCAATTAACTGTTTATCATGCAGTTCCAAAATATTATTATCATCAATCAGTACCTTACCCGAAGTAGGAGTATCAATACCGCCGAGCATATTGAGCAGTGTGGTTTTACCGGAACCGGAAGGTCCCATTACAGCAACAAACTCCCCCTGTTTGATTTCTAAATCCAGATGATTAACCGCATGCACCGGAAAGTCCGTATCAACATTATAGGTTTTGCACAGCTGCTCTAATTTAATGCTCATTTACAGTTTCTCCGACAATTGATTTGAGTAAGCATCATCAATGCTTCTCCGACATAGCTTGTGCAGGCTCTTGTTTTAATATTTGTCTGGCAGGATATAAACCGGCTAAGGAACTAGCCAGTACCACAGTAATAAAGATAAGAGCGAAATCACTGCCGGAGACTTTAGGATATAACAGAGTGTCTAACCCCATGGCGCTTAAACCGTCCGCCAGCGAGCTTAAGGAGATCCCGGTAACTTTTAATATTGAAAGTGCAGCCAGAGAGCAAAGTAGACCGAGTGTTGCCCCCACCACTCCTAAGAAAGTCGATTCCAGTAAAATCAGCTGCAGTATTTTATGTTTCTGCATACCAACAGCCATTAACACACCAAATTCACAGGTACGTTCAAACACCGACATTAAAAGGATATTAACAATACCAAAACCCATCGCCAGCACAAATATCACCAGAATAATAATATTGCTTGATGCCATGCTTGCCGACATAGCCGCCAGCATCGGCTGCAGTTCTTCCCAGTTCTGTACGCTGTCAGACTGCGCCAGCGCGACGTGGATCTTTCGTTTTACTGACTCTAACTGTTTAATATCATTAACTAACAGCGCAATCTCATGGTCACCTTCAATACCGCTCAGCACCTTTAAATCCGCTTTACGCACAAACACATTCATTTCATCAAAAGCACTGGACGGCGTTTTGAACAAACCACGTACTCGAAATGCCGCCCCGCTGACATCGCCGTTTTTATTAGTAAAAGTCAGCACAACTTTCGACCCTACCCGTAATTTTAAACGCTGCGCTATTTTTTTTGAAACCAGTATAGGATTACGCCCTTTATCATCCAGCCAGAAACCATCATAGATATTCTGCGCAAGCGGCGTAATTAAGGCTTCTTTCTGCAGATCAATACCGTTAATAGTAATACCGCGAGTACTGCGCGCAGAAGCAATCATGCCCTGCGCCAGGTGACGGGAAGCCCATGTTTTTATCTGCGTCATCTTATCAAGCTGTACTTGTAACTGAGAGCTGCGGCTTATCGTTTTATGAATTTCCGGATCCGCACTGTAGTCTTTCTGATGCACCTGCAGATGACTGGTCTGCCAATTAATGGCATTACTGATCATATTATCCATCATACCGTTCATAAAACCGATCATCAGGGTAACCCCGACCAGGCCAAATACCATGGCGCCTAATACGATGCTGGTTCTAAGCTTATTTCTCCATAAATTACGCCAGGCGAGTTTAAGCAGCATGTGCACCTCCCTTTAACGCACTAACCAGATCAATTTTATAAAGGCGCAGCAGCGGATAAATTAAACACAGCACCAGTAAACCCAGCACCACCACAATCTGGTTAATAAATAACTGCGGATCTAATAATACCGGGATAATCGGATCATAGCCCATTTCCAGCATCAATTGTGCCGTTTCACCGGTTAACGTAATAGGGTTAAACAATAACCAGATAAGAATAGGAAAAGCGATCAACAGTCCGATAATAATGCCCAGCAGACCGATAAATGCGGACTCGATACAAATCAGCTTTAATAATTTACTACGCAATAACCCGGTTGCCAGCATCACTGCAAATTCACGCTGTCGTTCCAGCGTCATCATCAGCAGGGTGGCAAATAAACCAAAACCAACAATACCGTATAATAGATACATTAATATCAGTCCGCTGGTACGGTCCATCAAAATCTGCTGCGCTAAATCTGGAGAAAGATCCAGCCAGTCCCGCACATTTACACCCTGCTGATAATACTGCTTTAAAGCGCTGGCCGCCTGCTCAACATCAGCGAGTGAATCGGTATGCAGCACCCACGAAGTGACTAAATCCCCCGTACTGTACAAATACTGCGCCGACTGCAGAGACATATACACAAGCTGATTATTCAGCTGCGGCATCGGGAAATGTAAAATGCCCTGAATAGTAAACAACCCGGCGGCTGTCTGACCTCGATATCCCTGTCCGTACAAAACCAGTTCATCACCGGGCTGCAAACCCAGCTGCCGCGCTAACCCTTCTGCTATCAATACCTGTGGTTTATCCCCCTTGTTTTGCCGCTCACTAAAATAACTGCCGCTGATAACTTTCTTTGACAGACTTGAGTAAATATCTTCAGGGAGCGGGTCAATACCGAAGACCAGGATACCTTTAGATTTATCACCAGAGGCGGCCAGTGCAAAGGACTCGATGCGCGGTAAAATAGTTTCGACAGTTGATAGCTCCCGGGCAAAATCGATAAACTCGGGATCCGCAGAAAGCAGATCATCGATACTCTGACTATCTTTAAACTCTGGATGCTGGAGCTGAATTAACCCCGTAGATAAACGCGCTATATTTTCAATATTCGCACTGTAACTGCCCTCTTGGATGCAGCGCATCACTAATGACAGTATCAGCGCTAGCGCCAGCGCGGAAGCAGTTAAAATAGTACGGCGCTTTTGACGCCAGAGGTTCCGCCAGGCAAGTTTCACTAACATAAAGATCCTTATTGAAGCCTCGTTTAATAGTTAATTAATCACGTAATGCTTTCATCTGGCTCTGTGAAAAAAAATGTTCGTCGATCGCAAAATTAAACTGTGCCTGATGGGTGATCATTTCTGTTTTCTGCCCGGGTTTATCCGCAGGGATCATCTCCATACGTGCTGCAATCGGTCGTCCGCCCATCTCCTGAATATCATAAGTACTCATGGTGTTCACCAGTTCATCAAACTCATCATAAAACTCAACTTTCCGCTGCAGATAAGTCTGTTTAGATATCCACAAACGCACTTTACTCCAAACCACTGGCGCATCTGTTTTAGCCGTAGCATCAATCACATAGCTGTCATCATTATCAAAAACCTCGCTGGAAATCATTTTATGATGATAATCCACTACAATCGATGACTGGTTAATCAGATCATCATTAGTGAAATCTGAGCCCATCCAGGACTGTCCTAACATTGAAGGGGAAATTTTAATCACCCGTTCAATACCAGGCACCCAGTTCCACATCTCTGTTTTACGTTTTAATGAAGCGCTGCCCTTATCTTTCGCAGGCGCAGTAATCAGCACTAACGACAAATCCAGCCCTTTGGTCCAGCTTTTCATGCTCATGCTGCGGGTCCAGTCAGGACGAATAATATTCATGGTAATTTCACTGTAACTCGATTCACCACGCATCTGCTGATCTGATTTTTCAATGATTTTAAATGCGCTCTCCAGCGCAGAAACACCATGGGAGAATAAAAAAATAACAGTAATTAACAGGCTTGATATATAAGGCATAGGTATTTCCTAGTGCATAGATAATGGGCAGTTAATATGTTAGTCGACTTTTCAATATAAAAATAAAGCCAGCATCTTGTTTTGGTTAATTATTATCTGATTCTTGAAAGGAAAATTTTGAACAGCTGAGGAGAGCAGACGTGTTTTATATATGCAGGTAATGCACTGCTGTATTAAGGCGGCAGATAAAAAAAACCTCCCGCAAAAAATATTGAAGGAGGAAAACGGGTAACTATTTTATTCTTAAAGCATAACAGATACCCAAAACAACAAAACCCCTCTAAATAGGTGCTTTGTTGGTATTTGAGCAATGAAAACCTTGATTGGGATAGAGCTTACTGGAAAGTCCCCTTAATTCCTGCGAACCCAGCAAAAAATTTAGCGTAAAACGTCAAGCTCGAATTTGATTTTTAAAAAATCACAGAGAAAATCTAAACTCCTTCGATAGCTGTAATAATCAAAGAATAAAGGTGTGATATAAAACATAAATTATGCATTTACAGCTAACAAGGGTATGATTCCAACACATACAAAACAAAGGGTTCTTATATGTCAGCCTCGTCAAATGCCTATCGTGATACAGCAGGTATTACCTGGATCGCAATGCGCTTACTGCACAATAATCTGCAGCTGGAAATCAATAAGGTTAACGATACGATAAATGTTGAACAGTTATTCTTATTAATGGAATTAGATTCTGAAGACGGCCTGCGTCCCTCTGTGCTTGCTAAACGCATGGTACGCAGTAAAGGCACACTTTCCAGCTTGATTCGTCACGCGAAAAGAAATGAATATATCGCAGTGACCGATGACCCTAAAAACAAAAATGCCAAGCGTGTCTTTTTAACTATATACGGCAAAAAAATCCATGATCAGCTTAAACCTATTATCGCTGATACTGTTGCTAATGCGATGAGTCATGTTGCACCGGAGAATCTAACAATAGTCGACCAGGCAATGAGCGGCATTATCAAAACCTTCAGTCCGGAGTTGTTTGATTTAGAAGTAAAAGAGAAGAAGCAGGCATAACTGCATTAGTGACAAATAAGGCATTCACATGAATGCCTTATTTGTAATAAACGCAGCAATAATGAGCTTATTTCAATGCATTAACCAGTGAGAGTGCATTATGCTCCATCAGTTCTAAGTAGCTTGAAGCTCCCTGATCAGCATTTGATAACGCATCCGAGAACAACTTCCCGCCAACCTGCGCATCTGTATCTGCGCTTATCTGTTCAATAAGACGGTTATCACTGATGTTTTCCACAAAAACTGCTTTGATTTCATTTTTACGAACCTGATCAATAACCGCGGCAATATCAGCGGCACTAGCTTCAGACTCTGTACTTGTTCCCTGTAATGAGTAAAAACTTACTTGGTAGTCACGTTGAAAATAAGCAAATGCACTATGAGGAACAATCACCTTTCTCTGTTCCTGTGGAATAGAAGCAAACATTGTTTTTATTTTGCTGTCCAGAGTATTAAGTTTCTGTTCATACACAGCTAAGTTGTGCTGGTAATAAGATATATTATCGGGATCAATGATGCTTAAAGCCCGGCTAATATTCGCCGCGTATACCTTCACATTTTTGATGCTGTGCCAGGCGTGAGGGTCTATATCGTGGTGATGGCCGTGGCTGTCTGCATGCTCATGTTCGTGATTATTTTCATCTCCATGACTACCGGCATGCTGGTTCTCATGTTCGTCAGCATGTTCATGGTGTACTTCATGATCCTGATGCTTACTATGGCTGCAGGCGCCTTGAAGAGATGAAATACCATCTGATGCACTTATTTTCATCCCCGAGAAATGCGAAGACTCTAATAACCGCGGTAACCAGCCTTCAAAACCAAGACCGTTTAATACCACTAGATCAGCAGCGGCTACTTTTTTTACATCATTCGGTTTGGGGCTATAGGTATGCGCATCACCGTTATTTCCCACTAACGTGGTCAGCTCGATTTTATCCCCGCCAATCTGCGCCGTAATATCCCCTAGAATAGAAAAACTGGCAACAACGGATAGTTTATTTTCAGCAGCGGCATTAACCGCATTTAAACTTAATAATAAAGGAAGCCAGAGAAAGATTTTAATATATTTACGCATTAGTTTGTCCCGATAATGAAAGAGAGGTGTGTTTTTTTGAAAATAAATCACGCTGCTTAATCAAAATGATGGACGTGATATACAGCCCGCCAAGAACCAGAATAATTGCAGGGCTGGCCGCTAGAGCAAAATGATAAGAAAGTAATAAACCGCATAAACAGCTGAACGATGCACACAAAAATGCAATCAAAATCATCGGCCCCAGCTGATTAGTCCAGAATCGTGCAACAGCTGCCGGTAAAATCATTAACCCCACGGACATTAATGTGCCTAACGCATGAAATCCCGCGACTAAATTTAAAACCACTAAAAGCAGGAAAATATAATGGGCAGCCCCGCCCATCCGACTCACCGTTTTAAAAAAGTCCGGGTCAACGCACTCCAGAACTAAAGCACGGTAGACCAAAGCCAGCGCTAAGGTTGAGACAGTAGCAATGCTCGTTAGTAAAAAAAGTGCTTCATTATTCAGAGCGAGCGTAGATCCGAAAAGAACATGCAGCAGATCTACACTGCTGCCTTTAGAAGAGATAATAAGTACACCAACCGCCAGTGATAACAGATAAAATGCAGCTAGACTTGAGTCTTCCTCTGCTTTGCTGTGCCGTGCTACAAAACCCGATAATAAAGCCACAATACAGCCGGCAATAATACCGCCGATGGTCATTGCATAAATAGAAAGCCCGGAAACCAGGAATCCGACAGCCGCACCGGGTAAAATAGCATGTGCCATTGCATCCCCGGTTAAGCTCATTTTTCTTAAGGTCAGAAAAACACCAATAGGTGCTGCGCTAAGACTTAAGACGAGGCAGCCCCACAGGGCTCTGGACATAAATGAATAATTAGAAAAAGGTTCAATAAATAGTTCGAAAAGCACATTTGTCATAGTTCATTAACCGTAGCGGGATGAAAACCGGCTTTACACATATTATCCTGCGTTAATACCTGCTCAGTCGGCCCTTTGGCGATCAGCCTGCCGGCAAGCAGAGCCGTTTCAGGAAAATACTGTTTTACCAGCGGCATATCATGGATCACAGCAATCACCGTTTTACCGGCAGCATGGCAGCCCTGGATAACAGCAGCCAGATCCCGGGTAGTGTGCATATCAACCGAGTTGAAAGGTTCATCTAAAATTAAGATCTGTGCATCCTGAATAAGCATTCGTGCAAATAACATGCGCTGAAACTGCCCCCCGGAAAGCTCGCCAATCTGCTTATGTTCACTGTTTTCAAGCCCCACTTGACGTAAACAAGCCAGCATCTGCTTATTTAAAAATGGGGTGAATGCCCGCCAAAGTCCCGTTTTTCGCCATGTTCCAGCGGATACAAACTCTTTAACGGTAATCGGAAAGCTGCGGTCAACTTTTTGGCTCTGCGGCAGGTAAGCAATATTTTTCAATCCGAATTTCTTAAATTCAACGCCGCCGGCAGCTGCTTTTACTTGAGCCATAATTGCTTTAAGCAGAGTAGACTTTCCGGCCCCATTGGCACCGACGATTGCAATCATCTCACCTTGGTGAATCTCAGTGTCGACATTTTCTAACGCAAGAACATTTTGGTAATGTACCGTTAACTTCGATATTTTAATCACTTTTCCGACCTAAAAACAGATAAACAAAGTTGACCAGAGCACGGATAACAAACCCAGAGCAATGCTTAAGCGAAAAGTAATGCTGCTTAATAAAATAGAGTCTGCCCCAGCTCTGCCAATGTAATTAAACAGATTATTGAAAATTTTCATAATATTGACTTCTTGCTGAATGATAATAGATCTTGTTTGTTATGTTATAACATAACAAGAGAAAGCGCTACGCTTAATATAATTTAAAATAATGGCCATCTCTGCCAAAAAACTAAATTTATTCATTATGCTTTTATCTAACATGGCAGGCAGAATCTAAGTACAATAAGATGCAAATCTAAAACAGGAATCATTATCATTTTGACAGACTATAAAAATGAATTTATTGACCGGAGCTGGCTGTTAAAAAAAGCCGGACAGCATAAAAAACGTCTGATAGGCGCCAATATCATCGCAATTATTGCAACGCTGATCAGCGTACCTATTCCGCTGCTGATGCCGTTAATGGTAGATGAAGTCCTGCTTCACAATCCGGCCGGCGGCATCGATTTTATGAATGGTTTTTTACCGCAGCAGTGGCAGCAGCCGGCAAACTATATTGTGGTTATCTTCCTGTGCATAATTGTAATGCGCACCACCAGCCAGGTGCTGAATATATTACAAAGCCGCCAGTTCACTCTGGTATCAAAAACCATTACTTATACCATCCGTACCAAACTGATCGATAAATTAGGGCGCATCAGTATTCGTCAGTACGAAACACGCGGCAGCGGCGGTATCAATGCACATATTGTCACCGATATAGAAACCATCGATCAGTTTATCGGCACTACCCTGAGCCGTTTTTTAGTCAGCTTTTTAACCGTGCTGGGTACGGCGGTCATTTTATTATGGATAGACTGGCGTTTAGGTTTATTTATTCTTCTGGTCAATCCGCTTGTGGTATTTTTCTCACGTAAATTAGGCTCTCGTGTAAAACACCTTAAGAAAAAAGAGAACCAGTCCTTTGAGAAATTTCAAAATCGTTTAATTGAAACCTTAGACGGCATCTATCAGCTGCGCGCTTCCAACCGGGAAAAAGAGTTTCTGAATCAGCTTAAGGGCCAGGCAGATGATATCCGCAGCAGCGCCGACAAATATGCCTGGCAGAGTGAAGCCGCCGGACGCTTTTCTTTTTTACTGTTTTTATTAGGTTTTGAACTGTTTCGGGCTGTCGCCATGTTGATGGTATTAATGAGCGATTTAACCATAGGTCAGATTTTTGCTGTTTTCGGCTACCTGTGGTTTATGCTTTCCCCGGTGCAGGAGTTACTTAATATCCAGTTCTCCTGGTACGGCGCAGCAGTCGCCATCAAGCGTATTAACTCATTATTACAGGTTGAAGAAGAGCGCCGCCCGGTCAGTAAAGTAAACCCGTTTATTAACAGCAGCAGTACCGACATACAGATTAATAATTTGAACTTTTCCTACGATGCGGAAAGCCGGGTATTAAATGATCTCTCCCTGCATATTCCTGCGGGTAAAAAGGTTGCCCTGGTAGGCTCCAGCGGTGGGGGAAAATCGACTTTAATTCAGTTATTAATCGGTGTTTATCAGCACAGCAGCGGTGAGATTCTGTTTAACGGTCAGAAAAGCACTGATATAGGTTTTGATATCATCCGCGATAATATTTCCGTGGTATTACAGCAGCCGGTTCTGTTTAACGACAGCCTGCGTAATAATTTAGCCTTAGGCGCGGCTTACAGTGATTCTTTATTATGGCAGGCGCTGAATGTCGCGCAGCTCAGTGATCTGATGGAACAGCTGACCGAGGGGTTAGATACACAGCTTGGTCGTCAGGGCATACGCCTTTCCGGCGGGCAGCGCCAGCGCGTTGCTATCGCACGCATGGTCTTAAGCGATCCGCAGTTTGTAATTTTGGATGAAGCCACTTCGGCACTGGATACCGCCACTGAAAGCGCCCTGCATCATGCCTTAAATACCTTTTTAGCAGGCCGAACCACCCTGATTGTGGCGCATCGTCTCTCGGCAGTAAAACAGGCTGATATTATTTATGTATTAGAGGAAGGCAAGGTCACACAGTCGGGTACGCATATTGATTTAGTTGAACAGGATGGTTTGTACCAGACTCTGTACGGCACAGTTCAGTCACACTAGGTTTAAGTACTGAAGAATGCAGTTGAAACTCTAATAGGTTTCACTGCATCTAATATATTACAGCAGTTTAATTATAGGCTCGGGCTAACTGCCCGGAGCTGCTGACCTGATAGTCACCGGCATAAGCTGGAATAAACAGCGACTCACCTTTATTAATCGTGATTGTGTTTTCATCTCTGTGACTCAGCCTGACCGGCGCATCAACTGCAAAAATAATTTCGGCGCTGTTAACCTTTACACAAAGATCCTCTACGTTATCTGCAATGCTCAATTTAAAATCGCTGACAGGCACAACATAATTCTGCCAGCCGGCGTCTGCCTGCGGTTTTAATAACAGATCCTCAGCGGCTTTGCTGCAGAAAATAGTATTAGCCAGCAGTTCCGGCACATCAATATACTTAGGAGTTAACCCCGCCCGTAGTACATTGTCAGAATTTGCCATAATTTCCAGTCCGGTTCCTTTGATATAAGCATGCGGCGTACAAGCATCCAGAAACATCGCCTCTCCCGGCTGCAGTGTCAGCACGTTCATCATCAGCGGTGAAAACAGACCAATATCCCCGGGGTACTGTCGGCCTAATTCAGCAATCAAAGAAAACAAAGGCTGATGCAGATTATCCTGCGCATAAACCATTAATGCTTGAACGGCACGAGTTTTCCGCCCGCCTTCAAGTAATAACATTGCCTGAAAAAAGTCCTGTAGACCGCCTGCCGTGAAATCAGCGCTAAAAGCCTGCAGCAGCGGCTTTATTTCCAGGATATTGATAGGCTGAAAGTATTCGACTATCTGCTGCATATCACGAAAGCCGTTCATTGCCAGGTATTCAGTCAAAGCAAAGACAACCTCGGGTTTATGATTAGCATCCTTATAGTTACGATTAAAAGCATTATGCGGGACAGCTAATTTATTTTCTTTTGCAAAACCAGCCTGCGCCTGCTGCTTATTAGGATGAACCTGGACAGACAAGGCCTTCTCTGCGGCCAGAACTTTAAACAGGTAAGGTAACTGTCCAAATTCATCAGCCGTTTTTTTTCCTAATATCAGGTGCGGATCCTGCGCTATAAAATCAGACAGTTTTATTACTCCCTCTCCAGTCGACAGCAGTGAACAGCCGTTAGCATGCGCGCCCATCCATAATTCCGCCTGTGTCTGCTGCGTTTTATTCTTAAAAGCAAACAGGCCCTGCATAGCGGTTTTACTGCCCCACTCATAATTCTGAATAGTGTTAGTCATTTTATAAAAAGGCAAATAAATCATCCGCGAATCTCCTGGTTATACTGCTGGCCGACTGCATTTTTCCTACTGTAGACACTGTAAATTAAAATCAATAAATAGCCGCATAAAGGCACCATGTAACTCATTCTTACATTGGTAAAATCAACCATTACTGCCTGTATAAACGGCACAACTCCACCACCGATACCGCACATAATAAGAACCGCAGAGGCGCTGCCGGTAAGAGCGCCTAAACCTTCAATGGATTTCGAGAAAATAACCGGATACATAAACGAGTTACACAAGCCGACAATGATTAAGGCTGCACCGCCATAAATACTGCTGTTTAATATGGCAAAAATAATCAGCATCGAAGCGCAGCAGGCACTGAAACCTAATGCCTTAGAGGGCTCGATGTACTGACTGAATGCACTGTATGCAAAACGGCCGAACATTGAACCGCCCCAGTACAGGCTGATCAGCGTCATTGCGGTTGACGGCGCGAGCGCGGCAGTATTTTTATCTGTAAGATAACTGATAGTAACGGTGCCTATACTCACCTCAACACCAACGTAGACAAAAATAGTACAGGCGCCGAGCATGAAATTCTTCTGTTTAAACAGTGCCTGCATCTGCCCGATAAAATTACTCTGCAGTTCACTTTTGAAATCCTGAATATTACTTTTGAAGATAACAGCCGCCAGCGTTAAAACAGCAAAAGCGATGCCGAGATAAAGATTCGCAATACCCAGAGTGACTAAAGTCATCCCGATAAACAGAGGAGCCAGCGTTGTACCCAGCGAGTTAATCGATGAAGTAAAGGTTAACCTTCTTGGTGCAGATGCCGCTTCACCAAGCTGGGTTACATAGGGGTTAGCAACGACCTGCATGGCGGCAACTCCCAGTGCGAGAATAAAAATAGCCAGAAGTGCCCCGCTGAATGAGCCGAAAGAAACAGCACAAAAGAACAGAGCAGCTCCGACAGCAGTAAAAACCAGAGACATTGACAAAGTCATTTTATAGCCGCATCTGTTCATCATTATCGATGTTGGTATGCATGCCAGGAAAGGAGCCAGATAAAAGGCAATCTGCACAAACATCGACTGTTTATAACTCAAATCGAACAGATCTTGAAAGTGCGGCACCAAAATACTATTTGCAGAAGTCAGCAGGCCCCAGGTAAAAAAGGTCATTGCCAGCAGTATAAGGGTAAAAGTACGATTATTTTTCATATGGTATTAAAGCCGGTTATCCCCAGATGCCCGGGAATAACCAGCCTTCCTTAGTTAGGCCGCAATCGTTTCCTGCAGAGTGTGGAGAATATTTTCCGGATTATCAGAATCGATCAGCGAACTTCTGAAATCTTCATGCATCAGCTTGCGTGCAATCTTAGAAAATATTTTCATATGCGTATCATCGCTATCATCTTTACTAACGGTCAGCATGATCACCAGTTCAATACTGGTATCATTACCCCAGTCGATCTCTTTATCCAGGGTCATTACCGATACGCTGTTTTGACTCACATGCTCAGATTTACAATGCGGAATAGCAACAGAAAACCCCAATGCCGTTGAGAATACCGCTTCACGCTCCCAGATTGCTTTTTCAACATTACCGGCAACAGGAATGCGCAGCTCGGCTTCAAGGTTATCGGTTAAGCGTTTAATGGCTTCTTCTTTGCTGGAAACAGCCTGCTTAGTAAAGATAAGCGACTTACACATAATCGGCATCTGTTTATCTGCTGCCGTGAATTTCTCCACCAATGCAGTGACTTGTGCCGGATTGTCCGCGTCAATCGCTTTTGCGAGAAGTGCCCGACAGTCTGATGCATTAAGTGCACAAAGCCGCTCTTTTGATTTGCCGATAAGTGACGCTGACATACTGAAGTTACGTAAACCAGCTCCAATCAGCAGCGGCTGAGCAATCGGATCAGAAGCCATTTCACCACATAGGCTGACTCGCAGTCCAGCCTGATCCGCGTTAGCAATAATATCGCGCACCAGTCTCAGAAAACTCGGATCCAGGTGATTATAAAGATTCGCTATATTCTTATTACCACGGTCACAGGCCAGGAAGTACTGGGTAAGATCATTGCTGCCGATGGAAACAAAATCGATATAGGAAGAGGCTTTTTCCAGTAAATATAATGTTGACGGCACCTCCACCATAATACCCAGCGATACGCTGACGGTTTTATTTATATCGGCACAGACTTCCGCAGTAACAACATCAAGCATATTGCGGATCCATTTGATTTCATCAAGATTTGAAATCATCGGCACCATAATCGAGACTTCGCCAAATTCGCCGGCACGAACCAGTGCTCTAAACTGGGTTTTGATAATATCTTCGTATTCCGGATACATACGAATCGCCCGGTAACCCAGGAACGGGTTTTCCTCTTCAGGCAGTCCCATGTATTCGCAGGGTTTATCTCCGCCGATATCAAGTGTGCGGATAACGGCTTTTTTACCTGCCGCATTTTCTACAACAAATTTGTAATGCTCGAACTGTTCTTCTTCAGTCGGCGGTACGGCACGTTCACAAAACAGCATTTCCGTTCTAAATAAACCGATGCCGTCGGCCCCGGCTTCTAAAGAGGAGAGGATCTCGTTAGAGGTAACGATATTCGCAGAAATATTTAACTCAGCCTGGTCAGAAGTAGAAACAGCCGTACTTTTAAATTTAGATAAACGTGTTTCGATCTTCTCCTGTTTAACAGCTTCCAGCTGATAATATTTGTTGGTCATTTCATTGGCGTCAGCAATAAGCACGCCGGCTCTGGCATCAACAATCACTTCCTGCGCAGCGCTGCACAGCTGCACCGCTTTCTCTACAGCGGTTAATGTCGGGATATTAAATGAACGGGCCAGGATCACCGTATGTGAAGTATCACCACCGTCGCCCATCACCAGACCTTTAATCATCTCTTTCGGCAGAGCTAACAACTGGCTTGGTGTCAGCAGACCTTCTGAAATTATTACGCTGCCTTCTGTCAGACTCAGATCAGTGCTGATTTTTTCACCTGTTATATTTTCAACAATACGGCTGGCAATATCACGGATATCCAGTGCCCTTTCACGCAGATAACTGCTTGAACTGCCTTCAAGTGTCTGACAGATTTCATCACTAGCCAGGGCAACTACAGCACACGCATTGAATGCATCTATATGTTTATTAATCGTATCCTGCAGCTGCGTATCTTTAATAATTGCCAGATGCGCATCTAAAACCGCCTTCGCATCCGTACCTGCATGCTCAATTTCATATTCCAGAGCAGTGGTTGTTTTAAGCAGCGCACTGTTAATCATTTTTGTATTTTCACAGCTGTCTGCTGCCGGATACTGTCCGGCAATACTGTGCAGATCAATCTGGCCGATAATAACCGGTTTACCACGACCGATACCGCTGCTGGCTGCTTTACCACGTAAAAACTGCGGTTGTGCTTTTTCTAAGAATAACGGTAAATCCTGCATAACATCAGCAGGGACTGCGCGCTCTACAGGGCCGTCGATATCTGCAAGTTCGTTATCTACAAAGCTTTTAAAAAAATCATAAGCCTGATTTTCATCACTTCCCTGGAAAACAAATTGACACAAATCATCAAACAGAATGTCGGCGCCGATCATAGACAACACGCTTTTTGCGTTAGCTGTAGTATCTTTGCTCAGATTCATAATAGTGATTTGTGCTTCAAACTTAGCAGCACGCTGTTCAATTTCGGTCGCTGGACGCGCATGAATACCGTTTACTAACGGACAGGTGAACTGGAAATCTAACATAATTATTTCTCAACTTTTAAAGTAACAGGTGTGCATGGAAGCACCTTAGTGTCTGAATTATATTGTCTGCTTTCCGCTAAATTAGCGCGGCAGACGGAACGGGTGCTGTTAAATGTTCCCATTTCCAGCGTGTTGAATGACGGGTTATAAGCACGGACAATCATTTCCTCTGAATTTTCCGCCTTTTTGATGGTGCTGAAATGCAGCTCAGTGTCCCACTTAAACAGACTGACTTCATGTGCATAGGAGGCGGCATATTTGTTCATGCGGAATCTTGACCAGTCTGTACCGACATAAGTAAGCGGCTCCGTTTTCAGCTCTTCAGTTAATTTCCAGAAGGTTTGATCGCTGCCGTTATTTTGTGGAATTAATGTCAGATCGAACTCATGAGAACCTTGAATCTGCGAATCAGGAGAGGGAAGCACCATGCCCGATGCACGCCCCGGACGATAAGTCAGATCAGCCTGGCCCAGCCAGCCGACACTGCGCAAGAGAGTGACCGCAATACTGTCCTGCTGCTCTTCATGGATCTGATACTCACGAATACCATCCGCAACAACCGCCAGTCCGTTTTTCTGATCGTTCATAATCACCGTGCTCTGCATCGGATATAGAGCTACCGGCGCTTCAGTCCATTTTTCCTGCTCCCATAGATCCATAGCCGCCGGGCGGTTCTGCCGTGAAATAATTCCGAAAGGCTGATCGGCACAATGAGAAGCACAGCTTACCTGCGTCGGGAATAACAACTGAATACGGTGATCTTCAACATTGTTATGCACTGTTGCCTTAGCATTAACAAAGGGTTTGTTATTCGCGATGGTCAGTTCAAGCTCAACCAGCAGCTCCGTTGTGCATTTTCCCGCACGGCGCTCACTGATATTTTTAGGCACGCAAAGCATGTGGCTCAGTTTCAATGTACTGCTTAATTCACCTTTGAAGGTTCGACAGCTGACAGGCTGACCAATACTGCTGACTAAACAGTCTTTTAACAGTGGAGAGAAATTATAGTTATCCCCCTCGTCAGAGCCGTCGACTAATTCAAAAACATTGTTATAAGTAATACCTGAGCGTTTGTCTGTTAAAGTAATTGAAGCATCATCATTTAATTTGAGCTGCAGCCAGTCATTACTGATTTCATGTTCATTAACTTCCACAGGCTGTACATTGCCGGCAGCCGGCAGGCTTTCATTGAGATATATTGTCTTATAACCGTATGCAGGAATATCTTTAACATCTGCCTGTATGGTTAATTTTCGATACCAGGTTGTAGTAGCCTCATTAGACAGCTCTTGAATAATGGTCGACATATCCTGCTTAGATTCAGCAGTAATCTGATAACTGACCGGTTCACCTGCCGCATCACTCAGTGAGAATGAGGTTTCAGGCGTGTAAATAACAAATTCCACAAAACTTTCGCGTTTTTTAGGAATACTGTTGAAGATAATGATTTTGGTGCCGTCCTGAACAGCTTTAATACCATCACATAACTTTTTGAAATTAAGTTCAATAAGCTGCTCTGCTACTTCAATACCGGACTGCAGGCGGTTTGCCACCATGCTGTTAACCCGATCTGAATTACAGCAGCCGATACTGTCATGCGCGTGGCTTTTCATCGCTTCGCGCCAGATATTATTCACTGCATTTTGTGGATACGGCAGACCGTTAACCATATTTAAGGTCAGCAGCGGCTCCAGATAACGGCTCACTGTTTTTTCAAATTTGGCATTCAACAGTTTGATATCCATACGCGTTGAGAAAATACCACGGTGAATTCTCATGTATTTAGGTGATAACAATTCACCTTTAAACAGCGGCAGGTGATCGCTGTTTTCCTGCAGTTCATCAAAAAACAGATCAAAACTGCTGTTCTTAAAATTAAACTCCTTCTGCCCCTCATTTATCTCATCAAGCATGCCCGGGACCTGATATTCAAACGGTGACTGGTCGTTGCCGTTGGGCAGCATAATGCACTCGGATGCTGCAAATTCACTCTGTTTACGTGCTTTTTCTATGATCACCGGCAGTGCTTCAAACGGCTCCGTCGGCAGCCATTTGGCACATCCGTAACCCCACGGCAGAACTGCGGCAGTGACACTGCTGCCGTTTTCACTCTGCCAGTTGAACTCAGTGGTGCTTACTTCATGTTCAGACCAGCCGCGCCAGATAACCGCCCGATCGATATCGAACTCATTCAGCAGCATAGGAAGCTGCTCCATCTGTCCAAATGAATCGGGTACATAACCAATATTCATCACCGGACCGAATTTTTTAGCGTCATTAATGCCCAGCAGCAGATTGCGTGTCATTGACTCTGCGCTTACCACCAGGAAGTCTGTCTGACTGTACCAGGGACCGATTAAAATGCGCCCTTCCTGAATTAACTTAGTAATGCGCTGTTTATTTTCCGGTGCAATTTCTAAGTAGTCATCGAGCACGACCGTTTGTGCATCCAGCGTAAAAGGCCCTAGTGCCGGATCGTTTTCAAGCCGCGTGGCCAGATCATCCATGAAATAATAAAGTAATGCTTTGGAATCATTTTCGGTAAAGTACCACTCGCGATCCCAGTGAGTATGCTGAATTAGATGAACATTTTTCATATATTCTAGATGAGCAGAAGCCCACTCCATGTAATGAGTAAAAAAGTTTATAAGAGAAAAAAGCCGCCCGTTAGTGCACGGCTGTATCAGTGATAAGAACTATCGTTTAAGTGCGAATTTTGGCGCTGCGCTTACTGGTTTTTCGGGTGCTTTAATCGCTTCACCGGTGAAAAACAGTAATGAACCGAGCGCAATAATGGCAGAGCCGACAGCAATAGAGATAACGTAAACAAACCAGCCGTCAACAGCTAACCAGCCGTAAAAACCTGAAATAGGCGCCTTATTAACAGCCCCTAGGCCGACAGCCATAGCCGCACCGGTCGCAGAGCCGATTACATTAACAATGATTACTTTTGGATTGGCGATAGCAAACGGGATTGCCCCTTCAGATACACCGATAAAACCCATTAATGTCGAGGCTTTGCCGGCTTCCTGAAGTGACTCAGGGAAACGGTTCTTCCAGATTAAGGTCGCGATTCCTAGACCGATCGGCGGGATAATAATGGCCACTTGAGCTGCTGTATTAGGATCGTAGATACCCGATGCTAATAGTGCCATTGCCGTTGTAACAGCCGCTTTATTCACCGGTCCGCCAAGGTCGAATCCAACCATGCCGCCGATAACAGCCGCCAGCACAATCTTGTTAGTGCCGCTCATCGCCAGCAGCCAGTTTTCTAATCCGCTATTTAAACTGGAAAGCGGACCACCAACGAGATACATCATAATGACACAAACCAGCAGTGTGCCGCCGACCGGGATAAGGAAGATAGGTCCGGCTGAAGCCAGCGCTTTCGGCAGTTTAATTTTTGCAGCCAGATATTTAACAATGTAACCCGCTAATAAACCGGCAACCAGCGCACCAAGGAAACCTGTTCCGAGATTCGACGCTAATAAACCGCCGATCATACCCGGCGCAAGCGCCGGACGATTCGCAATTGCAAAAGCAATATAACCGGCCACAACCGGCAGCATAAATGATAAAGCCAGGCCGCCGAAACCATCAAAATCATGGAAAAGACGTACAAACGTATTAGCAGACTCACCATGGGCTGCGTCCCATATATTATCGATTCCGTACATAGAGGCACCGATACGGGCTATGCCCATCAGCACTGCACCGGCAATAATAAACGGAAGCATGTAGGACACACCGGTCATAATGGCATTTTTCAATTCAATGCCGATGGATTTCTTTTCACTCTTAAATTTGCTCATTAGTTAAACTCCTTAATGAGAGCCTCAAATAATTCATCACCGTGTTTAATCGGGTCTGCCACGCTGCATTCAATTTTAGGAATATCAGCAAAACGTTCCACATCATTAACAGCAACATCGGCGGCTAGAATTGCCGCATCTGCACGGGCAAGATCTTCAGCGGTAATAATATTATCAGCCCCCATACTGCCTTGTGTTTCAACTTTAACTTCCAGCCCAAGTGCCTTGCCTTTAACTTCCAGTGCTTCTGCCGCCATAAAAGTGTGTGCGACCCCAGTAGGGCAAGCTGCAATACATACGATAAACATAGATGTTTCCTTAATTTAATTTACTGTAAAAAAAAACACAGCGCCTTGTCAGCAGCTGTGTTTTGATGATTTTGTTTAATGTAAAAAAAAACACAGCGACTGGTAGGAAGCTGTGTTTAATCGGGGTAATTATTTTATTTAAAGAAGTAGCCGCGTCTTCAAGAACTGAATACTGGCAGATTTTCATAATAGTTATAAAACAAACTGTAACAATAAAAGATAATGTCGTTAGGGTCTGTTGAATATACATAGACAAACAAGAAGCATTTTGCGTCGAAAGAGAAGCTTCCTGATTTTCCCGCTGCTTATTTTTACGGGTTAATAACAAAGAAGCGCAGGACCATATTGCAGACCATTGCTCAGAGACAGGTTCTGTCGTTTGAGTTGTTTCATTATGATTTATACTGCAGGCTTCACTAAACTGATTACTTTTCTGCACAAGAAAAAAATCCACAACACTGCTTAGCAAAGATATAAAAATACCTTTGCTAAAAATAAATACAGTGTTAAGAAAATTGCTCATTGGATATAATCTCTCTCGTAAAGTGCCGGCATAATACAAAATAAAACTATTAAAATATGTGATTAAATTCACGTTCCATTGACGTGATAATTAATTGAAAAGTAGTTTAGAAAAAATATTTAAAACGAACTCGTCCGCCAAAATCATCTCCTTCAGCAAAATTACTAGCAAGCGAAATACCTTTATCGGTAAGGTTTGTATGGTAAAGTCCAACGTAGATTGAAAAGTCATTAACATCAAAAATATCTGCAAACTGATAAGAGCTGTATACGGTCTGAACTTCAACTTTACCGTCATGCCAGCCGGAAGCCGCATCAAAATCATTCACTCCGTAAACATAACCAAGCCCAAACCCTTTCCATAAAACATTCATAGCCAAAGTGGAGTCTGCTTCATTAAGTGCATCAAGGTAAGCAGCATTCACATCGACTGAAAGATCACCCTGCGAGTAATTGGCAGTTACACCGTAACCGATACGATTACCGACATCACCGGCACTACCGTCAGCAAATATAACCGCATCTTTAACTAAATTAGCTTCCATTGAAGCGGCCACGCGAAAATTATTCGTCTGATAAGCCACAACAGGCCGAACAATGATCGAGTCACTTGAAGCTTCAAGAGCTTTACCGTGATAAGTATCTGCAAATAATTCGGTGCGGTCACCAATCATAGTCGAAACTTCGGTATATAAATTAGCAAACCGGTGGCTATACATGACCTGCCCGGCCTCACCTCCACGTCCGCGTCCCTCTTTCAGCTGATACATATAACCGGCGTTATCCGTATAAAGATCATTCGCAGTATCACCAGAGTATTCCAGAAAAGTATCCTGACCGACAGGGAACATATCGTATGCCTCAAAACGTCCCAAACGCAGCTCCCAGCTGTCTTTCACTCCAAAAGAAAACCATGAATCATCAAGGTTAACTGCACCTGAACTATCCATTAACGGCTGTGCTTTAAATTTTAAATAGTGACCGGATTCGGTTTTACGTTCACCTGCAAATTCAATCAAAATACGTCCAGTCTGATCAAAATGCGAGCTGTCATCACCGGCAGCTGCATCACTCTTCTGTTCATAGTTCAAATCAAATTCAACATCACCGCCGATAGAAAAGCTGCCTTTTTCATTATCAATAATATTAATCCCGGCAGCGGCTGAGAATGATGCAGCCATAGCGGCTGCTGTAATAGATATTTTAAAAAAATTCATAAATTAAATTCCAAAGTTATATTTTAATAGAGCCTGCTCACGCAGACATTGCGCGCAGACTGACGGTAAAGCGAATTTGAATAAACATGCCCCTAAACGGCATATTTCCTACATAGGTACCTCCTTAATTTTTCTGAGAGCAAAAAAAAACACAGCGGCTTGGAAGCGGCTGTGTTTTCTCGGTATGGTGATTATCTTGAAAATAAAATCACTTTTTTCAAGAATGCTGTACTGACAAATTTTAATAATATTGATAAAACAAACGCTAACGATAAAAGACAGAGCACTGATTGTCTGCTGTAGATGCAGGTTCACATAAAAAGCGTTCTGCGCTTTGCGTTTCAAAATGAAATCACTGTGCTGCGCATATTGTCTATTGGTGCAGGGAAGTAAACATGAAGCACTGGACCAGAGTGCAGACCACTGCTCAGACTGCAGATCTGCTTCACTGTCTTCCACGGTGCAGGCTTTAGTCAGATGATTAGTTTTTCGCAGAATAAAAAACTCCACAACACTGCTTAGCAAAGATATAAAAATACCTTTGCTAAAAATAAATACAGCGTTAAGAAAATTATTCATCGGATATTATCCCTGTCGAAAAGTGCGGGCATGGTACAAAATAAAAGCATAATAATTTGTGAAGAAACGCACAAATTCTGCACAGCAATTTTCAATGAACGCCCTAATAGACATTATTTTTTTATTATTTTAGCTCACTAGAAACACTTCAGAATCTACAGCCAAACCTTGCCGCCTGCGGGTATAAAGTGACAGAAAAAAGCAGTGCAGATGCTCCAGTGCAGACCTGAAAATTGATTACTAAAAAATAAAATTGTTACAATTTCCACCTTAAACCAGCAATTTAATAAATTTCAGGCGCTTATTTTATTATGTGATGAAAGTCGAAGATGTATTTGAAAAATTACTGTTATGATAATTAGGAATTTACTAATAACGAGCTGCAAAAATGACAAAAAGATTAAATTTTTTAAGAAACAGGGTGAAGCAGGGAACTGATATTTTAGTTCCTCTTGCTGCTGTGTTTTTTAAAAATATCCTTTTTTTATTTTTACCTCAGGAAGCAGATCTGAATAACCACGGCTCAAATTCAGACTCCGAAAAAGAGGCCGATGATATCTCTTTACAGTGGAGTAAATTGTGGTCACGCCTTAGTGAACAGCTCTTTGCAGCTAAGCGCGTCCGGAAAATATCAAATAATCTAAATTCACAGGAAACTCACAATAGTACCGTTAAACTGCGCAGCGTTAGACAAGCACTACTGGCTCATATCTGTAATGACTCTGCATCTAGCCAGATGCTCAGCTGCTACCGAAACGCAGGAGAACCAGCATTTTCTTTTTACCTCATCCCGCACTTAACTTTCTCTTTTCAAACCATTTTCCTCAAAGCAGTTTCCCGTTTTATTCTCTCTTTCCAGACTATTACTCTCAGCCTTATTTCACAGTTAACCACCTGTTTTCACATAACTTTATTAATTATTTATCCCGATTCCCAGCCTCGCTTCATAAAATATTTGTATCACATTGTGCATTTAATAACGGCCCGCTTAGCGGCGTTTTTCAGCAGACAAAAAAATTCAACAGCCACCAACCCTATTCACAACCATCCATTGTTAACAACCGTTCCCTAAGGAAATAAAAATGAATCAATTCACCAGAAACAGTTTAGCTTCTCTGCTCCTGTTCAGCGCATGCACCTCAGTAACTGCGGCCGAACAAGTGAAAGTTGCCTTTATGCCCGATATACACTTTCATGACGTATATGGTCAGTTTGAAGACGGCAGCTATCAGGGTATTAAAAATAGCAAAAGTGGAGAGTATGCAACGATCCGCAGTATGTACGCGCAGCTGACCTCTACCCGTCTATTTAATGAAAACTATTTTACGCTCATTGCGGCACTCGATGATGTGGTTAAACGCGGCGTAAAATATGTCTCTTTACCTGGTGATTTCAGCGACGACGGGCAGTCAGTTAATGCCCGGGGATTACAGAAAATTCTCGACTCTTACAGTAAAGAACACGGCATTCAATTTTTTGCTGCTCCCGGTAACCATGATCCGGTTCGCCCCTTCGGGCGCGCTAGCGGTAAACCAGACTTTTTAGGCAAAGAAGGTAAAACCCAGCGTATCTTCAGTCGCGGCGCTGAAGAATGTCAGGGATATCAAGGTGACTCTGCAGTAATCGATGCAGGACATGAACTGCCGACAATCTGCAGCGAAGAGATCCGCGAGTTAGGTTATAAAGGATTGATGGACGAACTGGGAGACTTTGGCTTTTACCCGCAGCCGGACTATGTCTACTGGGAAACCCCCTATTCCAGCTATAACGAAAAAAATTACAATTTCAAAACCGCCAGTAAACAAGCGGCTTATACACAGCGTCAATATGAGATTTGTCATCAGGGGACGGGTGGTGAATACAAACAGGAAGGTTATACCTCCTGCACTTCTGTTCCGGATACCAGCTACCTAGTAGAGCCCGTCGACGGGCTTTGGCTGCTCGCCATTGATGCCAACGTTTATACCCCGCAAGCCGATGCAGATCTTAATCAGCCGCAGGCAGCCGCTAATTTCGCCGGCTCCGGTGATGCAGGTTATAACAAAATGCTGACCCATAAAAAGCATGTGATTGAGTGGATGAAAGAGATCGTTGAACGCGCTGAACAACAAGGCAAAACACTGGTCGCATTCAGCCATTTCCCGATGACTGAATTTTATAACGGCGCAGCTGAAAGCATCGAAGATATCTTTGGCCCCGGCAACTTCCAGATGGCCAGATCTCCTAAAGAGGATGTCAGCAGAGCACTAGCGAAAACCGGTATCAAACTGCATGTCGGCGGTCATATGCACTTTAACGATACCGGTGTTAAACGCTATGAAGACGGTAGTTTTCTATTCAATATTCAGGCGCCGTCAATGGCTGCCTACGTTCCCGCATACAAACTACTGACATTTAAACCAGCCGGGCAGGTAGAAGTCGAAACAGTCATACTGGATGAGGTACCCCGTTTTGATGAACTTTTCGAACACTACCAGCAGGAGTGGAAACATCTCAAAGCGACAGGTTCAGACAAGCTGTGGAACAAAGATATCCTCGGCGCGCATAACTACTATGAATTTACCAACTGGCATATTACCGAACTAACGCGTATGCGCTTTCTTCCTGAAGAATGGCCGTGCGATTTAAAGCAGATGTTATTCAGCTTAGACGGCAGACAGATGCTGATCCTCAGTCAGCTTGAAAGCCCAATCAGTCAGGATCAAGTTAACGCCCTCACCAAAGGTCGTCAGGCAATAGAAATTTGTCAGGAGCAAAACAGCAGTTTTGCGCCGGAACAGATTCTAGACCCTGCTTTTAACAAAGCATGGCGCCAGGCATCCGAAAAAGCTGCCGAACTGGCCGCCGAATCTAATCTAAATCTACAGGCATTCGCGGACTGGAACGGTTTTGACCTGGCCGTTGACTTCTACCGCCTGCGCAACGCTGACGAGCTGGCATTTAAAGATGTACAGCGAGGCAGAATTCCGCAGTACAGCCTGCTGGCAGAAACTCTCGCACAGCACCTTAATTCTGAACCGATTAATGCCGACAGTCCGTTCGGCACTGTCTTCAAGCAGCGTTTCGGCGGCTTGTTCGGAATTTTAACAAAATTTGCCAACGGCAATCCAAGTGATCATTTCACACTGGACCTGAATAAAGGAACGATTAAAGACCTGAAATAAAATCAATATATTTTAAATTAACCGGGGCCAAACAGGCCTATATACATAACTTTAAAAGGTATTAGAAAATGAAAAAAACAGCAGCAGTCTTATTATTTACACTGGCAGCCCCGTCATTTGCGATGGATTTTAATGTAATGAGCTTTAATGTTCGAAACAGCAAAGACAGCGTGGCAGGCAGCAGTTACGATGGAAATAACACCTGGGAAAACCGCAAAGGAATTGTTGTCTCTATTTTTGATGAGCAGAAAATTGATATTGCAGGCCTGCAGGAACCCTTTAACGATCAGCTTATTTATCTCGCTCAAAATTTACCTGATTACGGCTGGGTTGGTGTTGCCCGTGACGACGGCAATACAAAAGGCGAAGCGGTGCCTATTTTTTATCGGACAGATAAATACGTGAAATTAGGCGGAGGCACTTTCTGGCTTTCAGATACGCCGGGCGTTGTAGCAAGTCTCGGTTGGGATGCTGAACTTCCCCGCATTACCACCTGGGTGAGATTAGAAGAAAAAGACACGGGTAAACGCGTACTGGTCTTTAATGCTCACTTTGATCATATCGGCAAAACAGCACGTCAGGAAAGTGCACGCTTATTAAGTAAAAAAGCAGAAAAGATTATTGGAAACGGCTCAGATGCGGTGATCGTTTTAGGCGATCTGAATTTTGAAAGAAGCGACACTGCTTCCTATAAAGCGTTGACCGATCTGTTTGAAGATGCAAAAACAGCAGCTCAAACACCATTCAAAAGTATTGATGATCATGATTATACCTACCATGGATATGGTAAAGAGCCCACTGAAGATATTGATTACATTTTTGTAAACACTCAGCTGAATGTAAATACCTTTAAGTATGAAAACGTCATAAAAGACGGCATATATGCATCAGATCATTTACCTGTTATTGCCAATGTGAGCTTCAAGTAACTGTAAAATAAAGACTCAGGGGGGAGTTATTTCCTCCCTTCTACACGATAAGCAGGCGCTAACATAATAGAAATATAATACTGTGCTGTCCCGCATGTTCTGTGCATTTTTATATGCAGAAAAATGCAGGTAAGCACCTCAATATAAAGTAAAAAAAAGAGAAGTGTAAAGATAGTGTAAAGACGGTGTTCAAAGCGATACTTATGATGGTAAAAAACGCCGGTAGCCAAAAATAGATAGTGGACGCTATTTTTATATCTACAGAAAATTGATATTTCCGACCCGTTTTACGATCAGTTAAGTCTCCGCACTTAAAACTTTAAATAAGCGATGCTCAATATCTTTATTTAAAGAATCAAATATAAACACCGTCAGAACAAATTCTATCAATGACTCATTCCTTATTCACTCTGCTGTTTGAGACAGGGGGGTGATCAGGGCTGTAAAAAAGAAGCTCAAAATAAGAGCTCTAAATATAACCACCAATGGGAAGCTGCAGATAAGCACTCCCTTATAACTAAGAAAGGCAATAAATATAATGAAAAAAACTCTTCTAGCACTAGCAGTTATCAGCGCATCAGGCACAGCAAATGCCGGGATCACTCTCTATGAAACAGAGGGTGTTAAAGTCGATTTTGCCGGTGCAGCTGAAATTCAATACATCCAGGAATATGCTGCCGACAGTGAAGCACATTTTCGTCTAGATGACGGTGATCTTTCACTTAATACAACAATTGCAGTTTCTGAAAAGCTCAATGCTGTAGCAGGTATCGCATTTGAAATGGAGTCAGGAGATGTCACCAGCGATGAACTATGGGTTGGTTTAGGCGGCGATTTCGGTACGCTTACTTTTGGACGCCAAAACTTATTTGCCGATGATTCCGGTATTGGTAAAGATTACGAACTTGCCGGTGAAGGTATCGATTTTGTTCAAGACAACGGCGATCAAGTTGCTAAATACGTTTTCGACAACGGTCAGTTCTACTTAGGGGCTGCAGCTCTTTTAGAAAGCGATGGAAAATCAACAACAGAAAATCAAACAACCATTTATGACGGCCGTATTGGTGCCCGCTTCAATGATTTAGATGCACGTGTATATTTTTACTCAGGCGACAGTGTTCACTCAAACAAGTTTGATATTTTCAACGGCGGAATGGATGTGAATATCGACGGATATAACGCTGAAGTTGAATATGTCTTTAATGATTTTGCATTTGCAGCTTCATTCGGTCAGGTTGAATATCAGGGGTCAATTGACAAATCTATTAAAGTTGAAGTGGATACAGCGGCTCTGGCCGGTTCATATGTTATGAATAAAACCACCTATGTACTGGGTTACACTTACTGGAATCCAAAAGAAAATAGTGTAGATGATAAAACCAGTGCAGTTTACGCCAATGTAACTCAGCAGCTGCACAGCAACGTTATAGTGTACGCAGAAGTAGGTTACTCTGATATGGACGATTCAGAATTTGCTTACCTGGCAGGTATGGAAGTTCGTTTCTAAAACAAGTGTTTATCTAAGATACTAGTAGGCAGGGCGACATCGGACGCTGCTTTGCCCGAAAAGAACTATCCCTCATGCGCTAAAAACTCCATAATCATGTGCATATCTAAATCAAAATCATCAGCTCTGACACACTTTACAATCTGCTCATCTTTAGCGACGGCTAAATCGATAGCCTGTGCAATTTCAAAATGCTTCGGCTGCAGACAGTAAAAGGGTTTCACCCAGGGACGAATAGGATCTTTACGGTTAAGAAATTCAACAATTGCTAACCTGTTTGAAGTCAGCTGTACCAAAGCCCCCACCGGATAAACCCCCATACAGCGGATAAACGTATCCACTAAATCCGCATCTAACTGATGGTTTTCAGCTAAGGCGCGTAAAATACTGAAGGCTTTAACCTGAGAATATCCCTTTTTATAACAGCGGCTGGATGAGAGCGCATCAAAAATATCACAGATAGTGATCATCCGCCCATAAACTGAAATCTGCTTGGCTTTAACACCGTAGGGATAACCGATACCATTCAGTTTTTCATGATGCAGAGTCGCGGTCTCTAAACTCAGCTTGCTAATACCCGGTGTTGCTTTAATAATATCAATAGAATGAATAACATGCTGCTTCATTATCGCAAATTCATTGTCGCTTAATTTCCCCTCTTTGTTGAGTATTTTGGCGGGAGTTTTCACCTTACCGACATCATGCAGAAAAGCACCAATAGCCAGCTGCCTGACAGTCTCTTTTTCTAAGTGCATAAAAAAAGCAAAAATAGTCACCAGTACAGAAACGGCAACGGAATGCTCCAGTAAGTATTCATTTTTGCGACGAATATTAAGCACACAGGCAAGCGCACTGGGGTTGTTATAAATAAGATCCATAGACTCATCGGTGATTTTACTGACCGGCTCCAGATCTAAAGGGCAGCCGTTCTGGGCGTCATGAAACAGTTTTTTCTGGATATCTTTAGATTCATCAAATACATGTTTTGCTTTAACCACTTCCTGCTGAAAAAAGATTCTACTTTTCTCTGCGGGTAACAAAGCAGGTTTAGTCAGCGATCTTTGTTTACTGGTATCGATAAGGACGCGCTCTATACCTTTGTTTCTAAAACCTTTCAAGATCTGTTCATTTTCAATCCAGCCAGCCTTAGCAAGATGGAATTTTCCTTTCGGGGAGGTGATATCCAGAATATACATACCCACGCAAACTTCAGAAATACGCTGCTCAACAATCATGATCTGCAACTCCGCATTTGTAAATATCTCAGCACCAGCTTTACAGGAGACTATTTAGTGATGTCGATAATATATAATATAGACCGTAATCAGGCCCGCAGCGCCAATGAAAGCATCACTATTTTGGCGGAATAAACAGGTAGACGAATACAGCTTATATCTGTTCGAGTTAACAGCTTAAATTTTACAAACAGCTAACTGCTCAATTAAAAAACAAGAAAAACAACATTAAGCAAAGATAAGAAACAGAAGAACATGCTGTCAATGAAGGGGTTTATTTTGCATTAAATAATTTAAGTTATATTCTGTGTTTAACAGACGGTCTGGTCGGCAAACTTTTTCCGTCTGTTACTATTTATAAGTTATTTAAATAGGCTTTTTTTACCACCAGGCTTCCCACATTGCACCAACAGCAAATGTATCTTGTTCCGGCTCATAACTGTTTTGTGAATAATTCACCTGATTATCCGCTTCACCAACTGTTGCATAAAAACGCAGCATCGGACGTTCACCGCTGCCTTTGCCAAAACTAATATTCTGTGACAGTGTTACTTTCCATGCACTGTTTTCACCGGCATTATTAAAATCAACCAGTGAATAACCCGCTTCTAACCAGGTAGAATGCACGTTATTCCAGAAATACATAGGGCGGACAATGGTACTGTAGTTAGTACGGTCTTCACTTGCATCTTTCTTATTTTCAAGATTATGGTAAGCAGCTAAATACTCGACAGCGACTTGTTCACTTAGCGAAACATTACCTTCAAGGCTGGCGTATAAAGTGGTTAAATCTTCTGTTTTTGCAAATACTGTGTTGTCAGCATTATCCGCATAACGTACAACAAACTGGTTTGAACCTTTTGACCAGCGGCTGTCAATAACCGCACCAACCTGGTAAGCAGTACTGCTGTTCTGATTGATTTCATTGCCTGTCTCTAAATCATACTGAGTACTTTCAAAACCATAGTTTGCCAGCAGGCTGAGGTCGATAGAGTCTGTTAAACTGATACCGTGCAGTTTAGAAGTAAGCGCATAATTGCCGCTGTCGCTGACCCCGTCAACTTCAGCAACACCGGCCAGATCCAGCTTCAGCCCCCCCAGATCTAAATTATAAAAACCTGCGCCCTGACCGTCATGCTGCATCCATTTATAATCATTAAGTGCCTGCGCTGGACGCTGATGGAAATCCCGCCCCGCCCATAAATACAGATCCGGTTGTGAAGCAAAAACATTTGACGCGCCTGCATAGAATTTTTTCAGACCAATCTCATCACTCCAGTGTTCCATCATCAGCACAATATCCCAGACAACGCCGTCATCTGATTTAAACGCTTTAGAAAACTGAAACTCACCGCCGTTTCCTTCATTACCTAAACGCCCGGTGGCATTACCGGCAAGCTGACCATCGGCAGTGACATATTCAAAAAGGTCGTCGGTGTAGTGCAGACCGTAACGCGCATAACCAGAGAACACTACCCCCTCAGCAATATCAGCAGTGTTTGCAAGAACCTGCTGCTGCAGATCATCAACACTTTGGCTCTCCTGGGTTTCATTCACATTTGAAGCTAGTACCGTCACAGGTAATAAAGCGGCCGCAACAGCAAGCGATAGACGATTATAATTCATTGTTTTTCCTCACTTAAAATATAATTAAAAGACTTTTCACAAAATTCGGCAAAAAAAAAGCAACGCTCTGCTGCTTTTTCTTCACATGCTCCCCGACAGGTAAACTGTCGAGGAAAGTTATTGCTGCGCCGAATTGTGCTGCTCCCTGCCGGCGCTGAATGTTTTAGTTAGTCACTTCCACAGTAAGAACTGCAGACGGATCGACAGTGACTTCGATATAGCTCACTAACACACCGTTAACCTCTTTCTGCTGTGCAGGCTGAGATGAACCGTTAACGCTAAGCTGCGCGTAGTCGCCGTAGAACCTTGCTTCCCAGTTTAACGGTCTGTCAGAGTCGTTAGTTAGAGCTGTTCTAGTAATGCCGTCATGCCTTACCGCCAGCTCCTGATCACCAATCTGCAGATACTGCACTTCTAACCAGCTGATATCCTGCGGCAGGTGCGAAGCGGTTACTACAGCATCATTGGCAGCATCAGGTTCAATACCCATCAAGCCTTCTATGGTATGAGAAATCAGGGTAAATGAAATTTCCGGGTAATCACCGTTGGTTCCCTGTGTCGGACGCTCATGCGGCAGCTCACGTACACTGATGATATATTCCATCCATTTCCAGGCTTCCTCATTACGGTTGTAAGGGAAGAAAGTTTCCGGCAGGTAGGTGTAGGCTTCGATATTATGCGGTGCTTCAGGCGTTGAACCGATGCCGTCACCTACATTGGCAGAGATAAAGTCCAGGTAGTTATCATTTCTAGGACCCGGCTCAGTAATGAGTTTCATGGGCATAAACCAGCTGTTCTCTTTACCGAAATCATTCAGGCGCACACCGTCTTTCTGAACAATATTGACATAGTTAGCTTCGGGGTTATTAATATCCGCCACGCTCCAGTCTTCATTGAAAAACGTTTTAAACTCTTCTGTTTTAGTACGCCATTCCTGCGCACTGCTGGTTTCTCCGCGCGCTTCCAGCATCGCTGTATAAGCAACCATCGCCTGGTACTGAGAACCTATACCGTCACCGGCCTCAATGGGAAACTCGCCGCGTTCATTGTAAGTTGCAGAGCCTTCAAAGATGCCGCCGTAACCTTCAGCAACGCCGTTATTAGTCTGCGTATCATGCAGGTAGATATAATCTGTCATGACTTTTGTGTAGAAAAGCCATAACTGTTCATCTTCGATATAGCGTCGGTCACCGGTCCACAGGAACTGCTCATAGGCTTTTTCAATAAACTCAAACTGCGCCGGGACTTCCCTTACAAAGTAATCATCATGCACGTAATCAATGGTATGCGGACTACCGTCAAAGTTAACCGCCCATAGCGTATACCACTTGCGGGACTCTGTTGAATGATGAGCAAAGATCTCGAACATTGAAAAGTTTTCATTATCTAAACCAGCCAGTTTTGCTCCGGCAGCCTGATGCAGAAAGTCTCTTGAATAAAATGCGGTTCTGTCATAATAACCAGCCCAGTAGGAAGGCAGGTAATCCGCTCGTCCACTGCCGTCATTATTATTCTCATCGCGGTTCACCAGACCGTTTTTACCGGTCATAACAAACTGTTTGGTTTTATCAATTGCCCAGTTAAAGGAATCTTCCAGGCTCTCATTTGATGAGCTGATTGCCACCTCTTTATCTTTAACAGTAACAGCCGCCGTCCAGGTTTCAGTCCCGCCGTCTTTATCGATCAGTTCAATGCTGACAGGATCAGTGAAGTCAAGTATGTCGCCAGTGCTCACTGATGAAGTTGAATCCTGTGATACACTCATTGCGCTCACAGTTAAACTGCTGATATCGGTGTTATAAGGCACAAAAAAATCAATCGTCTTATCATTTTTGTTAATGCCGGTTTCTCCAGACTGCTGATCCACAGCAAACTGAATAACCTGATTTAATACCGGCAGCTCGTCCTTGTCCGTTTTTGATAACTTAACGTTATCCACATTCACCGCACTGTCATTGGAACCGTTGAAAAATATTTTGACCTGCTCGCCTTTTTCCAGTGGAATAGTGGTTACTTTTGAGAATTTATACTTGTTGCTGACAGCTGCAGTACGGTTAATCAGCACCTCATCAAATAGATTTTTGATACCAAATTCTGCATTAGCACCTGTGCTGTTGATATAAGCAGACAGATCATAATAAGCCGTTTCCGGAATGGTAATCGTCTGGGTAATACCGTGATCTGCACCGATCGCGATACGTCCACGGTTTTCTCCCTGATAAGTAAATGAACCTTTAATATTCGCTACATCGTAACTCCAGCCCAGCCCTTTATTATCAAAACTCGGATTATTGACAATATTAATATCTATCGGCCCCACAGCTTCACTTAAGCTCGGCTCTCCGACAGTTCCGTCTTCACCAACAGCAGAGACTTCAAATTTAATATATTTATGGAGCTGAGCCTGGTCTATCAGCAGCGACTCTTCCGTTGCACCGGAGATAGGCACATAATCAGCATCTTTAGTGTCAGAGATGAGCCATCTCACGCTGGACACATCTGCACTGCTCTGGCCCTCTTTTATATCAAAGTTTCCCTCTAAAACAGTACCTACCGAGCCCATTCCTTTTACGCTCAGGTTTTCAGTCTCCGGGCCCGTATTTGAGCCCCCGCTACTGCTGTCATCATTACATCCACTTAGTGCCAGCGCACCGGATAGAGCAAATGCTAAATACTTCAACTTCATACTTTTCTCTCCAAAATCACATCAGATTAGTTTTATGCTGTTTGCTGTTACATTTACCGCCAAATTCAGGCAGTCAAATACCCTCCCTTGAAATACAGCCGAATAAAGTCAGCAGCAGAGACGGGATAAACAGGTATTTGTTAAAAGGGGTAAAACAGACAGACCGGCATTTATGCACAGCCTGCCCGGTTAGCTGTTAAGACTGAGGTACGGCAGCACCGTCGTATTTATCTTCCAGATGGGCTTGCACCTTGGCATGGTAAGCGCCGTTTAATTTATAGTAACGGAAGTACAGAACCAGCGTGACGGCAAAGAATAAGGCTGGCAGACCAATCATGATGAACTGCATGCCTAAAATGGTATCGGCAGACTGTTCAACATTAGGCACGTAATCAACTAATGTCAGTGCGATACCGATAAAGAAAGCAGCAAACGCAGAGCCGGCTTTGACCACTAAAGTCTGTACCGAATAAGCAATACTTTCGCAGCGCACACCTAATTTGTATTCACCGTAGTCCACAGTATCCGCGACCATGATCACGTTAAGTACCCAGAACAGCGCGGTACCTATCTGCAGCAGTATGCCGGCAGTTGAAATCAGAAATATGCTCTGCGAATCGTTCATACCGATATAAATCAATACTCCGCAGCCTAGGATAGGGAAGATTGACGCACCGGCCCAAAGTTGGCGGCGGGAGAATAGCTTAGCTAGTTTAGGGAATAACACCAGGGTGATAAGGTTTGCGATACCGGCATATGCCATGTAATACGGGAACAGATCAGGGTCACCAACAACATAAGTGAAGTAATAAACTGCGAACGCCATAATAATATTGGTTGCAGTGTTGTAAGACAGCGCCATAAATAACAAACTACTCAGCTGGCTGTTTTTGTAGATAAGCGATATCATTTTCTTAAGCGGCACTTTATCTTCAACTTTAGTGTCGTCTAAGTTAGCAGTCGAGTAGCGTTCTTTTACATTACGCAGAGTGATAAATGTCGACAGTGCAAAACAGACAATCAACACTAGCGTCAGCATTTGAAAACCAAAACCTTTATCATCTCCACCCACATAGTCGACAAACGGCATCGCAATCGCTGCGATCACAATCCATGCTAAGCTGGCAAAAAAACGCGGGAAAGGAACCAGTTCTTCACGCTCACGTTTATCCAGCGTTAGCGTCGGCACCAATGACCAGAACGGAATATCCATTAAGGTATAAGTCATGCCCCATAAAATGTAAGTAACCGAGGCATAAACGATAAGCCATGGTCCTTCAATATAATGAGCCTGAAACAGCATATACAGCACCACAGAGTTAGCGATGGTACCAATAAGAATCCAGGGTTTGAATTTACCCCAGCGGCTGCGGGTATTATTTACCACCCAGCCCATAATAGGATCATTAAACGCATCCCAAAATCGTGCAACTAAGAAAATAGTCCCGACCACGCCCGCAGAAATACCAGCGACATCGGTGTAGTAAAACATCAGGTACATATAAACAATGGTGATAGCAAAGTCTTTACCAAAAGCGCCAAAGCCGTAACTCAACTTTGTCTTCATTGTTAAACTCATAATTTTTCTCCTAAATATGCCCTCCACAGCGAAGGGCATCGATTTATCAGCGGTAACAGCAGTCCAATAATGTTCTATTTATTTACGCTGGTTAAAATAGACCTAATCATTAGAGTTGTTATAAATCCACTCAGGCAGCCAGCCTTGATGGGATTCAATCAAATCATCAACCAGGGCATAAATCTCGTCGATTCCCAGCACGGCAGCTGTATGCGGGTCTAACATAGCAGCATGGTAAATACTTTCGCGTTTCTCTTCAGTAATGGCTTCTGTCACTAAGGTCTGAACATTAATATTGGTGGTCATCAGAGCAGCCAGATGACTTGGAAGACGGCCGACTGCTGTAGGCTGGATGCCGTTCGCATCAACTAAGCAAGGCACTTCAACACAGCAGCCTTCAGGCAGATTGCTGATCAGGCCGTCATTACGCACGTTGCCGTAAATCACACTCGTCTCACCACTCCAGATGGAGTTGATAATCACGCTGGCATATTCATTGGAAGCCGGTACTTCCACTTTTTCACCGTTTTTAAACTCCTGCAGATCATTTTTCCAGTCGGCAATCTGCTCAACGCAGCGTTTCGGATATTCATCCAGCGGCACCTTGTAACGTTCAATCAGATCCGGACGGTTAGGTTTAATAAAGTAAGGCGTATATTCAGCAAAATGCTCAGACGACTCAGTCACAAAGTATCCGAGCTTTTTAAACATCTCATAACGAACCAGATTCTGACAGCGCAGATGATCTTTACGAGCTTTTGGTGCATCACCACGTTCAAAAGCAGCCAGCATATCCGGGTAGACACTGACGTATTTACCCTGCGCATCTTTTTTCTCCAGCGACAGGTAATAAGCCATATGGTTGATACCTGCACAGACATAACGCAGCTCGGAAGCATCAATATTAAGATCATCCGCTAACTCTTCAGCCGTTCCCTGAACCGAGTGACATAAACCAACCTGCTTAATATTCGGGAACTTTTTATACATTGCCCAGGTATTCATTGCCATCGGATTTACATAATTAAGCATTACGGCATCCGGGCAGATCTCAGTCATATCTTCGCAAAGCTTCCAAAGATGAGGAATAGTACGCAGTGCACGCATAATGCCGCCCGGCCCTAAGGTATCAGCAATCGTCTGCTCTAAACCGTGACGCTTACAAACATCAAAGTCAGTGACAGTACAAGGCTCATAACCACCAATCTGAAAAGCTACAACCACAAAATCTGCATCCTGAAGCGCTTCTTTCTGGCTGGTATGGCTGCTAAGCTGACCACGGGCTTCCGCTGTATCCATTAATTTGTTAACCACTAAATGGGATTCTGCAAGACGCTCTGGATCAATATCCATTAGAGCGACATCTGCATTTTTAAGTGAGGCTTTATGAAAAATATCACCAAGAATATTTTTCACAAAAATCGTAGAGCCTGCGCCGATAAAGGCTATTTTCGGGTTTTTCATGTTACTTGTATCCTTATTTCATGTTATTTCATTTCGTTTCGATAACAGCATCATTACATAACGCCGCTGAGCGCATCTCCTCGAATAAACTTATCAATGTCCTGTTTTCTCAGATCCCTGTTAAGGCAGTAGAAAATCTTAGGAAATGAGACAAATTAGAGCAGATAACAGATGCTCTTTTGCATCGCTATGCTCAATCAACAGGCTCCTTATCAGCAGAGAAAATAAATGAAAGCTGAAATGCTTAGATAAGCATCAGATATTTAAAGGATTTATTCTTTATATCAATAGGTTACAATATCTTCCAGAAGTTTTCAGACTATGATCCGCATCTGAGTTTAAATTGACATAATCTGCTACATATTAGGGACTGTATTTTTAACCTCGGAATTGTGATGAAAACACCGACTGACCCTGAGTTAACTCTGGAAACAATAGATGCCTATTCAACGGAAAGTGTCACCGTCAGCCCTCTGTCGCTGTATTCATCCTATGATCAAATTGATGTTGAATTACGCCCTCCCCATGAGATGCCGGGTTATCACTGGCATGGCCAGGTAGAGGTCAATATCCCCTTCGGTGATGATGTGGAATATATTATCAACGGTCAGCCGCTGCTCCTTAAAGCAGGCCGTATCTGCCTTTTCTGGGCCTCGGTCCCGCACCGTTTAACCGATCCCGGTCAAAGTCATAATATGGGCATAATCAATATACCCATACACCTTTTCCTTTCCTGGCCCTTGAGCCGCGAACTGCTTAACCAGATAACCCACGGGGCAGTGCTGCAGTCATCCCGCCCCGGGCTGGTCAGTGAGTTTGAGCTTGAGCGCTGGACATCGGAAATGGAGCAGTCGGCTCCCGGCCGCCAGCAGCTGGTAGCGGATGAAATCTGCTTAATGCTTAAGCGCATCTGCCTAGACGGCTGGGAACGCTTGTTAAGCAACCAGTGTGAGAAATCCAGCAGCCAGGGAGTGTCCAAACACTCGCAGTTTTACGTACGTCAAATGCTCGCTTATATTGCAGCGAATCACGACAGTCCTTTAACAATACAGCAGATAGCGGATCATATCGGCCTGCATGCCAACTATGCGATGGGTTTGTTTCAACGCGTTATGCAGCTGACTATTAAACAGTACATAACAGCAATGCGAATTAATCATGCCAGAGCACTGCTCAGCGATACAGACCGCACTATTCTTGATATTTCACTGACTGTCGGTTTTAACTCCAGCAGCCGCTTTTATCATACTTTTCAGCGCTATTTAGGCATAACACCAACACGTTACCGGGTCTTAAGCCGTGAAGATCACCGCTGGCTGCAAAAAGGCGTCAGTCCGCTGCAGAATCTCGAAAAAGGCGCCTGTGACGGCAGAAATCCAGTGGGCACATCTCTAAAATAAACAGGTACTTCTCTTATAAAATGCGGCATCAATAAAAACGGAGGCAGGAAAATATGTATGAATGGCATTGTAAAAAATATGAACAGCTTTCATTAGATGAATTATATGAAATACTAAAAATTCGCCAGGAAATCTTCATTGTCGAACAGGATTGTGCTTATCTGGACGCCGATGGTCTGGATAAAAATTCCTGGCACCTTTTTGTACAAAAATCTGATGATTCTGAATCCAGCCGAATAACGGCTTATTTACGCGTTGTGTTTCCCAAACATAAATATCAGGAGCCCTCTATCGGACGTGCTCTGACCAGCAAAGAAAGCAGAGGCTCAGGACTAGGAAAAGAACTCACTAAAAAAGCGCTGCTGCTGATCGAAAAAGAATATCCCAGCCAGGTGACCCGTATTTCTGCACAGCTGTATTTACAACGCTTCTATGAGAAGCTGGGCTTTACAGCGGTATGCAAACCCTATGATGATCAAGACGGCATCGCACATATTGAGATGCTTAAGAGTAAATAAACAGGCAAAAAACAAGCCGCAGTTTATTTGTATGCTTTGCTGTTAAGCTCGCGTTAACAGCACAACATCAATTAATCATCTTTTACCCGAAGATTAGCAAAACATCACAAATCACAGCCTGCAGCTCGAAAACCGCATAAAAACAACATCTACGATACATTACAGTCTTAGCTCAGCATTTGGAGACGTATAATAATTTATTACTACCAGGATATTAACCACTCCGTCAGGAAAATGAAAAAACAGTTACTGTTCAACATGTTGCAAAAAACTTCACACTTATTGAGTTTAAATCACAGTTCTTGATTTTACAAATCAAGAACACGCTTCTTATTATCATGAGCAATTTACAAACAACAACACACAACTTAATAAGCAAGGTTTAATCACATGAACTCTTTCATCAAAAAAAAGACAACCTCAACAGGCATTGCATTGCTCTCCATCTTCGGCGGTTCTGGCGGCGGTATTCCTGCAATAAAAATTTGTAGACAAAGCTGCAAAGCTATTTTTGTGCTCTTACTGCTTACCTTGACAGGGTGTAAGCGCTCAACTGATGTAGAGTTTGATACTGTTCAAAAACAGTCTCCCAACGCCCCCGTTTTGACGCAGTTTTCCTTTACGGTGGATAAAGGCCAGGTTCTGACCATGGATGCAGCACCTTATGTCAACAGCGACAAATCATGGCAGCTGACCTCAGTGACTGATCCTAAAGGGCTGGTAAGTAATATCAGCATTAACGGAAGCAGCGCTACAATGACGGCTGATCACGCCGGGGTAACGGCACTTTCCTGGCTGATAACTCAAGAGGGTAAAACTTATTCCTCCGTTTTTTATCTGGCCGTGCAGGATGTCAGCAGCTCCAGCACCCCGCCAACGGCTGCCGACATTAGACGCAGTACCGATAGTGAAACCTCTATTTCTATTGATTTGTCGCAGGCAGTCAGTGACGCAGACGGCGACACGCTGACCATTTCCATGTTTGCTCAATCGCCAGACCGCTTTACTCTGGATGGTATGGATGTGACGTATACGCCGTCAGGCTATGTGGGTAATGATATAGCGATGTACAGCGTGGAGGACGGCAGCGGCGGCTTTGCTATCGGACAAATTTCAGTTATCGTAAATGATGCCAACCCGCCTGTGCCTAATACCCCGCCGACGGCCGATGACCATGCGGTGTCTTTAAATCAGGGAGAAAGCCTTGATATTGATATCAGCACTTTGGTGAGTGACAGTGACGGGGATGACGTTTCCCTGACTAAACTAATTGCAGCTTCCGGGCGTGCTTCGATAACCGATGCTAAGACTATTACCTATTCTTCCGGCAGTTTCAGCGGGCTGGACAGTTTTGTGTATATCGTATCGGACGGCAAAGGAGGGATAGCGCAGGCGGAAATACAAGTCACCGTAAACCCCGTTGCAGTTCCACCGCCTTTGCAGACCAATCCACTGGTACTGAGCATGACAGCTGGAAATACGACTGTGTTCGATATTTCTTCAAGCGTGAGTTCCGGACTGGACTGGCAGTTAACCGCTGTGAATGACCCTGCGGGGCTGGTAAAAGTCGGTATTATTGCCTCGCAGTCGGTGACACTGACGGCCCTTTCTTCTGGTATTGCCAGAGTCTCCTACACGGCGGAAACTGCGAATGAATCCAAAAGCAGTGAACTGATTATTAGCATCAGTGAGGCCGATACTACCCCGCCAAAAGCCCGGAATATTACCCTGAATACGGATAATATTACCCCTTTATCAGTGAATTTAAGCGCTTATATCAGTGGCACTGACAGCGATTCGCTGCGCGTGACTAAGCTGCTGCAGGCAAATACTCGTTTTAAGCTTTCAGGCAGCACAGTAACCTACACTCCGGCAAATTTTATCGGGGTTGATTCAGCTGCCTATGTGGTGGAAGATAAACGCGGCGGCTTTGCTGTCGGATATATTTCAGTTGTCGTGAAAGATGCCAACCCGCCTGTGCCTAATACCCCGCCGACAGCAGAAAACCATGCGGTGTCTTTAAATCAGGGAGAAAGCCTTGATATTGATATCAGCACTTTGGTGAATGACAGTGACGGGGATGAAGTTTCCCTGACTAAACTAATTGCAGCTTCCGGGCGTGCTTCGATAACCGATGCTAAGACTATTACCTATTCTTCCGGCAGTTTCAGCGGCCTGGACAGTTTCGTGTATATCGTATCGGACGGTAAGGGAGGGATAGCACAGGCGGAAATACAGGTCACCGTTCACCCCGTTGCAGTTCCTGCACCTTTGCAGGTTAATCCATTGGTGCTGAGCATGACAGCGGGAGAAACTCGCCCATTCGATATTTCCTCGAGCGTGAGTTCCGGACTGGACTGGCAGTTAAGCGATGTTAATGACCCTACGGGGCTGGTAAAAGTCGGTACTATTGCCTCGCCGTCGGTGACTCTGACGGCCCTCTCTTCTGGTATTGCCCGAGTCCGCTACACGGCGGAAACCGCGAATGAATCCAAAAGCAGTGAACTGATTATTAGTATCAGCGAACGCGATACTACTCCGCCAAAAGCCCAGAATGTCACCTTGGAAACCGACAATGATACTTCTGTGACAGTGGATTTAAGCGCTTATATCAGTGGTGCCGACAGCGATTCGCTGCGCGTCACTAAGCTGCTGCAGACAGATGAACGTTTTGTGCTTTCCGGCAGCAAAGTAACCTACAACCCGGCAGGTTTTATCGGGGTTGATTCCGCCACCTATGTGGTGGAAAATGAACGCGGCGGCTACGGTTTGGGATTAATAATGGTTAATGTGGCGGATGCTAATCCTCCCGTGCCTAATAATCCGCCGACAGCGAAGGGCTACACTCAAACAACCGACAGCGATACATCGGTGTCGTTGGATTTGAGTGCTTTGAAGCTTATCGGGGAT
>NZ_KB906986.1 GCF_000381745.1 Psychromonas ossibalaenae ATCC BAA-1528 | reverse complement strand
TTATGGCAACTCTTACAATAATATCTCTGTGTCTTACCAGCTTTGCCCCACTTTTTAAAATGACTCGAATGACAGTGAGGACATTGAGATGAATTATCAAACATAGGCTGAAACATCTCATTAACGGTGATTTCAGCCTGTGATGCTTGGATCGACTGGTGAACAATTTCTCTTTGAGCAGGTGTCATCGCTAGAAGAGTTTTAGTTATTTGGTTAAGCTGTTTGGTAAATGATTTAGTATCCATAGCTTTTAGCTTCAATAAGTTATGCGTACTTACAAGTATAGACAACAACTATCTGGAACAGAGCCTATTATTAACAGTGGTCTTGAGTGCGGCTCCGGTACTGAAAAACCACAGTCAGTTAACCGGATGAGTTATTACCAAAGTCATGCTGAATATCAGGAGGTGCCGATTGAAAGTGATGAGGTGATCGGTTGTAAAGACATGAAACCTTTTGATAATAACGGTTCTGCTGCACTTGATATTTACTGGGAGCAGTCGTGGAGCAGCAGTGAACCATATGCCTGTCACTTAGTGAATTATCAGACGCCGTTTAGTGCGCTTAATGAAGGAGATTATGTCAGCTGTGTTGAGTATCATAACCCTGACGTTATTATTGTCGGTGAAGGCGGGGGAGATGAAGAGCTGCCGCCGAATGCGGTTATAAACGGGCCTGAACAGGCTGAGTCTGCCGGACAGATAATCCTGTCTGCTGAGCAGTCAAATGATCCTCATGGTGAAGACCTTGATTACCAGTGGATTTTACCAGAAGGTGTCAGCAGTGCCGTTACCGATGAAGTAACGCTGAAAGCCGCATTACCGGAGTAGGAAACGGATGTTACTTATATTTTTGAGCTTGAAGTAACCAGCGCAAATGATAAAACTGATTACGCCAATCATCAAGTGCTGATGAAAGGTTTTGATCCGGGAACACCGCCGCCAAGTGAAGATACCTATGTAGAAGGGTTTTCTTATAGAGAAGGTGACGTAGTTTCTAATTACGGCAGTTTATACGAGTGTAAACCTCACCCTTATACGGGCTGGTGTGCGGGTGCCGCCTGGGCTTATGAGCCAGGGAAAGGTACAGCCTGGCAGGATGCCTGGACGCAGCTGTAAGCTGTCGTCTACTGTAAATTAAACTGCAGAGGCTTGAATATAATGAATTTTCAAGCCTCTTTTACGTCTCGATATTTAACGAGAAAGCGCTGTCCGTTAAAGGCCAGAGTCCGGCACTACGCGCTATGATAGTTCAGCCTGTACTATTCTATTTTTTGTACTTATTTGTACATGCACAGATCTTCTTTAATTTCCCTCTGTTATTAGTTGTTTAAATCTACTGCAGCGGTTCGCTGTTATTTAGATTGTATGCTTTAATTACTTGCATCTTCTGGTGAAAAACAGTGTTTTGCATGTATTCGGCAGTGCATTTTTCTGCAGTTTAAGTTAGGTACTTATTCTACGAATTTTAGTTTTCTGGAGTAGATATGAAAAAAGTTTTAACTGTATTTGGTACGCGTCCTGAAGCGATTAAAATGGCCCCGCTGGTACATAAGCTGGGTGAGCAGAGTAATTTAATCTGCAGGGTCTGTGTAACAGCACAGCACCGGGAGATGTTAGATCAGGTATTAAGCTTATTTGAAATCACCCCCGATTATGACTTAAATATAATGAAACCAGGGCAGGATCTGTTTGATGTCACCGGGAATATATTGAATGGTTTAAAAGAAGTCCTGGATGACTTTAAGCCGGATATAGTACTGGTGCACGGTGATACTACCACTACTTTTTCAGCTTCTTTAGCCGCATTTTATAAACAGATCAAAATTGCTCATGTAGAAGCCGGGCTGCGGACCGGAAACCTCTATTCCCCCTGGCCTGAAGAGGCAAATAGAAAATTAACCGGCGTACTGACTCAATATAACTTTGCGCCTACTCAAGGCGCAAAAGATAACTTAATCAAAGAGCTGGTACCCGAATCGCGCATTACAGTAACAGGCAATACTGTTATCGATGCACTTTTATGGGTGAAAGATAAGCTGCAGCATGATGCATCGCTAACGGCTGAACTTGACAGTATATTTTCTTTCTTAGATAAAGATAAAAAATTAACTCTAGTGACCGGTCACCGGCGGGAAAGCTTCGGCGGCGGCTTTGAACGGATCTGTGAAGCGTTAGCAAATATCGCGAAAATGCGTCCGGATGTGCAGATATTATACCCAATGCATTTGAATCCTAATGTGCGTGAGCCGGTAAACAGAATTTTGTCAGGCCTGGATAATGTCTTTTTAATAGAGCCTTTAGATTACCTGCCCTTTGTATATTTAATGAACCGCAGTTATTTAATTATTACCGATTCGGGCGGCGTGCAGGAAGAAGCCCCATCGCTGGGTAAACCTGTATTAGTGATGCGTGATACCACTGAGCGCCCGGAAGCGGTAGAAGCGGGTACGGTGAAGTTAGTTGGTACTGACATTGATAAAATAACCACTAGCGCATTAGAGCTGCTTTCTAATAATGATTTGTATCAGCAGATGGCAAAAGCACATAACCCCTATGGTGACGGTTTAGCCTGCAGTCGGATTGTTGAAAAACTAGTTGAAGGTGAGTCATAGGATAAAAAAGAGAACACTGCAGCAAACCTATGTCACTGCTGTTTCAGCGGCAGATGTCAGGTCTATAAATCGAGTGTATAAATACAGGCAGAAACTGACTGTTTCAGTGACTGCCTGTTAATATATTTAGAAAATCAATCTATTTAGCGACGGAGGCTAATTTTCTGGGTATTCAATACAAATTGCCCCATAACCTGTAACGTAATCCCACTCCCAAGAAAGATTTGATTTGCTGTCTGTCATTCGGTTGATATTATAAGCTCCATTTCTGTCGCTACGTTCAGGATCTAGTTCAGATGACCAAAACTCTGTTTCAGGTGTTAGGTTAAGGAAATGATCCAAACGACCAAATTCCTCAAACATATCTGCGAAGTGTTCGTCACGTGCTAAACCGTCAAACTGCGCACAGGTATTTACCAACGTGTTTCGATGAGGGTTTTCGTCTGTAATCAGCTCATTGGCAAAATAGAAACTATTGTTCTGCGCATCAACATAAAAAGCAGAGCCAGGCTTGCGCGGTAGTGTCAACTCTGAGCGAATGCTTAAGGAATTTGCATCTGAATCCAATACTACACCATTGACTGCGGGATAAATTTTCATCATGTTATCCTGCCAGTCTGATCTGAATATACCTGCATGTTCTGATAAGTGCAGGTTATCTTCGATTTCAGCCCAGATACGAATGCTCTCTGAATTCACATCATCAAACACAGTTGCGTCATTAACCGGAAGGTCAAGGGAGGTGCCGTTATTGAAATTAATACGTCTGCTCGCTGTCGCATAGACAGGAACATCTTTGTTATTGTCCAACGTCACGGTTGTCTGACCGGCTTCACCATCAAAAATAAGTCCGCCGCTGACCTCTCCGGGGGTTGTATGGTAGTCTGCCATCACCAGTGCAGCATTAGGGTAATATGTTTCTACCTCGAGAGCCGTTTCTTCACAGTGAACTTCTGTTGTACAAAACTCAGTTAATTCAATATTTCGTTTACCCATATAACCTTCAGAAATACTGAGTGGTTCTGCTATTGGTTTCATGTCGCTGATTTCATCTCGACTGGCCAGCAGTGTGCTTTGTTCATGGACGATATTTGGATAAGCCTCATTAGCTTTGTAGAGGCTGATATTTACAGGTTTAGCCTGAACATTATTGTACGCAAGGTTTAACCCAAAATCGTATAGTGCATTGGCCGTTGACATTTTTTTACCGATCAATATCGACTGCCGGCTATCATCATCAAAGTCGATAATTAAGTAGAACTGGCTGCCGTTATATTCAACGGGTAGTCCAGGTTCGAATGGTGAAGGGTGCTCGAAAATATTACCTATTGCGTTGTACATAGCCGGTTGAATAAGCGCGAGATCCCCGTTTGCCGAAAACTGACCGAAAATGGTGATAATAGGGCTGTTGATCTGTACTGGGTTTACATCATATTCTATTTCTGACGGTTGGTAGGAATGTGATTCAGAATCCCACTCGACGATAATAGGTCCATTGTCTGACTGGGCATAAATAGCTCTATTTTCCATATTATTCTGGATTTTTTGTGCATGATAAGCGGTAAACTGCGGATAACAATAGCTACCTGCCCAGGCTTTATCGCCACCGTTCATCGGATCATGTTTACCATCCAGTTCTGAATTGTTTTCAATAGGGCCACTGCTGTCAACTCGGTACCAACTTCTAAACTGCTGGCTGACGGTATCAAAGCCGCTAGGGTGGCCGGCAAGATTAACCCCGTCTTCAGGGTACTCATCGGCAATGCCCCATCTTTCTGCTGTGCCTGTTGTGAAATGGGATAAACCGTATGCATGACCTACTTCATGAATAAAAGCATTTCCGCAGTCAGAGTTCCACCAAATAGCAGACCATCCGTGTGATCCTCCAGCAACGCCTGTATCGGCTAGGTCATGAAGAGAGCCATCGGCTTCACGAGCTTCCCCCATGCCTACGTTAACGGTGTTGGCCCGAGGCCCTCCCTGCATGTTGGAAGGCAATAGTCCACCTCCATAATCTGCAGTTAGAGCACTTACAGTGATGCGTTTTAGCATTTTATCGTAATATTTGTTACCTGTTGCTTTGTAGTCATCATCATTATCAACCAAGATAATATCTTCGCCGTTATTGACTAAATATTCATTAATATAAATAGGACTGAAATCGGATAAAGTCATTGATGAAACAGGCACTGAACCGTAAAAGTCTCTTAGTAGTGCCTGGCCCTCAAGTGTTTTTTCACGATCGAATGGGTGATCCTGCCATTCGCCATCCCAGGCAAGGATTTTAACTCGTCTCACTGTATGGTGGGTTTCTGCAGTAAAGGGCGGTAGTGCAATATCAGTTTCATTACCCAATACTCCGCTATCAGCCTGAATGGCGGCAGACAACTGCACTCCAGGCGTAACCCAGTACCATGGAAGCTGCACACTCCAGGCTTGATGACTATAACTATCAAGCTCTTCACTGGAAACCATCTGCTCTTTATAAATCGGTAGTTGTGCAGGCGGTGTTAGGTTAAGTGTACCTAATGCTTCACCTGCAGCGCTTGTACCCGTTACCACTAATGACTGAGAGCTGTCGAGGGGAGTGTCTGGAGTAAACAGGAGGTGTGTATTACGCTTAGGGATAAGCTTCGGCACAATACGTTGATCATCAGCTGTATAGACATGGGTCTGTGCAAATTCAGCTTTACCTGTTAAAGGGGCGGGAGGAGTGATTGGAATTAATTCATCTTCGGGGTTACCGGGATCGATCGGCTTAACAGGATCATTTGGATCGTTAGGGTCTAGCGGATCGACAGGATCAGTGCCGTCAATAGGGTCAATCGGCTCTCCTGGATTTATAATCGGTTCAACAGGCTCTTGAGGATTACCTGGATCAATCGGTTTAGCTGGAACGCTTGGATCGGTCGGGTCTAGTGGGTCGATAGGATCGGTGCCGTCGATAGGGGGGACGGGATCAATAATACCGGGTCCAGACGGACCAATATAAACAACTTCAAGATGGTCAACATTTGGAATTAATTCTTGATCCGTTATTAAGCTGACAGTGTTGCGGCCTTTTGTCAGCTCAATAGTCATTTCCGGGCTAGAGCTCCAGTTTTCCTCTGTCTCGGTTGACGGTAGAATATAAGAGGTACTTACACCGCTACCACCTTCTGAAACAATGAAGCTACGTGTCTCTAGAGAAGAATAACGGAAACTAAGCTTATATTTACCGTCTACAGGAAGCTGAAAACCGAATGTAATACCGACATCGTCCCTTATCAGCTCACCTTTACGATAACCGGTGCCGGTAAACCCCGGAATAGAGTTTTCAATAGAAGTGCCGAAAGAAAGGCTGTCTTCTGCTTGTATTACACCTCTATTTTCATTTTCCTGGAGGGCTGTAACTTTTAAGTTATCAATATGTGGTCCAAGTGAACCTTGCGATTCTAGGGTTATGGTGTTGCTGCCGGCGTTTAAAACAGTTCTGTGTGCTTGAGATTCAGTCCAGTTGCCGAACTCACCGGTATTAGGAAAATCATAGGTGACAGGCGCTTCATTATTAATTGACAGCTGCATATGGCGATCATTATTGCTGGCATGGCTGAAGCTTATGTCATATTCACCATCATGAGGCACATTCACTGTCCAGGTGATGAGATCTCCACTACGTTTATCCGGTTGCAGATAGCCCTCTCCTGTATATCCCTCATAGCGGGTTGCTAAAGTTGGGCCGCTGTATATTGAATCTTTAACTTCAAACACCTGTTGCGCTTCAGACGCTGCTGAGCGGCTCTGTTGATAATGGGGTTCAGCAGCTACCGGTACTGCCGCTGCTATAGACAATGCCAGCATTGTCATCTTAAATTTTTTCATACCTTAGTTTCCTTTTTTTATAGCAAATTTTTATATGAAAATTGTTGCCATTCACAATATTTCACTTTGTTTTTTTATCATTATTCATGTAAACATCAGTTTGCATGAGGCAAATTAACAGTAAAAACGCTTGTTAACCGAGTGAATATTGGTGAAAAAAAGTGAAAGGTAGTGATTTTGGTGTGTTTTAGGTAGGCATAAAGTGGTATGTAAACTAAAGGTAGTTGGTAAAATATATTTATGTAAAATAGCTATCACTCAGTGAGTGGTTGAAAGAGAGGGAGGGGATATAAAGAAAAAAGCAGATGCAAATCATTAGCGCAGCTTAAAGGTGGCTTTTGTATTATTTTTCTTTAAATTAACAAGGATATTCTTTACTTTATAGACGGATAAGAAGTTCAAATATATGCTTTGTTAATCATGCTATCGTTTTTTTTCAGGATGTAATAATCTGCTTGTTCAAATCAGCGGTTCATCAGGTATAACGAGGAAAGTATACTAAAGGAGAGGGAATTATGTATAAATCAACGGTTTATGTTTTTCTATCAATGCTGGTACTGCTGCTTAGCGGCTGTTCAACGGCCAGTCACGGTACATTTATTTCTAATACTTTTATTGATCAAAACATCCCTGCAAAAGGTTTATATGCGGCAGATGCTGTCGGCGAGTCTGCACAGACATGGTTTTTGTATATTATTCCAATGGGGGAGGCGCCTTCAACAAATGCCGCCATTGAAAATGCCAAACAGCAGAACCACGGTACTAAGTATCTCACCGATCTGTCTATTGATGATCGTACGGCCTGGCATTTTGGTTATTCTATCCAGTCTATAAAAGTTGAAGGAAAAGCTTATAAATGATTATTGTGTAATTGGTTGTGCTGTTTTTTGATAATTACTTTTTAGTGCAGTAAGTCCATAAATCAAGGAGAATATTTTGTTTGGCCCAAACCCGAATGAAAAAGAACCAATGAAAGGGTTCCCACAGGTTGGTTATCTTAAAAACTTCATTACAAGTGAAAATATTATCGTTGGTGACTACACCTATTATGATGATCCTGCTGGCCCGAAGAACTTTGAAAGTAATGTGCTTTATCACTTTCCATTTATCGGTGATAAGCTGATTATCGGCAAATTTTGTGCGATTGCAAAAGGCGTTAAGTTCATTATGAATGGTGCAAATCATAAAACTTCCGGCTTTTCTACCTACCCGTTTTATATCTTTGCAAACGGCTGGGAGAAAGTGATGCCTAAAGAAGGTGATTTACCGTTTAAAGGTGATACTGAAATAGGCAATGATGTTTGGATTGGTTATGACGTAACAATAATGCCGGGTGTTAAAATAGGGCACGGTGCTGTGATTGCAAGTAAATCCGTTGTTACAAAAGATGTTCCTGCTTATTGTGTTTTTGCAGGTAATCCAGCATCACATATTAAACAGCGCTTTGATCCGGTGGTAATAGAAGAGTTACTTCGATTAGCATGGTGGGACTGGTCATCAGAAAAAATAACCGCAAATTTAGAGGCAATTAGCGGATGTGAATTATCAGCACTGAAGCAGTTGTAATTTTTGGTTTTTTCATCCGGAAACGACTTCATATGTAAATCCAGATACTTGAGTAAGGCGATTTCTGCACCTTGAGACTGCTTGGATATAAATCTACTTGATATGATCTGTTTACATAAATTCAGCTGCCGTTTATGTGCAGGCGGTGCTTTTTTCTAAAGATAACAATCAAAAGCGCAGCCAGAGTCATTGACAGTGCATTAGGTGCGGGAGTCACAAAAATGCTGAATTTGTCACTGCTGTGTTCGCTGTTAAACAGTAATGCGAAATCGGTGTTAAAAATGTCCTGATCCAGCAGGTCCCAGTACCAGGTTTTTTGTGCCACGCCGATATCTACTTTAAGTGAAGCATCGAGGGTAAGAGCGATATCATTGACGAAGGTATTCTCCAGCATAATATCTGCTAGATAAAAGTCCCAGTAACCGTCTAAAGGCAGATCAAATCCTAAATTTATGCCTTCATTTGTGCCGAGGTTAAAATTCATAAAACGGCTGTAACCCGTATCTCTATGCCTGCCGAGAATTGAACCGTTTAACCCGTTTGCCCAGAAACTGGCCGTTTGTTCAATAGCAAGATCAATCCCGACATCAACTAAGCCGAGATTAACTCCCGGGTTGAGCAGGCCGAAGCTGTCTGAGCCCTGCTCAACTTTAGGGATTGTCAGGTCTATGCTGCCCCAGGGAGGCGGGAGCTGAAACGTAAATTCTTGAGGAAGCTGTGGTGTAAAAACTTCATCGATATCCAGTGAGTAATTTGCTGAAAAAACATTACCGGATCCGGTTACCGGAATGCCGAGAAGATGTGTATCAACAAACCAGTCGAAATCAATGTTAAGACCGGCAAATGTTGATAAAGACCCGGCTGCCGGACTTCCCTGAAAATTCAAATTTACACTGGTATGTGTACTTCCGGTAAGCTGATTGTCATAAGCAATGGACAAAAGGCCGTCAAAATCAGCGCTTACCGTGCCGCTGCTGGCTCTTAGCGTATATTCAAAGCCGGCCGCACCGCCGATTCTATCACTCTCTTCAATGCTGCCTATCGGTCCTCCCTGAGTCCACATACTCTGCTCTGGGGCATGAAAATTGAGCTGCTGGTTGAGGGTTATCGGTACTGCTGCCAGCGCTGGACAGAAAATAAAAATAAGGCTGCAGAGAATCTTCTTGTGTAGATTTTTCATGATGTGGCCCTCTATCAGGTTATGCATGTTTTCTATTTTCAGCGCAGTGCTGTTCTGCAGTAAACCGGTTCTTTGCCGCTAAACTTTGATACCTATAATTATAGTACTTTTTGTAAGGGCATAAGCCGGGTGGATCTGTTCAATCAATAACCTTCAGGGCTGAATTTTCTTGTACAGAGTTTATGGGATACAGCTGGCAGCTGTTCTTTTAAACAAACCGACTGGCTGGGGGAAGTTAATGATGGAAATCAATACATTCGATAAGATGTGTTGTGTCAAAGACAAATGCGCACACTGTGCGCTAACAAGGCGTCTGCCGAGATGTACTTTAATGTGGCGGTGATGGGGATAAAACATTGATTATTAATTGAGCGAACAGTCGCTGGGCAGGTATTTATGTACCCTATAATTTATCAAAGAGGCAGAAATCATGTATTGAATATAGGAATCAGGCAAAGCAGAGGTGAATAATGAATATCTATTTATTGCCGAATAAAAAATATCATCTCATTTTTGCACTTTATTTTGTTATTTTCGGGGTCATTGTTGCACTGCTGACTTCATTTATCACTTATCATTTCAGCATTGCAGATATTGATAAAGAGTTTCAGGAAAAATCAAATTCCAATATGGAATTCTCACGAGTTGTACTGCAAGACTATATAGTTGCGTCAGAAATGATTGTCTCTTCAATTACGCATAATAAATTAATAGAGCAGTATATTAAATCGAATAGCGCTGATGATAAAAGAAAGCTGCAGAGCCTTTTTCAGGGGGTTACTTACGCTAATAATGACATTGTGCAGCTGCGCTATATTGATGTTTCCGGAAGGGAAAATATTAGAATTGAGCGTAATAGAAAAACTAAAGAGCTGCATATTGTAAACGAAAGTGATCTGCAGGATAAAAAGCAGCGCTATTATTATAATGAGACCGCTGCATTAGATGCGCATCAGTTCTGGCACTCAAATATTGATCTCAACATTGAAAATAATAAGATTGAACAGCCCTTAAATCCAACCTTTAGAGTTGCGGCTCCCCTGTATATTGACGGACGTTTTGAAGGCATTGTGATCGTTAATCTGATGTTTGAAAAAATAATTAACTTATTGACTCATTCCGAAAATTTCAACATATATCTTACTGATCAGAAAGGAGAAATAATCAGCCAGCCGGATCGCGACAGGTCATGGAGCCGCTACTTTAAAAGCAACCCGAATATGTATGCGCTTTTTCCGGAGTATGTTGAAAAGATCCTGTCTCAGGAAATATTCAGCGCTGAAAAAATATATTCATACAGCCTGGGTGAGCTGTTTAAAAATAATGAGAGTATCAAAATTATTTTTGTGCCCGAGCAGGCTGCGGTACAAAAATTACAGAAAGCCAATATAGTTCTGGCACTGCTTCTTGCATTTACCGTTATTCTAATTTCAATTCCTCTGTCCGGGCTGGTGAGTATTATACCTGCAAAGCTGCAGTCCCAACTTGCAAAAGCTTATAAGGTAATAAGAGATGACGCTGCTATCATTGACAAAAATGTTATGATTGTCAGAACAGACAAACAGGGGACTATACAGAATGTCAGCACCTGGTTTACTAAGGTGACAGGTTATCAGCGTGATGAAGTTCTCGGTAAAAACCACAATATATTAAGGCATCTCGATACAACATTAGAAACATATACCAGCCTGTGGCAGACAATACTAAAGGGTAATACATGGGAAGGTCAGTTAAAAGATCTTAACAAATCCGGTGAAGAGATCTGGCTGAATACGGTTATTACACCTGAGTTTAAAGATAATAATACAGTTAGCGGTTTTACAGCGATTTCTCAGGATATTACTGCGCAGAAAGAAATTGAAAAGATGTCTATCACTGACAGTTTAACGGGTTTATATAATCGGCATAAGCTGGATCAGGTATTGTCTGCTGAAATATCCCGGTTTAAACGTTATCAGGCCCCATTTTCCCTGCTTCTATTTGACGTTGATTACTTTAAAAAGATTAACGATTGTCACGGACATTTAATCGGTGATGAAACCCTGATTGCTTTGGCAAAACTGCTGCAGGATAATGCGCGTGAGACAGACTGGGTGATCCGCTGGGGGGGAGAAGAGTTTTTAATTATTGCTGCAGGTACCGACATTGAAAACACCTGTTTTTTTGCTGAAAAATTACGGCTGACAATTGCGGAACATCATTTTTCTGTTATCGGTAAAGCGACCGCCAGCTGTGGAGTTGCACAATATAGAGAGGGGGAATCTGCAGAGGAGCTATTATCAAGAGTCGACAGCGCTCTTTATCAAGCTAAGCTGACAGGAAGAAATAAAGTGGTTAAAAGTACTAGTCCGGCTTAATAACTCTATCTGCTTTAATTACTCTGAATTATAATCATTTCCCGTACGCCCACTGTTAAGGTTTATCAATGAACTCCTTCGATGCAAAGCATTATTTGTTATCAGCTGTTCTTAAAGAACAAATGATAGAGTCATATTCTATTTACCCGTTTTGCTTACCGGCTGTAAAGGGATTAAGTACCAGGCTGGAGTTTCATGAGGCGGTTACTTTTATTGTTGGTGAAAACGGCTGCGGGAAATCAACATTACTGGAAGCTCTTGCTGTTTCTCAAGGATTCAATCCTGAAGGTGGCACAAAGAACTTTAATTTTTCTACAAGAAGTTCGCATTCAAGTTTAAGTGATTATATACGTATTGCAAAATCCATTAAACGCCCTAAAACCGGATACTTTCTACGTGCGGAAAGTTTTTATAATGTAGCAACTGAGATAGAAAACCTTGATAACGAGCCCTCATTTGGTCCGCCGATTATAGATTCATACGGTGGTATTTCTCTTCATGAACAGTCCCATGGAGAGTCTTTTTTTGCCTTAATGAAGAATAGATTCGGCAGAGAGGGCTTATATATTTTAGACGAGCCGGAGGCCGCACTTTCACCAGGCAGGCAGATGGCTATGATTTCATTACTGCATCAGCTAATCGGGCAGGGCTGCCAGTTTATCATCGCAACGCATTCACCTATCTTGCTTTCCTACCCAAATGCCGCCATATATGAAATAGGTGAGCGAGGTTTGGAAAAAACGCAATATGAAGATACAGATACCTATGCGATTACTAAGCATTTTCTTAATAATTATGAAAATATGTTAGAAATTCTGCTGGAAGGTTAGGGGCTGTTGATCTTTGCCGGTTGAATTTTGTTCTATCTAAAAGCGTTTTGATCGCGCCGAACGAGATGTGGCTTAGTCACCTAAGTAAATTTCGCTCAACAAAGAGCAAAACGCTTTGAGATGAACCTGAAGGGCAACGTTTGCTGACAAGATCGTATGCGTTATCGTCTATTTATGTAGAATAACTACACTACATAGACTCTGCCTTGTATAAATAGCCAGCAAACTGTTGCAAAAACAACCTTGAAAGATCAACAGCCCCTAATATTCAGGACTTGTTTAAACTCGTTAAGTGGTACTTTTCATTTTAGTTTTAATACGAGAACAATCACATTACAAGCGGTGTGTAGTTTGTTGGTGATGTTTTTGTGCTGTTTTGTTGTTGTGGTTTGCTTGTGCATGAGTGTGAGCAACTTATTGGTAGTGGTGTTTTCTTGTGGAGGTCCATTGTAAGCTGTTGATTGGTCGGCTGATTTTTATGTGCTTTTGTTTCGGTTGGTGATAAAATTCATGCTCGATTAATTTTGTCAAATTAACACCTAATAAGGGTTGGTTTGGCGGGTCGCGAAGAGTTATATCATGAGATACAAAAAGTCCCTGGTTGCATTAAGTGTTACCGGGTCATTGTTCTGTTCAAATATTTTAGCATCAGAAGTTATTACTGAAGAGCAGTACCGTGCCCTGCTGCCTAGTAATGGTTATCAGCTAATACTGGCAAATAAGACCACAGTTGACTACCACTGTAACATCAAAGAAGAGGGAGACAGGTTTGTTCTGGATCCGACAACTTGTGACCAAAGAACCATTGACTGGAAAAATGACTACCCGGACCAGATTGATCTGGGAATTTTAGGTATACCGTCAACGCTGAAGATGAAAGAGCATAAACTATGGGCGATGTCTTTTGCTCATGCGGCCATGAACAGTATGGTGCTAATGCAGTATGGGTTAGCAAAAGAGGGCGGCACATTCGATTTAGACCGTCCGTTTGCAACGGGTGAAAGTTTTGGCGATTATTTCATGAGAAATATGGGGCCGAATTATTATTTGTCGAAAGGCCTGCAGGAGTCATCGCTAGGTGATGATCTTCCGGACAGTCCGATGGGAGAAGGAGATGACGATGGTGTGCTGCAGGTAGAATACCCAGGAAGTGCCTGGGCTGAACTTCAGGGAGTTGCATCCGGTGGTTTTCCTGCTATTTTCGCACCGATGGACCCGGAAGTTGTGCTGAGTTCAAACAATGGTCCAGCCAGAAATGTACTTGGTTCAGCGAGTACCAGTGCTTATTACAATGCATCAGCAACGGCAATTAATACAGGTTCGTTAGAGTGGGATCAGAACCCAACCGGCCAGGCGAATCCGCAAAATAGACTGCATGAATTTATACAAGGTGCAGGCGATCCGGAAGCATTATCAAAGATGCTCAGCTTTATGTATAACCGCGGCCCTTATGCCGCCAAAGATCAGCCTTTGCGAACTGAAGATGTTTTTCAGCATTGTATGTCTCTTCCCGGTGATTTGGAAAATGACTGGACATGTTTTACTAAACAAAATGATTTTGGAACAAGATATATTCATCAGATACCGGATGTTACCAAGCAGTTGCTAAACTCAAAAAAAACTTACGAAGCACGGTTATCCTGGAGAGATTTAACAGCGTATTTAACACTGCTGACAAATTACGGTTTCTATGCGGAGTCTGATTACGATGCACTCGAAGCTGCTGTAAAAGTGGTATTTGATGCTAATGAGGAAAACAACAATATCAGCTACAAAGAAGACTTTGGTAAAGTTATTGAAGCAGTTGTGATTACTGTTCCGATTAAAACATTTGCAGAAGAAGGTCCGATTGAAGTTACTGAAGTGATGCCGGTTTATGTTGGTAAGGACATCAGCTCGAACTCTATGTATATGGCAGCGCATGATAGTAACGGCAGTTATGTTGTTAATGAATATTTAACGCCAAATGAGCATTTTGTACTGCCTTTTGATGCGACAGCCGCCACACTAAGTTACAGTGGTGTTAATTGTGAAGATTCATTTAATGAAGCTTTTCAAGCCTCCATTCCAAATGTTGACCCGAAGAACCCTATTCAGCTGAATATTCTTTTTGACGGAGATGACTGTAGTATTTATGAAAGTGAGTATGTGAAGCCTGAAGATGAAGAGCCTCTTCCGGAAGGAGAGTGGGATCCAGAAAAAACATATTCAGAAAGCTGTACACAGGTTACCTATGAAGGAGTTGAGTATAAAAATGAATGGCATGCCAATCCTGGAGAAGCGCCTGATGCAAATAATATATACGGAGTTTGGCGAGCGCCGGAATGGGCGAGCAGCACTTGTAAATAAGCGGGTGTTTTAATCAAAACTATATCGGACCGCCGGACATTAAAAGGCACAGATTGAATTATTAAAAAACAGTTTGTGATCTGTAGAATGTTCGGGGGGCCGTTAATCGCTGTCGTTATTAAAGCAGAAAGAGTTGATCGGGTTCATGTGGTTTATTGCATACCCTTTCCCATTCGACTGAAAGATTTTAAAACCGCTTTTCAGCAAAAGGGCTGCTGCGTTTGTTTCCACACCATAATCAGATTGGAAGTTTAATTAAACAAGGAGATGGAAAACCTATATGCCTGGATCTCGAGCAGAGAATGACTTTAATCGGTGAAAAAAAGTGCCGCAGATTATGGCTTTTAATTGATTAGCTGCTGATTAAAAGATATTGATGCCTGCGACTATAATAAATCCTTAATATATTACTTCTTACAATAAATACACTTTTGTCCGCAGCCGCCGAATATCCCTCCTGCCTATCACTTGTCTTATCCTCTTTCGATTTTGTCAAAGCAGTAATTCATACAAATAAATTGATTATTAATTATTATAATTGATTATAAATAATTCTAATTAATGGTAATTAACTTTTGCTGTTTGTTTTTTTTAGTATCTTGTTGATATGTTTTTGAGTGCGATGGCACAATAAATCATATTTGAATAACAACAATTCTTATTAAATTAACACTTACTAAATTTTACAACTTAAGTAAGTAACTAAGGAGTTACATTATGAAATACAAAAAATCACTAACGGCATTAAGTGTCGGCGCCTCATTGTTAAGCAGTAATATTCTCGCTTCAGAACTTATCAGTGCGGAGCAGTACCGCGCTCTTTTACCTTCTGACGGTTATCTGTTAACACTGGCAGATAAGACCACAGTTGATTATCACTGTGATATTAAAGAAGAGGGAGAAAGATATGTTCTGGATCCTGAAACCTGTGATCAGCGAGCGATTAACTGGGAAAGTGACTACCCGGACAGTATTAACCTGGGGATTTTAGGTACTCCCTCTGAGCTCACTATACAAGAACACAAACTCTGGGCAATGTCCTTTGCGCATGCCGCCATGAACAGTATGGTCTTAATGCAGTATGCATTAGCAAAAGAGGGAGGGACATTTGATTTAGAGCGTCCCTTTGCCACGGGTGAAAACTTTGGCGACTATTTTATGAGAAATATGGGCCCTAATTATTATTTGTCAAAAGGACTGCAGGAGTCATCTCTGGGTGATGATCTGCCGGATAATCCCATGGGAGAAGGCGATGACGATGGTGTACTGCAGGTAGAGTATCCAGGAAGCGCCTGGGCTGAACTGCAGGGCGTTGCATCAGGCGGTTTTCCTGCGGTTTTCGCCGCTATGAATCCGGAGGCTGTGCTGAGTTCAAACAATGGTCCGGCAAGAAATATCCTTGGTTCTGCAAGCACCAGTGCTTATTACAATGCATCAGCAACAGCAATTAATACCGGGTCATTAGAGTGGGATCAAAATCCCGATGGGCAGGCTAATCCGCAGAACAGACTGCATGAGTTTATACAAGGGGCAGAGGATCCGGAAGCCCTGTCAAAAATGCTCAGCTTTATGTACAACCGCGGCCCGTATGCGGCCAAAGATCAGCCTTTAAGAACTGAAGAGGTTTTTCAGCACTGTATGTCTCTTGCCGGTGATCTGGAAAACGACTGGACCTGTTTTACTAAGCAGAATGATTTCGGCACAAAATATATCCGTCAGATACCGGATGTTACCAGGCAGTTACTGGCTTCTGAACACAGTTATGAAGTACAGTTGACCTGGAATGATTTACAAGCGTATCTGACACTGCTGACAAATTATGGTTTTTATGCTCAGGCCGATTACGATACGCTTGAAACGGCAGTAAAAGCAGTTTTTGATGCCAGCCAGAAAGACGCAGCTATCAGTTACAAAAATGACTTCGGTAAAGTGATTGAAGCAATTATTACCTCGGTTCCAATTAAAACTTTCTCAGAGAAAGGCCCGATTGATCCTAGTAAGGAGATGCCGGTTTACGTAGCTGCGGATATTCTTCCTAATTCAATGTTTATGCAGGCACATAACAGCAGCAACAGTTACATTGTTAATGACTATTTAGTACCGAATAAGCATATTTCCTTACCTGTTGATACAACAGTGACGACATTAAGCTATAGCGGTGCCGATTGTGAAGATTCGTTCAATGAAGCTTTTCAAGTTTCCATTGAAAACATTGATCCGGAGAATCCAATTCAGCTGAATATTCTTTTTGAGGGAGATGACTGCAATATTTATGAAAGTGAATATGTAGAGGTTGAAGATGAGGAGCCGCTTCCTGAAGGCGAATGGGATCCAAACAAAGCATACCCGGAAAACTGTACACTGGTTACTTATGAGGGGGCTGAGTATAAAAATGAATGGTATGCCAACCCTGGTGAGAAGCCGGATCCTAATAATGAATGGGGAGTATGGCGAGGTCCTGATTGGGATAGCAGTACCTGTAACTAAACAGCTTGCTTACTAAAAACGGAGTTTTATTATTCAAAATTAAACCGGGCACCCAGAGATGAAATTAACTGCTGATATTGCAGAGTGTCCGGGTGCCCTGTGTAGATTACTGTTCAAATAGTACTTATTATATACACTTTTCCATGCAGTCTGTTCAGACTAGTGAGCTCTATAAAATGAGTGATATCGATAGAGTCTACTGCTGGGTGGTGTTTATGACCAGACTCTTTCAAGTTGAAATGATAAAGGGTTAATAAGTAACTATTTGGAAAAATAAAGCTTTAAGGTTTTGCCCTAGAAGTATCCGAATTTGTAATGAGTTTACCTGAAGATTCGAACTCTAAAGAATGAAAAGTATACGATAATATAAATGCTGCCGCACGGTTAGTAATTTATAAGGCATGTAAGCTAAAAGGAAGTAACTAAACGGCAGCATAGGACAAATGTCTGCTGTCATATTTTCTGTAGAAAACTTGCTCGTTGAGCCGGGTTTAATAGAAAACAGTCAATGGAGCGATATATGAAGATATACTTAGCAGCGTTACTGTTTCTTGTGTCATTTACAACACAAGCTAGCCAAAGGGCTGTGACGGAAGAAGGTAACATCGTAATACTGAATGATAATGGAACATGGGTGTATGAAACACCAGATGCAGTATACGGTAGTGAAATCCCGACCAACAAACAGAAATTTGTTAAACCTGAAGAATCAACATTCAAAGTTAAAAGCACACGAAATGATTCGGGAGTTTGGCTAGATGCCAAGAGTTGGGGGTTTAATAAAACAAGTTCAAACAGCGATGCTGAATACCAGTTTCAACTTAAAGGAGAAGATCTATACGGGATGTTAATCCCAGAACGAATTGAGATTAGATTAGAAGCGCTTGCTAAAATAGCTTTAGATAATGCAAAATTAGCTGCCTCAAATATAAAAAGAACAAAAATAGAGTACCGTGATGTCAATGGGCTAAAAGTCATTTACATGGAAATGCAGGGAACTATGCAGGGAATTGATGTGACCTATGCAGGATATTATTACTCTAATAAAACAGGCTCTACACAATTAGTAACGTGGACCGGAACAACCTTGTTTGAAAAGTATGAAAGTGAAGTTCATAACTTCCTTAATGGTTTTGTTGGCCAATAGTATAAGGTAAATCAATAAGATGCGTACAGTTGATAAATGCGTTGATAGCGAAGGGCGCTATATTTCTGCAAAGAAGATGGGTAATTTTGCATGGGCGGTGCAAACACTTTGTAAGAAAATTGAGTCGCAGCTAACAAACAGATAAAAATATTTACCGAGACTGTAAATGTTAATTAAAGATCCTGGACTGATATAAACGGCTTTTACTTTCCCGGTAATGAGCGAGTTTTTCCCGGTTTTCTTTGAGGCTGTCTAATAAACTGCCTAATCTGTCTTCTTTTGTATTCTGCTCTTTTTCATAGTTGTCCAATCTGTTTGACAGCTCATTCAAACGTTCTAGTGCATCTTGGGCAGCAAAACTTATTCTATGGCTGTTTTTGCTGTTACTTTTATCTGATGATGCCTCACCTGTTGTCTCTTTGCTTGCCTGTTTTTTGCTGTTGGTGCTTCTTATTGTACTGCTGCTGGTTTGTTCCTGCTGATTTTTAACTGTTTCTTGTAAGTCTACTGGTGCTGCTGAAGCTGCTGGCGATTCCTGATTAATGACAGGCGCCTGCGTCGTTATGTCTGTTCCCGTCTGGCTGCTGTTTTCTGTGGTTACCTCAGCCTGCATAGGGGGTAGAGAGATGTTGCCCGGTTCAATATCAATTACAAAGTTTTCCTCTGGGAATTTATCTTTTAAGCGGTCAAATACTGCTTCAAGCCCATCCTTTTCGTTTTCCTTTTGAACCGCTAAATCTATCTGCTGCATACTTGAGACTTCACCGTTTTCTTTTAAAAACAGACCTGTTCTCTGTACTTTTCCCAGTAAGTTATTTTGCTTGTCGGTCAGATCAAATTCTGAAGAGGTAGAGCCTAAATATATAGCGCCTACTCCTGCATCCTTTAGGCTGACTAGCGTGTCTAAGCCGTCGGCATCTTTGGTCCAGACCTGTAATTTTTCGAATATTTCATCATTTTCATCAATCCACAGATTGCCGTCAGCATCGTACTGCGCCAGCTCATCAAACCCTTGTCCTGTTTGTGCGCCAAACAGCTCCGTTCCGTTATTTATACTGCCGTCGCCATTTTTATCTAAAACCAGCAGTCCGCTGCCGGGTTTTACAAATGCAATATTGTCCTGCTCACCATCAGAATCAATGTCAAATTGAAAACTTGTTTCGCTGAGTTCAACGGGAGCACCGGATAGGTTAATCACTAACGGATCTTTTAATATTCCTTGTGATAAATTAACGTTAAGGCTCTGCTCTAACTCATATGAGCGCTGCATCGATAGTTCAAGTGCAAAGTCTACGGTACGACCATCTTCTAATTCTACTTTACCGAATGCTCTGACCTGCATATTCTGCTCTTCTTTAAGCAGGTGATAACTTTCGAACTGCATCTGCATCTGCAGCTGATCGGATAACGGGGGGCTTGCCTGCCACTCACTTTGGTCAACGGAGAGCTCGTTGTTGATTTGTTGAAACAGGGGGTGATTAGCAGAAGGCTCGCTGTCAGCTATGCGCGGACCTTCAATAAAGAATTCACTGTTAAATACTAATACCTGCTTATTAAGAAGTCCGGAAACCACCTCGTTAACAGCCTGCTCATTGGTTATTTTAGTTTTTTCATTTTTATCTGCAGATGTGACTTCACTAATGCTTTGACTTTCCAGCTGCTTTTTTGCCAGATAACGAGCGCTATAGGTCTGGTTTAATGTCAGTTGTGAACCAATATTATTAATTTGTGTTTCTGGTGCCTCTACGGACAGGGTACGTTGTTGTGTTTCCTGCTGAGTCTCTATTTTTTTACCGCTGTTGGACCATAGTTGAATGTTAGAGTCACTAATACGCATGATGCCGCCTTCGCAGATAATGGTGATTATTTACCATATCGGCCGATGTGATTTATTCTTGACTAAAAATTTTGATTGATTGTTTGTCGAAGAGGCTAAGGGGGCTTTAAATTGGTTCCTGTTTGATTTTTCGTTTGTATAATGGTGTTGTGACTTTGCTAAATCACTTACGGAATAATCAACGTATTGTTCCTATTGATTTTTCCGTCGAATAAATACAACGCTTAATGATTGGCATTGCTAGCAACACGTGTAATATAGCTGTAAATCAAACTATTTTTTATCTCACTAATCGAGGGAATAATGGAAGTCGAACTACTAGAAATTCAAGATTTTATCAGCCAGTATGCCCCTTTTGATCAACTTCCGGCAGAAGCATTACTTGAAGTGACACGAAGTGTTGAAATATCTTACTACCGGGCTGACAGCCGCATTATTGATTTTGGTGATAAAATTCATGATCTGTATATGATACGCAGTGGGGTGGTGGAGATATACCGCCGTAATGGTGATCTTTATAACCGCCTAGACCAGGGGAAGTTATTCGGACAGATGGGGCTGCTGACCCGCAATAAAGTGCGTTTTCCTGCTAAAGCAGTAAAGGATACGCTTTTATATTGTATTCCTGAGTTCATTTTTAATGATTTGTGTGAGCGTTATGAGGATTTTGCTGACTTTGTTGAGGCAGAAGACAGTACCCGCTTAAAACAAGCGGTAGAAAGTAAAAGTGATGATGCCAATGCGCTGACGACTTCCAAAGTGAAAACCCTGCTGACGCGGGAACCGCTGATGCTTGCTAACAGCAGTTCTATTCAGTCTGTTGCGCAGATAATGGCGGAAGAAAATATCTCCGCAGCACTGATTACTGATCCGGATGTAGACGATCAACAGGGTAACAGTTTTGTTGGTATTATTACTGAGCATGACCTCTGTGCTAAAGTGATCGCATCGGGATTAAGTGTTGATAATCCAGTTTCTGAAGTGATGTCGACCGAGTTAATCTCACTGGACCATAACGCTTATATCTTTGAAGCGATGCTGATCATGCTTCGTTATAATGTTCACCATCTGCCTATTCTTAAAAATAAACAACCCATTGGTTTGATTGAAGTCTCTGACATTATCCGCTATGAATCTCAAAATAGTCTGTTATTTGTAAGCAGTATTTTTCAGCAGCAGAGTACAGAGGATTTAGTCCTTCTCTCTACGCAGTTAAAAGACTGTTTTGTACGTATGGTTAATGAAGATGCCAATTCTCATATGGTGGGCCGCGCAATTTCGGAAATCGGCCGCAGCTTTAAACAGCGGTTATTAGAACTCGCAGAAGAGAAATTCGGCCCGCCGCCAGTCCCTTACTGTTTTTTAGCGCTTGGCTCAATGGCACGTGATGAGCAGCTGATAGTCACGGATCAGGACAATGCTTTTATTCTCGATAACAGTTATGAAGTCAGTCAACATGGTGAATATTTTGAAAAACTAGCCAGTTTTGTCTGCGACGGCCTGGCCGCCTGTGGTTATAGTTACTGCACCGGAGATATTATGGCAACCAATCCGGAGTATCGTAAAACTCAGTCGCAGTGGGAAGATTGTTTTGCAGACTGGATAGATAACCCCAACCCGCAGGCTTTATTAAACAGTTCTATTTTCTTTGATCTTACTGGCGTTTACGGCCGGGTAAAATGGGCAGAACAGCTAAATGGCTTTATTCTGCGTAGGGCCAGAAAAAATAACCGCTTTTTAGCCTGCCTGGCGCGTAACGCGCTTAACCGCAAACCCCCATTGGGATTCTTTAAAGATTTCGTGATGGAAAATGACGGACGCCATAACAACTCGATTAATTTAAAACGCCGTGGTACAGCCCCATTGGCGGATCTGATCCGGGTACACGCACTCGCCATTGGTTCCCAGTCACAAAATTCATTTGACCGCTTAGAAGATATTATTGAGGCGGGCATTCTGCCAAAATCCAAAGGAGCAGATCTGCAGCATGCTATGGAGCTCATCTCTCTGGTGCGTCTGCGCCATCAGGCATTAGATATTGAGTCTGAAATTGAGCCGGATAATAATATCGAGCCTGAAAATATGTCTGATTTTGAAAGACGTAATCTTAAGGATGCCTTTCTGGTTTTGAGCAATGCACAGAACTTTTTGAAATATCGTTATAGTGCCAACAAACTTTAAAGGTTAATGAATGCATAATTTTACTAATAAAGAGATCTTAAACTGGGATGCTTTTTTACATGTAAAAGCGAAGGAAAGTAAAGATCTGCGTCTACAGAAGTTTTATAACACCGGCACTTATCATGATGAAACTAAATTAAGTGATATTGATTTTGTAGCACTTGATTTTGAAACTACCGGCTTAGATTCGCAGCAGAACAGCATCATCAGTATCGGCCTGGTACCCTTTAATTTACAACGAATTTTTTGCCGGAAAGCCAAAAGCTGGTATATCAATCCGCAGGATAATTTAAAAGAAGACTCGATTATTATTCATGGTATCACCCACTCGGACTTGGAAGATGCACCTGATTTACGGCGTATTCTGGAGCGTCTTTTAGACGAACTTGCTGGGAAAGTGGTGGTGGTTCATTATCGCCGCATCGAGCGGGATTTTTTTGATCGAAATTTACGTGCTCTGATTAATGAAGGTATTGTCTTTCCTGTTGTTGATACCATGCAGATTGAGGCCGATATCCAGCGGACCCATTCGCAGGGGATTATTAACTGGCTTAAGGGTAGGCGATCTGAATCAATCCGTCTTGCAAACAGCCGTTTACGTTACAGCTTACCTACTTATCAACCTCACGATGCGTTAACTGATGCTATTGCAACTGCGGAGTTATTACAGGCGCAGATTAGGCATCATTTCAGCCCTGATACCGCTATTAAAAAACTGTGGTTGTGATGAAATAAGAAAATAAAAAAGCCGATTGATTATTAATCAATCGGCTTTTAATTTATTTAACGTTTATTAAACCTATTTTCTATGCTTTTCTGTGCGCATGCCCATTAACAAGCTTACACACATTATTAATAAAATAATGGTAAAGGGCAGGGCAGTAGAAATAGTTCCTGCTTGTAACGCTTGAATCGCCTCGGTGCCGCCAATCCAGAGTAAAGCTGCTGCGATAGCGCCCTCGATTGCAGCCCAAAAAACACGCTGTGGAATAGGAGCGTCAACTTTACCGCCTGCGGTAATGCTGTCTATTACCAGTGAACCGGAATCTGAAGAGGTAATAAAGAAAACCAGCACCAGTAATACAGCAAGCATGGATAATAAGCTGCCTAGTGGTAGTGCATCAAACATCTGGAACATGGCAAGAGGAACATCTGTCAAACCTTCAGAGCCTAATGTACCGACATTATTAATGATCTGGTCAATAGCGACACCACCGAAAACTGACATCCACAATACAGTTACTGCGGTCGGTACAATTAATACTGCGGTAATAAATTCACGTACAGTACGGCCGCGAGAGATACGCGCTATAAACATACCAACAAATGGTGACCATGAAATCCACCATGCCCAGTAGACGACTGTCCAGCCGTGCATCCAAGTTTGATCTTCACGGCCGATTGGATTGCTTAAAGGGATAATATTTTCAGCATAAGCCATTATCGTTGTTGGAATGGTGCCCATCGAAACCGCAAAAGTAACCAGCGCAACAAATACCACCAATACAATAGCAAGTAACATATTAATGTTACTAATGACTTTAACACCGCCTTCAAGGCCGCGAATAACAGAGACAACCGCAAGCAGAGTAACCACCACAATAATGCCTACCTGCAGGGGAAGGTCGCCTGCAATTCCAAATACATGCTGGAAACCACTGGCCGCTTGTTGTGCCCCTAAACCTAATGATGTTGCAAGACCAAACAGGGTTGCTAATACCGCTAGAATATCGACGACATGTCCTGCCCATCCCCAGGTGCGATCTCCCAAAATAGGATAAAAGATAGAACGCATCGAAAGCGGCAGGCCTTTGTTATAGGCAAAAAAGGCTAATGATAATGCCACCACGCCATAAATAGCCCAAGGGTGCAGTCCCCAGTGGAACATTGTTGCTCCGAGAGCAAGCTGAGCAGCTTCCGGTGTATTCGCTGCCACATTAAGCGGCGTTTCATACCAGCCGGTATAATACGCGACGGGCTCTGCAACTCCCCAGAACATTAAACCTATGCCCATGCCGGCTGCAAACAGCATAGCTACCCATGAAAGCGTTGAATAATCAGCTTCTGCATCATCGCCGCCTAAGCGAATTTTTCCGTAAGGTGATACGGCCAGCCCCAGACAGAAGATGACAAAAATATTTGCAGACCACATAAATAAGCCGTCAAATGTATCAATAATCTGCCCTTTTAAACCATCTAATGCGGCTTTAGATGTCTGCGGCTCAACGACCAAAATGGCAATTAAAAAAATGGCAATTAAACCTGCACTGATACCAAAAACCGGGTTGTGTACATCAAATCCCCATTTTTGAACGTTATCCTGCCCGACAGTATAATCGGTGTTATCTATACTGTATTTATCCTTATTTAAACTCATTAATCCTCATTTAGAGCACTTTCGCTCTGTCTTGTGTATTTATGTCGCAGAAAAGATTTTAGCAAATACTGCAGTAGATTTCATAAAAATTAATTAAACAGTTATTTTATCAGGGAAAATATGCGCAAGAATTCCTCATTCCTGTGCTCTGCTCTGCCTCTTAACAGCTTGTGTTTAACATGCTGCTGAACATGTGAATTCCACGCAGAACTGGGTAACGAAACAAAATATGGACAGGATGAGCTTTTTGTTTAATGTATAAAATGACCGTTTTTTAAATCAGATAAGAATAAGAATCATAACTATTTAATTGTATTGAATATTTTTATGACCTTGTTGATTATCGGAGTATTAATTTCGCCTTGTCTCAGATAAAATTAGTGAAACTGTATTATGGGGGAAAACGGATGTCCTGCATTTTGACATTTTTTTGTGTCGAGAATGCCTCTGCAAAGAAACTTTTAATTACGAATTTAGAATCATTATTAGGTAAATTATAAAGGATCCAAGTTATGTTAGTTACAAAGAGTAAAGTTGATAGTTTTTTAAAAAAGAATGAAATGTCTGCAAGTGGAATTGATGCCGATGCCATGCTTGATGATTTCTGTTCTGAGATGCGTGACGGTTTAGCTGGAAATGACTCATCTCTGGCAATGATTGCATCCTACGTAAGTGCTGATTCTTCAGTGCCGGCTAATAAACCGGTCATTGTTCTGGATGCCGGCGGTACTAATTTACGTGTTTGTACTGCGTCATTTGACGAACATGGCCGTGTGGATATTGAACATTTTAAGAAATACCAGATGCCGGGTATTGCACATGAATTAAGCAGAGAGGAATTCTATACAGCCCTTTGTGATTATCTTGAGCCGGTTATCAATAAGTCTGATTCAATTGGTTTTTGTTTTTCCTACCCGACGGAGATTTCTCCTGAAAAAGATGGAAAACTGCTGTGCTGGACCAAAGAAGTAAAAGTGCCTGAAGTTGTAGGAGAATACATTGGTGCAGGTCTTCTTGAAGCGCTGGCAGAAAGAGGGCACAAAGGCAAAAAACTGGTACTGTTAAATGATACCGTGGCTGCGCTTCTTGCCGGTAAAGCGGTTGGCGAACAACGCAGATGTGACGGTTATATCGGATTTATTCTTGGAACCGGTACAAATACCGCGTATGTTGAAAGTAACCGTAATATTGATAAGATTGAATCTGTTGACGGAGCGCAGGTTATTAATGTTGAGTCTGGTAATTTCAATAAATGTCCGCAGGGTATTATTGATAAACAGTTTGATGCATCAACGGCAAACCCTGGCGCTTACATTTTTGAAAAGATGATTTCCGGCCGCTATCTTGGTGAAGTTGCTCTTGAAGGAATCAAGCAGGCTGCCAAAGACGGTTTGTTCTCTGAATCTGCAGCTGCTGAAATTAGTGCTTTAAACTGTTTGGAAACTGCTGATTTAAGTCTGTTTCTTGAAAACCCGTTTAATGTCGTTGCGCCGTTCTGCAGTGATGCCATTCTCGAAGCGGATCGTGAAATATTATATTACCTGGTACTTGATCTGATTGACCGCTCTGCAAAATTAACCGCAGTTAATATCGCAGCCGCTGTTGTTAAAGGAGATGCAGGACGCAGTCCTTTATATCCGGTATGTATTAATGTTGACGGCTCGACCTACCATAAACTGCATGGTTTACGTGCTAAGTGTGAAGCTTACCTTAGCGACCTGCTTAACAGCCGCGGTTACTACTTTAAAACGATTGAAGTAGAAAATGCGCCGGTTATCGGCAGTGCAATTGCTGGCCTTGTTGGATAAGTTTTCTAAATCAGTTAGTTAGAAAGGCTTGCAGTTATCTGTAAGCCTTTTTTTGTTTTTATTTGGAAGTGCGGTTTTAACTGCGTAATACTGATACCAATCTGTATAAATATCTGATCAGTCTTACTGGTTAAAATTAACGATAGCTTCGTTGTCTTCAATCTCAATAGCCGGCTATTGCTCAATCAAACGCCTTACTATCATTAATTTTCCCTTCGTAATTTCAGGCCATTTAATTATGCGGAATGGTATGAGTAGAGGCAGAAGCTTCATTCCCTAAAAGAGTTCATAATATTAAGCGGATTGGTATAACTCGTCCCATTCCACTTTTAATTTCCCAGTACAGATTCCTTTTCTGATTTTTCGGCTGTCACTTTAGTTCGATTAAACAGAGAAAACAGCGGTTTTTTGTACTGGGTTAAAAAGCTGCCCAATACTGCAGACAGCAGACCGACACTTGAGTATGTTGTCCATTGATAATCTTCATAAACACTCGATACCAGCAGCGCAACAATGGGGGTAATAACTAACAGATATGCGGCGCTGTTGGCTCCGATGCGGTCAACTAAAACTAGGTAAACGGTAAACCCAATCACTGATGCCGGCACTGCTAAATAGAATAAACTGCCTAAGTACAGAGGGCTGATGCTGATTTCAAAGGCCAGCCCTTTGAAAGTAATTAAAGAAAATAAAGCGATGCAGCCGTACAGCATGGCATAACTGGTAGCAGTAAAGGGCTGAATACTGCCGCGGCTGTTACGAATACTGATCATATTTCCAATTGAGAAACACCAGGTACCAGCCAGCGCATAAGCTAAGCCTATCAATACTTGTACTGACCAGTCTGTCTGCAGCAGGTCTCCGGCAAACAGCAGGCTAATACCAGTAAGTCCGACTGCAACACCAAGCCAAAAGTTCTGACTAGTCGGCGTTTTATAAAATAATTTACCATGCACAGCATTGAAAATAGGGGCTGTGGCCATTACCACTGCAGTCAGGCCGCTGGCGATATAACTTGTGGAGCTGTAAAACGCGATAAAATTACAACAGAATAAACACAATCCCTGCAGAGCAAAAAACAGATGTTGACGGCGGTTGGTTTTCTGCAGTTTTTTTAAATACCAGCCGCCGATAAACATAAGACAGGCAGCAATTGCAAAGCGGTAGAATATCGAGACCTCCATCGGCACGGGACCATGCTGCCATTTGATAGCTATCCAGGAAAAGCCCCAGGTTAAGATCATTACAAAATATAATAGTGCAGACATTTTATCTCCTTATTGAACACTTCTTACCACACTATTATTGTCTGTACGGCGAAAGGCTTCTGTCACGAACTTTGCAAAACTATCACGATATTGCGCTTTTATTTTCTGATTTCTTGAGCGGTCTGCTGTTAACGGTTAGGCTTATTAATAAGTGTTATAAAAGGATGTGCATATTGATGAAGGATAAACAGGGAAAAGATATCAGCTTTGAACAGTCGAGTAAGGTCTGTTTCCGGCAAAAATCCTTAAACGGCGGGTTAGCGTGGGCGCATTATCAGAATGATCATGAGCGGTTATTTTATGCTAACGACAAACAGCATACATTAAGCATGTATCTCAGCGGCGGGTTTGAAACCCACAGAACGGATATTCGCTCTGGTTATGGTGCGCCGGGACGTTTTTGTCTGATGCCTAAAGACAGTGAAAGTCACTGGCAGCTTGGTCGTCCGCAGCAGTTTATGCACCTCTATTTTGATGATAATTATTTAAAACAATTAGCTTTGAAAACTTTTGATATAGATCCGCGCAGACTTTCATTACCCGAGCTTACCTTTGCCGAAAACAGCGGATTAGAATCAATGTTCCGCCATCAAATGGTTAACAGCGACTGGTGTGATACTAATAATCACATGTTAATGGAGCAGGTGACTAATACAATTTTAGTTACCATGCTGCAGAATTTAGGGGCTGCTAAATTTACCGATACAGTGAAAGGCGGCTTAGCGCCGACAGTGCTGGCGCAGGTTTGTGATTATATCCATACGTATTCTCATCGGCAGATATTTCTTGCTGAATTAGCGGCTGCCGCGCAGTTAAGTGAGTATCACTTCTGCCGTATGTTTAAAGAAAATATGGCGCAGACGCCGCAGGAATATATAACCACAGTTCGAATTAAACAGGTAAAACTGCTTGCTTCAACAACCAGGCTGTCGCTTGCTGATATCGCGCTGCAGTGCGGTTTTTCTAATCAAAGTCATATGGGACGCTGCTTTAAAAAGCTTCTTGGCATCACCCCTAAACAGTATCGTAATCATTTATCAGGTTAAATTTTTAGTGCAGTAAAAACGGCATCGCGTTATATTTACCTTCTTATTTCACTCTATGCGCCTCGCAGTAACTGATATCTTTTTTAGTCGCTGAACTCTAGTGTTTACGGCGCATAAGTTCCCCTCTCATTTCAAGGATAATAATGAAGCAGTCAATCGTGCATATTGCGTTAGTGGTCAAGGATTATGATGAAGCTATTGATTTTTATGTCAATAAGTTGAAGTTTGAACTGCTGGAAGATACTTACCAGCCGGAGCAGGACAAACGCTGGGTTGTTGTTTCTCCTCCTGGTTCAAAAGGAGTCAGCCTGTTACTCGCTCGTGCATCGAAGCCGGAGCAGCATGACTTTATCGGCAATCAGTCCGGCGGACGCGTTTTTCTGTTTTTGAATACCGATGACTTCTGGCGTGATTATAAGCGTATGCTGTCAGAAGGTATTAAGTTTATCAGACCGCCTAAAGAGCAGGATTATGGAACCGTGGCAGTATTTGAGGATCTTTACGGCAACCTATGGGATTTACTGCAGTTAAATGAAGATCACCCGATGTCGATTAGAACGGCAGGTGGTGATTAAAAGTAAAATTAACTTCAGGCTGTGTATTAGTGTATATTTTCTTCTATTAAATGGTGCACAGGCACTGTTATACCCAAACTGCTTGAATATGCAGGAATCTGCATATTCAAGTAGTTTGGGTATATTTGTTTTTAGGTGGTTTTATGTCGGTTCTTTCTCCAAATAGTGTTTTTACTTCTCTTCAGCAGCATGGCCCTTTTGCCGTTACTGACGACCCGCTGCATGCCGGTTGTTTTTCTGTGCAGACCCGGCAATGGATAAAAGACCTGCACAAGGATCCTAATAATATTACTAAGTACCGCGCGCTGCGCCGTCAGATATTTGAGTTTTTAGGTGTGGATTGTATTAGTCAGATTCAATCCCTGATTGTTGATAAAGCTCTGCGCCGGCAGCGTAGTGATCGAGCGCTGCGGCTGTTAGGTAATATGTTCGGCATTGACGGTAATTTGAATGAGATAAGCAGCCGTGTTGATGAATATGCGCGCACTGCAGATGCGGTTATCCATTCAATTACCGATAAAATTCTTTCCCCCTATGCTTCACATGTTGAAGCTACTAATGAAATAGAAGTTACCAATAATCCCGTTGAACTGTTATTGATTATGTTTAACGATGATTATCATAAAAAAGCACGCTTTGAAGCACGCCGTAAACTGATTTTAATGACTCTGGCCGGCAGTATCGATCAGCGCGAACGTGAAACGGATATTGAAAATAAGTTTTCGACTTTTTTGGAGTTTTTAAACGGTTATGTGTGGAGTCCGAATCTAAAAATAGGCGAGCTGGATCCGGTTTACCTGCACTCAACCCACAGTGAACAGGACTACCGCTGTACTGCTGTAAGCGTATTAACGCCTAAGCAGGCTAAATTAGTGCAGCCTGCAAGGGACAACAAGTTAACTCTGCTTAAACGTCGTAGTTTTAATGTCGGCATCAGAAAAACACCTATTTATGTCTCTATAAGAAAGAAACCGCCGGAAGCGAAAGTATTAAAACTGTTAAGAAAAAATCAGAAAAACCCGGCTGTTGCCGTGGATGATGAATTAGGACTGATGGCGGTACTGGATTCGGTGAGTGATGTTAAAGCTTTTCAGAAGCATCTAACCCGCAGTGCTTCTAAAGCTGACTCACTGATGGTGCTGGAAGATATTTCGGACACTTTAGTTGAGCATACCGTGTATCGCGGACGGGCAGTCGGCTCGAGTGAGAAAACCGCGATGATGAAGTTTTTTGCACGTTTAGGCGGTATGCGTGTGGAGTTTATTATTCACACCAATCAGACCTGGTTAAACTATATGTATCAGCAGGATGTTGCGCATAATGAGTATGAAGTAAAACGCCTTTTTGATACCGGGGTTATCGAGCTGCTTTTCCCGATGGATATTTTCCATCTTAAACACCTTAATACCCGAAATGAGATGGTGCAGTTTTTCCGTAAACAGATTGAATCTTAATATTATAACAAGGCAGGGGACTCGCCTCCCGCGCCTTAGCCGCCCAGCCTCAAACAGACAATAGATTAACTTTATATAATCCCAGTCTCACATATTCATATTAAAGTTATGCTTTGTTGCAACTTCATTTATAATACTGTTAATGCTTTACTTCCAATACATTAAACTGAAATTGAGGGACCAATGACAGATCTAAGTGAACAAAAACCTGTAATTTTAGTTGTTGATGATATTCCTGAGAATATTCATGTTTTATCCGGTATTTTAGCGGATGAATTCACCGTTAAAGCGGCTAAAACAGGGCAGAAGGCTCTTAAAATTGCTAATTCAACGCCCAAACCAGATCTAATCTTATTAGATATTATGATGCCGGAGATGGACGGTTACGAGGTTTGTCAGGCGTTAAAATCCAGCCCTGTTACGGCAGGTATTCCGGTTGTTTTTGTTACCGCAAAAGCACAGGAAGTGGATGAGCAGAAAGGCTTTGAGCTTGGCGCCGTTGACTACATCACTAAGCCGGTAAGCCCGGCAATTGTAAAAGCCCGTGTGCGTACACAAATTGCATTATATGATCAGAATAAAGCGCTTGCCGTACAGGTTAGAGATCGTACCCGGCAGCTTGAAGAAAGCCGTTTTGAAATTATCCGCAAACTGGGGCGCGCCGCTGAATATAAAGATAACGAAACCGGCATGCATGTCGTGCGCATGAGTCATTACGCAAAAGTACTGGCTGAGCAGTTAGATGTCAGCAGAGACTGGGTGGATTTGCTATTTAATGCGGCTCCTATGCATGATATCGGCAAGATAGGTATTCCAGACTATATCCTTGGTAAACCGGGTAAACTTGATGCCGATGAATGGCACATTATGCAGCAGCACGCTCAGTTCGGGGCAAATATTCTCGATGATAATGAATCAGAAATTCTACAGCTGGCTCAGGAAATAGCGCTGTGCCATCATGAAAAATGGGACGGCAGCGGTTACCCTAACGGCCTTGCGGGGGAAGAAATACCACTGTCTGCCCGTATCGTTGCCATAGCAGATGTTTTTGATGCACTTACCAGTACGCGCCCCTATAAAGAAGCCTGGCCCGTTGAAAAAGCGGTTTGTCTAATCGAAGAGCTGGCCGGAGTGCATTTTGATCCTGTGCTTGTGCCGTTATTTATCAGTCAGCTGGACAATATTCTAACAATAAAAGCATCATTTACGGACTAGCCGGACAGTACTTACACGCAAAACAATGAGGTCATAATGCCGCAGCTTTCAGGGAATAGAAGCGAGTCATATGTTAGTGATTCGAAAAAGATTTTAATCGGTTTCTGCATTGCGATGCTGATGTTGATCACGGCGGGAACTGCAGGCTGGAACAGTTTAAATAACCGCTTTTCTGCCGTTGACAGTTATGCTCTCAGCAGTCAGCTGGTTATGGCGCTGGACCGCGCTCGTTTATATCAGCTGACCTATAGCCGTGATAACAGTGGCGAGTCGGCTGCTGCCGCCAAAAAAGAAACTGCATTAGCGCTCTCTTTAGCGATGCAGTTTTCCTTAGAGCAGGACAACAGCGGGGCGGCAGAGCAGGCGCTAAAAAATTACCAAACTGGTGCTGAACAATATTATCAGCTTAAGCAGCAGAGTCTGCAGATTAGAAAAACCATGGCTGAGACCTCGGCTTCTGCCTTAGTGCATGCACAGACGATTCAAAAAGGGCAGCAGCGGCGTCTCGACTCTGATACCCTTAAAATTGAACTGCACAAAGAGTTAATGATGGCAGTTAGCGCCAATAGTGGACAAGTTCAGAAACTGGTTTCACTTACTGCTAACGCGCAAAGTAATGCCAAAGATTTCCAGCTGACGCAGCTGCCGAAAACCTATAACCAGACTATCCGCGAGCTCAATTCAATTTCGACACTGCTTAAACAGCTCGATAACTCAATTAAGGATGCGCACAGCCGTTCACTGCTGCACAGCATCAATCAGGCTAAAAACCGTTTCCATGTTAGTTTTACGCAGCTGCGCGGGCAGACAAATCCACGTCTGCAGCAGTCAATTACTGCTCAGCTGACCCGCGCCGGCAAAGATTTTTCTGCTGCTTCTCTGTCATTAAGGGATAGTGAGCATATTTTGCTCAACAAAGTCCAGTCAGATCTGTCTCAGGTTCAGATGCTCTCGGCAGATCGTATGCTTACCTCTAAAGCTTTGTTTAAGCTGGAAAGCAGTATTAATGATGCAGGTCTGTTAGATAGAGATTTTGTTTTAGCCAATACCCCGCAGATGCGCACCTTTTATGCGCAGCAGGTCGCGCTGCGTCTTGGTGAGGCTCTGCAGGAGGGCAGACTGCTGTATAACAAGTTAACTGCAGAGAATGACAAGAAGGCTTTTATGCAGCTTGAATCTAGAGTTCAGGCCTACCTAGACAGCTTTGAGCAGTTAGTCGCAGTGAACCTGTTATCCGATAAGGTAACGCAGCAGATGCACTCATCTGTCTCCCAGGCCGATAAAGCCATATCAGCAGTCCGTGACAAGAAGTTGAGCGATTTTCAGTCATCAAGCAGCTTGTCCGGTTACCTCGCATTCGGCGGCATATTCTTTATTCTTACCGTGATTCTGCTGGTTGTGCTGACCAGTAAATCCCATAGCGCACTGCAGAAATTTGCGGATAAGTTAGCTGATGCCCGTGATGAGGCTGATGCTGCAAATCTAGCCAAATCAGATTTCCTGGCTAATATGAGCCATGAAATACGAACGCCGATGAATGCCATTATCGGCATGAGTTATCTGGCACTGAAAACGGATTTAAATAAAGCGCAGCGCAATTATATAAACAAAGTTAAGCTGTCTGCTGACTCCCTGCTGGGGCTGATTAATGACATTCTTGACTTCTCAAAAATTGAGGCCGGTAAACTTGATATTGAAAACATCGATTTTCACCTTGAAACTGTGCTCGACAATATCACCAGCCTAGTTGGACTACGGGCGTCAGAAAGAGGCTTAGAACTGCTGATTCATATTGATGAAAATGTACCTTCAGCACTGATCGGCGATCCGCTGAGACTTAGCCAGATTCTGGTAAATTTAAGCAACAATGCGGTGAAGTTTACCGAAAAGGGGGAGATTAAAATTCATATCTCTGTCGCCGCACAACGCCAGGATCAGATCACCCTGCAGTTTGAAGTGTCCGACAGCGGTATCGGTATGACACAGGAGCAGGCCGATAAGTTGTTTAATAAATTTACCCAGGCAGACAGTTCTACCACTCGTAAATACGGCGGCACAGGCTTAGGTCTAGCAATAAGTAAAAATCTCTGTTCACTAATGGGAGGAGAAATCACGGTCAGCAGCGAAATTAATAAAGGATCTGTGTTTGCCTTTACCGCGCAGCTGCAGTGCAGCACTGTGCTTAAGCAGGAGCCGGTTGTTATTCCACCTGCATTAAACGAACTGAAAGTGCTGGTGGTTGATGATAACTCCAGTGCGAGGCTGATTGTGACAGAAATTCTGCAGTCGCTGAAATTTGAAGCGCTGGCTGTTAACAGTGCCGATGATGCACTCTCTGCAATGCAGCAGGCTGATCAGTCTGACAGCCCCTTTGATCTGCTTATTGTTGACTGGAAGATGCCGGGCAAAGATGGAGTGGATCTGGTTGAGTCTATTGAGCAGACACGACCGGCAGCTAAACGGCCTAATATTATAATGTTAACAGCTTATGGCCGTGAAGATCTCGCGGATGCGCTGAGCTGGAGAAAACTGCAGGTCAAAACCATTTTAGATAAACCGGTAACCTCTTCTCATCTGTTTGATGCGGTTATCAATACTTACGGTCTGGAGAGCGGGCGTATCAGCCGCGATGATCTCAGTCAGCACAGTCTGCAGGAAAGTACCGCAAAACTTGCCGGTGCACATATTCTGCTGGTAGAAGACAACGATATTAATCAGGAACTTGCGAAAGAGTTATTAGAAAGCCAGCAGATTTATGTGAGCATAGCTGAAAACGGTCTTGAGGCCGTTAAAATATATGGAGAGTATACTTTTGACGGCATATTAATGGACTGTCAGATGCCGCTGATGGATGGTTATGAAGCGACCGAGCATATTCGCCGTAAACTGGGTGATACAAAGATCCCGATTATTGCCATGACGGCTAATGTAATGGAAAAAGATCGGGAAAAAGCGCTTGTTTCGGGTATGAACGATCTTATTGCTAAACCTATCGATGTTCCCTGTATGTTTAAAACACTAGCGCAGTGGGTGGTACCGGCGAATCCTGAAATACGCCGCGTAAACTCTGAAGCACAGCCCTCGGAAAATTTACCAGTTATAGGCGCAGTAGATACAAAAGCCGGACTCAATACTGCTAACGGTAATGTGCAGCTGTACCTCAAACTACTGAAACGTTTCAGTGAAACTTATTTAGATCAGACACAAGTAAAAAGTAGTCTGGCAGGTTCCGGGCAGAACAGGGGGCGTTATATTCATACTCTTAAAGGAGTTTCCGGCACCATAGGTGCTAAATCACTGCATAAGCTTTGTGAAGAGCTGGAGTTAAATGAGACAACAATGAATATTAAGCAGTTGTCTGAACACACTGTTTTTATACAGGCACAATTAGCGGCTATAACAACTGCGCTGAATGAGTTTTTTGTACAAAATTGCGAACAGCAGACGTTGAAGCAGGATCATCAGGTAGAGCATGCTGTTGATACTGCTATGCTGAATGATTTAATCACTAAAATTGAACATGATGATACGCAGGCATTAAGTATAGTGAACAGCTTGTCTAATGCTGGGCTAATTGGTTTGACAGAAGATGAATTTACTCAGTTAGAAACAGCACTGGAAGACTTTGATTTTGATGAGGCGCTATTGTTAATAAAACCAAATGTTATCAATTAGTTACATTGAAAGCTTCTGCTGTTGAGAAAATATAAGGTTCTATTTTTTCAGCAGCAGAAATCCTGGCATCTTTTTTGTAGATCCTGTCTAAACCCGTTATATTTTCACCTTCACGCCTAGAACTTGATCATCTTACTACTTGCCGGTTTTTGCATCTAGAATGATAACGGCCATATATATGGTTATTAATTCCTCTGCTGTTAAGTTTTTACGATTGCATGAATATCCCTACCTTTCTTTACACATTGTTACTAACTGCTGACGCTTTGTTTCTTTAGTGTTACAAACTGTTGCTTTTAGGATCTCTTTTAGTGCTCACTGTCACAGATGAAACCGGTTACATTGGTTATTATATATCCATGCCCAAGCTGTGTTTTTATATTAATTTGCTGTGGGTATAAGTAATTTAAATTCATAACTCATTAATATAAATAATATTAGGATGTACTGATGCACTTTAAAAAGACTATGCTTTCATGTGTTATTGCCATTTCTTTGGCTGGATGTAGTTCCGAGTCTGTAAAACCTGTCATACCTGAATCAACTTTACCGTATTTTGCTGACTGGCCGGTTATTAACAGCGTTATCACTGAAGATGCAGACATTGAATCTAAGGTACAGAGCATACTGGCACAGATGACACTGGAAGAAAAAGTCGGACAGATGGTTCAGCCGGATCTGCGTGAAGTAACACCGCAGGAAGCTAAACAATACAAACTTGGTTCACTGCTTAACGGCGGCGGCGGCTGGCCGAATGAAGATAAGTATGCAACGGCGGAAGACTGGGCAAAAGAATCCGATAAATACTGGCTGGCTTTAAAAGAGGCATTTGCTGATCGTGGTTTTGATATTCCCTTTATCTGGGCGACTGATGCTGTACACGGTCATAATAATGTTTTTAAAGCAACGGTATTTCCACACAATATTGGTTTAGGTGCAGCTGATAACCCCGACTTGATTGAGCAGATAGGTAAAGCAACGGCAAGCGAAATAGTTGCCACGGGACTGGACTGGACATTTGCACCAACGGTCGCTTCTCCACGTGATTACCGATGGGGCCGTGTTTATGAAGGTTACTCTGAAGATCCTGAAATTATTCATGAATACGCGGGACGTATGGTAACGGGTTTGCAAGGTGGGATAAACGGCATTAAAACGGAAAATCATGTTATTTCCAATGTAAAACACTGGGTTGGTGACGGCGGTACACTGGACGGGGTGGATCGTGGTGAAACTCATTATACAGAAGAATATCTGCGCAATATCCATGCCACAGGTTATTTCTCAGGTTTAGATGCCGGTGCGCAGGTTGTGATGACTTCATTTAACTCCTGGCATGATGAGGCTAACTATGATCAAAATGGAACTGGTGATTACAATTACAAAATCCACGGCAGTAAGTATCTGTTAAATGACGTGTTAAAAGAAAAAATGGGTTTTGATGGTATTATCGTCACAGACTGGAATGGTCATACTGAGATAAACGGTTGTACAGGTGGTGATTGTCCAGAAGCGGTTAATGCCGGTAATGATGTATTTATGGTGACGGCGCGTGCTGACTGGCAGGCTTTTTATCATAATGTCATTGCGCAGGTTAACGAAGGAATTATACCCATGGAGCGTATTGATGATGCTGTAACCCGTATATTACGTGTAAAAATGCGTGCCAATTTATGGGAGAAACCGCAGCCGACCTTACGTGCCAATGCTGGTGATGTGGATTTACTGGGAGCCCCAGAACATCGAGCGATTGCAAGAGAAGCCGTTAGTCAGTCTCTGGTGCTGCTGAAAAATGATAATAATATTCTGCCTCTGCAAAAAGGACAAAAATACTTGGTCACAGGCAGTGCCGCTAATGATATTCAGAAACAGACCGGCGGCTGGACATTAACCTGGCAGGGGACTGAAAACGAAATAGAGAAAGACTTTCCCGGCGCACAAACCCTGATTATGGCACTGCAGGAGGAGCTTGGTGAAGAAAACGTTATTACCGATATCAATCAGGCAACGGCAGATACCATAGCGATTGTGGTGATGGGAGAAGATCCTTATGCAGAGATGATGGGGGATATTAAAGCAACCCAGACACTCGAATATGCAAGCATAAAATCGCATTATGGTGAAGATCTGGATACCATTAATACGCTTAAAGAGGGCGGATTAAAAGTGGTTTCAGTCTTTTACTCCGGGCGTCCGTTATATGTGAATGAAGAGATTAATCAGTCTGATGCCTTTGTTGCCGCCTGGCTGCCGGGGACTGAAGCCGGTGGTATTACCGATGTCTTATTTAATAAAAACGGCCGAGATTTCACTGGACGTCTTTCATACTCATGGCCGAAACTAAAATGCTCTACCAGCATTAACCGTCATGCACCAAATATTGAAGATTATCAGACACCGCAAACAGAGCAGGATATTGCTGGAGAGCATCAGCCGTTGTTCCCTTACGGCTACGGTTTATCCTATGGTGAAAACAGTGCAGAAGGTGCTTCAGAAGCAGATCTCAATAATTTACCTCTGGATCCGCGTGACTACGGCTGCGGGCAGGATGAGCCGAGTACGGGCGTCGCAACAGATCCCCTGGAAGTTTTCGGTGCCCAGGGTAACGGTCAATTTACCGGTCGATTGGCAGGGGACACAACTGGCTGGGCGCCGGTTGAAATTTCTAACGGCAGTGAAACAAGTATCGATACATTGATTACCAACCCGATCAATTATGAGCATCAGCAGGATGCATTAAATGTAAACTTTGTCGGTGAACGGGCGAGTCAGATTTATTTCCAGACGAATGATCAGAAAGGTACAGATCAGATGCCTTACCTGAATGCTGAATCGACGCTGCAGTTTGATATTGATATGAAAACTCAGGCGCCGGAAGAGCTGAAGCTGGCAATGCATTGCGGCTGGCCGTGTTTAGGTGAAGTTGATATTGCTAATGTATTACCAGAGCCTCTAGAGGATCCTAGCGCGGCAAACTGGCGGACGATTAAAATTCCGCTGGCGTGTTTTGCACAAGAGGGAATGGAATTCAGCATGTTGGATACCGCATTATTACTGCACTCTGACTCAACATCCGCGATTGAGTTTAACTTAGGTAAAATTCGATTTGTGCCTAAATCAGTTGATGAAGCTTTAGATGCAGTATCGTGTGATGATCTAAAACTTTAGCAGTGACTTAAACAGCGCTAATCTGAGCTACTGCAATGTATCCCTGACTGGTTTTAGATACAAAATTGAAAATGTTAATTTAACCAAAGACCAGTTTTTTCTTGAAAATGTACAAATGCAGCTGTGTTGAACAGCTGCGTTTGTCCATGTTGACAGCTTATTTATGAACCTGATAATTCCAGCCTAACTCCTTCATTTTGTTATCCTTTATTTAAAGTAAAATGCCCAAATGCCCAAATGCCCAAATGCCCAAATGCCCAAATGCCCAAATGACCATAAAATAGAGAAATAATCTTTACGATACTCTTTATTTGCAAGCATGCTTTTAATCGCTCATTCCATTATCTAGCTCCTTAAACTGTCTGTAAAACTTGCATCTAGCGGCTCTCAGAGTTATGGTGTTATACATAGGCATAACACCATAACAGGGTCCGTATGAGCGACTGGAATGATAAACAACCCATATTTCATCAGATAAAAGAGTTGATTGAAGAGCAGATCCTGCTTGGAGTGTGGCAGGAGGGCTGTGCATTACCTTCGGTAAGAGCCGTTGCAGCAGATATGAAAATTAATCACCAGACTGTTATGAAGGCTTATCAGCTCCTGGTTGATAAAAACTTAATTGAGAAAAAACGCGGTCAGGGCATGTTTGTTTTACCCGGTGCTGCTGAAAAATTGAAAATGGAACAAAAACAGCTGTTTTTAACCCGGGATATTGTAAACATTGCACAGATGCTTAAACGTATTGATATGCCTGTGCAGGATTTTATTGAAGAGTTAGAAAAACAAATTGAGGAAAACAGATGAGCACATTAGTCAGCGCTGCACATATCACTAAAAAGTACCAGTCGACCACGGCGGTTAAAGATGTTTCGTTTGAACTGCAGGCAGGGCAGGTGCTGGGCCTGTTAGGTCATAATGGGGCGGGGAAATCCTCGCTGATCGGAGCGCTTCTGGGATCACTGAGTCATCAGGGTGAAATCCGGGTCTGCGGCTTAAACCCGGTCAGTCAGCGTGCTCAGTTAATGTCTAATCTGGCCTATATTTCGGATGTGAATGTATTACCAGAGTGGATGACAGTTGCACAGATTTTACGTTACACCAGCGGTGTGCACCCGAGTTTTGATATCAGTAAAGCTAAACAGCTGCTGAGCAGTACGCAGATAGCATTGTCTAAAAAAATAAGTGCTTTATCTAAGGGCATGAAGGTACAGCTGCACCTGTCTATCATCATTGCCACTGATACTAAGGTATTAATTCTCGATGAACCGACTTTAGGTTTAGATCTTATTTATCGTGATACTTTTTATCGTCATCTTATCGAATGGTTTCATGATGGTGAACGCGCTCTGATTATCGCCAGTCATGAAGTAAATGAAATTGAACACCTGCTTACCGATGTACTAATGCTCAAGCAGGGAAAGGTTGTGCTGCAGGGCGATATGGATTCGCTGCATGCGCAGTATTTCATTGTTGATGCTTTGCATCAGCATCAGGAAGTCATTAAGCAGATGTCGCCTATTTCTTCTCAAGCCGGTCTCGGCAGTACTAAATGGCTGCTTAAAAGTCAGTACCGCTCACAGGCAGAAGGCCTGGGTGAAATTATAAATCCAAATCTTCAGGAAATATTTATTGCACTTCAAAAGGAGGGCGTCTAATGCATCCTAGTTTTTTTATGCTTGAAAAAGAGCTGCTTGAACATAAAATTGTGACACGTTTACCGCTGTTTTTACTGGTTTTCGGGTTATTGATATTGGGCTCGATAGTACTAAATACTGACTCTATTAGTAATATGTCACTGCAGTTTAATTATCAGGGGAATGATGCGCCTGACTTTGCGCAGGGACTTAGCAGGGTCATAGCTTTTGGTGCTGGTGCTGTTTCTCTGTTGTTATCAATAATGTATCTGGCTAAAACATTCCGTAAAGAACGTCAGGAGGGCAGTCTGATGTTCTGGCGCAGTATGCCGGTATCTGATCTGCAGACCCATGTCGTTAAACTGGGTTTTGCATTGATTTTAATTCCGCTGATCTGTTCGCTTCTGGTACTAAGTGCGGAGCTGTTACTGTGGTTTATTTCATTAACTAATGGTCAGGATTTAATTAGTCTGCTGGGAGAAGTTTCATTTTTCGGGGTATTACTTAGCTGGTTAATGTTTATGGCAAAAATGATTCTGGTCAGCTTAGCGCTGCTGCCGCTGGCTTGTCTGCTTCTGGCTGTTTCGCAGGTCAGCAATTCCCCGTTGCTGGTGGTTGTAGTGGGAGCTTATACGCTTAAGCTAGTTAGTACCTATGTTTTTACATTTACAAGTCTGGCCGATTTCATCCGTGACATCAGCTCAATGCCGATGGCGCTGCTGACGGCACAGCAGCCTTTAATGGTGTTTGTGCAGGTTGGCTGGTTATCCTGCTTAGGTGCTTACCTGCTTGGCAGCCTGTGTTTAATAGTTAGCCTGTTATTAAGAAAATAGGGGGAGCTATACCCATGATACCTCAAGGTGCTTTATCAGGACTCAGCTCGAAGACCAGAATAAGGCACAGCATGAGGGTAATGGTGATCCCTTATTGAATGCTGTAACGCGATACTGGTTTTTGAGCTGATCCCCCGCAGGGCAAGCCAAATAACACTCATCTGCGTCGTTATAAAGTCTCAATGTAGAACAACTATACTTCAATTTTATGCCTGGCATCTAAGTACAATTTGGCTTGCTGATTTTGCATCTTGAAGTAACATGGGTATATATATCCGTTCACTATTTTCGCGCTAGTGAAAATCCTATCCGGCGCATAAAGCGCCGGATAGGGAACAGACGCTGTTTTCTGATCCCCCTCCGACCGACTCTAATGGCTGTATTTCAGACAGTGGCAATCTCCTTAATTAGCCGTTTCATGACTATACTGATCCTATTAAGTGATCTTCTACTTGTATTCAAATGATAAATGATTAATCAAATGGTCATTTTTGTTCAACAGGGTATGCTGTTTGTCTTTAATTCTGTTCATTTTGCAGACTAATAAACACAGGGTAAGCAGCTCAGGCAATAACGGCGTCAACGATCATGCTCAAAATTATTTTTCTAATTATCGCTTTGCTGTGCATAAATAATGCTTATGCGGCTGCTGAAAAAGCTAATCTGATATTTACTGCCGGGCTCACTGAAATAGAGAGCCGCGATAAAGGCGGTTACGCGGAGTTAGCATCGCTATTAGAAATTCATAGAGCAAAGCCGATTCCAACTTTTTTTGTTTTTGGCGGTAACAGCCTTTTTCCAAGTATCTTATCCTCCTTTGACCACGGCACTCATATTATTGATCTGCTGAACAGCATAGAGCCTGACGTAATGGCTGCCAGCAATGGAGATTTCGCTTTTTCTGAAGATGAGTTGTCACTGCGTACCTATGAGGCTGCTTTTCCTATTGTGCAGAGTAATACTGCACAAATATCTACACAGCAGAACCTTGATGGAGTACTGGATTCAGTAATGATTCAGCAGGGTAAATATAAACTGGGTTTTATATCGCTAATGGATGAGGAGGTACTTGAAACCTATAACCTAACACGCAGCAGTGTAAAAGATCCGAATTTTATAATTGCCGCCAAGGCGAAAAAATTACGCGCTCTGGGAGCAGATCTTATTATCATGCATTATCGAGGCACTGAGCTTAACTGCGTTGATTATTTAAAAAATGGTACGGTAGATCTGGTGTTACGAAATGATAGTGAAACCGGTCTGTTGACTGCTGAAAAGGTGCAGGAGCATCCTAAACAGGTATTTTTGCCTGAAACTTCTCAGGCGGCAGTTATTGAACTGAGCTGGCATACAAAACAAGTGCAGACACTAACGGTGCAGTGGCAGGCAGAGAAACTTTTGTCGTACCCTAAAAACTCTATTGTGCAGCGTCAGATAGACAATTACAGCAGCCGTTTAAATTTACTGCTGGATGAAATAATCGGCGTCACCAGTACAGATATAGATACGTCGTCGCTAAGTTTACGAACAACCGAAAATGCCTTAGGTAATTTAGTAACCGATTTAATGAAAAAGCACAGCGGGGCTGATATTGCACTGCTTAACGGCGGCGCAGTTCGAGGCAACAGTTTTTATCCTAAAAACACTCAAATTAGTAGAAGAGATATTGTTAAAATGCTTCCTTACCGTGATACCGTGGTTTTATTAGAAGTGACAGGAATGCAGTTAATAGCGGTATTAGAAAATGGTTTTTCACAAATAAAAAATGCCAAAGGCCGCTTCCCACAGATCTCGGGTATGAAAGTTGTTTACAATTCTCAAGCAGCAGCTGGTGACCGCGTTGTTTCTGTGGAGATTAGTGACAGCCCGCTGCTGCCGTTAAAGCGCTATAAGCTGGCGACTTCATCTTACCTTGCCAATGGCGGTGATGGTTATCAGCGGTTTAAACATAATGTACCGCTTACCTATAATCAGCAGATGTCAAAACTGCTGTCAGATATACTGATTAACGAACTACGTTTAACAAACAGTATTTCGCCTAAAATAGAATCTAGAATGTTAGATATTGCTAAACAACCTGCGGGTCAGCCATGAACAGCAGAAAAAAAATACCCCAGCAGCTTTCACACTCGTCCCGCGGGCGTCGATGCTCTCTTGCTGCTGTTATCAGCACCGCATTTATAAGCATTGTTTTTTTATTTATAAGCGCGATGACTTTATCACATTACCGCCTGGGTAGTTTTCAGTCTATTTTAGTACAGATCACGGAAGACTCTTTTCCAGAGATCACTTACTCCAGGAACCTGCACAACCAGATAAATGAGCTGCTGCATTTAAGCAGCCGTCTGGCTTTTTCCGGTAATGATGTAACGCTGCGGATTGTAAAACAAAGCATTGAAAATAAAGTGCAGAGTATTCAAAAGCAGATAAATGAACAGGATAGTAATGTTTATTTGAGCACTCAACTGAATGTAATCAGTAGTGAATTTTTTAGTTTACAGCAGCTGGTGCAGCATAAATTAACTATACAGGAGCAGATAATAGAAGCTCAAAGCAGCATGTATACACTTCATGAAAAAATGTTCAGTTTATCACCGCAAGTAAATAGAAATTCAGCCGGTACAATCTGGACGTCTGCGTATTCAGAGATGATAACCTTAGCCAGTAAAACATTAATAAAGCTCAGACTACAGGAAGTAAGGCAGGTTTTTCGTCAGGCTGAAAATAAAATAGCATTACTCGAAAAAGATATTCTTTTGCTGCCGCTGTCCAGCCGGACAAGCGCTGAATCTTTAACTGACCAGCTGCGTCAGCTGATGTTTGCCGAAAACGGCCTGCTGCAGTTGAAAATTATGCAGCTTCGTATTAACGGGCGTGTTATTGGACGGGAGCATTTTTTGAAAAATCTGCTTGATGATTTTTCCCGCGTAGCCGAATTTAAGTCTTATCAGATTAATGAGACCGTAGTTGCCGATACAAATGCGATAATTGAGGCGACGGACGCTGAAACAAAACTAATGAATGTCGTTTCGTTATTTGTTTTATTTGTTCTTTTTTCTGTTATTTATTTCATTAAAAGGCGTTTTGTTGAACGTGTTGTTTTACTTAACAGGCAGGTTATTGCGCGGCTTAAAGGTGATAAGATCGAATTCGATGTCAGCGGTAACGACGAAATTTCCGATATGGCGAAAGCATTTAATATCTTTGCCGCCGAAATCGAAGAGCAGAAGCAGATATTACGGGATCTCTCTTTAACTGACGGACTAACGGGCTTGTATAACCGGCGTGCTTTAGATCAGAGGCTGGAGCAGGAATTACAGACTGCTGCGAGAAACCAAGGACCTCTGGCGGTGTTGATAATGGATATTGACTATTTTAAAAGGTACAACGATATTTACGGCCATTTAGCTGGAGATGATTGTCTGAAACAGGTAAGCGCCGCACTATTGCACAGTAAAAGGCGCTCTACTGATTTTATTGCCCGCTACGGCGGTGAAGAATTTCTGTTTATTTTACCTAATACGACACCTGATGGGGCGCAGAAAATGGCGGCGGAGGTGCTTGCTAAAGTTAACGCTTTAAACATAACGCATGAGGGAAACAGCGCTGCTGCGCACGTTACCATGAGCATTGGTATTGCCGGCGGCTGTTATCAGGAAAACTTAAACAGTGCGGAGCTGCTTGAGAAAGCAGATAAAGCCTTATATAAGGCTAAAAAAAGCGGTAAGAATTGTATTTACTCCCATTAAAGCAAAGCAGTAACTTTTTATCAAAGGTAAAACGGGCAGTTCCCCTTAGTGTTTGTATCTTTTTCTTTCCCGTTTTTTTAGTCTGTTTTCAGGTGACGAATACGTTTTATATGGAAATAACGGCCGTTTTAATGTGGTAAAAACACAGCCGTATATCCATACTTGTGCACAGATATCGGCGTTTTACCGCTGACGGCTTATATTATTGGTACATAGGGAGGTTATATGAAAAATATTTTCATTACCTTCATATTGATTGTGCTGGCGCTAGGTCAGAGAGTATATGCCGAAAAGCAGGAATCGTTACTGATCGTTAGATCCGCCAGGAGTAATCCTCCGCAAGAAATCATAACTTCCGACAATAAGATGACCGGGCTTCATATTGATATTATTTACACGATAGCGGGTATATTAAAAATAAAGATTGAATTTATCAGTGTGCCCTGGAAAAGAGCGATACGTATGATGAAAAATGGTGAGGCGGATGCGATTACCTATACCCGTTACCAATCAAAATGCATTTATCAGTCGCGAGCTCGGACACTAAGGCAAGGCGCAACATGATGACAATGGCTAGTCCTTATCGAATGTTGTAACGCAGTATTGGTTTTCGAGCTCGCGACCCACGGGGCAAGCCGTTAGGCAAACATATTCGTTGTTGCGAAGTCTCGATTTAACCCGTTAGATCTTCACCTTCACGCCTAGAACCTGTTTACCTCACGACTTGCTGATTTTTGCATCTTGAATGATAACGGGTATATATCGGAAAAACAGCACAACGCGAAGAGTTTGCTATTTTTGATAATAGGAATATTTTGAGCGTAGTAAATAACGGATTTTTTGTTTTAAAAAGTGCAAAGCACAGGTTTCAGTATGACGGCGATCTGCACCAGATTCAGGATAGGGGGAATAAGCGGTTACAGCTATGGGGAATATTTTGATCGGGCAGACTGGCTGCAGAAAGATGAAGGCGCTAAAGATGAGGTAATATTGTTAAAGAGGCTGCTGTCCGGTCGATTTGATATCGGAATAGGTCATATCGACAGGATCCGTTACTTTGCGCATAGACAGGGAATAGCAAATAAAATTGCTTATCTGAAACCTTATCAACCGGGTATTTCGCAGTATATTGCATTTTCAAAAGCTCGTGCCGGAGAAGCGCTGGCACAGCGCTTTGCTGAAGCTCTGAGTGATTTTAAGAAAACGCCTGAATACTTGATTTTATTAAAGAAATACGGCATCGAATATGATCCGTCGCAGTAATAAGCTCTGCGTATAACTATTTTGTGTTTAATGCCGTTTTATAAACCAGCATATAGTTTAATTTACTCTTTCTGCTGCTTAATTTATCAAATGCTTTGTGATTAAATTTCTCAAGCAGGCCCATCTGCTGCACAGATCTGCCGGAGCCGGATAAATTTGTATCATTAAGGGATAATAAGGTGGCACTGCTGTCCTTAACCGCTTTCAGATAACCCTGCATGGACAACAAGTCATAACTGCTTAAGTTAATATTACTGCGTAAACTCTGCCCCCAGTAAAACTCTAAAAACGGGATAGGATGTTTAGGTTTTTCCCATGCTGTGTCGCGGGTGAAATACATCATCGAACGATAGACATCATCGGAGAAGTTTATTAAACCTAATGACTGCGGCAGTTCAGAAAAATCTAGCGGTTTGTTTTCGCTGTCAAATAACCAGATATTTTTATCTGTTTTCATCGCCTGCCAGAAACTATCCATCGAGTTAAGGTTTCGATAATCATTTTTAATCAGCACATGTAGTGCAAAATTTTGACCGCCTCCGGGCATATGCCAGAAAGTATTTAAGGTGTGATGCCCGTCTGTTAAATACAAATGATTATCCGGTGCGATCACAACGGTTTTCATTTCGTCTATACGGCTGCCGACAGGTTTTCTGCATTTAAAAGAGCCGGGCAGATCCGCCTGTGAATTGATATTGAACTGTTTAATTCCTTTTTGACCGTTTGTTTCACAAATTTCATCGAGCTGTTTTTTAAGATCCTGCTCAAAGCGGCCTAGTTTATAGTATATCTGATCAAAGCCGACGGAAGGCTGGGTAGGTAATAAGTCTTTTAATTTAACCTCAAAGACCTGTCCTTTTACGGCATTATTTAAGTCCAGTGCCGATAATGATGGTGAAAGAAGCAGGGCTGCCGCAGCCAAAATTTTGTAAGCAGATTTAAGAGTCGTGTTCGCTAACATGTTTTAAGCTCTTTATGAAAATTGAAGTGAGTATAATAGCGTATTTTTGCGGCACTATTATGACTGCTTATTTCATGATTTTTTGTTTTTGACTGGCAAAGGGGATTTTTAAATAATCAATGCGGGCGTGACATATCGGACATTTTAATAAACAGCTAGAAGGCGGACAAAAAAAGTGGGAGCGAACTCCCACATGGCAGTGATTAAGTTCTTCTGCGTCTTGTTAAAGCAAAGCCTAATAAACCTAAGGCTAAAAGTGCAGCCGCCGCAGGCTCTGGTACTTCACCGTCACGAAGAGTACCTGTAATGGTGAGTTTGCTGTAGTCAAATACCACAGGCTCACCACTGTCATTAGAATTGAGATTGAATCTAAATGAGCCGTTGCCGTCAAGCAAAGCTATCAGTGAAGCGCCGGTCAGCGCGTAACTTAAAATACCATAACCATTAGAGCCTTGTTCAGGGATCTGCGCGCCGCTTGCAAACAGTGCTCCGTCTAAATACAGTCTATCGTTTTGGCTTTGTACACCACCGACACCAACTTCCCATGTTGCTGAGGCAATGCTGCTGAAAACTGAATAGCTGTGGTTAAAAGTCGGATTACCTAACCAAGTGCCATACGGTCCGGTCGCATAGTCAGTATGCTGAGCGCCGTCAGTGGCTGCAAGTTCTGCTGGAGACCTGTTGTCAAAAGAACCAGTAAATGAGGTTGCTCCGCAGACAATCGCGCCGCCTAAACAATCAACGTCACCCACCATATCTGTGATAACAATTGCCTGGCTGTTACTAATAGCAAATGACAATGCTAAACCTGCTGCTATATGTAGTTTCTTGTTCATCAGTTAAACTCCTACTTATGCATAAGCACTGCAACCTGCAATGCTAATCTGTTAACTGAAGCAAACATCAGGCCATTAGCATTAAGTTGTTTAAAATCAATTCATTAAAGTTGATTGAAGGATGTTTTTAATGTGGGGTATATTTATAAGTAGTACAACTGTAAATTTTTATAATAGTTATGCAGTGTGATTTCAGCAGGTTAAGCACTATTTTATATTTAATCGCTTATAAATCAGTTCATTATGTTTTTATGGCTTTGTAAAATATTTCGACAAAAGAATGGACCTACAGGTTATACCCTTTAAATTCAATGGCCTGAGAATTAAAGGCGCCGTGCATGGCGCCTTGTGGAGATTTCTTAATTCAACGCTTCAATTAAATCCTTAACGTTTTTAAGCGGGATAACAGACTGATCCGCTTTAACAAACTGCTGCATCGATTTATGATAAGCCACCGCTGGAATATAGATTTGTTTTTTACCATGGCTTAATGCTTCGCGCACACGCGGCACAATCTGCGGTATCTGACGTAATTCGCCGGTCAGAGCCAGTTCGCCGATAAACACTGAATCTTCCGGCAGCGGTCTGGAGTTAATGGAGCTGAGCAAGGCTGCCGTTACCGCCATATCTGTCGATGTTTCTGAATCGGCCATTTTCAGGCCGCCGACCAGACTGATATTGATATCGTAATAGGTGGGAATGCCGCCGTGCTTTTTCAGTACTGCGGTAATAAGAGATAAACGGCTGTAGGAAACACCGATACAGTTGCGGATAGATTTTTCGCCTTCTACCTCGGTCGCTAATGCCTGAATCTCAATCAGCAGGTTGCGCGCGCCGTCTTTGATCACCGAGATCGCGGAGCCTTCAAAATGTTCTTCACTGCCGGAAAGGAAAAGGCGGCTCGGGTTATCAACCGAGTGCATTCCCTTTTCGGTCATTTGAAAAATGCCCACCTGCTCCGTATCGCCGAAACGGTTTTTATCAGCACGTAAAATACGCACCGAAGCATCATTCACTTCAATATGAATAGCCGTATCAATAATATGTTTTAAGGTCTGAGGGCCGGCCATCTGCGAGTTTTTATTCACCTGACCAACTAGAATCAGGGTAATACCGTGCTGCTTACATAATCTGTTTAAGATTTTGGCACAGGTTTTTACTTGTGTTACGCCGCCGGCAGAGCCGTCCACAGCATTTGATTCAAACGCCTGGATTGAATCGGCAATTAGAAACTTGACGTTATTTTCGACGCACTGATCAACAATATCTTCAACACTATCGGTATCTGATAATAAAAAGTTATCTTCATTAAAGTTGAGCTTTAAGCGTTCAATGCCGCGTTTCGCCCACTGGCTGAGACTTTCTTCGGCGGTCACATAGAGGGTAGACATAGACTGCGACATGACTTCGGCCACTTTGGTGAGCAGGGTGGTTTTGCCTGAGCCCGGGTCGCCGCTGATAAGTACCACTGAACCCAGCGTGATACCGCCGCCTAACACACGGTCCAGTTCAGACAATCCGGTTGTTACACGAGCTGCATTCTCAACCTGCACGCCGGAAATCCGCTGTACGCCGCTGCTCAATACACCAGCATAGCCACCTGCTTTAGCACGGTTTACAGCAGCATTTACCGATTTTGTTGTCGTTGATGCTTCTCTAAATTCTGTGACGGTATTCCATGATTTACATTCGGCACATTGACCCTGCCATTTTTTATAATCTGCACCACATTCACTGCATACATATGCGATTTTTGTTTTTACCTTGGCCATTACTTTATCCTGCTGCTTGTCTATATTATTTACTGGTCAGATTCATGCATCTGTTTATTAAATTCTTTAACTGCATCCTGGGCATCACTGAATGTATAACCTCTCGATAACAAAAATCGCATCGCTTTATCGTGCTGTTTTCGTTCTACAATTTCAGTCTTAAATTTACGAAACAGGAGCTGGGCCGCTTCGTTGATATCAACACGCTCTTCTTCTGGATAAGCTTCATTATGTATTTCAATAGCGCTGAATATATCATTAAAATCGTGGCCTTTACCCTGCAGAAAAGCCATTGCTTTTTGTTTTAGGTGTTGATTAGCAAGACGCTTGTTATATTTGCCTGACAATAGTGTTACTGCACCGTTTACATAATCATATACACTGCTTTCAAAGGTGTTCGCCAGATCACCTGCGTCGATGCCTTTACGCTGCAGATCTCGTTTAATCCGGTTAATACCAAAACCTTTATTTTGTGCACTGCGGATAAAATTTTCTACAAAACGATTGTCATTTAAATAATTATTTTCAAGACATTCGTTTATCACCGTTTCGATCCATTGCTGATTATCGGTTTTACGGGCGATTTTTTCGCGTAACTCTTTTTCACTATGGTCACGGCGGCCTAAATGCCAGAAGGCTGATCTGCGTACGCTGTCAATATCTTCAGCTGGTTTTATCGGTTTATTAAATGACATGATTTTTTGGTTACTGTTTAAATACACAGTTGAATTGTAACCTGATAGTATTTTAAAGCAATGTTTGAGCCGTTTTAATCTGGCAGTTCGGGGAAGTGAAGTAAAACGATTAATGGAAGAAGTCTAACTGCAGGGGATAAAAGCGGTGATCACCGACCATCGCTTTTAGTGTTCAATTTAAACTTTAAACCAGTTTATATAAAAGCTGGGATTAACCGCATATTTAGCGCTTAAATCATTAATACTCTGCTGATCAGTGATCTCTTGTGCATGAATGCCGCTAGTAATAAACAGGCTTGATATTCCTGCATTATCCGCACCGGCCATATCGTGTTCCATGCTGTCACCTACGGCTATCGCGTTCTCCCATCCGCCGACTAGTTCTCTGCACATTGCGTAGATATCCGGCTGCGGTTTACCGTGCCAGTGTACGATACCGCCCATATCCTGATAGGCTTTGGCAATGGAGCCCGGACACATTTTTAATGAGCCCTCAGGCGTCATTGCAACAAGGTCTGGATTACTGACCACTAACTCAAGATTACGTGCGCGGGCGGCTTTAAGATCATCCATATAGTCGGCAACACCGGGACGGCTGATCCCATAACAAAGCACAAATGATGCATCTTCAACAGGTGTACTGGTTAAGCCGCACTCTTCAAGTACAGTTGTGCTTTCTTCCCAGGTGAAAAACAGAGGCTTTGTCCCGAGATGCTTAAATTTTCCGGAGTTAAAATTATGGCGCATATGATCCCCGGATGTTAATACGTCGATATATAAGTCCCGACGAATTCCAGAGTCCTGTAAACGGGCGTAAGAAAAGTGGTGGGTATTGCCGCTGTTAGACAAAATCACCACTTTTTTATTATGCTTTTGTAGAAATTCCAGTGTTTCAACCGCTTGTTCAAAAGCGTCGCCGCCGTTATGCAGCACGCCCCATTGATCCAGAATAAAGGTATCAAAACTATCGATGATGTTCTTAAGACCGTTAATTATTTTCACTTATTGTTTTCTCCGGCGGCACTGTTAACTGGTACCTGTCTTTTTTTAATGATTTAGAAAAGAGTCATCATATACCATTGCGGATTAGATGGTAAATAGCTGCTGTGCTTTAAAAAAGTATCCTATCAGACAACTGAATATGAATTTTTTGTATGATTTTTTAGAATAAATTGACTTAAGATCTGCGGGTATGATTTAATCAAAATACAGATCCAGAGAGAGGGATTGTGCTTATATCATATGAAACACGAATTATCCCGCAGTATTTTGCCGTTTCTCTATTGGACGTTTAAAGAAACCGTATGTCGTCTGGTTAATACCCGGCGCATCGTAAAATAGGAACTGTTGCTACTGAAAATTTTCTGTCAGTCACTAAGCCGCTTGGAAATACCATAATAGGTATTTCCAAGCGGCTTAGTTATTTCATCGACAGTAAATACACACCAGTTGAGTTTGTGATCATTTCTCTTTCTACTGAAATGGGTCAAAGGATTAGCACACGAAGCATTAAGCAGAACACATGCAGACTTAAACGGGTATACCTATTTGAGAAATGATCGCGAGTGATTATTTTTCAATTTTAATTAATAAGAGAATGATTGATATGTTTAATAAAAAAGTTTTAGCAGTGGTTATTGCATCTACACTAGGCTTGTCTGCATGCAGTGTGAATAGTGATAAAGAAGCAGTACAGGTTGATCTGCGAATCCTGGAAACTACGGATCTGCACGCCAACATTATGGATTTTAATTATTACAGCGGCAAAGAAGATCCGACTATCGGCCTGACACGTACCGCGAGTCTGATCCGCGCTGCAGGTGCAGAGAGTGATAACTTTGTTTTAGTGGATAACGGTGATCTGCTTCAGGGCAGTCCAATGGCAGACTATGTTGCTGATCAGTACAACAAAGATCTAGGTGTTGCTCAAGGCGATATTCATCCAGCCTACAAGGTAATGAACACCCTGAACTATGCCGTGGGTAATATCGGTAATCATGAGTTCAACTATGGGTTAGAATTTCTGGAAAAAGCACTGTCCGGCGCGCAGTTCCCTTATATTAATGCAAACGTTTATTGTGACAGTTCAGAGTGCTGGAACGGCCTGGAACGTGGTGATAACTTATTTACACCTTACCTGATTCAGGAAAAACAAGTCGTTGATACTGATGGTAATAAGCACACGATGAAAATCGGTTATATTGGTTTTGTGCCGCCGCAGATTCTTCAATGGGATAAAAAACATTTAGAAGGCAAAGTACGTGCAGATGACATCATTGCAAGTGCCAATAAATTTATACCTGAGATGAAAGCGCAAGGGGCAGATATCATTATTGCAATTCCGCATTCTGGTATAGGAACGCCGGAAAATCCAGGTGAAATCAATGCAGAAAATGCAACTTATGCATTAAGTCTGGTGGATGGTATTGACGCAATTATGTTCGGCCACAGCCACTCTATTTTCCCGGCGCAAAAATATGCTGATATACCCAATGCAGATATTGAAAAAGGTACTTTAAACGGTGTGGCTGCTGTTATGCCGGGCCGCTGGGGTGATAACCTGGGGGTTATTGATCTTAAAGTAGAACTGAAAGAGGGTAACTGGTCAGTAGTTGATTCGCACTCAGAAGCGCGTCCGATCTTTAAAGATAAACCGCTTGTTGAAGCGGATCAGGACCTGCGTGATGCGGTCAAAACGGAACATCAGGAAACGCTTAAGTTTGTTTCCCAGCCTATTGGTAAAGCATCGGGTAATATGTACAGCTTCCTAACGCTGGTTCAGGACGACCCTACGGTGCAGATCGTTGCTGATGCGCAAATCGATAAAGTCAAAGAGCAGGTTGCTAATATCCCGGCACTGAAATATTTACCGGTCTTGTCTGCCGCGGCTCCATTTAAAGCCGGCGGCCGTCACGGTACATCAAGTGATGCGGATCAATACGTGCAGGTTGATAAAGGTCAGCTAACTTATAAAAATGCCGCCGATTTATATCTTTACCCGAATACTATGGTAGTAGTAAAAGCGACAGGTGCTGAGGTTAAAGACTGGCTGGAATGCAGTGCCAACCAGTTTAACCAGATTGATCCCGGCAGCAGTAAGCCGCAGGCGTTAATCAATTATGCCGGTCATCCGACTTATAACTATGACGTTATTGACGGTGTCACTTATCAGATTGATGTTACTCAGCCGAATAAGTTCGACAGCAGCTGTACGCTGGTTCCTGGTAATGAAGGAGCTGAACGTATTTCAGGCCTAACTTATACAGCTGAAGACGGTACGCAGTACACGGGTGATAAGCTGGCTGCGATGGAGTTTCTGGTCGGGGTGAACAACTACCGTGCATTCGGAGGCAGTTTTGCTGGTACCGGGTTTGATCATGTTGTGCTGGAACTGCCGGATGAAAACCGCAGCGTATTGTCAAATTACATCACTGCACAAACCGCGGCTAAAGGGCAGGTGACTACGGAAGCTGATCATAACTGGAGTTTTAAAACGATTGATACTGATACAGCGCTGGATGTTCGTTTTGAAACACAAAACACAGAAAAAGCTGCTGAATTCATTGAACAGTTCAAGCAGAGAAATATGGAAAAAGTGGCTGTTGATGAACTCGGTTTTGCTATTTACAAAATTGATTTAACAGCGCCGCCAAAAGGAAAATAACAACATAGCGCATCATATTTTGCTGGTCACAGCAGAGTATGATGCGGCTTTCTACGGGCGTATTTTTCCGTCTTCTAAGGGCGCTGGTTCAGGGCTGTGGAGTTGGAGTTGTTTCTATTGTGCCTGCATAATCAGAGAATATTTTGTTGTACAGGCCGTTTTCCCGTATGGTTTTTAAACCGTAATTAAAATCATCGCGGATTTTTTCAGAAGTGAATGCATAGTGGTAATGCGAAGGCGGAAATATACAGTGATACTGAACCTGCTGTTTTAGGTCTGCGGCAGTGATTACGAAGACAGATTCACCGGCTAGGGACTCCTGTTGTGACTGGTTATGAAAATACTTAAAAATATTCCTTTCCGAAATAACCACATCCACCCGATTTTTAAAAAGCTGTTTTACCTGCAGTGACTGATCTGAAACCTCTCTATAGCGTGTATTTTTCCGTGTCATTGCGTTGAAGTCCTGCCCCAATATTGTTGATGCCCTTTGAAAAGCAACGATACGTTTGTCCTGCAGGTCATTAATGTCATTAATAACAAATTTGCTGCCGGTTAAGCTTATTGCACAATTTTGAAAACTGACCACCAGATCCGAATAAAAGCCTTTTACCATGCCTTTTTTAACATTAATCACCGCATCAACCAGACCTGAATCAAATGATTCAAAAGCTCTTGCCAGGGGCAGATAGTTTGCTTTTATGGTGTGGCCTTTAACTGAAAGTGCCTCTTTAAGTATGTCCAGTTCTAATCCAGTTTCAGTTTCTTTGATTACCCAGGGGGGGATTGAAAAACTAATACCGATAGAGACTTGCTCTGCACGCAGCTGTGCAGAAAAGACAAAGCAGGTCAGCATTAGTAAGTAAGAAGTTAAGATATTTTTCGGTAACATAAATATCCCAATGTAAAGGCCGGCCGTTAAGAGGAAAATTGGGCTTAGACAAAACAGACGCTGACCACTAGCGAAAATATACCCTATAACCATAGCATCTTATTATGATTGAAGTGTTGATTTATACGGCAGAACAAAGCCGGAGTGAGCATAACATGATTATTCCGGCTTTGTTCTGCCACCGTTAAGTGCCTTTGTTATTGATTGTCCCGCTTAAATACGAGCAAGCAGATTTACTGTTATTAATCACCTGTTTTATTTAGATTGTTGATTTTAAAATGATAGTTGTAGTTGTTTTTTTCTGCGTGTGTTTTTTGCACAAAAAATCACAAAAAATCACAAAAAATCACAAAAAATCACAAAAAACACAGATTTGGGCTACCTATTGGGTGGTAGTTTAGTGTGTCATGTTGGGTAATTGTGTGTTTTTTGAAGTCAATTTAAGCCGTAATATAAGCATAGAAGCGCGGATATAAACATTTTAAGTTGTAATAATATAGTCTTTAAAGGTAAGGATTAGGTATGAGTTTTAAGGTTAGTCAGGTAAAAAAAGCAGTCTCGGTTGCTTTGTTTTCTTCGACGCTGACATTATCGGTCAGCTCGAATGTTTTTGCTGCCGGGGAGCAAGTTACACCGTTTGTTCCTGGAGAAACAAAAGTCGAAAATGGTGATATGGTCTCTTATGATAATGAGTGCTACATCGCGAAAAACAATCCGGGAGTATGGGAAACACCAAGTGCAAGTGCTTCATGGTTCTGGGATGAAGTAGACTGTCCTGGTACTCCTGGAGAGCCGCCTGCTGGCGGGGATGTCATTCCGTTTATCCCTGGATAAACAAAAGTCGAAAATGGCGATATGGTTTCTTATAAGAATGAGTGCTATATCGCTAAAAACAACCCGGGAGTATGGGAAACACCAAACGGCACTTCTTGGTTTTGGGATGAAGTAGACTGTCCGGATGGTACATCAGAGCCGGGTGAAGAACCAGATCCAGGTGTTGACCCGATTCCAGAGCCAGAGCCAGAGCCAGAACCTGAGCCAGAATCAGAGCCAACGCCAGACCCAGGTGCACTCTGTGCAGATTTTAATGTTTATCCTGACTGGACTCAAACTGACTGGGAAGGTAAGCCTAGTTATGCTGATGCTGGCGATATCATGGTTCATGAAAACATCGCTCATAAAGCTAAAAGCTGGACGCAGGAGGTGCCTGGTAGTTCAAGTGACTGGGAGCATCATTTGAACTGTGATGGCACAGCGCCTGGTGAAGCAGCGCTGCTGTCTTTACCAAATCCGAGTGATCCGGTTAATTTGTCCCTTCACCGCTGGCCGAGTGACTTTGTTGCTGCCAGCCCGTCTTCAGATGCGCCTAAGATGGTGACGGTAGAGACTATCAACAGCGAAGACCTGTCTGATTATGATCTATTAACAGAGTCTTTCGAAGAACTGATTACAGCTGCGACTAAGGCCAAGCAAAAAACAGTCATCATCAGCACTGATGTGCTTGATAATATAACGGCTGATAAAGGCGCGTCTTTGGGCAGTATTGAAGTTAAACGTGCTTTAACTCAAGCGTTAATTAACACAGGTCAACAAATCGACAGCAGCGAGATCAATGCATTAACCGATAATGCGCAAGGCTGGGCTCAAGCTCAGAACTTAGTCTTGTCTACGCTTGCGCCTAAGGCTGTTTTCGGCTGGTCTTTAAGTATTGGTGATTTTGCTTTTGACACTCACTCAGGCAGACAGTCTGTATGGGATGCTGCCTCTAAAGCAACGGCTGACCTGCTTAGCAGCTTCGAGCTTTATAAAGGTGAATCAGAAGCTGATTTTATTGCGTTCTCTAAGTCCAGTGATTCTGATGCTTTAACAAGCGGCCAGTGGCATAACGCTTTGGAATACGTGAAACAAGTGACAGACCACGCTAAGGCGCCTGCAATGTTGTCTAATATTCCAACGGATCAGGCTGCAGGTTACTTTATGGGTAATACTGCCGGTGAGAGCAATCTACGTAAAGCGGCTCACAGCAACATTTTTGCTATTTTGTTCGATACTAATACGATGGATTTAGAAGCTAAAATTGATCGCTACGACAACGCTAAAGTGCCGCTGTATTATGTAGGTCAGCCTATGGATGAGGTTCCGTTAACAAGCATTGAGTCACTGAACAAAGACTTAGAAGATGCTGAAACAGTTATGGATAATGAAGTTTTCCTTTATGAAACGCCAGATTTAAAGTGGATCCCGTCAACAATCTATAACTGGGCTGATTTTTTAACCGGCTTAAACTCAATGCACAATGTGGGTGTCGCTGGTGATACGTTCTGGTTAATCGATGAAAATGCTGATGATGCAACGAATACGCTATACGCCAAAGTCGCTATTGCTGCGTTTTTATCACAAAGTATGCAGGAAACAATTCGTTTCAATGCCTGTGACGAAAATAACTGGTCTCATACTGACTACGGCGCACCAGCAACCTACACAATGACAGCAAGTTGTGGTCAGTTAGGTCAGAAATATGCAGATTATGGTGTTAACCCTGTATCAGGTAAAGACCATGCTTACTCTTGTCCTCGCGATAATAAGATGGAACAGACTGCACTGACCCATGCTGAATGGTACGGCGCTCCAGCTCCTCTGTTTGTTGCTCCTGATGCAGTACTGGAAGAGCAGGGCCTGCTTATTGACGGTAAAGTTGGCCGCTGGTCTCATAGTGATGGTTGGTGTGGTACTCCACCGACAGGTATAGATAGCTCTAAGCAGGCTTATGAACGTGATGAATGTGAAGTCTATGTTGGTCAAAAGGCAGGTAAATTTATCTGGGACGGTCACCCAGGTGAAGCAGAAGCAAGTGTTGAAGGCTGCGGCTGGTGGGGACGTGGTGTTATTCAAACCACAGGTCGTCAAAACTTTGGTACGCTTAACCACTTCGTAGGTCGTTCACACGTTGATCCTGACCTGATAGGTAAAAAGGTTGATGGTCTTACCGTTGAAGCGCCGCCGGAGAGCCCGTTATACGCCGATTTAGATTTATGTTCAAATCCAGGGCTGATCTGCAGCTCGGAAGAGAATAAGGAGATCAAATGGATTGCAGGTCTGTTTTTCTGGGTTAATTCAGTACAGGCATACGATGATGAAGGTGGTCAATATGCAGACTGGGACTACTACGATGAACTTAAAAAGTATGTAGACGGTGGTCTGGTAGGTAATGAATTTGTTGATGATGTATCTGGTATCGTTAACCGCGGCTGCCCGGATTCTACCTGCCCTGTAAGTGGTGATGTTCATGCCATTGAAGATCGCCGTGCTAACTTCAAGTTAGTCTTAGAATCATTAGGTCTTAACCCGCAGTAAAACTTTGCAGGAGTAAATTATTATTCCCGGAAAATGCCGGTCAGTTTATAGCTGACCGGCATTTTTATTAAAAGTGCCGCTATACAAACGCTTATCGTAAGTCTCAATTAACCCCGCGTTTCAGAATATCGCCAAACAGTTAGTAAATCATATTTAAAATTCCACGGTAATAAGGCGCGCTGTTCATTACTCTATTAACAAGCTGCTGAATGTCATTATTCAGTTCAATCAAGCCTGTTTATATAAGCTGGAATTGTGCTTTGCAGATGCTTATCAACTGCGGATATTTACAGTTCAGAATATAATTGCGGGTTTGAATCGCAGATTAAACATAGTAAAGTCTAAACAAGAAGTACTGTGCTGCCGGTATAAAAAATTCCAGGTAAAAGGCTTAGCACATTGCTGCAAATCCAATAGACAGCCGCTTCTAAAATGAATTTTTAATCAGCAGCTGGAATTGTCCGGCCTGATTCACCACAAGGTTAAATAATGTCAGCAGTAAAAAATGTCGCATTTGACAGTGAAAACAAACACGCTATTCGTTTCATTAGAGAAACTGTTTTTATTAAAGAGCAGGGGATAGATGCCGAGATTGAATTTGACGGCAACGATCAGTCTGCCCTGCATGCTCTGCTGTTTGTTGACGGTCAAGCCGCCGCTACCGGACGCATGTTAGAAGACGGACATATCGGGCGTATTGCTGTGCTGCGTGATTATAGAGGTCAGGGGCTGGGTGCTAAGATTGTGCTGTCATTAATTGATGCTGCCGCTGAACAGGGCTATCAGCGAGTTTATCTTGGGGCACAAAAACAAGCAGTCGATTTTTATACAAAACTAGGTTTTATCCCCTTTGGTGAAGAGTTTATGGAAGCCGGTATTGTGCATTTATCGATGCACAAAATATTAGATTAGGGCATCGACGGTTTAACAGGTAGTGCAGGTATTATGACAAGATTAAATAAGATAATTCCCCTGCTGTTGTTAGTGCTGGGACTGCCTTTCGTTCATGCGGACACCCTCGCGCCGTTTACCAGTGACGGCTGCAGTGCATTTCCTGACGGAACAATAGAGCAGAATAAATTATGGCTTTCATGTTGTGAAATTCATGATTATGACTACTGGAAGGGCGGGACTTACCAGCAGCGGATAGACTCCGATAAGGCTTTGAAACGCTGTGTCACTAAAGTCGGGGAGCCTGAAGTTGCTTTATTAATGCTTTTGGGAGTTAGAGTCGGCGGTACACCGTTTTTACCAACCAGTTTCCGCTGGGGTTACGGCTGGCCTTACCCGCGTTTTTATGGTGCTTTGACAGAGCTGGAACGACAGCAGGTAGAGCTTTTAGGGCGTTAATTATCTTTAAGCATATTGTGTCTTGATAACCTGTGTTTTCCGGCTTAAATAAACAGTCAGTGCCGCCATGATTAAATAAGTGAAAGCACAGGCTGCAAAGACCATCGGCCAGCCCCCTGACTGCCAGCAGGATATCAGTACAAACCCGCCCAGGCTGCCGCCGCAGTAATACATCACCAGATACAGCGCGGTTGCGGTAGATTTTCCGTGCAGTGCATTTCGCCCGACAAAACCATAAGCCAGAGAGTGGGTAAAAAATGCGCCGCCGCTGAGCAGCAGCAGCCCCAGCACAATCGAAAATAAACTCTGCAGTGACATAATTATGATGGCGCTGAAACACACACCTAGAGCTGCCAGTATGCCCGAAGTCGTGCTGTATTTTTTTGTCCAGCGTCCGCTTAGTTTCGCCGACAATGTGCCGGCTAAATAACATAAAAAAATCAGAGACGTGATACTTGCAGGCAGTGACAAGGGGGGCGATGATAATTTAAAGGCCATCACAGTATAGATATTGATAAACATCGCAAAATTTAAGCCGCCGATAATCGTTGCCAGCAATATTTTGGGTGTACGCATATGAGTAAGAAGCTGTCTGTTATGATGTAAAAAACGTCCCTTTTGCGGAGTGAAGTGCTTCTGCCGGCTGATCCGCGGTAAGATAAAAAGCAGTGCCGTGAAGCTTAAAACAGACATGCTTAATATTGTCCACTTTAAGCCGATAAAATCGGTCATTACCCCGCCGTATATTCGTCCTAGAATACCGCCTAGCGAATTGGCGCTGATATAGCCGCCGACCGCAATTAATAAAGCCTGGGGCTCAAACTCATCTGCCATATAAGCGACGGCGACGGCAATAAATCCTGCCAGAGAAATGCCCAGTAAAAAGCGCAGCACAAGCAGGTCGGATAAATCCTGACTAAAAAACATAAGGAAATTAATAATCGGGATTAACACTAAACTGCATAACATCACCAGACGGCGTCCGTAAATTTCAGAAATAATCGCCCAGGGGATAAGCGCGGCCGCCACAGCCAGTGTCGTAATAGAGAACAGCCAGTTTACCTGTATTTCTGTGGCATTAAATGTATGCATGAAAAAGGGCAGTAACGGCTGAAAATAATAGAGGTTACAAAATACTAAAAATGAGCCTAACCCGAGGCCGACAGTCACGCGTTTATATGGGGCTGAATGTAATTTAATCATTTTTGAGATCCGCTGCTGACTTTTTAATAATAGGTTAGCGATTAAATGGTAGTATTGAAAATATATTAAACTTATCTCGGGTATATATTTTACATATGCTTAATTCTAAGAACCTACATTATTTTGTCTCTGTTGTTGAGCATGGCAGTTATACAAAAGCTGCTGCATCCTTGAATATTGCGCAGTCAGCCTTAAGCATTTCCATGTCTAAATTTGAACAAAAGCTCGGTGTAACTTTACTGTACCGCAGCCGTAAAGGGGTATCGGTTACTAAAGAAGGGCAGGTTTTGCTGAGCCATGCGAAAATCATTCTCAATAAAATGGCCGATGCCCAGACTGCCGTGGATGAACTGCGCGGGCTTGAAAAGGGAGAAGTGAAAATCGGTATCCCGAGCATGATGGGAACCTATTTTTTTCCTGAAATATTAATGGCGTTTAAGTTTCAGCATCCGCATCTAAACCTGAGCATTGTGGAATCGGGGACGCAGACGATTAAAGATCTTCTGCTCAGCGGAGAGCTGGACTTAGGTATTATTATTAATGAAAATGTGCCCGATGAACTACAGGCAAAGCATTTAATTACTTCGCAGATGGTGGCTGCTGTGGGTCAAAATCATCCTTTAGCGGTGCGTAAGCAGATTGACTGTCAGACCTTTTTTGACCATGAACTGGTTATGTTTAAAGCGGGGTATTTCCACCGTGCTGTTATTGACGAGTTATGTCAGCGACATCACTGTACGGCGCAGTATTCTTTTGAAACTAATCTGCTAGCAATGATTTTAAATATTGTTAAAAATGAATTTGCGATCACTGCTTTATTAGAGTTAGTTACAGACGTCGAACCGGATATACAAGGCATCCCGTTTGTACCAGCAGTGCATCTGGATCTAGCTATGGCCTGGCGAAGGGACGGTTATTTGTCCGTTGCTAATAAACGTTTTGTTGATTTCACTTTAAATGCAGTGAATAAAAACAGTCAGTTTTCTGACTAGGTCACAGGTAATAAAAGGTGCTGTGCTGGGCTGTTTTTATCAGTAATATTAGAATAATATCAAGCCTTTATGAATGATGTGCAGTAAGAAAAAAAACTATGCTAGGATTTAAGCGCATGCTCTTTTGACTCATGATGATTTAACAGTGCTTCCATTTATCAAAATTAGACTTTATTTATGCACCAGCCAATCGATTTTAAATGTAACAAATACTGGATTAACAACCGTATACTGGTTGATCCTGTGCACAACACGATAAGTTTAGAAAGCGCTGAACGAATAGAACCGCAGCTTATGCTGCTGCTGGAGATCCTGGTGGTGAATCAGGAGCAAGTCGTATCTCGAGAAGAGATTTTTGAGCAGGTGTGGCCCGGCGTAGTGGTAACGCAGAATTCCCTTAACCAGTCGATCAGTAAACTGCGCAAGTTTCTTGGAGAGGATCATAAATCCCCACAGGTAATAAAAACCGTGCCGCGTCAAGGATACCGCTTTGTTGGTGTGCTGACTAAAGATAGCCCTTCTGCACAGCCGGCTGTTTCATTAGAGTCTAACAATCAAATCGTCTGTGAAAGTGAACAGACAGATCCGCTGCCGGTGGTTAATAAAAAATCATGGTTTGTCAAACCTGCAGCAGTGATTATTGCTGCTGCAGTGGTCGTGACGCTGATGATCACCTTATGGCCTAAAAAGCCGGCTGTGGTGATGATTTATCCTGCACCAGTTTTAAGTAAACAGGGAGAGCTGCCGGCAGATCCGCTTTCCTATGCGATTACCGGTTATCTGTACGCAGCTTTAAAAGGTACCTTGAAGGAGACCGGGCAGCAGGTGTTTTTCGACTGCAGCAAGTTAAAAATGGCGAATGTCTGCCCCAATAAAAGCACACCGCAAGCTGCGGATATTGATATTAGAATTCAGCCTTTACTGCGTTACAGCGGTGATCAGGTTAAACTGTTTTTAACTATCAATGAATCCGGTGAAGAACAGCTGCTGGATATTAATAACCTGTCAATGGAAACCTTAGATGAAGAGCTTGATGATTTAATCATCAAACTCACTTCAAAGTTAAGTGAAGACGGTCCCGGCAGAGACAAAGCCATCGCGGAAGCGATTCGTATTGCTAAACAAGCGCCGAGCCCGGCTATAGCGCGTTACCGTATGCAGCTGGTTGCTTATGTTTATACTGAAGCCGCCGCTTTTCACCCGACCACAGAAAAAATGCTCTCTGACTCTTTGGAAGCCTGTACGGTTGACTGCCCTTTAGTGAAAGCGGCTATGGCCTGGTATAAAATGGAGTCCTATATGGTTGATAAGGAACCGGCCGCGTTAGACAGCGCGATATACTGGTTTGAAGAAGCTTATCCATTGAAGCTTAATGAAGTGTGTTTAGGACGAGCTACGGCTAATGCTTTATCAGGTAATTATGTACAAGCAGAGCAGCAGTTAGGTTTGATTGGGGCGGTTTCAATGCCGGCTCATAAGCTGGCATTGAAATATTTTTTAGATAAAAAGCAGGGAAGGTCCGTGCGTAAACCTAAAAATGCAAAAGGTCGAATCAGCCGTTATTTAGTGGAGGCTGCAGCAGAATAGCGGTTCAAACAGAGGTTTATCTGTGTTTATACAAAAAGGACCGTGGCGGGTACCACGGCCAAAGCAGTAACAAGAAATCATCTCTTGTACCGGTGGGAAAGTTTAATCGTGACAGTAAAAAAAAAGGCCGTGATGGGTGCTCGGCCCAAAACTACAAAGGAATTATTTCCAGGTTTCTTTTTCCCATTTCAGGCTTGGCAGTTCAATACCGTCAACTGCCAGCTCTCTTTTTCCTTCGCTGTGGTCAACCGATAAAATAATTGCTAAATTTTCTTCCGGCATATCTTCTATCTTTTCATCAGATACAGCAACCCAGTAGTTTTCCTTGTCGCTTTTGCCGTTGATCCGGCAGTGCTGCTGTGCATAGTCCATTTCTGAATTGCTTAATTTATCCTGATTATGCTCTTCAAGCTCCTGCATACTTGCGTTTGCAACAATAATAAAGCGATAGTCCTGCTGATCCGTGTTGAGTACTTTATCCATAGCAAACATTGCACTGCTGCTGTTGTAGGGAAGATCTGCAGAAATTAGAGTGTTACCTTTGTTTGTTGAAGCAATAACACAGATATTACTGTCTGCAGCAGAGAAGTTGCTGGTAGAAATGCGGTTAATAAAACCCGCTGTCGATTTTTTCAAATCGGCTTTTTTAACTGCCATTTTCACTACCGGTGAATGAGTGGTTTCAGTGGGGTGATCTGTTTCTTCATGCAGTACGACATAATAACTAAAATCACTTTGTGTCTGGTTGAATAGGGTGCTCCACTTGTCGTTATTAGCTAGCAGGCCTTCATTAATAGTCAGCTCAAAATCTTTTTTAATGTTTTCAGGGCGAACCTGAATACTGTAATCCTCTCCGATTATCATGTCATCAATAATTTCGATATCAAGGACTTCGTTACGGATAAGCTTATTGAGGTTAGTTATTTGCGTTAAATCCTGGCTTATCTGATTAGCATTCGCCTCTACTTTATAATGCATTTTAACTGTAACGTCATCTTCACGGCCGTTAACAACCGCAAAGCGGAACGGTAAATAACCGCTTTTGATTTCTTGAGCACCGTCTTCCATAGAGAAGCCAAGCTGCTTTTTGATTTCAGCTTTGATTTCATCTGAAGAATTACAACCGCTCAGCTGCGCTGCGCCTAAAATAACACTGAGTGCGATAATCGATTTTTTCATAAATAAGAGTCCTGCTGGTAGTTCGGTTTTAATCCGAGTTAATAAATTTCGAGGTCATCCTAACTAAGCCTGTTGAACTAGAAAACTCAAGATAGGTGAATTCACCTTTCTTGAGGTGAAGGAAAGTTGTTTTAAGTCTGTGTGTCCAATCTAACTTGTTGTATTTGCTTGTTTTTGTCAGGTGTGTGCTAAGCTGTTTTATTTGGCGGAGTAACGGCAGATGTTGAGTGGAAATCTATATCTAGTAATGATTTTTAGAGCGGAAAGTGGTTTCTTTTTGTTTAATAGTTTGCGTGAACGGGCAAATTACGTACTGTTAAATGCATTTTGACTGATAACGGGTTTAACAACCTTTGCTGCAAAATAAAATAAGGTTTATACAGTTTAAGGGGGTAGATATTTCAAATACTTATGCAGACAGTGGTGAATAAAATCCTGCGGGCGGAGAGAAAAAATCGCTAAGTGATATCATTTTTATATTTTTTCCTTATAATCTGCTTTTTTTATTTGTCCCATATTTAAGAGAACTTCGATGTTATTAGAATCTTATTACACAAAACAAAACAACCTTGTGCGCATTTCTGCTGCGCAAGCAAGTACCTTTGCGAAACAGGAATGTCGTGATTTTAACCCTATTCATGATCCTGAGAACAAACGTTTCTGTGTACCTGGTGACTTATTGTTTTCGCTAGCATTAAATGAATACGGGGTTAGTGAGTCAATGAGCTTCACTTTTACCAATATGGTTGGTGATAATATCGGCTTAGTTTTTCCTGAAGCAGATGGTGAGCATATCGTCATTACCAATGAGCAGGGAAAAAGTGTCCTAGAAATTAATAAAAAGGGCAAGACCAGCCATGATCCTGCGCTGATCGAGTCGTTAATTCAAAACTACGTGGTTTTCTCTGGACAAAACTTCCCGACTTTACTGATGCCGCTGATGAAAAAACATAATGTTATGTTTAATCCGGCCCGCCCGTTAGTAATGTACAACAGCATGAGTTTTGAGTTTGATGAACTGGCACTAGAAGCGCCGGTAAATGTTGAACTGGCAGATTCACTTTTTGAAGTAGAGCCGAAGCGTGCGAACAACTTTCTACATTTTGCCATCAATGACGGTGAAAAGTCGATCGGCCGAGGTATTAAAAAAATGGTAGTGGCTGGTTTAAAACCTTACGATCATGAGTCTATTACCGCTTTCTCAGATGCTTATGAAGCGCGCCGTTCTGCGTTTTAAGCCCGATTAGCAGCACCTTATAATAAATATGGCCACCCGAACTTTGTACATTTAAAGATTCGGGCGGCCGTAAATTCTCCTTTGTTTACTCCCTCATTGTATTTTTCTATTTTCTCTGCTGAACTTTGACTCGCATCGAGTGCAGGCGGACAAAAGTCCTCATTAGTAAATACTGCTTTTATTACAATAGACATACCCGTTATCAATCAAAATGCATTTATCAGTCGCCAGCTCGGACACTAAGACAAGGCGCAACATGATGACCTTTCGAGCGATTAACTACGTTAATCCTCTGTCGGTAGGATTAAAATAAAGACTTTAATCCTTAAATGGCTAGTCCTTATCAAATGTTGCAGCGCAGTATTGGTTTTCGAGCTGGCGACCCGCAGGGCAAGCCGTAAGGTAAACATTTTCGTTGTTATGAAGTCTCGATTTAATCCGTTAGATCTTCACCTTCACGCCTAGAACCTGTTCACCTTACGACTTGTCGATTTTTGCATCTTGAATGATAACGGGTATATAACTTTAAAAATCTATAAAAGGAATGAAAATGGATATCTTAACCTGGTTCGATATTAATAATACCTTAGTGAATATTCCTATCGGTGACGGCTACGCTATGTCGTGGATTGAGGCGGTCGGCACTGTTTTTGGTCTGCTGTGTATCTGGAATGCCAGTCAGGAAAAAACCATCAACTATCTGTTTGGTCTGATTAATGTCACACTGTTTGCGGTTATTTTTTATCAGATCCAGCTTTATGGAATCCTGCTGCTGCAGCTGTTTTTCTTCTGTGCGAATCTGTACGGCTGGTACGCATGGACAAGACCCGTTTCTGCAGACGGTGATAAGCTGACTGTACGCTGGATGAGTAAACAGAAAGTCGCATTTACTGCTGCTGTAAGTGTGCTGGCCATTGCGCTGATGACTGTTTATATCGATCCGGTTTTCTTAGTACTGGCAAATGTTGCTGTGGATACCATGAATATCTTTGGGGCAGGGCTTGCCCGGCCGGAGTTATCGCCGGATGCATTTCCGTTCTGGGATTCTGTGATGACGGTGCTGTCAGTCGTAGCGCAGATCCTGATGACACGAAAATATGTCGAAAACTGGATCCTGTGGGTGGTTATTAATGTTATCAGCGTAGGTATTTATGCTGCGCAGGGCGTATATGCCTTGTCTATTGAATATGCGATTCTGATGATTATTGCCGCTAACGGTACCCGCCAGTGGATGAATACGGCCAGTCATAACCCTGTTGTAAAAACAGCATCAGCGGACAGTGCGGAGGCCAAAACAGCATGAGTAAACAGCCTCATATTAACGTTTGCGCAGCTCAGGTTGCGCCCCGGGTTATTGTCTGCGGTGAACCTGACCGGGTTAACCGCATTGCTGAACTGCTTGATGATGCGAAACTTATATCGGATAACCGTGAATACCGGTTAATTAACGGTTATTATCAGGGCAAAGCTGTCACTGTGTGCAGCACAGGTATCGGGGCGCCTTCCGCAATTATTGCGCTTGAAGAGCTGCATTTATGCGGTGCACATTATATTGTGCGGGTAGGCTCTGCCGGCGCTCTGCAGGACAATATCGGATTAGGTGAACTGATTGTTGCTGAAGCTGCGGTGCGTGATGAGGGCGGCTCTAAGGCTTATGTCAGTGCTGAATTTCCAGCTTATGCCGATCGGCATCTAACGGCGGGCATTGAACAGTACCTTAGCACGCACAATATTACTGCTCACTTCGGTATTGTGCGTTCTAACGACAGTTTTTATACCGATAATGAAGCACAGATATGTGAGCACTGGAGTCAGAAAGGGGTGCTAGGTGCAGATATGGAAACCTCTGCTTTATTTACCGTAGGTAAACTGCGCGGCCTGCGTATTGCCAGCATTCTTAATAATGTTGTTTTATATCAGCAGGATGTCCAGGAAGGGATAAGTCAGTATGTGGATGCAGACCAGGCTATGATGCAGGGAGAAAAAACAGCTGCTGAAGCGGCGCTGCATGCGTTGAGCTGTCAGCTGTAACGGCTAATTGTTTGTGATACAGGCCCGGTTCTTTAGCCGGGCTTTTTACAATCAGGTTTAATCGCGGAGTTTTACAGTTAAGCTATTGCCCCGCTAGTGATGATTAGTTAGCATGCAGCTGTTATTATCTTCGTTAGTATTTTGCCGAAAAGTATAAATTATGCAGCTGAAACCCTATTCCCAAAGCCGTTTTTCCAGTCATCTGAATACCTTGTATCCTGAATTTAAAGAAGCCTTTTATTTGTGTCAGAGCCATAGTCAGTATTTTCAGGCGGGTGAAGATATTCTGAGCCAGGGGCAGGTACTAAAACATCTGTATCTGGTATCTGTCGGCCGGGTATCGATGAATATTGCTGCGGTTAACGGGCGGTGTTTTCAGTTAGGCGAAGTGGAATGTGATCATCATATTTTTGGGGAAATGGAATACTTCACGGATACTGTCTGTCAATGGAATGTGGTCGCGGCTGAAGGTATGCAGGTGGATGTTATCTGCCTCAAAGAGTTAACTAAGTTATTGACGAAACGGCCGGATTTTCATCTGTTTTTTTCTTGTGCATTAGCGGCAGATTATCAGGACTCGCTGGATATCTACACCCATCGTCTTCTGCACTCCATCACCTACAATATCGCTTATGATCTATGGCATCGCAGTCAAAGCAGTGTCATGCTCGGCAGCTTTGATAAAGTATGTATGGAGGCTGAGCGTTTCGGTACCACAAGCCGAGTTTACCGGCGAGTGGTCAAAGATCTTATTGATAAAGGTCTGGTTGAAAAAAACGGCGCAGAAATATCTGTTATTGATGTAGATGCATTAAAGTTCTTTATTGATCATTACCAATAGGCTTTAACTTTTCTTATTAAAATTCAAATTAACATTTTTGTTACATGTAGGGTTCTTTTTTCTGATATTCTGTAAGAAGTTTATTCAGCCCGTCATACTTATTGTTAATTCTTAATAACAGGAACTTTTATGTTAAAACTGCTTTTTACAGCTCTGCTGTTTGCTTCATTAAGTGTCAGCGCCGCGACGTCTGTCGATTTAGTTAAAAGTACTAAGTCATGGGACGGGACAAACCTGCCGGCTTATACGCTGACTCAACCCGAAGTGACTATTAAGGAAATCGTTATTGCACCGGGTGAAAAACTTCCTCTGCATCAGCACCCGGTCATTAATGCCGGTGTATTATTAAGCGGAACTTTGACCGTTTACAGCGGTGATAAAGTGTTAAATATGAAAGCGGGTGACAGCCTTGTTGAGCTGGTAAATACGTCTCACTATGGCGAAAACAGCGGCACAGAGCCGGCTAAGATAATCGTTTTCTATATAGCTGACAAAGGGCATAAAGTGACTGTTATTGATAAGTAAGCCGTCTTAAATCGGGTGAGTGCCGCTGTTTTAAAGTGGTCATTACAGTTTTTTTTCTATGCTGTCTGCTGATTTGTAGTCACTCTGGTAAATATAAGTATATTTATCCAGCAGTTTATCAACCCATTGATAATAACCTTCCTGCTGTATCTGCTTTTCAACTAACGGCAGCAGATGTAGATAGTCAGATTTTTTGGACATTGAGATATACAGTTTTCCGGTTAATACGGGAGTGGGTAAACTGCGGATATCTTCTGCAAATCCATAGGCTTCCAGTATTGCCTGTCCAGAATTGCGGCCGATAACGACAGCATCAATGCGCTCCGATTTTAACTGTCTGAACAGCAGTTGATAACTGTCTGCTCTGAATACTTTTGTGCTGCTGTTTAAAAACTCGTCAAACTTAGTGCCTAAGCTGACACCAAACAGCAGCGCGATTTTTTTATCTTTTAAGTCTGACCATGTGTCGAAAGTAAACTCTCTGCCTTTTTTGACAAACAGGGCCTGCTCTATAAACCCCATCGGAGTTTCTATAAAAACGGAATAGGCTTTTCTCTGTTCATTCATAAATGCGCAGATATTAATATCGGCTACACCGTGTTCAACAAACCCCTGTCCTCTTTTCCATGGCCCGAGATACCTTAAATCTACGTTGGCACCGGCCTTTTTAAAAAGAACTGCGGTAATTTCAGCTGCCGCCCCGACAATCTGGTCGTCTTTTTCCCAGTTCCAGGGCGCATAGTCATGATGGCCGATTGCTTTTAATGTGGGTTGTTCTGAGGACACAGAACTGCTTACCAACACAAATACCAGAAAAAGCCGAGTTAAAGATATTTTGGGACTAAACAGTTTATCCATAGTACATCCATAGAAGTATACAACTAACATAAAAATGTTTATTCGTTAAATAATAGCTTCTTTAACGCTGTCTATTGACTGCTGGGGAAATATATATACAAACTGCGGCAAAGCCCGCAGCTCTTTTAACAACTGGTAGTAGAGTTTATTGGCAGCGGGTAAACTGCCTGGGTTATTTGTTACGCAGAAGCCATTGTTATGTATAAAATTTTAGTTGCTGATGATCACCCTTTGTTTAGAGATGCGATCGCCGGTATTATTGCTGTAAGCTTTGCCGGCTCGGCCGTAGAGCAGACAGAAGATATTGAATCGACACTTGAACTTGTTAAGCACCATGATGATCTTGACCTGATTCTGTTAGATCTGAATATGCCCGGTATGTCGGGACTGCAGGGATTATTAGCGCTGCGTAATGAATGCCCGACAATACCTGTGGTGATTATTTCGGCAGAGCGCGATAAGCAGACAATATTACAGACACTCTCCTACGGTGCGGTAGGATTTATTGCAAAGTCGTCTTCTAAAGAGTGCATTGTTGAAGCACTTGAAAGTGTTTTTGCGGGTAATGTTTATCTGCCGGCTGATATAATGCGTCTGCCGGAAGGTTCAAAATCAAATAATGAATTTGTCGTTTCAGCGGACAAGATCGCGACCCTGACCCGCCGTGAACTGGTGGTACTGAAAAACCTGTCGCAGGGAGAAGCAAATAAGCAGATTGCTTTTAATCTGCATATTTCAGAGGCTACGGTTAAAAGCCATGTTTCCTCAATTCTGAAAAAACTGGGGGCTTCTAACCGGGTTAAGGTTGTACTCGGCTGCGCGGATATTGATTTTAGTCAGCATCTTAAATCTTAAGTGTCTGGTTGTTTATTTAATAAGTGCAGCATGGAGGTTTTCAATTTTATCGCTTTCACCGGTTTATTTAACAGCAGTAAACCCTGCTCTTTAATTTCGTTTTTCAAGGATTTATTGTAATTGGCGGTGATCATCAATACCGGTAAAGGCGAGCCGCGCAGGTGAATAACCTGCTCTGCGACATCCACGCCGTTAATTCCGTCATCGAGATGATAATCAACGATTAAAATATCCGTATGATCATTGTAGATATCCACCTGCGCTTGTAAATCTGCAAGGCTTCCCGCGGTGATGATTGAGCAGTGCCAGGTTTCCAGCAGCTGTTTCATGGCGGCACAGATATTAAGATCGTTATCAATCAGCCAGATTTTACGTCCAGCTAACTCAGTCTTAGTTAAAATCGGATTAAGCGGTGCCGCGGCTTCGGGTAAATGAGTGTTAGCGGCGAGCGGTACAGTCACTGAAAACAGCGAACCTTTTCCGAGTGTTGATGATACCTTAACCGGATGTTCAAGTACCTTGGATATTTTGTCAACAATTGCCAGCCCCAGACCAAGACCGTTGCTGAATGCGCTGCGTGATGATTTCAGACGTTTAAATTCTTTAAATATTTCGCTCTGCTGATCCTGTTCAATACCAGCGCCGTTGTCCCATACTTCGATACAGATATTATTACCTGCGCGACGGCAGCCGAGCAGTACTTTACCTTTGTCGGTATATCGGAAGGCATTAGATAAAAGATTACGCAGTATACGTGCTAACAAAACACTGTCGCTGTATACCAGACGAGAGCAGGCAACGTAGCGTAACTGCACATCGTAAAGATGGCTCTGCTGCTGATACTCATTGGCTAAGTTATCCAGTAACTCGGAGAGTTTAAAGGTACTTTTATCTGCTATCACTACGCCCGCATCCAGCTTGGATATATCAACCAGTGTGCAGATCAGGTTTTCTAAATCATTAAGCGAGCTGCTGACCGAGTTAACTAAGGGCCTTAAGTGATCATTAAGAGAGTGTTCAACGATTGAACTGGTGAACAGCTGCGCTGCATTAAGCGGCTGCAGCAGGTCGTGACTGACCGCCGCTAGAAATTTTGTTTTAGAGAAATTAGCCAGTTCAGCTTCTCTGGTTGCCGCCTGTAAATCAGTTTGTGCCTGACGGCGCTCTTCAACTTCGTCGATCAGTTTCTGGTTTAGGCTCTGCAGCTGTGAAGTGCGCTCAACAACTCTGATTTCCAGCTGATCATGGGCTTTCTGCAGGGCTAACGCATTTATCCTACGCTCGGTAATGTCTCGAATTAATACAAAAAAACCCAATACTCTGCCGCTGCCGTCAAGATTAGGGACATAGGACTTAAGTAGATAATTCAGTTCACCAGAGCGGTTTATTTCTTTACTTTCAAAACTGACACTTTCACCGTTTAGAGCGCGTTTAACAAAGGGCTGGAGCTGTTTATAATTAAGACTTTTATCCAGCGCTGCAATATCAAGTCCCCGAGCCCTGCTGCCGTACCAGTCAATATAAACCTGATTGGTAAATTCAAACTTAAGATCAGCGCCGATATAAGCAATCATGGCCGGTACGTTATCGGTAATCAGACGCAGACGGCGTTCATTTTCCTGCAGAGACTGTGCGTAGCGGTGGCGCTCGGTAATATCTGTGTAGGTTTTAATTATTTTACCGTCACGGAGCTGGTGAACTCTTATCTCCAGTACTACGCCGCTGTTTAAGGTCTGCATATAAGAGTCACTGCTCAAACTCGGCTGGGTGCGCAGATCCAGATCGGTTAATGTTTGAAGATCTGATAAGCCGGGATGAGTGCGCAGCTGCTGCACGGTTAACTGACTGAGCTGTACAAAACGGCTGTTCCAGACTTCAATCTGTTGTTGGCTGTTAAACAGCACCACGCCCTGAGATAAATTATCCACCAGACTCTGAAGCTGCAGTGATTTCTGTGCCATTGCCTGTTCGTAACGTGCTGTTTCCGCTTCTTTTAATGCGCTGATATCGGTATAGAGCAAAACCCGTCCGCCTTCGACAGTGCTGCGTTCGTTAAGCTGGAACCAGCGTCCGTCGGGCAGCTGGTAAACCGGTTTTGTCAGCCTCCGGTATTTATGCATCTTGTTGGTTTTCTGATTTTTTTCAGTCAGCGCTTTAAGATTGAGTACAGTGTCTGAGGGCAGATTCGATGTGTGCAGAAAGGCTTCAAAATTACTGTTCTGCAGGATAATTTGTCCGTCACAGTCTAATAAAACGAATGCTTCAGAAATGCTTTCTATGGCATCAGTAAAGCGCTGTTTAAATGTTATTAACTGTCGGTTGCTGCGCTCCAGCTGTGAAAGAGTTTCATTGAGGGTATGGGTTTTCTCTCTGACCTGTTCGGCTAAATGCACTGAATGCTCAAAAGCGGCATAGGGTGCCGACTGGTTGCCACCTTCTTCAACGCGCCGCATTAGTGCCTTATTAATTTTCAATAGTTTGGCATTGTGAAGTTTCAGCTGTTTATTTTCCTCGCTTAACAGCATCATTGCCTCCCGCGATGTAAACACCGGTAAACGTTTGATTAAGGTGGATGCCGTTAATATGTTCGCCATAGGTATTAAAGCCGGCTATTTTGTATTCACTGTTTAAAACTTGAACTTTATTGTTTAAATTTTTATGCTCAATTTCCAGGCGCCTTAAAACACAGTCACAGGCAAGCACCAGTTCCGGATTGCCGTAACGCTGGGAAATATCAACAAGCTTAGCGGACAAAGAATGCAGAATATCGTCCATCTCTACAGCAGTCAGGACAATACCGAGGTCAACGGCGCAGTAAAAGGTTAAGCTCAAATCTGCTTCATTTACCTTCTGAATCGAGCGGACATAATATTGACCGCCCACTTTCACTGCCAGTGGATTAAGTGAAAAAACTTTCGGGCAGAGATCCTTCACTTCAAGGTTTAACAGACGCGCATATTCCGCTGCTGCGGGTTCAGCATTGAGTTCATATACGGTTCGGCTCTGCGCATCAACCGCGGTAACCACTAACTTTTCAGCGGGCTGTTTTATATGATGACAATTGAATACTTCAAAGGGACAGGTACTGTTGACCATAATAACAACGGCAGCCTGCTGCAGAAACTGACCGTTATAATAGACATGGGTCTTGCTGAGATTATCATCAGCGCCTGCAGAACCGCCAAAGTGCGGGATGCCGGCCGCCGCCGAGTTTAAAGCCGCTAGAAAGTGTTCTTCTTCAAAAGACAGTCCGTCGAGTAAAGTCAGTAAAAAAGTGTTGTCTTTAATGGTGGTTAATTCTTTTGAGGCGCACTGTTCACTGAGTCTATTAATGGTTTTCTGCGCATCAAGCAGATCAAATCCGGCCATCGATTTAATTAATTCTGCGCTGATAGAAAAATAGTTTGAGGAAAACCCGACCGCGACAATCGAATGTTCCTGGTTACCTGCGCTGCTAACCTCGCCGGCAGTCGTGCAGCCGACTACCTTGATGCCGCTGAATAAAACCTGCATTGCTGATGCTAAAGCGGGTAATGAGTAGGTCGAGGAGCAGTAAAAAAGAATAAAACCAATATCGTCATGATTAAGCTGCTGATATATCTCTTCACTGGCTTGTTGTGTTTCGCTTAAGCTGCTGAGCGCAGTGATGGTTTTAATGTTTGTCATGCTTCACCCTGGTTTTTTTGAATAGATGCTGGAAATGTAAATTTCAAAAGTTTGTGACAAAACAATAACAAATATGCAGCATGGAAAACGTGGCAGAAGGGGGATTTTAGGGTTTTAAGGGCTTCACATTTATTGTGAAGCCCTTTACGGGCTATTAGTTAAAAGAAACCAAGCGGTGAGGTGCTGTAGCTGACTAATAGATTTTTAGTCTGCTGATAATGATCCAGCATCATCTTATGTGTTTCGCGGCCGATTCCTGATGCTTTATATCCACCGAAAGCTGCATGCGCCGGGTATAAATGGTAACAGTTAGTCCACACGCGGCCTGCCTGAATACCGCGCCCCATCCGGTGTGCCAGGTTAGCATCACGTGTCCAGACGCCTGCGCCTAAACCGTAAGCACTATCGTTGGCAATTTCCAGCGCTTCGGCTTCATCTTTAAAGGTGGTTACCGCGACAACCGGTCCGAAGATCTCTTCCTGGAAAATCCGCATAGAGTTATCACCCTGCATAATAGTCGGCTGGATGTAAAAACCGTCATTGAGTGTGTCATCGAGGATCTCTTTACTGCCGCCGGTCAGTACTTTAGCGCCTTCTGTCATGCCGATATCCAGATAATTCATGATTTTGTCAAACTGCTGTTTGGATGCTTGAGCACCGACCATAGTCGCGCTGTCCAGCGGATTGCCGCGGACAATGTTTTTTGCCTTTTCAATCACTTTTTCCATAAACTGATCAAAAATACTTTCCTGAATCAAAGCACGGGAAGGGCAGGTACAGACTTCTCCCTGGTTGAAAAATCCCAGTGCAAAACCTTCGGCACATTTATCCAGGTAATCATCCTCATGCTGGGTGATATCACTGAAAAACACATTGGCTGACTTACCGCCGAGTTCAACGGTAGAGGGGATCATATTCTCTGCTGCGCATTTTAATATGTGCTCGCCAACCAGTGTTGAACCGGTAAAGGCTATTTTAGCAATACGTGTGCTGGTGGCTAAGGCTTCGCCGGCTTCTTTACCGTAACCGTTGACAATATTTAACACACCGGCGGGCAGCAGGTCAGCGATTAATTCCATCAGCACTAAAATACTGGCGGGTGTTTGTTCGGCAGGTTTTAAAACAATACAGTTACCGGCTGCTAAGGCAGGTGCCAGTTTCCAGGCCGCCATTAATAACGGAAAATTCCATGGAATAATCTGTCCGACAACACCAAGAGGTTCATGAAAATGATAAGCCACCGTATCGTTATCGATCTGTGATAATGTGCCTTCCTGCGCACGAATACAGCCGGCGTAATAGCGGAAGTGATCTGAGCTTAAAGGCAGGTCGGCCGCCAGTGTTTCACGAACCGGTTTACCGTTATCCCAGGTTTCGGCAACAGCAAGAAGTTCAAGGTTGGCATCAATACGCTCCGCTATTTTCAGTAAAATATTTGAGCGTTCCTGCACGGAGCTGCGTCCCCAGGCATCTTTGGCAGCATGGGCAGCATCAAGTGCTAAGTTGACATCTTCAGCGCTGGAGCGGGGAATCTGACAGATAACTTCGCCGGTTACCGGTGTTGTATTTTCAAAGTAATTACCTTTTACGGGCGCAACCCATTGTCCGCCGATAAAGTTTTCATATTTTGCTTTAAATGTAACGATAGAGTCTGCACTGCCTGGATTTGCATAGATCATAGTTAACCTCTTATAGTCAGCTGATAGACTTATCAGCCCTGTTATTTGTCTGAACTAGGATTAATTTACCAGGGTTATGATAGCGGCATTAAGGTAGTGACGGCTATGCTCCATCGGCATGAAAAAACTCATACTTTAGGATGAGATGCAGGAAGGGTAAGTTATAAAGGGGGCCAAAAAACAGAGACGGGTTATTTGTCCTGGCTTTTTTTTACTAATAACAGCGCCGTTTCATGCTCGGAATGAACAAATGAGTTAATCGCGAGATCAGCGAAGGCGTGCCGTTCCTGATGGGTATTAATTTTTACCACTAGATTTGCCTGCGGGTAATAATCGAGTACCGCTTCGCAGATCATTCTTTTAGTGCGTATGTTGTTAACTGTAAGAATAATACTTGATGACTGCTCGATATTGAGAGACTCCAGTACCGGTAATTTTTCGAAATGTCCGAAATAGGCGTGATAACCGCGTTTTCTGGCGACTAGTACGTGTTGTAAATTATTGGAAATAACCAAAAAGTTAACCCTCTGTTTCAGCAGCTGCCGGGCGGCTATTCGTCCGACCGTTGCAAAGCCGCAGATCACCGTATGACGGCTAGTGTCGATCTTCGTTATTTTATTGGATTCAAAAAACTCAACCGCAAATACAGACGCTATTTTATAAATATTATTGACCATAAACGGCGTTACTATCATAGATAAAACCGTTACTAAAATAAGAAAACCGCCAAGATCTTCGGGAAGTAGATTCTCGCTGAGAGCAAGTGAAAAAACGGCAAAGGAAAACTCGCCGATCTGACACAGTGCAACAGCAGATTTAAGCGAGTCACTCTTATTGGATTTATATCTGATTAGAAAATAGATAATCAGTGCTTTTATCAGCATGGCAAAAATTAATACGCTGAAGACTTGGTATAAGTGCGTTATAAAATAATAGACATCTATTTTAGTGCCGATTGAAAAGAAAAAAGCGCCTAATAACAGATCCTTATAGGAAGAAATATCCGACTCTACTTTGATATGAAAAGTCGTTTCAGCAATGATCATTCCCGCAATAAAAGCCCCTAAAGAATAGGTAAAGCCCATTTTATGTGCTAATAACGCAGCGCCGAGCACAATGGTTAATACCGAGGCGACGAATAATTCCTGCAGTTTTGCGCGGGATGAAAGCTGCAGTAACCCTTCTATTATCTTTTTACCCAGGGTGAACATAAAAATAATGACCACGGCGGCCGAAATAAATGTTTTCAGCAGCACATCGCTGAGTGACAAATCATTTCGGGATAAAAAACTGATCAACAGTAAAATAGGGATAACGGCCAGATCTTGAAAAATTAAAACAGCGGCGGATTTTTTACCGTAAGGAGTAAGAATATCTTTTGACTGTTTCAGATAACTTAAGACGATAGCCGTAGATGATAAACTGAAGGCCAGCGCAATAATAATTGATGAAGTGAGGTCGAGAGCAAACAGATAATAGGAGATGCAGTAAATAACTGCGGAGCTTAAAGCCACCTGTATAAAGCCGTTAATAAAGATAATTTCTTTCATTTTTTTCAGTTTAGAAAATGACATTTCTAACCCTATGGTAAACATAAGAAAGACGATGCCGAACTCCCCGATCAATGCTAATGACTTCAGATTTTCACTGCCGAAAGCAAAGATATTACTGATAATTGTGCCGGTAATTATGTAGCCGATAATATGCGATACCGAAAACTTTTTCAGCACGAGATTTAAGATGCTTGCTATAGCTAAGGAGATGAAAATGATAAGCAGAACTGATTCCATGTATATCCTTTAAAACCTCTACATTCGGGTCTTTAATTATCCCTGAACTACAGGCTGGAGCAGGAATTATGTTTTTGCTGTGCTGTTCAGCCATTACAGGCTTTATAATTAATGTAGTTGTAAATTTACGAGTGAACAAATTAAGTTAATTGACCTGCATTAGAAAAGAATCTAGCAAAATAAACAGCAGCGGATTACAAGTTTACATAATTTACGGTTATCAAGCGGTTATGGCTGTATGTCAGGATCAGGGAAGGCTGTGCCTGCAAAAATAAAGACATTGTTAAAGTGCAGGCGGCGTACTCAATTATGACAGTTGTATTTTGTAAATTAGATTAATCCCTTTCACTGATTAACCATCATTTAAGCGCAGACGGTTGGCTAACGGGGCAATTGCACCGCCTTGTAATACAACCGAAAACAGAACAATAAAGAAAACCATGTGCAGAATATCGATTGCACCCGGTACGCCGGCTGCGGCTGGAATAAGTGCAAATACAATAGGTGTCGCGCCTTTTAATCCGATTAAAGAGATAAACAGACGTTTTCGCCAGCTGGATTTGATAAAGGGCAGGTAGCAGATCTGCACCGCTAAAGGTCTGGCGGCAAATATCAGCAGCAGTGCGGGTAATACCGAAGCCCAGAAAATAGTGATTAATGACTGCGGGAAAATCTGCAGACCTAACACGATAAACATCAGTGCCTGCGCCAGCCAGGAAAGACTATTGAAAAAGTGTTTGTTAACCTGCTGGCCGCGTTTGATGCCGTTGCCGATCATCACACCTGAGATATAAGAGGCTAGCAGTATATTGCCGCCGAGCATCTCTGCGCCGTAGGTTGAAATAATAAAACAGGCAAGAATAAAAACCGGGATCAGTCCGTATTCAGAGAGCTGAATTTTATTGAGCAGCCAGACGGTGATTTTTCCAACCACAAGACCAATCACCACAGCCACGCCGATCTGCGTTATTAAACTTAGTGCAATGTCATGTGCAGGTATTGTCTGCGTTGAAGATAAAGCCATTTCTGTCAGGAATATTACCAGCAGCATGGCGACCGGATCATTGGTTGCCGATTCAAATTCTAATACGCTGTCGGTCTGCTCTTTGAGCTTGAGCTTTTTAGATTCAAGTATTGAAAATACGGCGGCCGCATCGGTAGAGGAAACAACGGCGGCAAACAGCAGACAGGTAATAAAATTAAAATCGAGCAGCTGGTAAATAATCAGTGCAAAAAACAGGGTAGTAAAAATCACTCCAAAGGAAGCAAGCACACCGCCTTCTTTAAAGGCCGCTTTAATCTTATCATTGCAGGTGTTCAGGCCGCCGACAAATACAATAATATTGAGTGCCAGTCCGCCGACCCAGGCTGTTTTATTGAGATTATCATAAACAAAATTAAACTCGCCGTTACCCAGCGCGAGTCCTACACCCATAAAGATAAGCAGAGAAGGGATGCCGAAAGTTCTTGACGGGTGATGCAGTAAAATTCCGACCACAACTAATGCGGCCATTCCTAACATGATAATTTCAGTAGACATGAAATACTCCAAAAAGCGGATAAAACAGAAAGTAAACTAGCCCTGAATATTGTAAATAACATCAAATAGTTAGCAATTCCACATAGAGCGCAATGATAGCAATTTTAAAGTGTCAGGTTAATATAAAGTTACTAATAAGTTATCTGCTTGGTGAAGGTTTTACCTTGTTGGGAATATATAGATTTATGATCACTGCAGTCGCTCTGATCTGAATTCGAACTAGAGATATTTGTGCAGAATAGCATCAGGCTGTCTGCAGCCGCTTCTTCTGTGCTTTTTGTTTCTGCTGTGCTGTAAATTTCTGCTGTGCTTTGTGTATATACATAGCGCTATCGGCTCTTTCAATCATTTTTTCTGCATTATCCTGTGCATCCAGAAGTTCAGCCGCACCTTGGCTTATACTCCATTCTCTACCAGTTTGTTTCAGACCTAAAGAGCCGCATTCAGACTGCATGCGTTCCATAATCTTGTTTGCATTAGCAGCGCTGCAGTCCACAAATACAATAAGAAACTCATCGCCTCCTAAACGCGCAGCAAAATCAGACTCGCGAATTGTCTGCGTAATGACTGAAGCAACACCTTTTATCAGTGCATCTCCCGCATCATGTCCCAGCTGATCATTGGTCTTTTTCAAATCATTAACATCAATAAAGCCGACTGCTAAAGGAAAATTTCTGCGCCGACTGATGCTTATATTTTTTTCAAGGTAATCAACAATTGCTTTCCGGTTATACAGTCCGGTTAATGCATCATGGTGAGCTTCAAAATGTAGTTTTTTAAATAACCATACTCGTTCTACCTGAGAGCCTGCCAGTATCCAGCCCAATAGTGAAAGCATAGGCAAAATAAACAGCGAACCAATGGCGATACCTTTGATCAACAGTGCATGTTCATCATGAAGAATATGCTCAGGAACATGCATCACCAGAAAAACCCGCTCGCTGTTAACCACATTAAATGATGCAGAAGGGGATAAGTAGAACTGAGTGAAATAATATTCACCACTTTGATTAGAGGCCAGACCCTTGTCTTTTTCCTGCATTGCCTGCCATACCTGCGGATGCTCATCGGAGAATCGGTACTGTTTATCGTCAGGGAACATAAATCCCCATTCTTTCTTCGCTTCAGTGCCTTTTAAGTAATACCCGTCCTCATTGATAAGAAAAACCTGATCGCCTTGATGAACATTAAGATCCGTTATTATTTTCAAAATCTGGCTGCCGTTATAATTAATAATACCTGCGCCGAGTAATTCACCACTTTCTGAATGGACAGGAGCTGCATAACGAATCATAGGTTTAACTGGATACTGGATCTTGCCCTGTTCTTTATTGAGATCAAACTGCGAGGTATAAATTTGTCCCGGCAGCAGACGCAGCACATTTTTGAAATAGTAACGTTCCCTTTTGTTTTGTAATCTTGATTGAGGGACTTGTATTGGAGATAAGTTAGAGTCTTGATTAAGACGAATGATCTCATTTCCCTGTGTATCAAAAAGGCGGATTTGATCATAACGCTTTTGGTGTGAGCTGATTTTATGCATCAGGGATGTCAGATAACTTTGGGCTGCCTGGTCTTGTGATGAAAGGACTGCAACGGCAAGAGCGCTATGGGAATAATAGATGAGGTCTGCTCCGACAGAGCTTAGTTCTGCGATCACCTTAGTCTGGATATTAGCGAGTTCAGCGTACTGTTTAACTTCGCGGTCATGGTCAATCTGTTCATGTATGAAGGCATAAATAACAGTAATCACTAAAATCAGAAACACAAACAGCAGAGAAACATAAACGATACCTTGTTTACGTTTTTTCTTGGTTAGGTCTGCTCTTGTGTAATTAACTGTATTCGTCATTTGCTTATTTATCCTTAAATATTATCTACCGAGACAGCAAACCCTTCTGTTAATCTCTTACCCTTCCAAAGCAAATGTATCCCCCTGTAAAATAAAGCACTATTCATTCTATTTAAGTATAGATTTACAGGCATGGTTGACACAATCGACTAGCGGGCAAGCTTTTATTACTAATATGTCAAAAACAAAAACTTTTCCTCTTTATAATCAATGCGTGACAGGTTTTTGTGAGCCTATGTGTTGTGGTGCTGTTAACTTTGTGTGGTTTTGTGTGGTTTTGTGTGATTTTGGCATTAAAATATCAATGACCGTTTGTTCTTTGGTCATGGTTGTTTGCTTTGTTGTTCGAGCCTAGCTGCTCTGATAATTCAGCTGTTTACAAGGAAAGTTTTGTTTCAAAGTATTATTTTTTGAGTGACTGCCGTTTTTTATCTTTTAACGCTATCAGAAGTACTGCTTTCTGCTATTTTTCCTGCTGGCAAAGGAATGCCGTGTAATGAAACAACATGATTATTTCCCTAACCTGTAGTTGAGAAAAATGAAAACCTATCCTGCCAGAATTGCCAGTCTCGAGTTTATGCGTGTTATTGCCATGGCTGCCGTTATTGCTATCCATACGCGATTATTTATTGATGCACCGATTATAAACGGCCATGCCTGGCTGGCTGATATTGTTAATCAGCTCAGCCGTTTTGCCGTGCCGTTTTTCTTTTTATTAGCGGGTTTTTTAATCCAGCCGAAGCTGATGGGCTCACCACTGGCCGTGATGCGTCGTTATAATGCACCGTTGTTAAAAGTATGGCTGGTGTGGAGTGCAATATGCCTGATACTGCCTGCTAATTTAAAAAACGTGATGGAGCTGGGTTATCTTGGTGAACGCCAGGCTTACTGGAGCTTTTTATTAAAAACACCGCTTAATTCATTTTTAGAGGGCGGTTTAGTGCATTTATGGTTTTTACCGGCACTGATCATTGCTGTTGTTATGACAGGTTTATTTGTTCACTTTAAGCTGCTGAAACTGTTATTACCCGCAGCCGTCTTATTGTATATATATGGTGTATTAGCCGGCAGCTACGCATCAGTTACTGAAATCGGCTCTCCCTTTTTAACGCGTAACGGGCCGTTTTTCAGTTTACTGATGGTGGCTGTTGGTTTTGAAATTAGAAGATTTGAATTTAGATTATCCGCTCAGTCTGCTTTACTGATGTTGTCTGCAGGCCTGCTTGGACATTTTGCTGAAGCCTACTGGTTATTTACTAAGGAGGTGGCATTTTCCAGTCATGATTTTTTACTGTTTACGCCGTTATGGGCAAGCGGTCTGTTTTTATTGTTATTAGCAAAACCTCTGCTGGGTGATCATCCGCTAACTTACTGGTTAAGTAAAAGCATCCTGCCGATCTATGTCTGTCACCTGTCTATTGCGATTGTTTTTTATAATATTGCCGGAATGTCTGCAGTAAGCGGATTAACAAGAGACGGGGTGTTATTCTTCGGCACCGTCATCTGTTCACTAGCCTTTGTTAAATTAGTTGAAAAAACACCTCTGCGAAAATTCCTTTTCAGATAAACATCTCGTTCCTACACAGAATACTTCACCCCTACGTATGAGCCCATGCTCTGCGTGGGAATGCATAGACGGGGCTGCCGCGAGTTTGAATTTTCACTCGGAGCAGGGGGGATACATACACTTCACCACCCTGATAGTTATACCAAACTGATTAACTAAATGGTCAGTTTTAGGCGCAGGAAAAACCAATACTAGCAAGGCATTAATTGATGTAACTAGTGCCTTTTCCAATTAATTTTTATTAGTTGACTTTATAAGTTTGCCGTACGCTTTGTTAGTTTTGAACGTGCTGCATCTACATCGAACATCCAGTTTATCGTTTCTTTTTTCTCATTGCGTTTAAGCGCCCAAGCGGATAACTCCCGTTTTAATGTATCCATGTCCGGTATGCGCCTGTCCAGACACTGTTTACTCATAACTCCAATCTCTATTTCCGCCATATTCAGCCAGCTGGCATGCTTCGGAGTGTAATGAAATTCCAGTTTGTTAAGTATTCTTCGCGCTTCTTCCGGCGGGTAGACTTTATAAAGTG
>NZ_KB906985.1 GCF_000381745.1 Psychromonas ossibalaenae ATCC BAA-1528 | reverse complement strand
AATCCACAGGAAAAGAGACCACAGAAACCCGTTGGTACATTAGTTCACTGAACTTAAACGCAGAACAAAGTCTACATGCAGTCCGTAATCATTGGCAGGTTGAGAGTATGCACTGGATGCTAGATATGACTTTTAGAGAAGATGAATCAAGGATTCGTAAAGGCCGAGGTCCACTTGCTTTTAATGTAATGAGAAAAATAGCGATGGGCTTATTTAAACAAGATAAGACAAAGTCGGCGAGTATAGCTGCAAAAAAAAAGATGGCAGCACTAGATGATGGCTATCGCTCAGCCCTTTTAGAATCAGGGATTAAAATGCGCTAGCCGTGACCAGGCAGGGATATCTAGTGATTAACTGTTGTTATCCGTCATTAAAATATTCTATGGAAATACTGGCTGAAAATACTATTAACCAGGCGCTGCAGTTATGCCCGGAGTCGGACAAAGTGCATTTTGTCAGTCATTCCATGGGCGGTATTTTAATACGGTTATATTTACAAAAGAGACATATTAATAACCTTGGCAGGGTGGTGATGTTGGGGCCGCCTAATCAGGGTTCTCAGCTGATTGATCTGTTAGGCAGGCTGATTAAAAACCGGCACTTTAATAAGCAGGCGGGTATGCAGCTGGGTACTGAGCCGGACAGCTTTGTAAATAGTATTGGTGGGGCCGACTTTGAACTGGGTATTATTGCTGGAAAACGCAGTGTTAACCCGATTCTGTCAACGTTACTGCCGGGACAGAACGACGGTAAGGTTGCAGTGCACAGCACCAGATTAAGCGGTATGAAAGATCATTTGGTTATGCCGGTAACACACCCCTTTATGATGAAAAATAATCGAGTCATTAGCCAGGTAAAACACTTTCTACAACACGGGCTGTTTTCTCGTGATGAATTATCCGTGGTACGCAGTATTTAAATGCGGCTGACAGCAAATAGAGGAACATAGGAAAATTATGGAAAAACAAATTATTACTGCAAAAAATAATAGAACATTTGTGTTTCGCGAACTGCAGGCTGATGATGCGCAGATACTGGGGGATTTTTTTGTAAACTTATCGGCGCAGACACGTTCAAGGTTTGGCCCGCACCTTTTGACCCAAGAGCATGCATCATTGCTGTGCTCTGAGGTTGGTAATACCAATATAACTCGGTTTATTGTTGAAAATGAGTCTGAAATAGCGGGTTATTTTATCCTTGATTTCAACCTGTTTGAGCACGAAAAGAAGCGTTATCATTCCTATGGAACAACTCTGGACTGTAACATAGATCCTGTCTTTGCTCCCTGCATTGCAGATAAATATCAGAACAGCGGTATTGCTAGTCAGGTCATGCTGAAAATTATTGAATTTTCCTCAAATCAAGGTCTGAGAAGCCTGGTTTTAATGGGTGGAACGCAGCAGTCCAACCATCTGGCTAGATCTTTTTATAAAAAATTCGGCTTTGAAGAATACGGCTCATTTACGACTGAGATGGTTAATATAGATATGAAACTGAATCTGCCCGGACAGCGTTAGCTTTGGCAGACAGATAAATCCGAAAAGAGAAATGTATTGTTCATCACAATTGCTGATTCCTTTTTCTGTTCCGGCTGTTAAAGCGAAGTGCTTGTTCAATAAACTGATATTTATCAAATTTATCCGGATCTGTATGTGCTAAAAAGACAAATTATGGTTTGTTTTTTAAACAAATGTTAATACTCAACAGGGAAGGTTGAATATATGGATCTGGTATGGATCGGCGCGGTTTCGGCCGGCGCCGCACTTGCGGCTTATTTGCTATTTTATTTTAAGCTGAAAGGCCGTCATTTACGTAAATTACCCTCTTTGGCCGAATATCTTGAGCGCCACCCAGAGTGCCGCACAGATGATAATGAAAAAGCGCTTTGTTACAGCTGTAAATCAGATAAAGTTTTATTTCAGCCGTTAACCCGCGTTAATGACCCTCGTTATAAACACCGCTGCATGTCATGTAAAAAATTTCTTTTTGGCAGTAAGAATATTTTTCAGTGCCGCTAAATATTGGCAAGCTGTCAGAAAAGAACGATAGGCTCTGCTTAATTCCAAATCGGGTATAGACTTTAAATGCAGTCATGTATTTCTACCATTTTGTTGTGTGCTTCTGTACCCGGGGCTAAACACGTATGGAATGAAAGAGAGGGAACTTCACTGGCCGCTATAATAATAGTGAGTTAGAAATCTCTGGCTAGGAGGAAGCATGTTACGTGTCATTTTTATTCTTATCGCTTTGCTCTGTGCAGTTCAAGTTTCTGCGAATCAGATTGTGCGCCTGACAACAGGAGAATGGTCGCCTTTAATTTCACAGCGTTATGAAAATGACGGTATTTTAGCGCTGATTGTACGGGAAGCTTTTGCTCTGCAGGACTTTGATGTGATTTATCAGTTTCAACCATGGGCTGTAAGTTACAGCGAAGCCCGAGATCATAAATTTGACGGCTCTTTAGGCTGGGTGGCGGATGAACAACGCAGCCGTGACTTTTATTTTTCAGATCCGATCTATACCAGCCGTAAGGTCTTCTTTCATTTAGAATCATTAAATTTTATTTATAATAGTATTGATGATCTCAAAGGGCTGCGTATTGGTGTGACAAACACTTATAAATTCGGCAGCAAATTTGATAATGCTGTTAAAAATGGTTTGTTAAACATTAACTATGTGGATGATAATCCAAGAAATATCAGTAATTTAAATAAACAGGTTATTGATCTTTTTCCGATGGATCTTCTCGTTGGTAACTGCTTGATTAATGAATACCTGACGGTGGAAACGGCTAAACTTATTACTTATGATCCGCACATTTTTGCTGAGATACCTATTTCGCTTATTTTCTCCCGGAAAATGCCGGATCAGCGTGCGAAATACTTACTTAATGCTTTTAACCTTGGACTGGCAGAATTAAAAGCAAGCGGGCGCTACAACCATCTGTTACAGCTGCAGAAAGTCAAAGCTGCGCAGTAATTCTTTGTGATTAATATATACCCATGTTACCTCAAGATGCTTTGTCAGGCACTAGCTCGAATACCAGAACAAGGAGCAACATGAGGTAATGGTACTCCCTTTTCGATTGTTGCAACGCGGGACTGGTTTTCGAGCTTGCGCCCCGTAGGGCAACGCAAACAGCACCAATCTGCGTTGTTATAAAATCTCTATGTAGAATAACTATACTTCAATTTTATGCCTAGCATCTTGAAGTATCATGGGTATAGATCTTGTCTGCACCCGTTGTTTTGTTGTATTGCCAACTATAAAACCCCGCCTCTCTCACACCTTGTGAATCTGCCTCTTGTTATTGCTGATGTGTGCATGATAAAAATTAAACTCTTATGTTATCAACAGGGGGTAAAGAGATGGAAAATTATTCATATGTACTACTGCTTGGTTTGGCTGTAATTGTTGGTGGACTGCAGTTTTATTATAAAATTCAGGCCAGACCCAAGGATGAATAACATAAAAAAGTTTGATAAACCTCAATTGACGAACTAGTTACTGCGGCAAATAACCCCCTGTATATTGGGGGCAGTCGTCGCTATAACTCTTTCAGCATCCAGACATCACAACTGCCGTGAATGGTGCCGGCAAGGGGCTGCGCTAAATGTCTAAAACCAGCATTTTCATATAATTTTATGGCAGGCTTCATAGCAGATAAGGTATCCAGATAACAGTGTAGATACCCCTGTGATTTTGCGTAATCCAGACATTGTTCAGTTAAGGCTTTGCCGATACCGAAACCTCTGCTTTCAGGAAGTAAAAACAACTTACGTAACTCGCAGGTTTCACTGCTGCCGTTAAAAGGTGCAATACCGCCGCCGCCGACAACCCGGCCGTCAATTTTAGCCACTAAATAACGACTGTTATTGTTTCCGTTATAGTGGCTGCTCATGCACTCTACTTCCGGGTCGGAAGGGCCGAAACCTTCACCTACTGCACCGTGTTCGATACCGACACTTTTGATAATATTACAGATTGTTTTATCGTCTGCGGGCTGTATTTCTGAAATATGGTATGACATGAGTATTTTCCTAAAATGATTGTTCCTTGAAGTTTAATGTACTTGTTCGTTATTCGTGTCACAAGTTATTTTGCGCCCGCCTATCTGCCGCAGCCGCTTTCTTCCAGATTTAACTGCTGTTCTTGCATTGAGGGTGATAAGTGTCCATTCTCTGTTTTGAGAAAATGGGTTTCATCTTTAGCAAGGAAAGTTAATGAACCGTACCGAACGACTATTTCAAATTGTGGAAATATTACGCAGCCGTAGAACCACCACCGCCCAGTATTTAGCGGATCGCTTGGGTCTTTCGGTGCGCACCATTTATCGCCATATTAATGATCTTACGCTCTCCGGTATTCCTGTTATCAGCGAAACAGGGGTAGGTTACTGGCTGGATCAAAGCTTTGATATGCCGCCGTTAATGTTTAATGAAGAGGAGTTACTGGCGCTTTCTTTCGGTGCCAAGCTGGTGCAGCAGACCGCGGATGATTATCTGGCAGATGCGGCTGCCTCCCTGTTACAAAAAATTCAGCATAGTCTGCCGCAGCAGAAACAGCCGTTATTAGATCAGATGGTATTACACGCACCATCCGGGCTGGTGGATAAAAAGTATAAAAAGAAAATGGCCTTATGCCGCGCAGCAATAGACAAACAGCAGGTCCTGTCGCTGCAGTACAGCGATGCAAATGGCGATTATAGTGAACGCTTGATCCGGCCGCTGGCTTTAGCATTCTGGGGAAAAGTCTGGACACTGGCGGCCTGGTGCGAAAAACGCCGGGATTTTCGTGCGTTTCGCTTAGACCGCATGCATAGTCTTATGTTGACTGCTGTTTTCTTCAGCAGCAGTGAAGAGATATCTTTAAAAGCGTTTATTCACAGCCAGGAGCAAGCTGCGCTTCTACCCGCTGCTGATAGCGGCAAAGCTCTTTAAACTGCCGGCTCAACTCACTTAATGGTGTGTTTATCTCACAGCTATTTATGTTTTTAATCAGTGCATAAGCAAACAGATCAAAATGGCTGAAAACTTCACCGCAGATAAATGCATTGTCAGCCAAATGGACATTTAACGCTTTTAAGTCCTGCTCTGCTAATTCCAGTAGCTGCTCTAGATTAAATCGTCCTATGCCCTGTGCGTATAAATTCTTCTTTGCTAGTTTTCGTGACTGTCTGGCGATAATAGCGCGTAAGGGTTGCCTCAACTGACTGAAAAATGCATTTTCTAAAATTTTCCAGCTTTGCTCCGGGACCCAGCGGTTGTAAACCATTATCCAGTAGAGGTGCTGTTCAAGCATGGCCTGCCAGGCGATACCTTGGCTTATCTGCATATCGGTTAAACCTTGTTCAATTTTATAATCTTTTATTAACCGCTGCAGGATCAGCTCAGAATCACCGAGGGTCTCTCCTTGATACTCGACAAATGGAATTTTTTTATGCGGACCGTGCATGGGTAATGCAGCCTCTATTTTAAATGGAATTTTAAAGTAAGTTAAAAACAGCTCTAATTTTGCACAGAATGGACTGGCATTGATTCCATCAAATTGAACCTGGGTTTGTTTTAAAATAAGCATATTACCTCCTTGGTGTATATAGCAATGGTACTGACACCTTACTGACAACTGTGTGTCAGTAGGGCATATATTTACAAAACGCTTTGATTTTCTGACTTATTAGTAATCCTCGGAAAGTCGATAGGGTTGAAGATAACTATCCGAGTCAATATATTTCTGCTAATATCGAAATATATCAATAAAGAGGTGAATATGATGGAATTAGAAGTGATTGCTAAGGCATTGAAAGAATTAGGTCATCCAACACGATTAGCGATTTTTAAACGCTTAGTAAAATCTGGTTTTCAAGGCATTGCCGTTGGTGTGGTGCAGGAAGAGCTGGCTATTCCCGGCTCAACATTGTCACATCATATTTCCGGCCTGGTTTCCGCTGGGCTGGTGACGCAGCGCCGCGAAGGACGTGTGCTTTATTGTGTTGCTGAATATAAGAAACTGGAATCGGTGATTACCTTTCTACAGGATGAATGCTGTGCGGATATGGAAGATATTGGTTGATTAGGGCAGGAGACCTATTGGTCTCCTGTTTTTATTTAGTGATATTCTCTTTAAGGAAGTCTAAAAATACCCGTACTTTAGGAGAAATAAGATCACGCTTCAAATAAATGGCATAGGTGGAGCTTAAGCTCTCATAAGGGCTGAAAATGCTGTCCGCTAGTACCTGTAGTAAAGTGCCGTTATTTAATTCATCTTTGACTGCCCATGTGGGAATTAATGCCAAACCGGCATGATTTAATAACAGCTGTTTCTGGCCGTTCACCGAGTTGACCACCAGTCCCTCTTTAATGGTTAATTTACGTGCTTTTCCTTTAATAACAAACCAGTCCCGCCAGCCCGAGTAACCGTAGCGAATGCAGTCATAATCAGCCAGTGATTCAGTATTTTCAGGGCTGCCGTGGGTATTTAAATATTCAGGGCTGGCACATAAGATAAAGTTATTATCCATCAGCTTTCCGGCAATTAAATTAGAGTCGGGAAGACGTCCGCTGCGGATCGCGATATCGACATTATCTTCGACTAAATCAATCACCCGCTCGGAGAGCTCTAATTCAATTTTTACCTCGGGATATTTATGTATAAAAGCCGGAATAAGCGGCAGCACGCAGCTTTCACCAAATCCCACTGTCATGCTGATTTTTAAATTACCTTTAGGATTCTGCTGCAGATCGTTGACCGCACGATTTGCCTGTTCAAGCTCCGCGACAATACGCTGCGAATACTGATAATAGGTTTGTCCTGCTTCAGTTAAGCCGATATTACGTGTGGTCCGGTTGAGCAGCGTAATGCCTAACTCTTTTTCTAATGCCGCCAGCTGCCGTGATATTGAAGAAGGCTGCAGATCAAAAACGCGGCTTGCCTGGGAAATACTTCCCGTTTCTACCACACAATTAAAGTAGTGCAGGCGTGTGAGCATACTCATTTCATTTACCTTAGCGGATTAAGCAGGGAAAACATTATTGCATAAAAAGCAAAGGTAGTTTGTTTTTTAGTGTGTTGTTGGTCATTTAGGCAATCTATACAATGTCCGCACTAACTAAATAAACGAACAAAAGGGCATTAATATGAAAGCAATGATCATCAAACAACTTGGCGGCAGTGATGTTTTTCAACAGGCTGAAAAAGATAAACCAACGCTTAAAGCCGGGCACTTAGTCGTACAGGTAAAAGCCACTAGCGTTAACCCGTTGGATACTATGCTGCGTTCTGTAGATACCCCCTGGTCGGCAAATTTACCTGAAATTCTACATGGAGATGTTGCAGGGATAGTGACTGAAGCTGCTGCTGATGTTGATAATTTTGAAGTAGGAGATGAAGTTTACGGCTGCGCCGGTGGAATTGCGGGCATCGACGGCGCATTAGCAGAATTCATGCTGGTTGATGCAGAGCTGATGGCACTAAAACCAAAAACACTGACCATGAAGCAGGCTGCCGCGCTGCCGTTAGTTGCAATCACCGCGTGGGAAGCATTACATGACAAATTAGCCGTTAAAGCCGGTGATAACGTACTGATTCACGGCGCAACAGGTGGTGTGGGTCATATTGCTGTACAGCTTGCTAAGTCTTTCGGTGCCACGGTAACAGCAACGGCGAAATCAAGAACCATTGAGCAGGCTTCCGGTCTAGGTGCTGATAACTTAGTTAATGTGGATAACTGTTCAGTGCAGGAGTATGTACAGCAGTTTAGTGCTGGTAAAGGTTTTGATGCGGTTTTCGATACGATTGCCGGTGACAATATTCAGCGTAGTTTTGAAGCAGCCCGTTTTTACGGTGCAGTTGCCACGACACTGCCGGTTGATAATGTTTTACAAGTAGCTTTAAAAAGCTTGAGTTTCCATAGTGTATTAATGCTGATCCCGATGATCGAAGGTATTAATCGTGCTGCTCATGGTAAGATTTTAAGACAGGTGGCGGAATTGGTGGATCAAGGGTTTATCAAACCGTTAATTGATGATTCAAACTTTACTATCTGGCAGGCCGCAGATGCTCATGCACGTTTAGAGTCCGGTGAAGCAGTAGGAAAAATAACTTTAACGGCTTAACAAACTAATTATAAACGTTTTTAATTTTTGCAAAAAGAGACTAATGAGTCTCTTTTTTTTCAAGCTCATCTCTTTTACGAAGCTGTTCTTTTACGCAGTCGCTAAGGCATGCCTGCAGCCATTGATTAAGCGGATGACGTCGAGATTTATTCGCCGTTATTAACGCAAAATCTCCCGACGGTATCGAATCATAAAATTCGCTGCTTACTTCCAGCACTTTAAGCTTGTCTGTATCGAGTGTGGCAGCTAGTAATTTTGAACAGGGGAATAACATATCCGTTTCTGTTAATGCGTTAAGGATAATATTCAGCTGGCTGCTGCGCAGCTGAATTTTAGGGGTTACATTAAATTTTTTAAGTACTTCAGCAGTGCGGTTTTTAAATTCATTCCAGTTTGGAATCAGCAGAGAAGCCAGAGGGTATAACTCAAAGTGTTCAGGTTTAATACCCTCTGCCTGAATGGGGTGATCTTTACGGCACAGCACCACAAACTTTTCGTGGCCTAATTTTTTTTGTACCAGCTGCTTTGATATATCCAGCGGGAAATAATTAACTGCCAGCTGTATCTGACCTTCAGTTAATAACATTGGTGTCGTCGATTCCCAGTTGGTGATTTGAATTTCAATATCTGGGGCCTGTTTGACAATACTGCTGATCAGAGGAGGAGCTAACCAGTGGGCAATAAACCCGTTAATGGCTATAGTCACTTTACCGTGATAAAAGCTTGGATCAAAATTATCACTGCCGTGTACAGCTTCCATCAGCAGGTCCATGGCTGCAGGCAGACGAGCACCAATCTCTAATGCTTTGGAAGTTGGTTCAAGGCCGTGCGAAGTACGGATGAATAATTCATCGTCAAAATAGTCTCTTAAGCGGCTCAAGCAGCGGCTCACCGCAGGCTGGCTGAGGTGTAGAAGCTCGGCTGCTTTACGGGTATTCTGAACTTCAATTAAGGCTCTGAACACCTTTAACAGATTTAAATCCAGTTGACTCATCAGTAGACCATATTGTTGAAAAAAAGACATAATGTTCCTTCAAGGGCTGATTGGCTATAAAAAGCATCAAACGCTGTGATGGCAATGAAAAAAACCGCCAAATAAAGCTGCTATCTGGCGGTAATAGGTAAACAGGTCGAATTACTCTTTTTTTTCTAATTATTTATTACGTTTATTTGAATACATTAATAATATTGGAAGCCGGATGATTCTAATAATGACTTATTGTTATTGCTGATATACGTAATACATATATCTAAAAACTGAAAATAGGGGGAAGTCCCCCTATTCCAGGTTATTTTTTATAAGGCTTGTATATAAGACTTAGCTGCTGTTAAGCGTACGGTTACACCACCGATAATGTCTAAGAAACCTAGCAGTGACCATGGTTTTTGTGCACTTATCCATGCTGATCCAGTTGCGCCGATCGGCAGCATATCCATGGTTTCTTTGTCGATTTCTAAAATAACCGTACGACCGACGGGAGCTGCACCGCGTTGAATATGGCGGGAAACAAACTGTTCCTGCGGCAGTAAACTACCCTGTGCTTCACCTGTCGCATCAACCTTGCTATGGACGCGGGCTCTGAATATTTCTCCAGGGTAGGCATGGACAAAGAACTCACTAAACTGACCTGTTTTAATATTTTTGTAAGCCTGGTCGGGAATACGCATTTCAATAAACTTTTTGCTGGTATCCCAAAGGTGTAATGAGCCGATTCGAGATCCGTCGGCAATAAAGATATGCGTGACCATGCCGTCAAAAGGTGCTGTGACAGTTAATCGTGATAATTCAAATTCAAGGCTGTCTAATTTGGCATATAACCCCTGTTGTCTGGCATCTAACACTAATAAATCGGCGGTTAATGTTTCAATCAGATCGCTGGATTGTTCTCTTTCTTTAATTGAAACATGCTCCTGCATACCGGTATTGCGTTTATGATCTCGCGCCGCCTGCGCTAATACGACTTTCTTGGCATCAATGGTTCTTTCAATTTCAACCTGTGCTGAGTGCACTTCTGAAATAGCAGAGGTTACCTTGTCATCTTTTAACATATACAGTACCTCACCTTTTTTCACATGCTGATTGTGATCCACATAGATTTTGTCAATATGCTGGCCGACTGCAGGTGATAAAACCGCATGCGGGGCTTTTACCGTTGTGGAGTTAGTTAAATCAGCTGGTGAATAAAAGCGGTGTCCGAAAAATAGTGCCAGCGCTAATATCAAACCGACAAAGACAGTAATAAAATAATTACCCGCAGTGCGTTTCAGTACATTAAATTTGAATAAGAGCCAGACGAGTAGAATATACGGCAGCATAATTTCTTTCATGATCTTGCTCCTTTTAACCACAGTTGAACTTTATCCCAGTCGGTAACGATAGCCAGTACCGCCAATACCCATAGAGGTTTCCAGGCGAGGCCTAATATACATAACCAGAAAACCAGTTTGGCTTGTGCCAGACCTTTTTCTTTGGCCAGATGTTTAGGGATAGAGTGAACATGCCATAGTTTTGCTAAACACCAGGAGATGATGCCCACCGTGACTAAGATCACAAACCACATAAAACCAATCGAGTCTAGCAGCTTATATACCGAAGGCAGTTCTTCGTATAGCAGCGTTGTTGCATGTATTTTCATAGGACACCTGTTGTTTAGCATTATTTAATTCAAGGTCTCTGCTTCACAAACAGATATACCTCATGTAATTTATTGTTCTATTTTCGAACAAATATTAGCCGTTGAATAATGAAAGATAGGTATACCTGATATTACAAATTGGTATTAAGAAGAGAGGGCCTTATGTTCTTTTTGTTGTACTTTATGTACAGACTTTACTTTATGTACAGACTTTACTTTAAGGACGGGGCTGATTAAGATTCTTTTCTGCTGATAATAAAAGAGCTGAAAATGAATAAAAAACTGCTGTGTAAACAACTGGTTATACTATTAGAAGAGGCTTATCAAGGTGCAGTAAATGCCGCTTCTCGAGCCTACGATACGGCAACCAACGATGAGAATATTGCAGAAAATAAATATGATACCTTAGCACTGGAAGCATCCTATTTAGCACAGGGGCAGTCATTACGTGCGGAACAATGTGCGGCTGATATCAGTGCTTTTAAAAAGCTAAGCCGAAGTGCTGGCGCTGTTAATTCGTGCGCCTGTTTAGGATCACTAGTTGTACTGCTTGATATGCAGGACAATGAAAAATACATTTTTTTAGGGCCGGCCGCCGGTGGATTGAAAGTGACATTTGCAGAAAAAGAAATTGTTGTAGTCACTCCGGGCTCACCGCTCGGCACCGCGCTTATTAATAGAGAAGCTGGTGAAGAGGTTAGTGTTTTAATCGCAGAGAAAGTGAGCTGTTATGAAATTATAAGCGTTTATTAAGGCATAATTTATAGTATTGTCTGACGTGCACTGAAATGCACTCAGACGAATAATTACGTTCAATAACATAATGGGGAGCCGGTATTGACCGTTATTCGTCAACGCCTGCATTATCACCTTTAAGCGGTGTGCAGCATAAAAACAAGCAGCAGAGATAGTCAGCTGCATCAGCGGATTTATTATAGATTATCAAGCATCCGTAGAAGTACTGTCACTGTGATACGATTATGGCGAGAAAAGGAGACCGACCCGTCTCCTTTTTTGTTTGTCTACTACTTATTAACCTCTGCCAGTGCCTGTTCAACAATCGGCTGCAGTTTTTCTAAAGGCATATATCCTGGAATGATCTGGTTGTTAATGATCATTGCTGGTGTCCCCTGTAACCCCAGTTCTGAAAATACCTGGTAGTTTTTCTGCAGTATGCTTCGAGAAGCGCCATCAGTGTTTAATAAGCTTTCTGTTGCGCTTAGCTGAGCCACTTTTTGAAGTGAAGCTGCGGTATGCAGGCCCGATTTCTGCATCAGAGAATCATGTACCTGCTGATAGCTTTGCGGAGCATTTTTCCATACATTTAATGCAAATTCAGCGGAGTTTGTCTCAGATCCTGGCGGGTTTTTCTGACGAAGCGGCACAAAAACATTAACCACTTTAAGCTGTGGAATCTCTTTGCTTAATGCTGTAAGTACCGGATCTAAGCGTTTGCAGTACGGGCAGTTATAATCGCTGAAATTAATTAAAGTTATTTCAGGGGCAGTAGCACCGAAACTACTTTGTGAGGCATTATTCTGCAGCCAGTCCTGATGTTTAAGCAGTGTTTTTTCGGTTTTTTGATCCTGCTCTATGTAATAATTCAGGCTGTTAAGAAAATCATCAATCATCTGCGGGTTCTGCTGCAGCAGTTCAGTGATGGCTGCAATCTTCTGCTGGTTAGTCTGCTGCTGTTCGGCACGCGCAATAGAGTTAAAGCTTAATATAAAGCTGATTAATACAATAAATCGAGTAAATGTTTTGTTCATTAAATATTCCAAAATAATCGGTTACATTTTCTGTATAGAAAACGTTAAATGCCAGAGACAGATCTGTCTATAGGTCGTATAACTAATTTTTAAGGGTAAAACGGCAGATTTACTCTAAAAACAAACACTTCATTAAATGGATTTTCTGCCGAGGTTTATATAGAGGTATTCTGGGGAAATAAAGCTGAACCGTGGGTTTATTGAACAGCAGCAGACTCAGGAAAATAATACAGAGAAGTGTATAGTTGTGCTCTTTTTCTAAACCAGAAGCAAAACTTAACAGCTGCTCTCCTAAGGTGCAGATACCAGTACCGGGAAATGTCGCCTGGCTAAATGTATCAACGGTCTGCGGACTGAAAATGATACTGAACGGCTTAAACTGCGCCTGTGGTGAATTTTTAAATAACCCGCACAGACACATTAATAACACCATAACAGTTAAGAAAGCGTAAGAGTATTTTTTGTGTTTTAAAGCGTTTATATGCATTAACGGATAACTTTTAGAGTTCTGCTGACCTGCTTAGAGTCTCTCTCCTGCAAAAAAGTTCAGTAGCTGTCTAAGTTATTTAAAAATAAGCTGTTTTCTTTGAGTCGTAGGCTATTATAAATAACAACGGTCAGCAGATATAATAATCTGCTGACCGTTGATTGAATGGATGCTTAGTAAAGGTTATTAACAGACTTGTGCAAGCTTAACTGCTGTTACCTGCTGTACGTGATCGCGAATATAACCGACCACATTCGCCTGCTGTTCTTTGTTCAAATACAGGCCTAATTTGGTTCTGCGCCAGAGAATATCTTCAGCGGTTTTAGCAAATTCATTTTCAATAAAGTAATCAAGTTCACGGCTGTATAAACCGGCTCCGAAATGAATACCGAAATCACTCTCTGATTCACAGCCTTCAAATAACTGCCACGCCAGGGTGCCGAACTGGCTGACATAACGGTTTGCAGTTTTAATCGGCAGCCAGCCGTACTGGGCGACTAAGTTTTCAGCTAACTGCTTACGCGGATAATTGAAATCACCGCCGGGTAAAGGTACATCGGCTGTCCATGAGCCGCCTAATTTAGCAAAATAGGGCTGAATTAATTTCATCGCAGATTCTGATAGTTTGCGGTAAGTTGTTAACTTTCCGCCGAAGATAGACAGCAACGGCGCCTGGTCGTCCTGCTGCTCCAGCTCTAAGGTGTAATCGCGGGTGATTGCCTGAGGAGAGTCAGACTCATCATCGCATAACGGACGCACACCGCTGTATGTCCAGACTACATCATCTGTTTTCAATTGTTTTACAAAGTGCTGATTAACAACATCAATTAAGTAATTGACCTCTTCATCTGAGATTGCCACTTTACGCGGATCGCCTACGTACTCAACATCTGTGGTGCCGATAATGGAAAAGTCATCCATATACGGAATAACAAAAACAATCCGGTTATCTTTGTTCTGCAGGATATATGCCTGCTCTTCGTTGTGAATGCGCGGCACAACAATATGTGAACCTTTGACTAAGCGGATATTACGCGGGGAGTTATCCGGCAGGCTGTCGTCAAAGAACTGTTTAACCCACGGGCCGGCAGCATTGACTAATGCACGCGCTTTACGCTGGAAACGTATATTGGTCTGTTCATTAAGTATGGTGACCACCCATAAACCGTCTACGCGCTGGGCTTTTTCTACACGGCAGTAGTTTTTTACTTCGGCGCCGTTAGACTCAGCCGCCATTGCATTAAGAATAACCAGGCGTGCGTCATCTACCCAGCAGTCAGAATATTCAAAACCTTTAGTGATCTCTTTTTTCAGTAGGCCCGATTCTGCCAGATTGACCTGTCGGCTTGAGTCTAAGGTTGTGCGTTTTCCTAAATGGTCATATAAGAACAGACCTATCCGAATCATCCATGCCGGACGTAAAAACGGACGATGTGGTAATCGGAAGCGCATAGGTTTAACAATATGCGGCGCTTTGTTTAATATAACCTCACGCTCAGCTAGTGCTTCGGAAACTAAGCGAAACTCATAATGTTCTAAATAACGCAGGCCGCCGTGGATAAGTTTTGAGCTGGCAGAAGATGTCGCTGAAGCAAAGTCTGATGCATCGTATAGCCCTACACTTAGACCTCTGCCGGCAGCGTCTGCCGCAATACCTGCGCCGTTGATGCCGCCGCCGACAACAATCAGATCTAAAATTTGTTTGTTTTCCTGTTTCTGCTTCCCATTATACATATTAAACTCACTTTGATTATCTGGATTGGTCGAACGAACATTATCGAACATGTAAATGCAATATAGTTTAAATGTTAAATAAATGCATCATTTATTTTCGTTAGCGAACATTGTGTGGTTTTTAGACGTTGGGTTGTGTGTCTTGAAGGGCAGGGGTTGTTGCCTTTTTTAGTGTTGATCTGGGCTGGTGAGAGCTTTGTTGTGATTGCTTGGGTTGTTGTATGTTACTGTTAATGCTGTGTAAATTGGTGTTAATCTATTGTTTTGTTAAGTTGGTCCGTTTTTTTTGATATAAAATCTTCGTTTGTGATCAATCTCGAGGAATTATTTGTTCATTCGCGCAACAGTGGCGCAGCAAAATCGTTAAGAGATCGCTGCAATAGTTTTTATGTGAGCGGAAACGATTAAAATAAATTTATTTTGAGCTCGACTGCTCAATACACACATACCATTCATTGTTAAGGAACTGCTTATGTTCGGTTTATTTCGACCTGTCGCACATATTGAACGTCTACCTGAAGGGCAGGTTGATCCAATATACAAACGCCTGCGCTGGCAACTATTTTTAAGTATTTTTGTCGGTTACGCTGGTTACTATTTAGTGCGTAAAAATTTCAGTTTAGCGATGCCGTTTTTGATTGAAGAATATGGCTACAGCCGTGGTGATCTTGGTGTGGCGCTGGCCGCTGTTTCAATTGCTTATGGCTTATCGAAGTTTTTAATGGGTAATGTATCGGACCGTTCTAATCCGCGTTATTTCCTGGCTGCCGGCCTGCTGATGTCGGCTTTGGTTATGCTCTGTTTTGGTCTTATGCCGTGGGCGACGGGCAGTATTACAGCTATGTTTATTCTTCTGTTTCTAAACGGCTGGTTTCAGGGAATGGGCTGGCCTGCCTGTGGTCGAACCATGGTGCACTGGTGGTCTCATAAAGAGCGAGGCGGTATTGTTTCGGTTTGGAATGTTGCGCATAACGTCGGCGGAGGTTTGATTGGGCCGTTGTTTTTATTAGGTTTGTGGGCGTTTAATGATGACTGGAAAGCTGCATTTTATGTGCCGGCAATGTTTGCTTCATTTATCGCTATCTTTGTCTTTCTGACCATGCGTGATACGCCGCAGTCATGTGGCCTGCCTGCCGTTGAAGAATATAAAGATGATTATCCTGAAAATTATACTAAGTCATTTGAGACAGAGTTAAGTGCTAAAGACATTTTCTTTAAGTATGTTTTTAAGAATAAACTTTTATGGTATATCGCAATCGCAAATGCCTTTGTTTATATGATCCGTTACGGAGTACTTGACTGGGCGCCGGTTTATTTAAGTGAAGTAAAAGAGTTCTCGGTGGATAAATCATCATGGGCTTATTTCTTATATGAATGGGCTGGTATTCCCGGCACGTTATTATGCGGCTGGATGTCGGATAAATTATTTAAAGGCCGTCGTGCACCTGCTGGTATCTTATTTATGGTACTGGTAACGATTGCGGTTTTTGTTTACTGGTTTAACCCTGCCGGTAACCCTATGGTTGATATGCTTGCTTTAGTAGCTATTGGTTTCTTAATCTACGGCCCGGTAATGCTAATTGGTTTATATGCTCTTGAACTTGCGCCTAAAAAGGCTGCCGGTACAGCGGCTGGTCTGACCGGTCTGTTTGGTTATCTTGGCGGTGCTGTGGCTGCTAATGCAGTGTTAGGTTATACCGTTGATCACTTCGGCTGGGACGGCGGTTTCTTAGTGTTAACCGTCTCATGCGGACTGTCTATTGTATTCTTTATACTGGCGATGTTTGGTGAAAATAAAATTCATGCACAGCGTAAACTTGATAAAGAAAATGAAGAAATGGCTCCGGCTACAGTATAAATCAAGCGAAACACCACTCTGATTTAATCACTACCCGGATTTGTCTTTTAATAGTCAGGTCCGGGGTCAATGTTTTTTACCCGCCTCAATTTAATAAAAGCTTAATAGTGCCTGCTTAGAATGACTTATAAAAAGTTAGACTGAAATGTCTGAGCAGGTTATTTAATCATAAGGAGTTGTGAAACTATGTTCAAATCATTACCAAGTCAGAAAAAACTGCTGCTGAGTCTACTGATAACCTCATCAGCAGCTGGTTTTGCTCATGCTGAAAAAATCGTTGTTGCCCACCGTGGTGCCAGCGGTTATCTGCCTGAGCACAGTATGGAAGCCAAATCGATGGCTTATGCCATGGACGTTGATTACATTGAGCAGGATGTGGTCATGAGCAAAGATAATTTCTTAGTAGTACTACATGATCATTATCTGGATCGTGTTACTAATGTCGCCGAGGTTTATCCGGATCGTAAGCGTAAAGACGGCAGGTATTATGCTATTGACTTTACTCTGGCAGAAATTAAAACACTCAAAATGACCGAAGCATTCAACCTTAAGAACGGGAAAAAAACAGCTGTTTATGCGCAGCGTTTTCCAATCTGGAAATCTGATTTTAAGGTGCATACTTTAGAAGAAGAGATCGAAATGATTCAGGGCTTAAATACCAGCACGGGCAAAAATATCGGTATCTACCCGGAAGTGAAAGCTCCCTGGTTTCACCGTAATGAGGGCAAAGATATCAGTGTGGCTGTATTAAAAGTGCTTAAAAAATACGGTTACACAGAGAAAACAGATCTGGTTTACTTTCAGTCTTTTGATGCTGATGAGTTAAAGCGTGTTAAATATGAGCTGCTGCCAAAGTTTTCCATGGATATCAGGTTAGTGCAGTTAATGGCTGAAACAAGCTGGGGGGAAACCATGCAGTATATTGACGGTAAACCTGAAGCTTATAACTATGACTGGATGTTTAAGCCTGGTGCAATGAAAATAATCGCTGAATATGCCGACGGTGTTGGTCCCTGGCATCCAATGGTGGTGGCGCCAGAGTCGGAAAAAGACAAGTTAGTTTTTACCTCTTTAGTTAAGGAAGCACATCAGGCAGGTATGCAGGTTCATCCTTATACATTTAGATTAGATGAAGGAAAAATTCCTGAGTATGCACAGGATTTCGAAGAGTTATTAGATATTTTCTATAACAAAGCGGATGTCGACGGCGTATTTACGGACTTTCCAGATCGTGCGGTTGATTTTTTAGAAGCGCAGAAAAGCAGCTGAAGAGTATTAGTATGGAATGATAAGCACTTAGTTTTTGCCTAAGTGCTTATGTCCTGCATACTGAGTGTTTAGCTTGTGTGGGAAATTACTTCAAAGGGGATGTTATGTTCCTTTAATAAAGCGGCAATTTCTTCCGGCGGCTGCTGGTCGGTGATCAGCATATCCAGCTCAGAGATATTACCGAGATTTACCATGGCATTACGGCCGAACTTTGTATGATCAACAGCCAGGTAAACACTGCGGCTGTTTTCTATAATGGCTTTTTTAACACGCACTTCATGATAGTCAAAGTCCAGCAGTGAACCGTCGTAGTCAATACCGCTGATACCTAGAATGCCGAAATCTAAACGGAACTGTTTAATAAAATCCAGGGTCGCTTCACCAACAATACCGCCGTCTCTATTACGCACTTCCCCGCCGGCCAGGATAACCTTAAAGTCTTCGTTACCCATTAATATAGCCGCCACATTGATATTATTGGTCACAACGCGCAGGTCTTTGTGATTCTTCACTAATTCTTTGGCGATCGACTCCGGCGTTGTACCTATGTCAATAAACAGAGTTGCACCGTTAGGGATGTATTTTACTAATGCTTCTGCAATACAGTCCTTTTCCTGCAGCTGCATCACTTTACGGGTGTTATATGCAGTATTTACGGAGCTCAGCGGGGTGGTTGCACCGCCGTGATGACGACGTATTTTATTTTCATCGGCTAGTTCATTTAAATCACGGCGAATGGTCTGCGGGCTGACTTTGAACCGCTCAACAAGGTCGTCGGTACTGACATAGCCGTTTTTTTGTACGAGATCGATGATTTTCTGATGTCTTGTAGTTTGCTTCACGAAACACTGCTCCTTGGTTCTGTGCCGAAGTTTAGTGAAATAAGTTTACCGCGGCGGAAATGAATAGCAATGAAATTACAATATTGCTGAGTGATATGGGGCTATATTAGTTTCGAATTACAACAAATTGACTTTTAAAATGTAGTTTTATCAGCGAACACTCGAAATTTTGAGCGAAGTGAGGAAATAGTTTTCGAAAAAAGAGTGTCTTGCGACACTCTTTAGATTCTCAGCAGAGGGATAATTAAGCTTTATCTGTTACTCGTTGTCTTCATGATGCAGTTCTGCCCATACCTGGGTGCATTTAACTGCACGTTTCCAGCCGTTGTAACGCTGCTGACGTTTGCTTTTATCTGGATTTGCTGTGAATGAATGTTCAATAACAGCTTTATCTGCTAATTCTTCTAACCCTTCCCAGTAGCCCACCGCGATACCGGCCAGGTAAGCGGCCCCCAGTGCGGTGACTTCGGTGACAGCAGGGCGCTGTACGGTTGTATCTAATACATCTGACTGGAACTGCATTAAGAAGTTATTTGCTACTGCACCGCCGTCAACACGTAATGCCGACAGTTTAATGCCGGAATCTGCCTGCATTGCATCGAGTACATCACGGGTCTGATAAGCAATACTCTCGAGTGTTGCGCGAATAATGTGATTGGAATTTACGCCGCGTGTTAAGCCGACAATTGTACCTCGTGCATACGGGTCCCAGTATGGTGCGCCTAAGCCGGTAAATGCCGGTACGACATAAACACCGTTGGAAGAGTCAACTTTAGTGGCAAAGTATTCTGAATCTTTCGCATCAGCGAGCAGTTTCATTTCATCACGCAGCCATTGAATTGAAGCGCCGCCCATAAATACCGCACCTTCCAGCGCATAAGCCGCTCCGCCTCTCGGTCCGCATGCTAACGTCGTTAACAGGCCGTTTTTAGAGGTTACTTTTTCTTTACCGGTATTCATTAATAAGAAACAGCCGGTACCGTAGGTATTTTTCGCCTGGCCTTTCTCTACACACATCTGGCCGTACAATGCCGCCTGCTGATCTCCGGCAATGCCTGCAATAGGAATACGTGTGCCGCCGAAGCCGCCGATGTTGGTCTGGCCGTAAACTTCTGATGAGCTTTTCACATCTGCCATCATAGAGCGAGGAATGCCGAATGCTTTCAGGAGCTTTTCATCCCACTGTAATGTGTTGATATTAAAAAGCATAGTACGAGAAGCATTGGTGTAGTCAGTAACATGAACACGTCCCTGGGTCATTTTCCAGACCAGCCAGGTATCAACGGTACCGAACATTAATTTTCCAGCTTCAGCATCTTCTCGTGCACCTTCTACATTGTCTAAGATCCATTTGATCTTGGTGCCGGAGAAATACGGGTCAAGCACTAGACCGGTATTTTCACGAATATACTCTTCTAAACCTTCCTGTTCTTTTAATGTTTCACAGATCGATGCTGTACGACGGCACTGCCACACAATGGCGTTATAAACAGGTTTGCCCGTTTCTTTATTCCAGACAATGGTTGTTTCACGCTGATTGGTAATACCAATGCCGGCGACCTGATCACTACGGATACCTTCTTTGGCTAACGTTTCAGTTAATACCGAACTTTGTGTTGCATAAATTTCCAGAGGATCATGTTCAACCCAGCCGGCCTGCGGATAAATTTGTGTGAATTCGCGCTGGGAAACACTGACGATATTAGCGTCGTGGTCAAGAATAACGGCGCGGGAGCTGGTTGTACCCTGGTCTAGTGCAACAATATACTTTTTATCTGTCATGACGTTGTCCTTTATATCTTTTAGTTTAGTTGTAATTTGTACTGATACTCATTTTTAATTAAACATATAATGCTTAGGCCTGTGCTAAATCCTTATTCTCTTCTTCATCTTCACACTGATTCGGAATAGTGCAGCCGTGACCGGCATTCGGTAGATATTGTGCAATCAGTTTAGGGTAAGCCCAGCCGCCGAAACATGCGCCGAAGATAGGGCCTAGAATTGGGACAATAAAGTAAGGAATGTCTTTCGCACCGCTTAAAGCAAACTCCCAGCCGGCAAAATAAGCGAATAGTTTTGGTCCAAAATCACGAGCCGGGTTCATCGCAAAACCGGTTAGCGGGCCTAATGAGCCGCCGATGACAGCAATCAATACACCAATTAGAATCGGATTCATTGCACCGCGTGGTGCGCCGTTGTTTTCATCTCCAAGCGCTAAAATAGCAAACATTAATACAGCGGTAATGACAAATTCTACAGAGAAAGCGCCAAGCATAGATAATGACGGGTGCGGATAAGTTGAGAAAATACCTGCAGTGGATAATGCTGCTTCACTGTTACGCAGGAAGCCGTTAGCAATTTCGTAGTCAGTAAATAGATTGCTGTATAAAGCGTAAATTAAAGCTGCGGAACAGAATGCACCTAAAAGCTGCGACAGGATATAAGGCAGTACTTTCCTTTTTTCAAAACCGTGAAAAGCAGCCAGGGCGATGGTGACTGCCGGATTAATATGAGCACCAGAAACACCGGCTGTACAGTAAATGGCGATTGCTACTCCCATCCCCCACATGATACTGACTTCCCACTGACCAAAACTTGCACCTGTTAATACCAGTGCGGCAACACAACCGACACCAAAAAATATTAACAGCCCTGTGCCTATAAACTCTGCGATGCATTGTCCCAGCAGCGTATGTTGTTTATTTTGAGTCATAATCCATTCCTCTGTATGTGATGTTTAATTAAGGTTACACGTTCTGTGTTGCATAAATGTACTCCATATTAACAATTATGAAACATAAAAGAATGAAAAATGAGCGTTCGAGCGCATTAATGTTCTTAATTGAAGGTTGAATTGTTTGTCTAAATGCGCTTGATATTAGCCGCTGCCCCCTTGCCGTAAGGGCTGGTTAATAAATGTGCAGATTAGTTGTTGATATTCAGCTGTGATGTATATTTTTATCTGCTTTCTGCCTTAGATTATTGTCCGATGTTTTATATTCCTAGGCGAAGAAACTTCAGATTCTTCATTAGCTTTGTCTCGAGACTTGCTTGCAATCATTTGTTTTTAAAGTCTTATCTTGTTTTTTGTACTCAACAGGCAAAGCTATAAAAGTTGGTTTTGTATTTTAAATAGAAATATACGCCTCAGCAGCCCGGGTAGGCATTTTTAAATAGAGTGACTCAGCGTTAAGCTGCTTATCAGTGTTTACAGCTGCCTTGCTATATAAGGGGCTTAAGAGAGATGTTGTGTGCTTAATAACTAAGCGCGCTGCAAGTATCGTTCTCTAATTATGCTGACAACAGGTTCGTTCGAATACGTAATGTGGGATTTTCGATCAAAATCTAATTGATTTTATCGTGCTCTTCTTTAAGTGTGCGAGTAATACTGTTTATTTTGAGTTGTACGCTGTTCAGCAGTGTAAAGAACATGCGCTTTTAAATAATTAAATAATGCTTGTTGGTTGATGTTGAACCTATGTTTTTTTAAGTTGTTTTATAAAAATAAGCGTGCAGATAGTAAAGTGGGAGATAAAAACTCAAAGTAAACTAAAGGTCAGTGTGTGTTTGGTGTTTAGTTTGCTTTTTGCCGTTATCAATAACTAAATGAGTATCTTCTGTGCATGATTATCATTATTTGTTTATGTTTGTTTTCTTGTGTTGTCTGGCTGTTCAAAATCACAAAAAATACAGTGGTAACGCTTCCATTGATATTGAAGCCTTAGGATGCTGGCTTTACTCCACAAGCTGTTTTTTTTAAACAGTCTGAGTGTTGTGAAAATTTATTGTTAATTCCCTTTGTTTGTTTAACTGCTTGGTTTTGTTTGTCTTTTGGTTTTTATTGTTTACGTTTACACAGGGCGTTTGTAACAAAGTGTATGTTTTTTGTTTAATATCTGGAAAGTCTTTTTGCGGTGATTTGGTTCACAGAAAATGTGTTTTGGCAGGTTTGTGTTCTGAATAATTCCGGTTGGATCAACTATTAAGTTGCTGCAATCCAATATGATTTTTTGGCGCGGCATTCGCTTGCTGTAAATAAAATCAAATGTGTCAATGAAGTGTAAACATAAGGGAAGTAAGTTAAATGAAAAATAAACTCAATAAACTGGCGTTAACAACAATGCCTCGAATCTGTGCAATGGCAATCGTTGCGTCTCTTGCTCTGTTAGGGTGTAATGATTCGTCGTCAAACGATGTGGTTGTGCCGAGTCCGGATCCGACTCCAACACCAGATCCTACCCCCGATTTCGTGACAGCCGGCGATAAAGAGGCAGTAATCTATCTGCTGGGTGAAAACTCTTTACTAAAAAGCGCGGCCGAGAAGACGCTTCATGTATGGAATAATGACGAGTGTAGTGCGCTGGACGGCGATAAAATTTCTGGTTTTGAGCAGTGGGATGAAGGTGTTACGGCGTCTGGTGAAGATGCAGCGGGTATTTACTGGGTATTACCGTTAACCACTCAGGGAGCAGAAGACTGTATTAATTTTATTGTGCGTGACGGTCTTGGCGGGCAGTCAGGAAATATGAAACTAGAGTTTTCTATCATTTCTGACCGCCAGGGGTTTGTACCTGCCGATTACTCGACAATACTGGATCATCCTGATGATACTCCTCCTGTAAGCCTGGAAGGTGCTTATGCACACTGGGTTGATGCTAATACCCTGCTTTGGGATCAAGCGAAATCCGCGGCTAAGGTTGAAATTTACCATTCTAAAGCAGTTGATATTAAATTTTCTACTACCAGCCAGACAATTTCCGGCGGAACAGTTATTACTCTGGACGATGGTACAGCCAGCGATTCCGTAAAAGCAAAATTTCCGCATATCAAAGACAATGCTGCATTCAGCGTTCCTGGAAATGCCGCTGCCATTAAAGATGTGCTTAAAGGTCAGTTGATTGCCGTTGCTCGTAACGAAAAAGGCGAAATCACTGCGCTGACTAAGATACAGATTCCCGGTGTACTGGATGCTCTTTATACCGGTAGTGATGACGAAAGCAGTAATGCCGATAAACAAGCATTAGGTGCGGTTGTTGATTCTGGTAACGTTACTTTCAATGTATGGGCGCCGACAGCACAGAAAGTTGAGCTATTTTTATTCAGCAAAGCTGATGCAGGTAAGGTTGAAACTGGGTACCCGAAAGTCATGAGTGATGAAGACGGCGACGGTGTTTATACTCTGGCTGCCGACGGCAGTGCAATGAATAAATATTATCGCTACCGTGTAACGGTTTATCATCCGACTACGGATAATCTTGAAACTTTTGATGTAACCGATCCGTATTCATTAAGCTTGTCTGAGAACAGTCTGTTTTCTCAAGTGGTTGATATGGATGATGAAAGTTTGAAACCAGCAAACTGGGATGATTATCAGTTTGATGTACAGGCAAAAGCTACCGATGCAATTATTTATGAATCCCATATTCGTGACTTTAGTAACAGCGACACACTAGGCAGTGCGGAAAATAACGGTAAGTATCTGGCTTTCACTGAAAATGGGCGTGCCAGTATGAAGCACCTGCAGTCATTGAGAGATTCTGGGCTGACTTACTTCCACCTGATGCCGGCCTTTGATATTGCCACGGTTGATGAAGATCCGGAAAAACTGGTTAACCTTAATGATACCGTTGAAAAATTATGTTCGATCAATGCTGCGGCAGGCGTGTGCAGCAGTGCAGATCCAAGCCAGACACTGCAGTCTGTGCTGGAAAGTTATGATCCGCAAACTGATAGTGCGCAGGCGCTGATGAATGATATGCGTGCACTGGACAGTTTTAACTGGGGTTACGACCCTTACCATTACACGGTTCCAGAGGGGAGCTATGCGAGTGATGCTAACGGTTCGAAACGCATTGAAGAGTTCCGTCAGATGGTGCAGGCGCTGCATGATATGGGACTGAAGGTAGTAATGGATGTGGTTTATAACCATACCAATGCTGCCGGCAACAATGAAAAATCGGTGCTGGATAAAGTTGTTCCCGGTTATTACCACCGCCTGAATAGTGAGTCTGGTGCAGTTGAGCAGTCTACTTGTTGTGACAATACGGCTTCTGAACATACTATGATGGAAAAATTGATGATTGATTCATTGGTTACCTGGGCTGAAGACTACAAGATTGATTCTTTCCGTTTTGATCTGATGGGGCACCATATGAAAACAAATATGGAAAAAGCACTGGAGGCAGTACAAAAGGTTAATCCAAGCACTTACTTTTATGGTGAAGGCTGGAATTTCGGTGAAGTAGAGAGCGGCAAGCGTGGTGAAAATGCAATTCAATGGAATATGGCGGGTACCGGAATAGGTACTTTCAGTGACCGTCTGCGTGATGCCGTTCGCGGCGGCAGTCCATTCGACAGTGGTGAAGGTTTACGTGAGAACAAAGGTTTTGCTAATGCGGGATCTGATTTTGCGGACAGTGATAAAACTGAAGATCTGAACCGTCTGACGGATTTAGTACGTTTGGGTATGGCCGCTAATCTGAAAGATTACATGCTTGTAGATTATAAAGGTGCTCTTAAACGCGGTCAGGATATTGATTATAACGGTCAGCATGCAGGTTATGCTGAACAGCCGCAGGAGACTCTGAACTATGCTTCTAAACATGATAACCAGACTCTATGGGATAATAATCAGTACAAAACCCAGGCGGGTACAACTTCGGCTGATCGTGTGCGTATGCATAATATAGCTCTAAGTACGGTGTTGTTAGGTCAAGGGGTTCCGTTCCTGCATATGGGCTCTGAGCTGCTGCGTTCTAAGTCGATGCAGCGTGACAGTTATGATTCAGGTGACTGGTACAATCGGGTAGATTTTGATCTGGAAAATACGGATCTGCATAATAACTGGAATGTTGGTCTGCCGCGTGAAGATAAAGACGGTGATAACTACGATGTGATTAAAGAGGTTATTAAGGACAGTGAAGCCAGACCTAGTGCAGAGCAGATTCAGCTGGCGTCTTCCCAGTTCCAAGAACTATTGAAAATCCGAACAACCAGCCCGTTATTTAATCTGGAAACAGCTGCAGATATTATAGCGCGTGTGAGTTTCCATAATACAGGAACAGAGCAGGTTTCTGGTGTGGTTGTTATGTCTATTGATGACGGTACGGGAGTGACTAGTCTGGACAGTAATTACGATGCAGTTGTGATCGTGATTAATGCAACAGAAGAAGATCAGACTATGCCTGTAACGGGAGCAAGCGGTTTTACTCTGCATCCGATACAGCAGAATTCTGTTGATCAAGTTGTAAAAAATGCTGATTTTGCAGATGGGAAGTTCACCGTACCGGCATTAACAACTGCAGTATTTGTAAAAACACAGGGTAAATCACAAGGTGCTGGTCTGCCTGTTTCTGCAAAAGAGTTGTAGAACAGCTGTTATCTCTATTTAGTATAGAGGCTGTAGTTATTAGCTAAAATTCCTGTCAGTTAAGAGCTGACAGGCATTTTTTATAGCATTTCAGAATCGCTTCAAGAAACAAATTCAGACTGTGCCTTCAACCACACACCATGTCCAGTCCAACGTCTTGTTCTTATATCCTAGAGTCAAAATAGCAAACATTAATAATACGATGGTTACCAACTTCACGGAGACGGTGCTTAAAATCTAGTGCAGGATATAAGGTCGCACTTTTCTTCATTCGGCGCTGTTTGTATTTTTAATATTCATTGCCCGTTATCATGAATTTGACTGCTGTTAAAAATGCACTATTAATTTAATTCTGGGTAGGGCGTGTTGATCTTTCCTATTCGATAATTGATCAATAATGTATGGGAAACAGCTCTATTTTACAGGCATAAAAAAACCGGGAAATCCCGGTTTTTATTTATAATGCAATTAAAGCAGAGGGCTAACTGTTCCTCTGCTTATAGGTAAACAACTACTGGCTGCACTCCTGGATTAACAGAGTCGCTTTGCTGTTATCTTCAGCGTCAAGGGTTAACATAAAGCTCCAATCACCCTGTGCTAAATCTACTGAATCATTACCATCGCCTGTACCAGTTGTATATTCTATATCAGAGCTTAAAGCTGCATGAACCGCATATTCAACACTCCAGTCTGCATTCGCAATTTTAAAAGCAGACTTAACTACAGTATCAGTTAATACAACTTGGTAAATATTATCACCTTTGTAAGTTAACTGATTTTCAGGAACAGCGCTCCAGCCATTTAGCTCACCTTTAATATAAAGGTCAGTTTCTAATGGTGCAGTTTCCGTACTGTCTTCTAGTACTGAACAGCTTTTAACTTCTTCAGCTGTCACAGTAAGTGTTGCAGCGTCTTTATCGCCTGCATCAAACTTAAAAGTTACAACTGAATCAGCAGCTAATGTAAGCGAGATATTATCTCCGCCGTCCAATGCTAGAACTTCGCCCAATACCAATGCACCGGAAGCGCCGTAATTAATCGCGCCCCAAGTTGGATCTGCTACTTTAAAGCCGTAAGTACCAGCTTCTAGAGTCATGGTCATACTGTAAACACCAGCAGCAGTGAATTTCATTGCATCAGCATCACCCCAATTATTCATGTCACCACGAATATGAGGAATATCATCACCAAATGGAGGGATAGAGCTTAAGTCTTTAGTACTATCATCAACTGCTAGACCAGTACCTTGTGCATCACCTTGAGCTTTAACAAATACTGCCGTTGTTAATGCCGGAACGGTAAATTTACCATCGGCAAAAGTTGCTGTTCCATCAACTAACGCGCTATGTAATGCAAAACCAGCTGCATCTGTCACAGGGATAACCTGATCTTCATTAGTTGCATTAATCACAGCAACAATCGCATCAACTGCAGGATCTAAATCAGTAACACCAGTACCATCATCAATGCTCATTACAATCACACCAGCAATTGAATCAGTACCGGTGTTTTGGAAGTCAACACGTGCCTTAACTTCAGCTTCAGTTGTAAGACTGAACAGTGGAGAACTCGTACGAATTTTTAATAGCTCTTTAAAACGAGCATCTGTCCAGGCGATGTCTTCCGCTGTTGGGGCTGCGTTTGTATCAGCAATGATTTTAGTGATTAACGGCCAGTTAGAACCATCTTTATCTTCACGAGGTAGACCAACATTCCAGTTATTACTCGTTTTATCGTAGTTAACGATATTATACCAGTCACCAGAATCGTAGCTGTCGCGCTGCATAGATTTAGAACGTAATAGTTCAGAACCCATATGGATGAAAGGAATACCCTGACCCAACATGTTAGTACTTAATGCAAGGATCTGCATTTGAGCGCGTTGTGCAGAAGTTGCATCTGTCGCCGCTTTGTACATGTTGTTATCCCATAATGTCTGGTTATCATGCTTAGACACGTAAGAGACATTCTCCTGCGGATCTACTGTGTAACCTGCATTCTGACCGTTGTAATCGATATCTTGACCACGTTTAGTATTACCAGCTTGATCCAGTAATATAAACTTGGCTAAGTTACCCGCCATACCTAAACGAATGATATCGCCGTCTTTTCTTAGCTTAGCAACGGATGCATCTTCATCTTCCTGCATCTCATTCCAGATACCTGCAGTAGCAAAACCTTGGTTTGCACGTAATGCATCACCACCGTCAAACGGACCGCCGCCGCGCACTGCATCACGCAGACGATCGGAGTAAGTACCTATTTCAGTACCAGCCATATTAGCCTGAGTTGCCTGTACAAACAGTGCATCATTTTGTACTTCACCAAAGTTCCAGCCTTCACCGTAGAAGTAAGTATCCGCATCGACTACTTTAACTGCCGCAAGTGAATCAAGCATTAACTGCTTCGGTTGATGTCCCATTAAGTCAAAACGGAATCCATCAATCTTGTACTCTTGTGCCCAGGTCACCAGTGAATCTGTCATTAATTTACCCATCATGACATTTTCTGTTGCCGTATTTGAACAACAAGTTGAATTTTCTACAGAGCCTGATGCATTTAAACGCTGGTAATATCCAGGGACAATTTTATCTAGTACGGATTTGTCATCTGTACCTGCAGAGTTAGTATGGTTATAAACCACATCCATTACTACGCGGTAACCCATGTTATGAAGTTCCATAATTAGAGTACGGTATTCTTCAATACGCGCAGTACCTTCGGCATCAGTTGCATAGCTGCCTTCAGGTGTTGTGTAATGGAACGGGTCATAACCCCAGTTAAAGCTGTCAAACATGCGTAAATCATTCATTAACGCTTGTGCGTCGCTTGATTCTGAGTCATAACTTTCAAGCACTTCACGTATCGTTGAATCGTTAACTCCATCATCACAAACGGCAGCACCTGTGTTCAGGCCGCAAAGTTTTGCAACTGTATCGCTTAACTCTACACGTTTTTCAGGATCTTCATTTACTGTAGCAATATCAAATAAGTTCAGAAGGTGAATGGTGTTCAAGCCATTTTCAGCCAGAGAAGCCAGCTGCTTAATACTTTCACGTTCAGTTTCTGTAATTGCCGTGTATTTCCCATCAAGTGCATCGCTGCCGCCGTCACCAGGTGCAGAACTCAGATCACGCAGATGCGTTTCATAGATAACCTGCTCTTCCGGGTTATTAACTGTTGGAATAACCTGCTCATCCCAACCTGCCGGCTTAGCTTCTATTGATAAGTCAACTACTTGAGAGTATTTACTATTAGTTGATAAGCTAAGTGAGTATGGGTCAGTAACCTGTAGTGTTTCAACACTATCCAGTGCGGCATGGTATACCTTTACTTCATAGCGGTAATATTTACCAAGCGCATCTGCAACATCAATCGCTTCCCAAGTACCATTCTCTTTACGCGTCATAGTAACGGCATCACCTACCTGCGCTAAGTCAGCATCATAAAGGTAAAGTGAAACGTTTTTAGCTGTTGGCGCCCATAAGTTAAATGTTGCATCAGAGCCGTTAACTACAGCACCCATTGTTTCATTTTGCGCACCAGTCTCACCCGTTGCGTAAACGGCATCTAACCCAGGAGCTAACTGCATGCCTGTTGCATCAATGATTCTACCTTCAGCATTTTTAGCTGTAACAACCAGCTGACCTTGAAGTAAAGTATCTAGCGTGACACCGTCTGGCAGTTCAAAAGCAAACGCTTTATAATTTTCATAACGCTTAGCTACGCCTTCAGGCATATCTTTGCTGGTAAGAGCGAACTCTTGAGTAGAAGTAGAAACAACTTCACCCGTTGTGCCGTTAATCTCAAACCCACCATCTACCAGGTAATGAGCTTCATAAGAAGCCGCGTTACCGACATTCCAGGCAATAGTTGCTGCATCAATTAACGCACCTTTTAAGCCTTCTAATGCAACTGGCGGAGTATCCGAAGCGCTGTCTAGAATTGTAGAGAAATCACTGGACACAAAAGCCTGGCGATCGGCAATGTCAGCAAACTTAAGTTTTAAATCTGTAGACTGACCTTCACCATCACGAACAATAAAGTTTACACAGTCATCAGCTTCCTGGCTTAGCAGCGGTAAGACCCAGTAAACACCATTTTCATCCTCACCAGTCATTTTGACGCCTTCGCCCCAAACTGCAAAACCGTCAATATTCTCTCCGTCTAATGCGTCACATTGATCATTATTCCATACGTGCAGAGTCCAGTCCGCACGGTTTTCCGCATCGGTCATTGCATAGATAACCGCCTGGTTATCTTGCGCCTTAACAGTTCCGTCTTCTGGTGTACTTAACTGTGCAAGCTTAGCCTCGGCTTCACTTTTATCAAGATACATGTGGAAAGGGTATTCAGGATTCCAACCGAAACCTGGTGCAAAACTAAAGCTTCCTTTTTCAGTGTCCACCTCTGTAATTGGCGGCATGTTTACATTTTGAGTTGTGTTGTTCCAATTCTCAAAATTAAAGCCGTCAGGTACATGTGTTATTGCCCCGCCCGGGATAAATATTAATTCCCAATCTGCATTAAGATTTGGCAGTGTTGTCTCATGCAGCTTAAGTTCACCATCAAAAGTATTGGTTACGATATACCAGGTGCGCACGTTACCTTGAGCATCCTCAATGAAACTTGATGTTGGCAGGAGCCAATCTTGATCTGGTGTTTCTGTTGAACCGTCTACCATCAGTGCGCGAATATCTACTGCACTATAATCATTTTCATTTTCTGCTAACTGAGCATCAACCACTTTTAACAAGTTGCTGACATTTTGTCCTCCCCACTCAGGGAAATCCCAAGTCAGCCAGATATCATTGGCATACTTCACGGAATAGGCCACTTTTTGCCCTAGATCATCAGCATCCACAGTAAAGTTTTCTTCGGCGGAATTAAATAGGGAATCATCTTGATGAGTATGTGTCCATTTTACCTGTTCAACACTTAATTCTGTTGTGCGTTGAGTTGTAGTACTAAGCCAGGTACTAAACTGGATTTTATTACCCTCACCGTCTTGTTTCGCTGTGTTTGTGGAAGAATCGAGTAGATAGCGCTCCCCTTGAGATATAACAACATCTAAGCCGTCAACTTTTTTGTTGGTGATGGTCTGCTCTAACCAGAAATTACTTAAAGGTTTTCCTGTGAAGTTGTAATCAGCATACTCTTGCCAATTGTCGCTTTTCTGAGCATTTTGCCAGATAGGTTTAGTCGTTGTTTGGATCGTCGTACCATCAGTCAGTACTTCATCAGCAATGTACTCATTGATAGACCCATCGGCATCCCAGTCTTTTTTAACTTCGTGTAAAACACCGGTTGCGCTGTGGGTATCGATGCGTGTTTCAGCATAATTGGCTTGTTCTAGATTGTATGCTCCATCTTTAGGAGTGAACTGACTGAAAACTAAAGTCGATATTGTTTTACCGTCTTTGTTTACCTTACTTTCAGTTTTGTGCTGGATAAAGTCAATATCAGTATAATCTTCTGCTAATACAGCAGTCTTAATATCACTGCCTTGATAGCTGCGATCGCCATCCCATGTTACTTCCGGTAGTTCTACACTTGGCGCAGATTCATCAAAATATTCAGTAAATTCTCTACTTGTTGCAGTCCAGGTGCCTCGTCGGTAAGACTGGCCTTTAAATAGGCGCTTATTATCACCATTTTTATCTATCTCATATTTAACTACTGTTTCAAAAGTACCATCTGATTTTTCGTTTGTTGTATCAGAGACAATTTCATAAATTAATGGTTCACCTGCAACCTGCATTAGCGTGCCGTCAGCATTGAGACGGTATTTTGTTGCCTTCCGTTCAATCAGTTTATCGCCATTGTCGGCAGTTGTTGTTGTTTTTGTAGAGATCTCTTTAATAAGAAGAGTTTTCCCTGTATGCCATTCAATAAAAGAGTACTCATTAATGCTTGCAGTTACTTTCTGATTATCTTTTAGGTCTCCTGCAAGTTCATCTTCTAATTGTTGGCTTTCCTGTAGATTATCGGTTTCACTCACCGCTAAGTCAGCAATCTTTTCAAGTTCGGCCAGTTCTAATTTAGCCTCTCCTGCTGGAGCAAGGAAATCAGTAAATAACAGATCTTCGAGTTTATCTGTCTCAATTCCTAATTTCTCAGCGGTATCCTTCAATACCGTTGATTTAGCTGTGTCTACAGCCAATGTTAATGCACCTGCACTTAATTCACCTGTAACGACTAATTCTAGAGTATCTTTTACTTCATTATACAATTGTGTGGTGAATGGGGTGATAGCCTGGGAAAAATTCGCAGCTTGTCCTGGCTCAAAGTCTAAAATAGGAGGCGTGGTTAATAGCAGATTATTATCTTCAGTAAACTCTTCGCCAGTGTCGATATCTTTAGCACCCGCACCAACAAGCACAGCAATAGGGCTTGTTGGTAATGCGAGAATGTCAGCTTCAGTCAGCGGCAGGCTATAAGCACCTTCTCCATCTGAAAGAGCGGATGGTTCTCCGTCATCTAATACTGAGTTACGGTTTTTATCTAAAAAGACAGTTGCACCGCTAATATAACCATCAATTACTTTACCGTTTAACGGAGTTGTTTCTGGTGTTGGGACTGGTGCTGGGACTGGTGTTGGTGTTGGGTCTGGTGTTGGTACTGGGTCACTGCTGTCACTACCATTACAGGCACTCAGGGCTAAACTAACAGCGGCTGCCAATGGTAACTTCATGTATTTGATGTTCATTATAATTCCCTATATTCGAGGCGAGGTGTAAGTGTTCACTAATCCGTTTGAAGATTTGTTTAAGTAAATTAGTTATCAGTTCGTCAATATCTATTGATGAGAAATGATAAAAGCTCCTGCATTAACTTGGAAACCTTGGAAACCTTGGAAGGTTTAGCAAATATGGCAAAACTATATAGAAACAGAAAAATGTAACTGTGATCGTTCTAGAACTTTTTTGGGGTAAACGTATACAGTTAAAAGCTTTTAAATTAAATGGTTACAGAGATCTCAATGTAAACGTATACAATTCTAGGCTGTTGGTGCCGTTCCTTTTTAATTGGTATTTTTAATAAATTTTCTATCTACAAATTATTTGAATCGGCTGTTTTTATGAAACTGCGCTTTGGATTTATCAGTCTGCTAAGTATTAAAGAGGCTCTAATAGATCTGTTTATAAGTGCTGGCTTTAGAAGTGAAAGCAGGGTGGTAATAAAAAAGGAGCCTGTTTACCCTAAATGCTAGTCAGTTAATAGTTGACAGGCTTTTTATGAGCAGTCCAAGCTGCGGAGTGTTTTTTTAATCATACACTAGGCTCTTTTATCCAGATACAAACCATACGTGCCGCAAAATATATTAACCTGTCTGTTTATTATCTAGATCAATTTAATCTTCTCTTTAATTTAATCTGAACAAAATTTGTACTGGTAATTGCAGTACGACTTCAAAAGTGCAAACCAATTTGGTTTGATGTTAAACTTTATTTTGTTTATTTATTTATTTAAAAAGAATTTTGAGGATAAATATAAGAAAAAATGAAGTTGTTTAGTAAATGTTTTGTCAAAGTCTCTATCTGTTTTAGCCATGATTTATGGCTCTAGAATAGAGAGTAATCATCCTCTGTTCTTTACAATTACAAGACGTTTATGGATGCAGTCGCCAGACTTTTGTCACTCTTTAAAATAACAAAAACAGAGTGGTAACGCTTCCATTAAAATTGAAGCCTTAAAACGCGGGCTTTGTTCTGTGAAGAGCTTTTTTTTATATAGAAAAAATGTTTTAAAAAATATTTGTCAATTCGAGATGTTCTGTATAGCGTTGATTTAAAGGTTTATTTTTCTGTGTGTTTACGTTTACATTGGATTTTTGAATGATTTTTGTAACAAAGTGTATTTTTTTGCTTTAGCCGCAAAGAAGCATTTTTGTGGCGATACAGCTCACAAAAAATGTATTTTTGCAGGTTTCTATTCTGAAAATTTTCGGTTGGATCAACTATTAATTTATGACAATCCAATATGATTTTTCGGCGCAACATTAGCTGGTTGTGAATAAGGTAAGACTGATTTTTAAAATATCAAAATACAGGAAGTTACTTAAATGCAAAATAAACTCAATAAACTGGCGTTAGCAACAATGCCTCGAATCTGTGCAATGGCAATCGTTGCTTCCCTTACTCTGTCTGGGTGTGATGGTTCGTCATCAAACGATGTAGTGGTGCCGACACCAACTCCAACTCCAGTACCTACTCCGGAACCGACTCCAGAGCCGACTCCAGAGCCTACTCCAGATGGTGAAGAACCGTTCACTGCTGGTGCTAAGCAGGCGGTTGTTTATCTTCTTGATCCCACTCAGCAGGCTAGCGCTCGTTCAATTGCAGATGACAGCCAGTATCAGGCGTACTCTCTGCATCTTTGGAATAATGAAAACTGCAGCGCATTGGCGGCATCTGAGCTAGGAAGAGACTGGGGTAACGTAAGTCGCATTCCTGATGGAGAAGATGCAAACGGTCCATATTGGGTGCTCGATCTAGCATCTGATGAAGGTTGTGTTAACTTTATCGTACGTCAAACTGTTGATGATTCCATTCAGAATATATCTGGTGCTGATATTCGATTGAATTTTGCTGAATTTACCGATCGTACTGTAACGATGATCCGCAACTCTTCAACCATATATGATTCACGTGTGGCTGCACTGGATATTATGAGTGCAATTGAAGTGAGCGGCTTTGCAGCGCATTGGGTTGATGAAAGTACTCTGCTTTGGAGTGCTGGTGACGTTGCTCAAACTGTCAGCCTTTATCACTCTGCTGAGGCAAATTTTGAACTGTCAGAAGAGGGCGTTATCACGGGTGCAACAGAAATTGCTTTGACCTCTGGTGCTTTGACAGAGAGCGCAGCAGCTAAGTTCCCGCATATTTCTAGTTTGACTCCGTGGGCACTGCCTGATGACGCGGATGTAAAAACATTATTGAAGCAGCAGCTGGTTGCCGTTGCTAAAAATGCCGATGGTGATGTTGTCAGCGCGACTTTAGTGCAGACACCAGGTGTATTAGACGCTTTATATACAGCGGGTGATAATGACGCTGATGAAGCAGTTTTAGGTGCAACAGGCAGCGCGTTTAAACTATGGGCTCCTACCGCGACTGATGTAAAACTACACCTGTTCAATGCTGATAAGACTGAACTTGAAAACTCTCCTGTACAAATGGTTGAAGATGCTGCTACTGGTATTTGGAGTGTTGATAATGATGCCCCGGCGGGAACCTTCTACCGCTATGAAGTATCAGTTTATCACCATGTGAGTGACCAGCTAGAAAACTATCAAGTAACAGATCCTTATTCATGGAGCTTGTCGACTAATAGTAAGTACTCACAAGTTGTTGATTTTGATGCTGCAGAAGTAACGCCTGATGGTTGGGCAGCGCATATTGAAAATATTCCGACATCAGAAAATATCGTTATTTATGAATCACATATTCGTGACTTTAGTGCGCTTGATGAGTCTACATCGGATGAAAATAGAGGTAAATACCTTGCATTCACTGAGACTGATTCTGTGCCGATGAAGCATATAAAAGAGCTGACTGAAGCTGGATTAACACACTTCCATCTGATGCCTGCATTCGATATCGCAACGGTTAATGAAGATCCTGCAATGCGTGTTGATATTCTTGACCCTGTAAGCAAGCTTTGTGAATTGAATTCTGCTGCGCGTATCTGTGCAACTGCTGATTCTGCCGCGCTTATTAAAGATGTTTTAGCCGCTTGTGATTCTGAAACAGATTGTGCTGAGCAGATTGTGACCGATATGGCGATGCATGACAGCTTCAACTGGGGTTATGATCCGCTTCATTATGGGGCACCAGAGGGGAGCTATGCATCAAACCCTGACGGCTTGGGTCGTATTAAAGAGTTCCGTCAAATGGTAGAGGCACTGCATAATCTTGGTTTGCGTGTCACTATGGATGTAGTTTACAACCACACCAATGCTTCGGGTTTAAGTGAACGCTCTATACTAGATCGTTTAGTTCCAGGCTATTACCACCGTCGTAACGCAGAAAGCGGCAGTGTTGAACAGTCTACTTGTTGTGATAATACGGCAACTGAACATACTATGATGGCTAAGCTAATGACTGATACTCTGGTTGTTTGGGCTGATAAGTATAAAATTGACTCTTTCCGTTTCGATCTGATGGGGCATCAGCCGTTGGCCGCAATGCAGGATTCTTTAAAAGCAGTGCTTGCTGTTGATGAAGATAACTATTTTTACGGTGAAGGCTGGAACTTCGGTGAAGTAGCAAATGACGCCCGCTTTGTTCAGGCTAGTCAAGAAAACCTTGCAGGAACAGGCATTGGCTCATTCTCTGATCGTCTGCGTGATGCCGTTCGTGGCGGTCGTTACAATACAGAAAACCATCGTTCAGCACAGGGATGGGCAAGCGGCTTACATACCAGCCAAAACGAAGATTTCCCACAATCTGACACGACATTAGCAGAACTGCAGTTGCGCAGTGATCAGATCCGTGTAGAGCTTGCGGGCGGCTTGCGTGATTTTGTACTGGTTAATAATGAAGGTGATACGCGCCGTGGCCAAGATGTACTTTATGGTCAGTCTCCTTCTGGTTATGTTAACCATCCATATGAAACTGTCAGCTATATATCTAAGCATGATAACCAGACATTCTGGGATTTTAACCAGTATAAAATTGCAAATGGAACATCAACAGAAGATCGTTTTAGAATGCATGTTTTAGGTCTGAGCATGCCGCTGCTTAGCCAAAGTGTTCCATTTATTCATATGGGAGTTGAACTACTTCGTTCTAAGTCGATGTCTCGTGACAGCTACGACTCAGGTGACTGGTATAACCGCGTTGACTTTACGGGAGAAACTACTCAGTGGAATGTTGGTTTACCGCTAAGAAATCGTGATGTTGATAACTGGCCGTTGATTGGTGAAATCATAACTGATGAAACTGCTTCGCCTCAAGTTGCTGATATTGCAACAGCAAAAGCACTTGCACTGGACTTCCTGAAAGTTCGCAGCAGCAGCAAACTGTTCAGTCTTGGTGATGCTAAGGAAATAATGAATCGAATTGACTTCCGCAGTGTTGGTGATGATCAGCAGCTGCACTTGATTGTAATGTCAATTGATGATGGTGTAAGTGCAGGTGCAGACCTGGATAGTAATAATGATGCAATTGTTACCGTTTTCAACGGTTCACCAGAAGCTAAAACAGTGACACTTGGTGCAGGGACTTGGGCGCTGCATCCGGCTTTAGCTGGCTCTGCTGAATACAACAAGACTTTCACTGCAACAGTCGCTGATGGTAATGTTGTTACTGTCTCTCCATTCACTACTGCTGTATTTGTATTACCGCAGGCAAGTACTCGTGGTGCCGGCTGGCCTGTAAACCAAAGTAATAAAGATCTGACTCAAATGCCGCCGTTTGGTAATACCGAAGTATTCCTGCGTGGTGTGACTACTTGGGATCCAACTGATGAAATGGACTTTACTGCAAACGGTAGATACCAGATCATCAAAACACTGGATGCAGGTGATTATAGTTTCAAAGTAGCTGATGCAGAGTGGAGTGATATTAACTATGGTACAGAGGGGACTTTAGCACTGGGTGAAGCTCTGCCGTTAGTCGCTGGTGGTGATAATATTTCACTAACATTGACTGCTAAGTCAGTTGTAACCTTTATCTTTGATGCAAGTAATACAGATGCACCAACACTTTCGGTAACAGCTGAAGAAGTTGCTAGCTGCAGCGTACTTTCAGACAGCAGTGAAACTGGACCACTTGCTTTTGATATTTACGTTAAAGGTAGTCAATCAGAATGGGGAATAGCTCCTGAATATCAACTGACTTATAAAGGCAACAATACATACCAGGCTAATTTTGCATTTTCTGGTGATGTAGAGTTTAAACTTGCCGGTGATAACTGGGATAATAACTTTGTTCTTGCAGACGGTACTGCAGTTACTCCTGATGTTGAATATCCTGTTGTAGTTGGTGCAGGTGGTGCAGGTAATAACACTGCAGCACTTCCTGACGGTAACTGGAGCTTCCTGCTTACTGTAAATGAAGATGCAGCAGCAGGTACATTATTAGTTCAAGAGTGTACTCAGTAATCATTATGTCTTGTTGTTAATTTAATTATGCAGATTAAAAGCCGGGTGTTGTTTAACCCGGCTTTTTGTTATGTGCAGGAAAATGATTATTCCAATAAAAAAGGAGGCTGTTCAGCCTCCTTTCATTATTAGTGGTATTAAATTTTAATTAAGCCGCCGCCAGCTGTTTTGCTTCACTTTTTTTAAGGAATGCATAACTGAAACCGGTGACTGCCGTTCCCGCTGCAATGGCCAGCAGATACATAAGAGCAGGGGTAATAGCGCCTGGAATTAATAAAACGAACAAGCCGCCATGCGGAGCCATCAGCTGCGCACCAAAGAACATAGACAGACCACCTGTTAATGCACCGCCGGCGATACAGCAGGGGATTACGCGCATCGGATCTTTAGCTGCAAAAGGAATAGCACCTTCTGAGATAAAGCACAGGCCTAATACAAATGATGCTTTACCCGCTTCTGCTTCACTGCTGATAAATTTAGATTTAGCTAAAAATGTTGCTAGACCCATACCTAAAGCAGGTACCATGCCGGCCGCCATAATGGCCGCCATCGGCAGGTAAGAGCTGGAAGCTAATAGACCGACACCAAATGTGTATGCGGTTTTATTAACCGGACCGCCTAAATCAAAACACATCATAGAACCGAGTAAAATACCCAGTAATACCGCATTTGCTGAACCCATGCTGCTGAGGAAATCAGTCAGACCTGCCATGACCGCAGATACCGGACCACCGACAACATAAATCATCACTAAACCGGTAACTAAACTTGCAGCTAAAGGGATAATCAAAATAGGTTTAAGGGCTTCCATTGAGTCCGGAAGCTGCACCTTATCGGCGATAAATTTAGCCGCATAACCTGCTATAAAACCGGCTGCGATACCGCCAAGAAAACCGGCACCCGTTGAACTTGCTAACATGCCGCCGATTAAACCCGGCGCAAGTCCCGGTCTGTCTGCAATCGAGAATGCAATAAACCCGGCTAATACCGGTACCATAAGTGCAAAAGCGGATCCGCCGCCGATATTCATTAATGCGGCCGCCAGTGTGCCTTCTTCTTTAAAGGCTTCGATACCAAAAACAAAAGACAGCGCAATTAACAAACCGCCTGCAACGACTAACGGCAGCATGTGTGAAACACCGGTCATCAGGTGTTTATAGACTGCTGAACCTTGTTCCTGGTTATCGTTACTGCTGCCTGCCGCATTAGCAGTGTGCTGATAAATCGGTGCTTCAGAAAATGCTTTATTGATCTCCTGCTCTGTTTTTTTAAGTGCTGAACCTGTGCTGGTTTTATACAGTTTTTTACCGTCAAAGCGGGCTAAATCAACTTCGATATCAGCGGCGATAATAACTACATCTGCATCTTTTATGTCTTCTGCTGTCAGCTGATTTTTTGCACCTACTGAACCGCGGGTTTCAACTTTTACCTGATAACCCAGCTCTTTTCCTTTATCTTCCAGAGCGGCTGCCGCCATAAAGGTATGTGCTACCCCTGTCGGGCAGGCTGTGATAGCGACGATTTTTTTGCTTCCCGTGGTTGTAGATGCCGTGCTGCTCAGCTGTGTTACCTGAGTTAAGATAGAAGCATTATCAGCGGCATTGTGCAGATACTTTTTAGCATCCAGCAGGCACTCCGAGATATCTGACTGATATACTTTTTTCCCTTTAAAGCGGCTGTTATCAATCTCGGTATTACTGGCGATAATAATGCAGTCAGCGTTTTCTATCTGCTGCTTTGTCAGAGGCTGTGCCGGTATAACACTTGACTGACATTCAATCTGCGCTTCCCAGTTTAATTCTGAGGCTGCTTTTTCCAATAAACCGGCTGCGATAATGCTGTTAGCGACACCACTTGGGCAGGCTGTTACGATAGCTAATTTCATTTTTCTATCCTCTCCATTGATTGTTCTATCTGTACATTTTCTTGTACTGTTAATACTTGATTTATATCTGCAGCACCGACACCAATCTGGCTAACGGCGAGAGCCGCTAATGCGGTTGCAAAACTTAATGTTTGAGGCTTTTGCCATTGCTTTAGTTCTCCCCAGCAAAGGCCTGCGACTAAGGTATCCCCGGCACCAACGGTGCTGACTACGGTCATTTTCGGCGGCTGGGATTTTATCCAGCCGTTTTGATCAATCCACAATACGCCTTTTTCACCCAGTGAAATTACTACATTTTCACAGCCCTGGTGCTGCAGTTTTTCGGCCGCTTTTTGGATATCGTTACTGCTGCTCAGTGTTTCAGCCGTTAATACGCTAAGCTCTTCATCATTAGGTTTAATCAGATATGGACCTGCTTGAACACCTGCGACTAACGCTCCGTTGCTGCTGTCAAAAAATACTTTTTTACCGGCTGCCTGAAGTTGCTTTATCCACTTTGCACAGCGTTCCGGAGTAAGGCCTTGAGGCAGACTGCCGGCAATAACAAAAATCTCATGGGACTGCGCCAGTTCTAATAACGTATTTTCAAACTGCTGCAGCTGCTGCTCGGTAACGGTAATTCCCGGAAAGTTCAGGTCGCTGACCTGCCCTGAATTTTCTACTATTTTTACATTAATCCGTGTTGCACCTGCGGCGCGTACAAATTGATCATTAATATTTAATGATTCAAACAGCTGTACAAAAGGTTCCTGGTTATCTGCACCAAGTAAACCAGTTGCGGTTACTTGAGCGCCGAGTTCAGAAAGCACTTTAGCAACATTGATGCCTTTACCTGCCGGATGCAGGCTGCCCGAATCAAGTAAATTAACCGTTCCTTTTACCAGCTCATTTAAGGAGCCGGTCAGATCCAGGGCCGGATTTAAGGTGACAGTGACGACTTTTAATGGATGACTCATGCTATTGCCTCGCCTAAACCTTCATTGATTGCCTGACCGATAGCGTGCAGCGCTTCTTCGGCATCTTCACCCTGTGCAACAAACTGCAGTTGATGACCGAACTGTACCCCCTGAGTCATTACTTTCATCAGACTCTTGGCGTTGGCTGATTTGCCCGTGCCGTTAAGGTTGGTCATTTGAATTTTGGCTTTAAATTTCTTCGCGACATGAACCAGCATCGCGCCGGGGCGGGCATGCAGACCGTGCGGGTTTTTAATGGTGAATATCTGCTGAGAACCTTCAAGCTTTTCCTGAGTCAGCAAAGTTATTACCTGTTCTTCGGAGGCATCAAATAACTGTTCAATCTGCTGTTTATGGATAAGATCGATTAATATATTCAGGTTTTTCAAGTGCAGCTGGCTGTTACTGGCAATACACAGCAGGCCCTGTACCGGTTTACCTTGAAGCTGAAAAGACTCGGAAGCGCTGACAAATGAAACGGCTGTTTTGCTGATACCTGTACTGCTGCTGTTTAACCACAGCCCCTGTCCTAGATAAGATGCTTGTTTGGCAATGACATCGGCAATAAAGCTGCTTTGTACTGCGCCCTGGTTTTTAATTAAACCGGCTGCTACTGCAGTCAGCTGGAGCAGATCTGAGGCAGGAAAGTTAAGTTGTATTAAGTCCGCATTAAACAAAGTTTCACTCTGCATTTCACCATTGAGTAAAGAGACGATGCCTTGTGCTGTTGATGCTTCTTTCAGCTGTTGTTCGATGCCTTCGGCAGAAAGAACTTTAGTCAGCTGCTTTAAAATGGCTAAATGTTGATCCGACTGAGCGGCGATACCGATAGCCAGATAAACGGTATTATCGTTACCCCAGTCCACGCCCTGCGGGAAGTGGTGCACAATAACACCGGTTTGTTTTACTTTGTCACGTGTTTCTGTGGTGCCGTGGGGAATAGCAATACCGTTACCTAAAAAAGTAGAGTTTTGCGCTTCGCGCGCCAGCATGCCGTCCAGATAAGCTGCTTCCACATAGGTCTTTTCGACTAGGCTGTTAGCAATCGACTGTATTGCCTGTTGTTTATTTTCTGCTGCTTGTGAAAGAACAATATCACTGCTGTTAATTGATAACATGCTGACCACCTTACTTCTGTTGTCTTGTTGTCTGTTTAACCCAAACGATTAAACAAGCGCTTTTAAAATACTCAGAGAGCTAAATTTGAGTCTTATTACCCGGTTTAAGGGATTCTTTGTCTCGAATTATTCTGCAGTGGAGTGCCTGATTCTTGATTAAGCCTTCTTGCTGAAACGATTCAGTTGTTATGCTGAACCGTTTCAGCTACAATTGCAATCACTTTTTAAGCACTTATTATTTGTCTGCCGCAAAAATTGTGATGCTTATCGCAATTATTCGCAGGCTTAATGCGGGGTAGTCATGAAATTAGAAGAAATTGCCAAATTAGCGGGTGTCTCTCGTACGACTGCAAGTTATGTGATCAATGGTAAAGCAGAGAAATATAGAATCAGTGAAAAAACCTGTCTGAAGGTGATGGCGGTAGTGGAAGAGTACAACTACAAACCAAATTATGCCGCCAGCTCCTTAAGAGCCGGTAACAGCCGGACATTTGGTCTGATTATTCCGGATTTAGAAAACTCCAGTTATGCAAAGTTAGCTAAATTATTGGAGCGGGATGCAAGAAAAGCCGGTTTTCAATTAATTATTTCCTGTTCGGATGATCAGCCTGAAACAGAAAAAAGTGTTGCCGCCAGTCTGGTAAGCCGACGTATCGATGTGCTTTTAGTCGCCAGTGCGTTACCTGCGGATACGACTTTTTATCGCAATATTCAGGCGAAAGGTGTGCCGGTAGTGGCAATAGATCGAAGTCTGGATGATGAAACTTTTGCGAATGTAATCAGTGAAGATTTGGAAGGTGCCTTAGATTTAAGCCGTTCTCTACTGGAAAAAGAAGTAGGCAGCATAGGTTTGATTGGTGCGGTACCAGCTTTAGGGGTGTCGAAAGAGCGTGAGCAGGGCTTTAAAGCCGCGGTTGCGGAACATAGCAGACCGCTTGATGTTAAATACGCGTATGGTGATCACTTTAGTATTCAGCAGGGCCAGGATTTAGCCCAGCAGTGGCTGGATCAGGACTGTTTTCCTGATGCGATTTTAATTACTTCTTATACTTTATTTGAAGGCGTTTTAGATTGTCTGCTGGCGCACCCGGCATTATTAAAAAAGACCGCATTAGCGACTTTTGGTGATAACCGCCTGTTAGATTTTTTGCCGATTAAAATTCAGTCGCTGCCGCAGCAGTATGAAGTGATTGCAGAAAAAGCGCTGCAGCTGGCATTAGCGGCGGCAGACGGACAGCATCAGCCGGGTATAGAAGTCGTGCCTAGAAAACTGATCAAAAGATAATCAAACCGAAGAGGTTCCCCTCCCTATTAAGGGGGGCTTCTTGTGTAAAAACCTGCCTTTTTATTGAGTCTGTATTGTTTAACTTTATAAATTTCACTCTAAAATCAAAAAAAAATCTAAGTTTTGTTGAATAATTTGACCGAGCTAACTTGTTAAAGCTAATCAGCAATTTTAAACTTACAGTTATTATTTTATTTCGTATAAGAAACCGTATGAACCATAAGGTTAAGTTAAGGGCATTAGAAAAAGAAGATTTACGTTTCGTACATCTGCTGGATAATAACCGCAATATAATGTCTTACTGGTTTGAAGAGCCCTATGAATCATTTGGTGAACTTGAAGATCTGTATATCAGGCATATTCACGATAATACTGAACGACGATTTATCGGCACTAATAAGAACGACGAATCTATCGGTCTGGTTGAATTAATCGAAATTGATTACATTCATAGTAATGCTGAATTTCAGATAATTATTGCCCCTGATTTTCAAGGTCAAAATTATGCGCAGGCGCTTATTCATAAAGCGCTGGATTATGCTTTTACCATTCTCAATCTGCATAAAGTTTACCTGCTGGTTTCCGAAGATAACAGTAAGGCTATTCACCTTTACTTAAAATCTGGTTTCATAGAAGAAGGGCGCTTAGTTGAAGAGTTTTTCATCAATGGAAAATACTGTGATGCAATACGTATGTATCAGCTCCAGGAACAGTATTTATCCGCCGAATAATCTGACCGTCAGCCTGTTTTATCTAGTTTTTCTTACATGAGGTACTTATTTTGAATTCTTTAGCTGCTCATAATTATTATGAAGCTAACCGTAATGGACGGGACTTTTTTGTCGGTGATATTCATGGAAAACATAGTCTGCTGATGCTGGCTCTGGAGCAGATCAATTTTGATTTTAGCGTGGATCGCTTATTTTCTGTTGGAGATGTTATTGACCGTGGTGAGGATTCTTTTTACTGCCTTCTGCTTGCAAATAAAAACTGGTTTATCCCTGTTATTGGTAATCACGAACAGTTTTTAAGGGAAATTGACGATAACAATATGTATAAAAAGTTTTCCTGGTATGAGAACGGCGGTGGCTGGTGGGAAAACCTTGCTGTGCAGGAAAAACTGCTGGCTAAAAATATTATTGCAAAAAATTTCTGCCTTACTTTAAGCGTAGATACTGCTGGTGGAAAAGTGGGGGTTGTACATGCCCAGTATCCGTTAGATAAGTGGCCGATGCATGCAGATGATGTAAATAAAGATAATCTGTTTAAATTACTGTGGAGCAGGGATTATCTACGAAACGGTCATACTCATTCAACAGCAGGTATTGATTTTATTGTTTCCGGTCATACCCCGATAAGTAAAGCGCGATTAGAAAAGCAGCTGCTGTTTATTGACAGCGGCTGCGGCCATCTGCCTAACGAAAAAAGACCTACCCCTCATCTAACTATCTGTGAGTTTCAAAAAAAACATATTGATGTTTATGCCGTAGCTGAGCAGCATTTTGAACTGTCTAAAATTGATATTTAATAACCAGTATATTTTTATCTATCGGAATAAATAGGGCTCCGGCTTTTGTTTTAAAAGCTAGGGCCCTTGTTGTTTCCGTTTGATTAATAGGTGCCTGTAAGTGCCTTTTGAGTTGGATGTGCAGGTTTAGACTTTGCACTGAATGATGTTTTGACCTGCTGTGTGTTCGCGCAGGTGAGACTCTCAACCTTCGTTGCCGGATCTAACAGGTACTGCGTTGTTTTCTGATCGATACAATTCATATCATTAAAACTGAATCCATGGTTAACCAGTTTATCAACTGTAATTAATGATCCTAAGTTACCGAAACTGCTGACCATTTCTTCAGCCCAATGGTAAGGAGTTGCGGGGTCGTATTTACCGCCGATAACTAGAATCTGCTGACCGGCTAATCTTTGTTCCATGTTTTCAATCATTGCAATAGGGTCCCGTTGTATAGGCCAGTCTGCGCACATGTCCGTGATATAAAAGTTAATTAGCCCATATAGTGCCGATGCGTTTTCAAAAGAGTATTGTCTGGCTGCTACATCTGAAGCTGAAAGGGCGTTAGATTCATCAGTACAGACAACAGCTTTAAATAATGCACTTGAGCGCAGTTGAGCATTTGTTGTTTCTGATGAGCTTGACACGTAATAAAGATCTGTTCTTAATTGTGATGCTGTATCTTCATCAAGCAGGGTGAATAAACCATCTTTAATCTCCTTCCAGTCACCCGTGTGCTCTCGACTAATGGTTGCACTTAACAGTGTCTGTGCATCGCCTGGGTAAAGGCTTTCTCCGTCTGATGCGAAGTAGTAGTCGTTGTATATCACTGACGAAATAATATTTTCATATTGGTATTTTCTTGCCGCATTGAACTCTAATCGATAATTGGCGACCAGATCATGCCCGACAGTATTGCCTAAGCGCAGATCCGTATAATTTCCTGTCGCTGGCGGCATAGGAGAGTCTAGGACTAAAGCGCGCACCTTCTGCGGGAATGTGTTTGCGTACAATGAGCCCAGTCGTGTTCCGTAGGAATAACCTAAAAAGTTAAGTTTGTCTTCGCCGAGAAAAATGCGCAGCTGATCGATATCTTTAACTATGGTATTACTGCCTAGATAAGGCGCGATTTGAGCATAAGTTGAATCACAATTACCACTGCCGTTATTTTGCGCAACAGCACAATCAGTTAGTTCTGGAGCAAAGGCGCTTCCCCCTGTTCCTCTTGGGTCTAAGCCTACAATATCAAAACGCTCTAAAATTTCCTGTGGTAAATAGTAATCTACCATATTAGATGCCCCCCAAACTGCTTCACCGCCGGGACCACCAAAGTTTAGCAGCAAGATGCCGATACGTTTGTCTGCATCTATAGCCTTGTGTACAGCGTAAAAGATATCAACCTTTTCACCGTTATCATTGGCGTAGCTTTTTGGGACGGGTAATAATCCGCACTGCATATTTGCCGGGCAGCTTCGGTTTACCGGCGTGTTTGGCTCTATACCTGTTTTTGAAAAAGTATCTGTATTGCTGTCACTGCTGTTGCAGCCAACAAGCAGGGCTGTCAGTACAGCTGCTATAATTGAACGGTGCATATTAATTCCATTTATTGGTTATTTAACAGATGTTGATTATAAGGTTACAAATTAGAATTGTATTTTTTATTGGTTATTTGTTGATATTACTAAGCGTTTTGTCTGTTAGAAAGATATTTATCGTGTTAAGCACAAAAACTTGTTAACTATGTGTTTAATCTCAATTTACTTTTACAGCGAGCGGAACTTTTAATGTTTTTGATACAATGTCATCGTTAATTTTTACGAAAGATAGTCAGGTGAAGCTATGAATTTTCTTGCTCATTTACATATTGCGGCGTTTACCGGCAGCAGTTTTACGGGCAACTTTTTAGGTGATTTCGTTAAAGGAAATCCTGACGGTTTGTTTAATGCTGAGATTGTGCAGGGCATTCGTGTGCACCGCTTTGTAGACAGTTATACAGATCAGCATGTCATTGTAAAAACGCTGAAACCTCACTTTCCTGCTGAGTTACGTCGTTTTGCTCCGATAAGCCTGGATATGTTCTGGGATCATTGCCTGGCGAAACATTGGGCGCAGTTTCACGGCTGTCCGCTAACAGATTTCTGCAGACAAGCTCGACTGCAGATTGAAGTGGAAAGAAAATTAGAGATTAACCCTCTGCCGGATCGCTTTGAAAAGGTCTCGCAGCTGGTCTGGCAGGGGCGCTGGCTTGAGCAGTATGCTGAAATAGATAATATCAGTTTCGCTCTGCAGCGTATGGCCTCCCGCAGTCCGAGAATGGCACCGCTGGCGGATACAGGAGAGGTTCTTCAGGTGCATTATGAATTATTAACTGAGCAGTTTTTTGAGCTTTATCCGGATGTTCTGCAGAAGTCTGCGCAGTTTATTAAAACGCAGTAAAAAAGAGACCATATGGTCTCCTTTTTGGGGACTATTCAGCTGAATATAAAGCTCTATTCGGTGAAAAGGTGCTTAATATTTTTGAAATCGCCTTTACCTTCGGAGATTTCTTCAATCGACAGGCCGGAAACCTCATGCGGGAATACTAACCACTCTTCAGATTCGTGAATAAAATAATCAGGCACGATTGATACAGCTTTGTTTTTAGGCTTGTAATAAGGTGTCGCAATACGAACATCACGCGGCATATTTAAACGCATTAATTCATTTAATTTTTCCGTTAATGCAACAACACTGCGGCCTGAGTCAAATACATCATCGACAATTAATAAGCCGTCATCGGCGTTAGCATTTTCAATAATGTAGTGCAGACCATGTACTTTAATGGTTTTACTCTGCTGGCCAATCCCGTAATAAGAAGAGGTACGTACTGCAATGTGGTCTGTTTCTACTTTCTTGTAATCAAAGTATTCCTGGACAGCAATACCAATCGGTGCACCGCCTCGCCAGATACCGACGATAAACTGCGGGCGAAAACCGCTGTCATATACTTGAGCCGCCAGACGGAATGAGTCTTCAAGCAGCTGCTGTGCGCTGATAAATACCTTCTCAGACATAAAATAACCTCTCCTAGTGAATTTTTGCGCAAAGTCTAGACTAACGGCATAAAATAACAATGTCCTAAACGCCTTTTATTACGCTTTTTTCTGAAAATATTAATGAATAATTTTAGTGTGATTTTTGTTTCATTTTTAATCTTTATTTATGTGCTTAATTGATAAGGCGAACATAAGTTGATTTAAACCGGAACAATAAAGATTATTAATCTCGGCAACTAAGATAGAATAAAGAAAAACAAAAGCTTAAAGGGATAATATGTTTGACAGTACAGTACCTAAACTACCGGCCGGCTGCTCGGGTAAAGTGCATAAGAAACTGCAGTCGATGATTGTTGAGTCGGTGACTGATACCTTACTGGAAAACCGTATCCCTGTCAGCGTTGCACGTAAATTATCTCGTCAACTGGCTGATAATATTGATTTAGATGAAATTTATTCCATTGTTGAACAAGATATACAGGATCAGCATTTTCCAAAACAGCGTATTTTAGACCGTACGATTGTGCATATGTTTGAGATTTTATACCGAACGATTAATACCCAGGAGAGCATAAAAGATGAAGAAACTCAGCAGGAGTTTTTTAATATTGTGCCTAGAGGTGAGTGTTTAGATCTATTTTTACAGTTAGTGAAGGAATACTGCATGGGTGATGATGAGATTGAGAAGCATACTTATAAAATGGGGCCTCTGATTGAGCTGCATCGTACCGATAACCTTATTCACTGGCAGGAGCTTTATCAAAGCGCGGAATTTAAAGTATATTTAACGGGCCTGCTGAACCTGATTCTGACCCATTTACGCAAAGATCATAAACCGATTCCTGCGCTGGAGAATAAAATCCCGGTTAAGTATCACCCCTATCGAATTAATTCTTTTTTAAATCAAATCTGTTATTTGTGGAAAAACAAGAAAGTGGAATTTGATAAATAAATTACTAGGGAGAAGTGCGATGATCCGTGCATTGTTTAAACTACCTGTCTTTTTTGTGTTGTTATTAACCGCATTAATGTTTGCTGTTGCCGCGGCAGTCCCGGCTGTTTCTTATCTATTTCCCGGTCAAACTGCTGTTACAGTCTTGCTGTGCAGCTTTGGTATGCTGATTGTTTTCAGCGCGGGATCTACTTTTAGAAAAGCCGGTACAACGGTTGATCCCAGATCTCCTGAAAATGCATCACATTTAGTATGCTCCGGTATTTATACTTATTCGCGTAATCCTATGTATGTCGGAGCGCTATTGTGTTTAGCTGCGGTTGTGGTGTTTATAGGCAATCCGTTGAATTTACTGCTTTTGCCTGTATATGTATATTTTGTGAATAAGCTATATATCATTCCAGAAGAAAGGGCGCTGCTTCAGTTATTCGGTTCGTCGTTTACAAATTATAAAGCTAAGGTCAGACGCTGGCTTTAAGGGGAAGGCTTATTAGATCACTTTTATTTCTATAGAGAATGATAGTGGTGCTAATATTTATGGTGAGGGGTGGAAAGCTTAGTGCAGAACATTAGATTAACGCAGTAGAAGCAGCTGCAGATCAGGCCTTTGTCACAGCAGCTCTTTCCGCGTTAAGTTATGGTGAATACAAGCGGATTATCAAAAAAACCGCTAATATCATTGAATAAAGGAGCTGGAAATGAATGATTCAACAGAAAAAAACACTGTAACAGCAGCCGAAATTTCTGAGCTGTTAGATGATCTGATGCTGGAGCTGCGGTTTCACGGTCTTGAACTGCAGGATAAACTGATTCATCGCACTTTAGATATGCAGGAAAGGCTGAAACTGCTTAATAAAAAGGTGCTTGATTAACAGCCGGGGCCGGTCTTCTGAGACTGATAAAGCCGCTAAGTAAATGAACAGTTTCAGGCGCTGTTTTTAACTCTGTCTTTATGCAGCAGCCGGGTAAATTCATCGGCTGGAAGAGCGCGACTGAATAGGTACCCCTGCCCGTAGTCACACTGCATCTCCCCTAACAGGTCTGCCTGATAGTTATCTTCAATACCTTCCGCGACAACCTTTAAGTTCAATGCTTTTGCCATCGCTAATATGGCAGAGACTAAAGACATATCAGCCGGGTTAGTTTCTAAATCATTAACAAAAGCTCTGTCTATTTTTAGTTTCGAAAAGGGAAACTGCTGCAGGTAGCTTAATGCAGAATAGCCTGTTCCAAAGTCATCAATTGAAAGCTGAATACCTAATTCATTAAGGCGATCCAGAACGTAAGCCAGCTCATTGTCCTGATTAACTAACAGGCTTTCAGTGACTTCTATATCTAACTTGTGCGCAGGTAACGTACTCTTTTCCAATATATTTTCGATCTTATCTAATAACTCAGTAGAGTAGCGGAACTGTACACTTGAGAAATTAACGGCAATCTGAATCGGAGATATTGACTGCCATTCGGATGCTTGGATGCAGGCCTGTTCAAGTGCAAATTCGCCGAGCTGGTGGATCAAGCCGTTTTTCTCTGCCAGTGAAATAAATTCTTCCGGAGAGACAAAACCTAGTTCACTGTCATTCCAGCGCATCAAAGCTTCTGCCGCAATAATCTTACGGCTTTTTAAATCAATAATAGGCTGATAATACATCTCAATTTCACTATTACTGATTGCCTGGCGTAAACGGCTGTTTAAGGACAGGCAGCGGAGCAGTGCGTCATTCATAGTCGGATCATAGAAGCTGAAACCATTACGTCCGGCATCTTTAACCCGGTATAAGGCCATGTCAGCGCTTTTTAGAAGGCTGTCAGGATCGTCGCCGTCCTGAGGATAGATAGCCATACCAATGCTGGTTGTAGTGAAAAACTCCTGGTTTTCAACTTCGAAGGGTTTTTCAAATAGTGCTAGAATTTTTCCGGCAAGCATTTCGGCACTTTCATCATCGATCAGTTCCGGGATAATTAGTAGAAACTCATCTCCGCCCAAGCGGGCAACGGTATCAGTGCTGCGTACTGAGTTAGTTAGGCGGGTGCTGGTATCTTTGAGGATCTGATCTCCGGCGATATGCCCCAGGGTATCGTTGATCTGTTTGAAGTTATCCAGATCAATGAACATAACCAGTATCTGGGTGTTGTCTCTCTGCGAATAATGAATAGCCTGAGTAAGACGCTCATGACTGTGACTACGGTTTGCCAGCCCGGTAAGAGCGTCATGGGTCGCCTGATATGCCAGCCTTTCTTCTGAGTTTTTTCGTTTTTTGATTTCTGTTTCCAGCTGCAGATTATGCTGCGATAGCTTGTTCTGCTGCTTAGATGATATCTCTATCTGGGTCTGCAGAATCGTATTGCTGTGCTCTATGCGCATCAGGAAATATAGTCCGATTACCACTGGGAAAGCCAGGACTGAAATAGCAGCAATAAACCAGCCGGATGTAAAAATATCCTGTTCGTTAACCGGTTCAAACCAGCTCATTAGTTTAAAAGGAGTGCCTTTAACCGCCTCTTCTATATAAAGTTTATTACTAGAGCTTTGAAAATTAGTCGGTGGTACCGATAGTAATGTTGATTTAAGTGAATTCCAGACATAAATATTGCCGCTGGGGGTATTCAGCTGCAGGCGGCTGCCGCTGTCTGCGTGTTCCTGTGTGGTCAACTGCTGCGCGATTAAATCCGTGTTGATGTCTGCAATCAGCAAAGCAACTGCTTTATTCTGCTGATAAATGGTTCTTAGTATTTTGATATTCAGACCCCTAGGGTCTTCGGTTACTATGATATCAGATGCTTTTTCCTGCATTTTTTTTAAAGGGATCTGGTTAATATTTATAGGGGAGTGAGGGTCTGTATCAACAAGAACTGTTTTACCGAAACTAACCAGCATCATACGCTTGTAGACTGGAGTCCCGTCTATTTTACTGTCTTGAGTAAGCTGATAAATTAACGTCTTTAAATTAAACAAGCTAGAGCCTAAACCGTATTCCATGGACATGCCGGAGCTGCGGTTTGCGAAAAATGTGCTTACCGTCTGATCATTTGCGAGAACATAAATATTCTCTCGAGTGACATTAAAAAAATAACTCAGGGTATTAACATACTGGGTTACTTTAAGTTGTAATTCGCTATGCTGGGACTCTTTAAGTTTACTCTGACCGACATTGGTTACCGCAAGAATTAAAAGCAGATAACCCGCCAGTATAATACCGGCTGTCATGATTACTGTTTTGCTGCTGAACCATTTTTTTAGCTGCATTGCTTTAAATTTCTTCTATCGGTGTGGAAAAGAACTCACCATAAAAATGAAATACTGCAGGGTAATATTTCTTGACCATTTTGTTGTAGCTGCCGTCCGCGCGAATCTGCTTTAGGTAAATATTAAAAGCTTGGCGCAGCTGTGGGGCGTTTTTTCGAAATGCGACAGCCATATGCTGTTCTGTTGAAATTGGGCCAACCACTTTTATTTCTCCCGGCCACTTCTGCAGTGCTATCAGTGTATCGGCAACATCGAGCAGGGTACTTTCTGCATCATTATTAAGAATAGCTGGAACCATTTCATTTAAATTACGTGCTTTGACCGGCAGGATGATATTTGCACCGGTTAATTCGAGGTTATATAAGTCAGGATCCAGACAAGACTGTTTCATTGCTAATACATCGCGTCCTTTGATCATCGCTTTGACCTGTTGGATATCTTCATTGATCCGGCCGTTGGGAGTAATCGGCTGCAGATCTGAATCGGCACGGGCAACTAACCATACGGCTGAAGGAAAGTAAGGGTCAGCAAAATCGACCACTTCCCGGCGCCAGTCTAAAGTGGTTACCCCATTGGCAATTATATCCCCTAGAATCGGCTGCTTATCACCCCAGACTACCTGCTGGTTAATATATTGGATTTTCCGGCCGTTCAGTAAACTGAATACATTGCTCCATTTGGCTGCGATAAACTGGTATTCCAAGCCAAGATGAGCGGCAAAACCTTTCATTAGTTCGACATCTAGGCCGCCTTCTACTTTTTTCCCGCCTTCAGAATACAGAGTCACAAAGTTTGCATAGGGCACGCCGATATGACGCAGTACTCCGGATTCTTTGATCTCCGCAAGATCTCTAGCATTTACCTGCAATGCTGATACAGCCAGTGAAACCGCTAAAATGATTTGTAAGTAGAGGAGGATTTTCATTTTCCGTGTCATTTTATTGCTCCTTGATTCTGCTGTTAATATTCTGTTACTGCATAGCATGCACTGCAGTAGACAAAACAAACAATAAAAAACAATGCGTTACTGGTTTTTTTGATTTTTAGAGTGATCTTTGTAGTACTTGTTTTTTGGAAAGACAAAAAACAAGTACTTCTTAGCATAGTCAATAATGATTAAAAAATGATTTTTAAGATTGTATATTTATATCATTTACATTGAGAAAGCCGGATTCAAATATTTTTGAATCCGGCTGGATATTAAATCATATCCAGATAAAGCTCCTGCATTGCTTCAACGAGACCGATTACATCCTGCTCATTATGGAACAGGTGTGTTGAAATACGCAGTGCATGGCTATCGCTTTGATCCGTTACCTTCACTTTGAAATCTGTGGTTCGGATAATATAACCGTATTCTTCACGCAGACGATCCCGGAAAATGGTTAACTGCTCAATATCCTGCTGATCAAATAGAGGATTGAATGTGGTCAGACCGCTTGATAACTCTGGGGTATTCGGCGAGTAAAAAGATGCAGACGGAAAAGTATCCAGTAAGCGCTCTTTACACAACCGGCTTAACTCCAATACACGTTTTTCAATCAGATCGCGGCCCAGCATATCCCACATCAAACAGGCGTCGGTTAAAGCCTGTTTGGCAGGGTAATTATCATTGCCGATATACTGCAGCTGCAGCTGAGTACCAAGGTAGGCAGCATGTGATAATGATGAATTAATGTACCATAATGGATTTTCACGATCCGGCCAGTATTCATCTAAACGTTTTGCGTTATCACGGACATATAATATACCGGTAGCACCAGCCCCGCATTGCCATTTATGACCTGAACCTGCATAAAAGTCACAGTCGATGTCATGAAAATCCAGATCAAACATGCCGATTGTATGGGCACCATCAATTAATGTCGGGATCTGATTGGGAATGGCTACTTCATGGCAGATACGTTTGGCGGGTAAGGTTGTCCCGGTTTTATAGGTGATATGTGAAAAAGTGATTAAGCGGACACGATCCCCGTATTCTTCCACGGCATCTGCGAAAACATCCACAAAGTCTTGTTCGCTGATCAATTCACTGCCGGTATAAACAGGAATTTCCAGATAAATAACTTCAACACCATAACGCTTCGTTACTACATTAAGCGGGGAGTTCGCCGCTACGTGCTCATGATGGGTAGTGAGGATAACGTCTCCTTCTTGAAAATGCAGGCCGTTGATAATGCTGCACATGCCGTCAGTGGTATTGCGGCTTAATATAATTTCATGGCTGTCTGCACCGAAGCCGGGAGCGACTGCATCTATCATTTCAGCAACATAAGGCCAGTGACCGAATTTTTCCTGCATATCCCATGGATTAGAGGCAATAATTTTGTTGTTTCTATTATATTCGTAGAGTACGTCTTTAGGCATAGAGCCGGTTGTACCGATATTCATATAAACATTTCTTTTATCGAGAATAAATTCCTTACGTACCTTTTTCCAAAACTTGCGGTTGGGACTTTTACTATAGAAATCATGCCAGCCAGGATCACTGTCTTGTGCCTGCACTGCGCCGGAAAACATAACACCTCCAACACCGGCTAATGCTAGACCGGTACTGGTTTTGAGAAAATCACGGCGGTTGATTACCGGAGAAGAGTTTTTCTTATTCTCGCTCATAATAAATATCCTTTTAGTTAATCGAGGCTACTATAGTTTTTAATCACCTTTTTTATATCAGATAAAATTGTAGTTATTATTACGTTTTTAGTAATGTTTTTTTATTTAATCTGTTGTTCTGATAGCTGTAATGTAGAATATAAGGAGTATTTCTGTTTTTAAATTTGCTTGTTTTTTCTTTGGTAATGACTTTAAGTTAAGTTGTTGTTGATTTTATCTTGGCTTGGTGGTGTGAATAACAGTACTAAGGAGATAACGCTCAGCTTTAATCGTTAGCTAAGCGAACAACAGTGCCTAACGACTCTATATCAGCGTTTGAATCTTAATAGGTTTTCCAGGCATGCGCCGGCATTCTGTGCACTTGTTGACTCTTTCTGTACTAGCGCAGTGGTGATTACCCCTTCTTTGAGCAGGCAGATGGTTTCTACCAATAGAGCATTTTTTTGCGCATTTGCTTCAAACGAATCCACATGAACTTGTATCAGCGCTTTAATATTGTCTTTATGTTCTTTACATGCGAGGTAGATCTGCTTATTAACATCACCATATTCAGCGCAAGTATTAATAAAGTAGCAGCCTTTAAACGGACCCAAAGCTTTTGCCCGCCCATTAAGCCAGTCATCTAATGCCTCAAAAAGTACTAACAGAGCATCTTTGCCCAGTTCTGCTTTATCCAGCGACTCAGTTAACCAGCTCATATAGAGCTGATCTCGGTATTCGAGAGTCGCTAAGATTAGTTCATCTTTACTCTCAAAATGGTTATACAGCGTTTTCTTCGCGACATTCGCGGTTTTAATTATTTCATTAATGCCAACTGCATGTATGCCTTTGTTATAAAACAGCTTAAATGCTGATTCAATAATGCTGCGTTTTTTACTGTTCATATCCATTTCCTGAAACTAAGTGTTAGGTATCGATCAAAGTAGACTATTTTGTCTGCTCAAGCAATGTAGACCGATTGTTATATCTAATTAGCATTAATATTTTGTATAAGCTGCGCTCTGTAATAAGCTTTATGTATTTAATATAAAAGGTCTGAAAAATGAGAATTGCGATCATCGGCATTGGTGATATTGCCCAAAAAGCCTACTTACCTATTCTTACTCAATTGAAAGGTATTGAGTTAGTTTTTTGTACTCGAAATAAAAACAGGCTTCAGCAGCTGGCGCTGCAGTATCGTATTAAGGAGGTCTACCAGGATTACCGGCAGTTAAATAAAGTGAATATTGATGCGGTGATGATCCACAGCAGTACGGTTTCGCATCCTGAAATATGTGCATATTTTCTACGCCAGGGGCTGCCGGTTTTTGTTGATAAACCGCTGGCTGATAATGCGTTCGATTGTGAGAAACTTTACGAACTAGCAGAAAAGCATCGTCTGCCTTTGTATATGGGTTTTAACCGCCGTTTTATTCCTTTGTATAATCAGTATTTTCCGAACGTGCACAGCAGCTCTTCTGAGTCGCTTTTATTATCATTACGCTGGGAGAAAAACCGCCATAATTTACCCGGAGATATTCGTACTTTTGTGTTTGATGATTTTATTCACCCATTAGACAGTGTCAATATAGGTGCAAAAAGTAATCTTGATGGTCTGCAGCTGGGCAGTCAGTTTCAAGGTGAACAGCTGGCAAGAGTAGATGTGCACTGGCAGCTGGGAAATACAATCCTTGAAGCATCGATGAACCGCTTATACGGCATAACTAATGAGCGGGTTTGTGTAAGCTTTGCAAACCGAGCTTATGAATTTGATTCGTTTGTCAGCGGTAGATGTCTGCAGGATAATCAGGAGACAATAATTCGTCTGCAGGACTGGAGACCTATGCTCAGCGCAAAAGGTTTCACCGGCATGATTGAAGACTGGATAAGCGTAGTGAAGGCCGGAAAATTAAAGCAGTCAGTCGCGGAGCGTAATCTAGCCAGTCACCAGCTAGCGGAAGCTGTCTGTCAAAAAATACAAAAAAGTGTCAGTTAGAGAACTTCCAATAATTATAATAACGCCGCAATAAAGCGGCGTTGTATTGTTTCTTTGTTTTTAATTTACTTCATTGCCGTTACTGCAGCCGCTGGCAAAACTTTGTAAGTTATCCAGTGTGGTTTGTGCAATACTGGTTAATGCTTCTTTAGTTAAGAAGGCCTGGTGACCGGTAAATATTACGTTGTGACAGGCTGACAGACGGCGGAATACATCATCGCCGATGATCTCATCAGAATGGTCGCCAAAGAATAATGAATCTTCTTCTTCGTAAACATCTAAGCCTAACGCGCCGATTTTTCCCGCTTTTAAGGCTACAATCGCATCCGTGGCATTGAGTAGTGCACCGCGGCTGGTATTAACTACCATCACACCGTCTTTCATTTTTTCAAATGAGTCATTATTAAGAAGGTGGTGATTTTCTTTGGTCAACGGACAGTGCAGGCTGATAATATCGCTTTGTTCAAATAACTGTTCAGCTGAAACATATTCCGCCCCCAGTTCAATGGCTTGATCTGAAGGGTAAGGGTCGAATGCCAGCAGCTTACAGCCAAAGCCCTTGAGAATGCGCATTGCCGCAAGACCTATTTTACCTGTACCGATAATACCGACTGTCTTACCAAACATATTAAACCCGACTAACCCCTGCAGTGAGAAATTTGCATCGCGAGTACGCTGGTAAGCTTTATGAATACGACGGTTAAGGGTCATCATTAAAGCAACAGCATGCTCGGCAACAGCTTCCGGTGAATAAGCCGGTACCCGCATTACCGTTAAACCCAGATTTTTGCCGGCTTCAACATCTACATTGTTGAAACCTGCACAGCGCATAACAATCACTTTAATGCCGAGTTTAGCCAGCTCTATCAATACCGGTGCGGACAGATCATCGTTTACGAAAGCGCAAACGGCATCATAACCTTGTGCCAGTTGACAGGTATGAATATCCAGCTGAGTATCGAAATATTTTATCTGAACATTCTGACTATCGATAAGCGGATTGAAATGGTTAATGTCATAAGTGCGCGCGCTAAACATTGCAACTTTCATAATACAACTCCAATTAATATTTATTATTGATTTTATAATGAGTGTTATAACAGAGCAATCAAAGAAGATCATCCAGCAGAGATGTTTTAAACCTGCTCCTACCGGAAGTCTTGGCTATGCAGTTTGTAAAGCTGTGTTAATAATTGGTTATCCGCTGTCCCGCACTGCTTATATTTGTTATAACTTATACCCAAACTATTTGAAGATGAAGATTCAGAGGCTCGCTCGGATGCCAGGTTAAGGCACAACATGAAGAGAATGGCATTCCCTTTTCAAGTGTTGTAACGCAGAGCCGGCATCCGAGTGAGCCTCCCGTAGGGCCTGGAGAGAGGCAACCATCTTCTGCGTTATGAAGCATTGATTTAGAATGACTAAACCTTCAACTTCATGCCTTAAGTATGGTCACCTCTCAACTGGCTGATTCCTGCATCTTCAAGTAGCTTGGGTATAATCTTTATTTTCTTTAAGAGACTGAAAATATGCATCTTTGTTTTTCTATTAGCGCACATGGATTCGGCCATGGTGCTATCTCCACCTCAGTTATTGAATGCTTGATGCAGGATTTTCCTGAAGTACAAATTACAGTACTCAGCTTACTGCCGAGAAGTTATCTGGATTCTCGTCTTTCCGGTCCATTTACTCATATAGAAGCGGGTAATGATTTTGGTATGCTGATGGATTCTCCTATAAAGATAGATGTGCACAACAGCAGGCTCAAATATCAGCACCTCTTTGATAACTGGCAGCAGGCAGTTAGTGAAGAGGTAGAAATTTTAAAATGTATTAAACCAGACTGTGTGATCAGTAATATTTCTCCGGTCACTCTGGATGCCGCTATACAGTTGAATATTCCCTGCGCATCTGTGGCCCCTTTTAACTGGGCACAGATTTATGAGCGTTACTGTCTGAATGCAGAGCTGCCTGATACACAGGCCGTTTATGAAAAGATGCTCTGTGTGTATAAAAACGTAGATTATAACTATAAACCGCTTCCCTCTGTGCCGCTGGCAAATACTGATGAAATCAATATCGCCAGTATTAACAGTATTCCGCAGGATCAGCGCCAGGATCTCCTGCAGTCGCTGCCGTTAGGAACAGAGAAAGTGGCTTTAGTGGCTTTAGGCGGTCTACCTATGTCTTTAGACCTTAAAAACTGGCCTGTTATTCCCGGCTGGCACTGGCTGGTGGATCAACCGGAAAACCAGCTTCGTGCAGATATGACCCAGGTGAGTGATGTGAATATGTCGTTTCTGCAGCTGATCGGCAGCTGCGATCTGATTTTAACCAAACCTGGTTACGGCACCTATTGTGAAATAGCAGCAGTAGCCCTGTACAAGAGGGTAAGAGTGATAAGTTTAGAACGTTCCGACTGGCCGGAAACACCTTTTCTTAATGCGTTTTTAGTATCACGAGTGCCTTTTAGCGAAGTGCATATTGAGCTGCTGCAGGGACAGCATTTAGCCGAAGTAATTGAAAAGTTAAATGTTTCAGATTATCCGCGGTCGCAGCTCTGTGAAGATGGTGCGCAGCAGTTAGTTAAGCACCTGCTTAGTCATCTGCAGGTTTAACAAATATTGTCAGCGGCTGGTCAGCTGCTGACTGACGTAATCAATAAAAACCCGGTTGGCTTTAGGTAAAAATTTTGACTGGGCGTACTGCATGCAGATATCTCCTTGATAATTGCCGGTGATCTGCCACTGATCGAGTACTTCTATCAGTGAACCATCAGAAATAGCCTGTTGTGCTACAAAATCCGGTAAAAAACCGATCCCTAGTCCGTTAGTCAATGCATCAAGGCGCATATCACTGTGGTTTACTGCGTAGCTGCCGCTTACATTTACCGTTGCACTGTGGCCTTCTCGAATAAACTTCCAGCGCCTGTCACTGACAGTTTCTCCCAGATAAATGCAATTATGAGCTGTTAAGTCCAAGGGCAGTAAAGGAGTGCCGTACTGTTCCAGATATTCAGGGCTGGCGCAAAGCAGCTGATTAACCCGGCCAACGACTTTGTTTATTAACCCTTCAATCGGCTGTTCGGTAATATGGAATATGATATCGATGTTGTCGTGCACCGGATCGATGAATCTGTCGGTTGCTTTTAACTGCAGTTGTATATCCGGGTATAAAGCTAAGAATGGTCTAATAAAAGGTTTAAGTAATTGATTGGCTAGAGCTTTTGGAGCTGATACACGCAATGTTCCAGCCGGGCTGGAAGCCGCTGAGCTAGACACCTGAACGGCTTCCTGGGCCGATTCGTACATCTGTTTACAATAATCATAAGTCACTTTTCCCGGGTCGGTTAATGCTAGCTTGCGTGTGGTGCGGATTAATAATTTAACCGCTAACGCTTCTTCTAAACGACCTATCTGACGGCTGACAGCAGACGGGGTAACACCCAGTAATGCGGCCGCTTTAGTGAAGTTTCCGGTATCAACTACGGTAACAAATACTGCCATATCAGGCATTAACGGGATAACTCTATTGATGTCCACTGGGAATAAGTCCTATTACAAATCTGTCTATTATCAACCTATGGTATATGAATTAGCATATAAAAACAGGTAACAGCTTGTTTTCTATTTACTGCTAAGGAAAAAAATGAAGTCACTTTATCTGCCGCAACAGTTTGTTCGTTTACCTAAAGCAGAATTGATGCTGATTTTAGTCGCTGTATTTTGGGGTACAAGTTACGGTGTCAGCAAGCAGGCGTTAGCTTTTATTTCTGTTACGGCCTTTCTGGCAGTTCGCTTTCTGCTTACATTTTTTTTGTTATTACCCGTTTTTATTAGTGACTACAAAAAAGGTAAAACTAAGAATGCCTGGATTGCTGTACCTAGTGGTATTCTGCTGTTGTTAATATTCACTACTGAAGCATTCGGTGTTTTAAATACCAGTGCTTCTAACGCAGTGGTTTTAGTCAGCCTGTGTGTGATTATGACACCGTTTGTTGAATGGTTTGCTTTTAGAACCAAGCCGGACAAAAAGCTGTTTGTTTTGTGCACTTTGGCTTTTAGCGGTGTTCTTCTATTGACAGTAAAATCGGGATTTTCCTTAAGTTTTAATAAAGGAGATATGCTGATTCTGCTGGCTGCTGTTCTGCGTGCATTTATGGTAGTTTACACTAAAAAACTGATGCAGGGCAGAGGGTTGCCGATACTCAGTTTAACCATGCTGCAGTCGGGGATTATCGGCTTTGGTGCTTTATTTGTACTTCTGCTGTCTAATAACGGGGGTATTCCTGAATTACCTAATGAAGCGCAGTTCTGGTGGTTAACGCTTTATCTGGTTTTGTTTTGTACTATCTTTGCTTTTTTTGCGCAAAATTATGCACTTTCTAAAACTTCAGCAAGCAATGTATCGGTATTAATGGGCTCTGAGCCTTTATTCGGTATCTTATTTGCGATGATTTTTTTAGGAGAGGCCCTGCTTTGGTACCAGTATCTAGGTGCTTTACTGATTGTGCTGGTAACGCTTTATGCTTCTCTTTCCGATCAGAGTAAAGACAGCTAAAAGAAAAAGCCGTAGAAGTATTAATTCCTACGGCTTTATTTTGACTGCTTAATTAAATAACCAGTTAAGTTAAGCGGTTTCTACTGCTAATTGTGGTCCAGCTTCAACTAATGCCTGACCTTCTTCTTTATCAGTGTAGCGCTCAAAGTTATTGATGAACAGGTTCGCTAACTCTTCAGCTTTAGTTTCCCATTCAGCTGCTGATGTATAGGTATCGCGTGGATCTAGAATGTCGCTGTCAACACCCGGTAACGCTAACGGTACCTCCAGATTAAAGTACGGGATCTGCTTAGTTTGTGCATTTTCAATTGATCCGTCTAAGATCGCATCAATGATGCCGCGTGTATCCTGAATTGAGATACGTTTACCTGAGCCGTTCCAGCCGGTATTTACCAGGTAAGCCTCTGCTCCGCAGGCTTCCATGCGTTTTACTAACTGCTCTGCATATTGTGTCGGATGCAGACTTAAGAACGCCGCCCCGAAACATGCAGAGAAAGTTGGTGTAGGCTCCGTAATACCACGCTCTGTACCGGCAAGTTTAGCCGTGAAACCCGATAAGAAATGGTACTGCGTCTGCGCTTTAGTCAGTTTAGAAACAGGTGGTAAAACACCAAATGCATCTGCTGTTAAGAAAATAACTTTCTGTGCATGACCGCCTTTAGAGATAGGTTGTACAATATTTTCAATATGGTGGATTGGATAGGAAACACGTGCATTTTCTGTTTTGCTGGCATCATCATAATCAACAATACCATCAGCATTGACCACCACATTTTCCAGCAGGGCATCACGCTTAATCGCACCATAAATGTCCGGCTCAGCCTCAGCACTTAAACGAATGGTTTTAGCGTAACAGCCGCCTTCAAAGTTAAATACACCGTCGTCATCCCAGCCATGTTCATCATCACCGATCAGAGCGCGCTTTGAGTCCGTTGATAAAGTGGTTTTACCAGTACCTGACAGACCAAAGAAAATAGCGGTATCGCCGCCTTTACCCATGTTTGCTGAACAATGCATGGATGCCATGCCGTTTAGAGGCAGCAGGTAGTTCATTACTGAGAACAAACCTTTCTTCATTTCGCCGCCGTACCATGTTCCACCGATTACCTGTATTTTTTCTGTCAGATTAAAGGCAACAAAGTTTTCAGAGTTTAAACCTTGTGCCTGCCATTCAGGATTGGTGGTTTTTGAGCCGTTCATTACTACAAAATCTGGTTCAAAATCAATTAGTTCATCGTCAGATGGACGAATAAACATGTTAGTTACAAAGTGTGCCTGCCATGCTACTTCCATGATAAAACGTACTTTTAAGCGCGAATTTTTATTGGTGCCGCAAAACGCATCAATAACAAATAGACGTTTATTGGACAATTCTGTTGTAACTAGTTCTTTTAAATGACTCCAGGTTGACGGTTCGATAGCTTTATTATCGTTTTTACCTTGATCAGACCACCAGATAGTGTCGCGTGTGGTATCGTCTTTAACGATATATTTGTCTTTGGGGGAGCGGCCGGTAAATATGCCTGTGTCAACGGCAACTGTGCCGTTTTCTGTAATAATTCCTTTTTCAAAACCGGTTAAGTCAGGTGACATCTCTTCTTCAAAAAGAGTCTCGTAACTTGGGTTGTACACAACTTCAGAAACGCCTGTGATGCCATATGTGCTTAACTTATCTGTGGATAGTGTTTTCGCTAGTGTCATATATCAGTTCCTCTTAAGTGGTTGAAATTTCATTGATTAAGTATTAAATGAAAGTTCAGTCTTCAGGGTAGGGGAATTAAGAAAATATGTGGGAGATCTAGTTCAAACTATGAAATAAAAGTTAAAAAAAAAGAGTCTTTACATCAGGAATGTGAAGACTCTACGATTATTGTAAATTTACTGTGTGTTTGCTGCTGTTTTGTTAATGCTGAGTGTTGTGTTGAATATTTAACAATATCTTCAGGTCATCAATTTCAAAGCGATAATCGCTTGCACAATATTCACAATGCATGTCGATGGCACCTCGTTCCTGTAATAGATCTAAAATTTCCTGCTGAGCGATTGAAGCAAGAGACGTTAAACAGCGTTCCTTTGAACAGCTGCATTTGAAGCTGATCGGCTGAGCTTCAAACAAACGTACCTTTTCTTGATGGTAGAGGCGGTAGAGCAGCTCATCGCGTTCTAATGAATATAATTCATTTTCTTTGACTGTTGATGCTAAAGCGCAAACATGAGCAAAGTCATCTTCATGGTTTTCATCAACAGCGGGTAATGTCTGTAAAAACAAACCGGCGGCTAAGGTTTTTCCTTTGCTGTCGGCATGTAAAATAATACGCGTGGCTAACTGTTCTGATTGTTCAAAATAATCTTCTAAGCATTCACTGAGAGAATCTTTTTCTAATGCAACAATTCCCTGGTAGCGTTCGCCGTCATCCGGGGTGATGGTAATCATCAGGTGGCCTTTACCAACTAACTGTTTGAATGAAAGCCCTGTCGTTTCACCTTCAACACGCGCGGTACCGCGAAGTTCTAAATCCTGATTGGCATTAATGACAGCCAGATTCAAGGGGCCGTCACCCTGAAGCTGTACTGCAATTTTGCCTTCAAATTTTAATGTTGCGGTCAATAAACTTGTTGCGATTAATAATTCACCAATAACATTATTGACCTCAGTCGTGTAATCGTGATTTTTGATGATTTCATGGAAGCTGTTATGTGCTTGTACTATTTCTCCGCGAATTTGATAATCGTCAAAAATAAAGCGTTGTAGCTGGTCAGTCATGGTGTTTTTACTCTTAGTTAATTTGTTTAATCTGCGTTATTACGCTGTCTCTTGGAGACGTTGTTTTTTTGTTTGGATTACAGCTTACGATCAGTATTGACGCAGAGCTTTTTATGCGTGGAGCAGTCTATATTTCGAGCTTATTTCAATCGAATTTAGCTGTGTTTCGCTCTGTTTTTGCCTGAATCAGTTCGCGCCGCTGTTTTTTATTCGGCTTACGATCTGGATGCGGGGCATTCTGTAAGCTCAATTTACGCAAAGTCTGGTACTGCTCGCGCTTGCTGATACTTTCAGGTGTTTCTTGATACAGAGTTTCAGCTATAGGTGCACCGCGCCGCTGATCTGATAACAGCTCAATGGTTACCTGTTTAATTATATCGCCTTGGCGAATCGATAATAATGCGCCAAGTTCGACTGTTTTACTCGCCTTGCCGCGCTGTCCGTTATAATGCACTTTGCCGCCCTGAATCATGTCGCGCGCAATACTGCGTGTTTTATAAAAACGTGCCGCCCATAACCATTTATCCAGACGAATTTTTTTTTCAGCCATTTTTTCAGCCTTTTGTTACTGGAAGAGTCAGTATAGCAAATTCATATTGCCCCTAACTCCTTTTTTATGATAGTAAGCTAAAATTAACACCACGAATACTTTATTTAAGAAAAATTAAGCTTATTAACTTTACTGGATCTCATTATTGCGGTTAGTTTGTTGTCGCCTGAAGCCAGGTGGGGTAGCATCCTCGCCTATTTTATCTGCATGCTGTAAATATTAGGCAGGCTGATGATTGAAAATTAAGCAGTAAATATTAAGCGCTCAGTAGAATACTGTTTGTATTTTTATTATTATTTTACAAAAACAAATCGAAGTGAACTGGCTTAGCTAAAGCCTTAATGTTAATTTACAGCATACTACTAAAGTAGTGCATTCGACATGCTGATAATTTGAAATTCAACAAGGTACTATTTGTGTTTTTATCTATATTTTTACAAAAATCGTCAGCAATCGTCTTAACTGTGGCGGGCACATTGTTAACATATCAGGCTGCAGTACTTACTTGGTCCCTTGTGCCGGAAGATGAGCCTGAGTATCAGTGGCAGGCGCCTCCGGTCAGCAACGTTGATATGTCCCGCAAGATAGAGACGAAGGAATTACAAGACCAGCATCTTTTTGGTGAAACGAAAAAGCTTACACGAGCAGAACAAGCTGAAAAGGATAAAAGTCAAGCTGAAGCGAAAGCTAAGTTAGCCGCTCGGCAGGATCCAACATCTCCAATGGAAGCCCCGAAAACAAAATTAGCTTTAAAACTGGTTGGGGTTGTTGCAGCTACAGACCCCTCTCAATCCAGCGCAATCATCGTTTATCAGGGGAAGCAGGACAGTTACTTTATTGGTTCCGAAATAAAAGGAACTAATGCAAAAGTTTATGACGTTTATGAAGATCGTATTATTTTAGATGTTAGAAGCGTGTATCAGACATTGATGCTTGATGGTGTTGAGGAGTCGGCACGCAAGGTTAAAGCTCATGAATCCAAAAGTCTTGCTTCTGTAAAGACAAAAAAACCTTCAAAGCGTCCTAAAAAAATACAGCAAGTCAACTTAGATCGTCAGGCTTTATTAAAAGACCCTAGTAAACTCACTGATTTTATTGGTATTTCACCTGTCAGAAAAGATAACCAGATAAAGGGCTACCGAGTTAGACCCGGCAAAGACCGTTCGTTATTTGACGAGGCCGGCTTGAAAAATGGTGATCTGGCGATTGAGTTAAACGGTATAGATTTAACTGATATGCAGCAGAGTATTTCGTTAATGAAAGAGTTTCCAACGATGACAGAAATAAGTTTAACGGTCGATCGTAACGGGCAGCTGCATGAATTGTATTTCAGTATCCCGTAGCAGAAAGAATTAGCTGCTATTGTTTTAGATAGTTTTTTAAAATAATTAACCTGTAATAAAGTAATAATTTGGAGTTTTAGAATAAATGAGATTTTTCGGGATGAATAACAGACTTGGTAAATTATTAAGCTTATCTCTACTTGCTTTAGTAATTCAGACCGCAAGTGTTGGGCAGGTTCTTGCTACTGAGTATTCTGCGAGCTTTAAAAATGCTGATATTAATGAATTTGTTAATATCGTTGGTAAAAATTTAAATAAAACCATTATCTTAGATCCTTCTGTGCGGGGGAGTATTAACGTCCGCAGCTATGATCTGTTAACTGAAAAACAGTATTACCAGTTCTTTTTAAATGTATTAGAGGTCTACGGCTTTGCAGTTGTCGAGATGGATAACGGCATTATCAAAGTAATCAAAGCTAAAGATGCCAAAGTTTCTGCAATTCCGGTTGTTGATGACGGTGAAATATATTCTGGTGACGAGATGGTTACTCGGGTTGTGCCTGTTACTAATGTATCTGTTCGGGAGTTAGCACCTTTATTGCGCCAGTTAAATGATAATGCCGGCGGCGGTAATGTAGTTCATTATGATCCGTCTAATGTCATTATGATCACTGGACGTGCCGCGGTTGTAAATCGTCTGGTGCAGATTATTCATCGTGTTGATAAAGCCGGTGATCAGGAAGTTGATATTGTTAAGCTGGAGTTTGCCAGTGCTCTGGAAATGGTTAAGATTATTGATACCATTCAAAAACCGGCCAGCGGCTCAAAAAATACGACTCCAAGCATTTTAAAACCGCGTCTGGTTGCTGACGAAAGAACGAACTCAATTATTATCAGTGGTGAGCCGAAAACGCGTGCGCGTATCGTTGATTTAGTTAAATCATTAGATAAAGAATTACAAAATAATGGTAATACCCGTGTGTTTTATCTCAAGTATGCGAAAGCTGAGGATCTAGTCGGTGTGCTGCAGGGGGTAAGTAAAAGTATTGCTCAGTCTTCTGACGGCAAAAAAAGTAAATCATCTTCGTCAGATTTGAGTATTGAAGCGCACGAAGGTACTAATTCTATTGTTGTCTCTGCGCAGCCTGCATTAATGTCTTCGCTGGATAATATTATTCGCCAGTTAGATATTCGCCGGGCACAGGTATTAGTTGAGGCAATTATTGTTGAAGTTTCTGAAGGCGACGGTATTAACCTCAATACCCAGTTTGGCGGTAACTACGGCGGAACACAATTCAAAAATAATGGTGCGACTACCGGCCAGCTTATTGCGGCTGGTGAAAGTGATGAAAATGCGGCTAGTGCGATCGCAAGCATAACAGGCGCTGCATTTGGTTATATCGGCAGTGACTGGGGAGTTGTTTTACAAGCTGTTGCGGCCTCAAACTCATCAAATATATTATCAACACCAAGTGTCACTACCCTGGACAATCAGGAAGCAAATTTTGTCGTTGGTGATGATGTTCCGGTTATAACGGGTTCAGCAACAGGCTCAAATAATGACAACCCTTACCAGACGATCGAACGTAAAGAAGTGGGGGTTAAATTAAAAGTCACGCCGCAGATCAATGAAGGTGATGCCGTGCAGCTGGTGATTGAGCAGGAAGTCTCCAGCGTTAAGCCTGATACAGATGCAGCTGATGTTGTATTTTCAACGCGTTCAGTTAAAACAACAGTATTAGCCAAATCAGGCGAGACAATCATAATTGGCGGTTTAATTGACGACAAGGTCACTGAATCAGTATCTAAAGTCCCGCTGTTAGGTGATATTCCGTATTTAGGGCACCTGTTCAGATCAACTGCGAATACAACAGAAAAACGTAATCTGATGGTTTTCCTGCGTGCGACAATTATTCGTGATGATGAAAAAATGAGTGCTCTAAGCTCGCGTAAATACAGTCTGATACGTGCAATTCAGCAGGGACAGCGTGATTCTGGTGTGGATCTGATGCCGGATGCGATTCCACCGATATTACCTGAATGGGGTGAAAGCCATGAAATTGTGCCTGCTGATTTCAACTTAGGGGATGATCCTGAGATTAAAGAACCTAAAAGCAGCACAGAGGAACAGCTGTAATGACGGTACTTGAACAGCCTGGGCTGCCGCCTGAATCACTAACTGAACCGGAACTCATTGAAGTTACACCGCGCGGACAACTGCCTTTTTCGTTTTCAAAAAAACATGAAATGGTTGTTTTTCACGAGGGAGAGCTGACCGAGCTTTGTTATAAGAGCCTTCCTGCTGCAGAGCTGCTGCTTGAAGCGCGCCGGGTTATCGGTCATTCGTTTACTTTAAACCAGGTTGACAAAGAACGTTTTGACAACCTGGTTGCGATTGCTTATCAGTCGTCATCTTCAGAAGCACAGCAGTTGATGGAAGATATCGGCAGCGATGATTTCTTTACGCTTGCAGAAGAGCTGCCGGGTAATGAAGATTTATTAGAAGCTGAAGATGATGCACCGATTATTAAACTGATCAATGCTATGTTAGGCGAGGCAATTAAAGAAGAAGCTTCTGATATTCATATCGAAACCTTTGAAAATTCATTGATTATTCGTTTCCGTATTGATGGTGTATTACGTGAGATACTGAAACCGCAGCGTAAGCTGGCTGCATTATTAGTGTCGCGCATCAAGGTTATGGCGAAGCTGGATATCGCTGAAAAGCGTGTGCCGCAGGACGGCCGTATTTCACTACGTATCGGTGGGCGTGCTGTTGATGTACGTGTTTCAACTATGCCGTCTAGTCATGGCGAACGTGTTGTTTTACGTCTTTTGGATAAAAACGCCATTAAGCTGGATCTGAATACGCTGGGTATGACTGATCAGAATCACCATATTATGAGTGATCTGGTGCATAAACCCCACGGTATTATTCTGGTTACCGGGCCGACAGGTTCAGGTAAAAGTACCACGCTTTATGCCGGCTTATTAGAGATAAACTCTAAAGATCGTAATATTCTGACAGTTGAAGATCCTATCGAGTATGCGATTGACGGGATTGGTCAAACGCAGGTAAACAGTAAAGTTGATATGACTTTTGCCCGCGGGCTGCGTGCTATTCTGCGTCAGGATCCTGATGTAGTTATGATTGGTGAGATCCGAGATTTAGAAACAGCCCAGATTGCCGTGCAGGCCAGTTTAACCGGTCACCTGGTATTATCTACTCTGCATACCAATACCGCGGTTGGCGCGGTGACGCGTTTACGTGATATGGGCGTAGAGCCTTTCCTTCTGTCTTCCAGCTTGTTAGGTGTTTTAGCACAGCGCCTGGTACGTCGATTATGTCCAAAATGTAAAGAGGCACATACGCCGACCGAAAAAGAGAAGCAAATTTTAGGTTTAGCTGCAGCTGAAAACGCTGTTATCTATCGTGCCGTTGGATGTTCTAACTGCAATAACAGTGGCTACAAAGGACGAACTGGTATTCATGAACTGTTTATGGTTGATGATCAGGTTCGTGAGCTGATCCATACCGGTGCGGGTGAACAGGCTGTTGAAAAGCTGATTCGTGAGCGTACCCCAAGTATTCGAGATGACGGGCTAGCGAAAGTGCTTGCTGGAAAAACGACTTTAGAAGAGATCTTACGCGTAAGCAGAGAGGATTAGTGTGGCGACGTTTTTTTATAAAGCAATTGATGCTCAGGGTAAGCAGAAGAAAGGTACGTTAGAAGCTGATTCTGCCCGTCAGCTGCGTCAGCAGCTGCGCGCTTCCGGTTTAACACCGATAGAGGTTGAAGCTGTTGCTGCTAAAGCATCCAAAAGCGGTGCAGGTTTATTAAGCAGTAAAATTAATACAGCGGATCTGGCATTAGTTACACGTCAGCTGTCAACTTTGGTTGCATCGGCCATCCCGATTGAAGAGTGTTTACAGGCTGTTGTTGAGCAGTGTGATAAACCTAAAATAAAAGCCATGCTTGTTGCGGTGCGAAGCGGTGTTCTTGAAGGGCATAGTCTTGCCGACAGTATGCGCGCTTTTCCGCTTATTTTTGATAATCTGTTCTGTGCCATGGTGGCCGCTGGTGAGAAGTCCGGACATCTGGATAAAGTATTAGACAGACTGGCGGATTACGCTGAGCAGCGTCAGGAAATGAAAAGCAAAATGATGCAGGCGATGATCTATCCGATAGTGCTTACCTTAGTGGCTATTTCAGTGGTTACTATTCTGCTGACTTCAGTTGTTCCCCAAGTTGTCGGACAGTTCGAACATATGGGGGCGGATCTGCCCGGTACTACTCAGTTTCTAATCGCTTCCAGTGACGCGCTTCGTGATTATGGTATCTATCTTCTGATGTTTATTATTGCCTTCTTCTTTTTTGTAAAACAGTACCTTAAAAAAGAAAGTAACCAGTTGCGCTTTGACCAGTATCTGCTTAAGGTAGCTGTGGTCGGTCGTGTTGCTAATGATCTTAATACTGCAAGATTTGCACGTACATTGAGTATTTTAAACAGCAGTGCGGTACCATTATTGGAGGCGATGTCTATTGCCGGGCAGGTATTGAGTAATCTATACATGCGTCAGCAGGTTGGTGAAGCGACGGATCGTGTTCGTGAGGGAGCCAGTTTAGGGCGATCTTTAGAAAGTACCAAACAGTTTCCGCCTATGATGCTGCATATGATCGCCAGTGGTGAACGCAGCGGAGAGCTTGGAAATATGCTGGAGCGCTGTGCGGATAATCAGGACAAACAATTTTCGTCACAGGTCACTATTGCACTAGGTATTTTTGAGCCTGCTTTGGTTATTTCCATGGCAGGAGCCGTGTTATTTATTGTGGTAGCAATCCTAGAGCCGATTCTTCAGCTTAACAATATGGTTGCAGGTTAATTATCGCAGTGATAATGGATATATCGTCAGCAGGCCGATAATAACAAGCAGAAATTTTTCTTATTTGAAAACGTGACAGCTTAGCTGTTATTTTGACAACAAAAATTAAAAGGGTATTTCATGAAAAACAGCAGTATCAAGCACAGCAGCAAGCAGAAAGGTTTTACCTTGCTCGAAATCATGGTGGTTATCGTTATTTTAGGTGTACTTGCCTCTATGGTTGTACCTAACTTAATGGGTAATAAAGACAAAGCCGATCGCCAGAAAGTAGTATCAGATATTATTGCATTAGAAAATGCGTTAGATATGTATAAATTAGATAACGGCTCTTACCCGAGTACGGATCAGGGCTTAGAAGCACTGGTCAGTGAGCCGAGCGGGTCGCCGGAGCCGCGTAATTATCGTGAAGATGGTTACATTAAACGTCTTCCAGAAGATCCGTGGGGTAATGAATATGTATTAAACAGTCCTGGCGAACATAGTAAGATTGATGTGCTGTCTGTTGGTCCGGACGGCGAAGAAGGCAGTGATGATGATATAGGTAACTGGAATCTTGATGGTAAAGATGACGAATATTAAACTGCTGTAAATTAGATTGATTACTAAACGAATGTTAATTAACCATCGGCGCCAGGCCGGTTTTACACTGCTTGAAATTATGCTGGTATTTTTACTGATCGGCATGGTGTCAGTCGCCGTGGTTATGACCCTGCCGGACAACTTATCATCAGATAGAAGTTTGGACTGGCAGGCACAGCGTTTTAGTACTGTTTTACAGTTTGCTGAAGATGAAGCCCTGATTTCCGGTAAAGAGTTAGGCCTGGTTTTTGATAAAAATAATTACCAGTTCGCCTGGTATGATCACGATACCAGAAAATGGCTGCCGGTTCCTGATGAGCTGTTCACTGCTAAAGTTGAACTGCCTGAATCGATGCGCATTGAGCATCAGCTGTTAGGCTCAGTGTGGGATGAGATTGACAGTGATAAGCAGGACGATTTTATCAATGCTGAAGATCGCGTAGAAATTGATGGTGATGATAATCTGCTCAGTCTAGATCCGCAGGTTTATATTATGGCGAGTGGTGAAGTAACACCATTTTCTCTGGTGTTTTCTATTGACGGCAGTGATAGGGAAGAAGATGTTGTTAAGCTTTCTGTTGATATGAGCGGCGTTATTACATTCCCAGAGTTGATTGAAGAATGAAAACAACACAAGGCGATAATTCAATAAAACAAAAAGGTATGACCCTGCTTGAAGTAATGCTAGCGCTGGTTATTTTAGGGGTTTCTGGTTTAGCGGTTATGAATGCCGCCTCAGCCGCCCTGAATAATCAGGCCTATCTGCAGGATAAGACCTTTGCGTTATGGATTGCCAGTAATAAATTAGCTGAGCTGAAGCTGGAAAAACAGTGGCCGGACGGAAGCTGGCGAAATGACGATCTAGAGTTTGCCGGCAAGACCTGGTACTGGCGCTACCAGGGAGTTGCAACGGGTGACAGCACTTTTAAAGCGCTGGATATTGAAGTTAGTGATAAAAAAGAAGGTAGGGCATTGTCCTACATTAGGACTTACATTGCTAAGCCGTAATTTCGCACCTAAGGTGCACAGCAAAGGATTTACCTTACTCGAGATATTAGTTGCGATTTCTATTTTTTCGCTATTGAGTTTAGTTGCTTATCAAATACTTCAGGGAGTATTGCAGAGCGGGGAAATAAGTAAAAAGCACAGTGAACGCCTAACGGAACTGCAGCGTGCAATGCTGATTATTGAGCAGGATTTTACCCAAATTGTAGCGCGTACATCGCGAGAAGACGGTCTGGAAACGGAAAATTTTCGTGCTTTAAGGGTTGATAAGGAACTATTTGAGTCGGATGATCAAGGCATTGAGTTTAACCGCCTCGGCTGGACCAATCCGTTAGGACTGCTGCCTCGTTCAGAGATTGTGCGGGTACGTTATCTGATTAAAGAAGGGCAGTTACAGCGCTTGTATTTTCTTTATCCTGATATTGTGGTTGGACAGGAGCCGGAAATGCAGGTGCTATTAGAAGACGTGACAGAGTTAACTTTTCGTTTTTGGAATAATGGCTGGCAGGATACCTGGGATAGTCCTAAAAGCTTACCTGAAGGTATTGAAATAAATATAACCAGCGAGCATTTTTCAGAATTGAGGCGGGTATTTTTAATTTCTGCTGGTGAGGTGCTTCAATAATGGCTTTGGCAGTGAATAAAAAACAACGTGGTATCGCTTTAATAACTGTATTAATGATTTTGGCGATTATGGTTACCATTGCTGCAACAATGACCGGGCGTTTAACCTTAGGTTTAAAACGTACAGAAGGTTTAACTTTCTCACAAAAAGTTTACTGGTACGGACAGTCCAGTATAGATTTAGGCATTAAAACCCTGAATGAAGACTTTGCTGATAGTGAAGTGGTCAGTCTAGATCAGACCTGGGCAACCCCTGATATGGTTTTTCCCCTTGATAACGGCCTTATGGCGGGGGAATTTAAAGATTTAAGAAGCTGTTTTAATGTCAATGCTCTTGCAGTGGCTGACAGTGAAAACGGAGATCGCGCGACTCCAATAACGCAGTTTCAGGATCTGCTGGTAGCACTGGAGATTGATGATTACGGCGCAGAGGTTATTGCTGAGTCAACACGAGACTGGATTGATCAAAACGACAGTTCAGGTTCGGGAACTGGTGCGGAAGATCGCTTTTATCAGGCTCGATCAGTACCGCATCTAGCCGCCAATAATCTGATGGTTGATATTAGTGAGCTGCGTGCCGTTCAGGGGGTTAGCCAAAATGTCTATGCCCGTATCGAGCCGTATTTATGTGCGATCCCTGCAAAGGATCAAAAAATAAATGTTAATACCGTAAGTACTGAACAGGCAGAGATTTTACATGCCCTGTTTAAAAAATATCATGATATTTCTATCAGTGATTTTCATTCACTGCTTGTAGACCGGCCGACAAGCGGCTGGAGTAATGTGGATGAATTCTTAGCAGAAAGTTTATTTAGCGGCTTAGTGATATCTGCGGAGTTAAAAGGGCAGTTGAATGTCAGCAGCGAGTTTTTTCAACTGGACGGGGTAGTCCAGTTTGAAGAGCGTTGGCTGGCAATAAAGCTGTTATTTACTATTGTTTCAAAAAAAGCAGAGGTAATTCGTTACCAGTCTGGTGGAGTTAGATGAGTTTAATGTTACAAAAAAGGGTGAGCCGCTTGGTGGTAAATGGAGAGTGTGGTGACTGAACGATTAATAATTCGCTTAGCGAGTGAAGCTTCGCAGAAGAACCATTGGCTTATCTGGTCTGATGATGAGAATGAAATTATTGCATCAGGTGAAGTTGATAATGCAGAGCAGTTAGATTTACTAACAGATAAAGCGCTGCAGCGTTCTGTTGTGTGTCTGCTGCCGGGGGTTGATGTGTGCATTAAACCCGTTGCGATTAACGGTGTATTTACCCGGCAGATGCAGCAGGGGTTACCCTACCTGGTTGAAGAGGAATTAGCCTCTGATGTAGAAAAACTACATTTTACGGTTTTAGCAAAAGAGAAGGATCTGATCCATATTGCCGTCTGCGAACAATCTAAAATGATTAACTGGTTAAGCTGGTTGGAAAATGCGCAGATAAAAGCCGAGCAGTTTATCCCGGAAGGGTTAGCACTACCGTTTTCAGATAACGGCAGCTGGCAGGCAGTACAGCTTGATAAACAGTGGTTAATTCGAGAAAGCTCTCTGATTGCCTGGAGTTGTGATGAGCTTATGCTTGAGTCTATCCTGCAGAGCAAACTTACCGATCTGCCGTCTCAAGTTATTGAAAGCCATAGTACAGCCGTTGAAAAGCATTCTGGAGAGTGGCTAAATGCGGAGCCGGTCCTGCCGATGGCATTATTAAGCGACGGGGTTAAAGGTAATAAATTTAATCTGCTCAACGGTGAATTTAAAGTACAGTCAGAAAGTAATAAGAACTTTGATAAATGGCGAGTCCCTGGCGTTGTGGTCGCTGTTTTAATGTTGGTTTTTATGCTTAATATTTATGTTAAAAATGAACAGGTATTGAAAAAAACGGAGCTGGCTAAACAGCGGACTGAACTGGTTTACAGCAAAGCATTTCCGGCAGAAAGTAAATTAAGATATGCGCGTATTAAGAAAAAACTGAATACGATGTTAAAAAATTTAGACAGCGGCGAGGCTGACTCTGGTTTTCTGCCTATGCTGAATGAGCTGGCACCTGCATTTGATAATAATTCAGAGCTCCAGCCGCAGAGCATAAAATTTGACAGTAGAAAGCAGGAGATACAGATTTTAGCCAGTGGTAAAAATTTCCCTGCTTTTGAGAAATTTTCAGCTTCACTGCCGCAGGAGTACACAGTGCAGCAGGGGGCTCTGACAAATAATAAGAATCGAGTTAGCGGTATGCTGACAATAAGGAAGAAATAATGGTTGAGCAGTTTAAAGCCTGGTGGCAGAGTATTTCTGAAAGAGAGCAGAAGCTTTTTTCATTAACAGGTGTTTTTTTATTGCTGGCGGTTATTTACTGGGGAGCGTGGAAACCGCTGACGGCACAGCTTGATAATAATAAAAAGCAGCTGATCAGGGCAGAGCAGACATTATCCTGGGTCGAAGATAAAGCCGCTGTATTACGCAAAGCGGGGGCTGCAGAGAATAAAAAAAACGGCAACCGTTTAAACTTAACACAAATTGTTACTCGCAGTGCCAAGAAGCAGGGAATTAGTTTCTCGCGTATTGTGGATAGAAAAGGAAGAATCGAAGTTTCGGTGAATGATGTTGAATTTAACCGCTTTGTAAACTGGTTAACAGTGTTAAGCAATCAGTATTCAGTTTCAGTTATTAACTCTGATTTATCAAGGACAGATAAAGCAGGTTACATAAAAATTAATCGCTTATTACTTGGGCACTAGATCCTGCAAAGAGATTCAATCTTCATGAAAATTAAAATTATTTCAGCTTTTTTTCTGTTATACATTATTTCTTTACTGATAACGCTACCTGCGTCAATGGTGACGGGATTTATTCCTGCACAGGCGGGAGTAAAAGTTAGTAACCCGTCGGGGTCTTTGTGGGACGGAAAAGCATCCCAGGTCAGCTATAACAAATACCAGCTGAAAAAGTTCTCCTGGAAAATTGACTGGTCTGCTTTGTTTAGCCTGCAGTTGAAGCTAGATATAAAGTTTAATAATGGTAATACAGAGATGTCAGGTAAAGGTTCTGTTTTAGCTGGCTTTTCCGGCTTAGCGGTAGAAAACTTACTGATAGACTCGAGTGCTTCAGAGATCCTTTCATACATCAAGCTGCCTGTACCGATAAAAGCCACTGGTGATATTACGCTGCAGGTAAAACAGGGCTCGCAGGGGGAACCATATTGCCAGGAACTTGACGGGCGTATCAGCTGGCAGGATGCAGAGATTAACAGTGATATGGGTAAAATTGATTTAGCATCGGTAGATATTGATTTGGGGTGTGATAAGGGGCAGATAAGCGCTGATTTAAAACAACAGTCAGAGCAGCTTCATACAACGGCAAATGCACTGCTTAAAGAGCATCAGGCATACCAGCTGAACGGCTTAATTAAAGCAACTAATAAGCTTAACCCGACATTTAAGCAGGGACTTTCATGGATTGGCGGAAAAGATTCTTCTGGTGCGACTATCTTAAAATTTAACGGCAAGCTGTAATTGTGTTTTTTATTCTCTGAGGGAAAAGTCAATGTCGAGAACAGTCCTGATTTTATCCTTGGTGGCGCTTTTATCGGCCTGTTTCTCAAATGAAAGTGATGAGTTAAACGCACTTTACAATGATGACGACGTGCAGATGGACAAACTTATACAAGGAGTGGACCACATTGAGTTTCTTTATAAGCAGCAGCGCGGCGGTCAGCAGGTTCATAGTGTCGGTAGAATTATTAAAATATTAAAAAATCAGGACAAACCTTTTGCTGCTCAGCAGATACTGCTTCGTTTGAGCTCCGGTAGAAAGCTGATTATTAAGCACAATATCGAGGCAGGTCAAGCTGTTCCGGACTTAAAGATTGGGGAGTCACTGGAGTTTTACGGAGTGTATCGGTGGAACTATAAAGGTGGACTGATTATAGGAACTCACCTGCTTGCTGACGAATCGAAAAAATCAGGCTGGCTAAAGTTCAACGACCTTACATATCAATAAAAATATAACTCTCATTCGATTTAAAAAATTACTTATCTCAACTGGTATAATGGCGTGTATAGATATACACTGTTTATGTTTACAGTTTATTTGTTATCTAAGTTAACTTAATGTATTTTAAGTAGTTTGGGTTTAGCATGGAGAAAACTAATGAAAGAGTTAACCAAGCGTCAGAATGAAGTTCTGGATGTGATTAAAGATCAGATTCAAAAAACCGGCATGCCCCCTACACGTGTAGAATTGGCTAAAATTCTTGGCTTTCGCAGTGCGAATGCTGCTGAAGAACATTTAAAAGCGTTAGCCCGTAAAGGCGCAATTGAAATATTGTCCGGTACATCACGGGGAATCCGGGTTTTAGCGGAGCATAAAAATAATGCGGCTGCCAATGATGAAGGGCTGCCGCTGGTTGGTATGGTTGCTGCTGGAGAGCCTATTTTAGCGCAGGAACATGTTGAGGCGCATTATGATGTTGATCCGTCATTATTTCATCCTGGCGCTGATTTCCTGCTGCGTGTTCAAGGGGAAAGTATGAAGGATATCGGTATTATGGATGGTGATTTATTAGCTGTGCATAAAACTCAGGATATCAGTAATGGTCAGGTAGTTGTCGCGCGTGTTGAAGATGATGTCACTGTGAAACGTTTTTACCGTGAAGGTAGTCAGGTAATATTAAAAGCGGAAAACAGCTCATTTGATCCCATTAAAGTAGACTTAGAATACCAGTCATTTGATATTGAAGGTATTGCTGTTGGTGTGATCCGTACGGCGGACTGGATGTAAACAAAGTTTGTCTGGAAAATTAGGTGTTTAGTTGATATTGAAAAGAATAATCGCCGGGATTATTCGAACTACAGAGCGGCTGCAAAAATGAAAAAAAGGTTATTGGGTATTGCTGTATTCATATGCATTGTGTCTTTTTTCGGACGGGGGCAGGCCGATAACCTTATTTCCAAAAATCCCTCTTTGGTGCTCCAAGATGCAGGTAAAACTGTCCCTGATTTTTCATTTATTATGTCCGCAGATCGTACCTTCACTAATAAAGATCTATTGAATAAATGGACTTTATTTTTTATAGGTTATACTTTTTGTCCTGATATCTGTCCCACAACCTTAGCGGACCTAGACCGTATATACCCTGAACTTATCAAAGCACCCTATAAAAATATTCAAGTTGTATTTGTGTCGGTTGATCCTAACCGCGATAAAGCAGAGCAGCTAGCTGAATATGTCAGTTACTTTAATCCTAATTTTAAAGGCACGACCAGCACTCACCAGAAACTGTTTCCTTTTGCTCAGAATTTAGGGCTTGTTTATAGTATTGTGGATGAGGGGGATACTGATCAGTATTATTTAGTTGACCATAGCGCTTCAATTGTTCTGATTAACCCGCGGGGGGAGCACCATGCTTCATTTAAAGCGCGACTTAATAAAGATGGTATCGCACATGTTAATATGGATTTAATGGTTCAAGATATTCATCATATTTATCAACAATGGCAGTAAAAAATAGCCTGCGTTTTTTTTACTGCCAGGTATATTGCTTTACTGCTTGTAAATTAATGTGACAGCAAGCTGAAACAGCTGAGAGGGAATATGAAAATTATATTATTAGCAGCAGCATCAGCATCTTTAAGCGCTTCCATCGAATTTGCATTATTGCAGAAAAACTATCACGTAGTATTAACCTCTGACGGCAAATCAGCTTTAGATTATATAGCTGAAAAAGAGGTCGATTTATTAATAACCACCTTGAATCTGCCGCTGGTTGATGGTTTAAATCTGGCTGAACAATTACGAAATCATTCTCAAAACCGTTTTACTCCCGTGCTGATATTAATCGATGAGCCCTTAGGAGAAGAAGAGGTTGCATCAAGGGGAGTTGCTGTTAATAGTTACCTCTCTATCCCTTTCACGATGGATGAGCTGCTTTTTAAAAGTGCAAAACTACTGTCCAGTTAGAGTGCTTCAAATGAGAAAGCCTGCCTTTTTCTTTGTACCTGGTGCGCTTACTCAGGATACGGCAATCACACATTGTGGACAGTAATTAATGCTTTAATGTCGGCCTTAATAAAAATGGCCGTTATTAATTTAAAGGTTTACTCCAGAAGAGCGCGCTGCCGCACTCTGGATCCAGCTGATAATCTGAAAACCCCTGTTTGTTATAAGCTTTTTTAGCAATCTGATTACCCTCTAATACTTCCAAGGTGATTTTGCAGCATTTTATTGATCGGGCTATTTTTTCAATCTCCGCAAATAACTGCCCGCTCAATCCCTGGCCTCGATAATTATTATGTACAACCAGATCATGAATATTTAACAAAGGCCGGCATGCAAAAGTTGAAAATCCTTCAATTGCGGTTAATAAAGCCGCAGGATTTTTATCCTTAAAGATTAATACTATAAATACATCATTGCGTTTTAACAGTGCTTCGATAAGGTTTTCTTTTGCAAAATCAGAGAGAGCTTCACCACCTCCCATGGGATCTAAAGCGTAATGAGACATCAGCTGCAGGTAAGCCTGTGCATGCTCTGCTATGGTTAAATCTGCCTGGACAATATTAAACATTTTCACTCCTTGTTAAATTCATCATCAACTATTGTGTCGATATTATCACCACTATGAATAAATTTAGAAGTTTTGTATCAATTAGTGTTAGACTTCTAGATGTCTAAATGAATTTATGTGGAGTATTGTAATGCCTATTCGTATACCTGATGATTTACCTGCTGCCGGAATATTAAAATCAGAGAATATTTTCACTATGTCTGAGTCTCGTGCCAGCCATCAGCATATTCGTCCTCTGCGGGTATTAATTTTGAATTTAATGCCGAAAAAAATTGAAACTGAAACTCAGTTGATGCGTCTGCTTTCTAATACTCCGCTGCAGGTAGATGTAGAGTTATTACGCGTGGATGCCAGAGCCTCACGTAATACCCCTCAAGAACATTTAGATAAATTTTACGGTGATTTTGAGCGTGTTAAAGATCAGAAGTGGGATGGTTTTATTATTACCGGCGCACCGCTTGGAAAAATTCCGTTTGAAGATGTCTACTACTGGGATAAGTTTACTGAAATTGTAGAGTGGTCCCGCCATAACGTGACCTCCACACTGTTTTTATGCTGGGCTGCACAGGCAGCCCTTAAATACTTATATGACTTTGATAAAACAACTCGTGATTCGAAATTATCAGGTATTTATCTGCATCGTACTTATGATCACCATCATCCTTTAGTGCGCGGTTTTGATGATGAATTCTGGGCGCCTTTATCACGTTTTGCCGAGTTTAATTCTGAAGAGCTGGCAGAAAAAAGTGACTTAACAATTTTTGCTGATGCGCCTGATGCCGGTGTTTATTTAGCAGCCAGCCCTGATTGTCGTCAGGTCTATATTTCAGGGCACCCGGAGTATGACGCTAATACATTAAATAATGAGTATTTACGTGATCAGGATGAAGGCTTAGATCCGGTTTTGCCTGTCAATTATTATCCTGGTGATGATGAGAATGAAATACCTCGTGCAATCTGGCGAAGTCACGGAAATTTGTTATACAGCAACTGGTTAAACTACTGTGTTTATCAAGTAACGCCGTACGATTTAGCAGAGCTGAAATAATCAAAAAAATAAAAGTGTGACGCACCTTTAAAAACGAATTATAAACAATTTTGCGGGCTGGTAATGTGTTGAATCAGACCTACACTTAATAGTAATTAATGAGCTGGAGGACAAACAAGGTATACCTAGCGCAGCGAATTTTTACAATATGTTAGTAGTTTGATTTTTGACAAATCGGTTAGTAGTTTAAGAAGCCTTATAAATTGTAATTTGCGGCTTTGTTTTTTTAAATTGTGTGTTTTGTTATTGTAAATAATTCGTTGATAATCTTAAAAACCAAGTGGAGGATAGTTTATTACTTCATATCAGTTTTTAGTAAGATCTGGACCCAGTTAGGAGCTGCAGTTAGTAATTGTAACTCAATCGCCCGAAGGGGTTTAGGGAAAGGATCTTTTTATTTCAGGTTTATTGTTAGTTGAAATAAAACGCTGGTTTCAGATGTATCACTAACATGGAGGGAATATATATTATTACTTCATATCAGTATCTTAAAGGTAGTAATAAATTTTAGGAGCGTGTTTTTTTAAGCAGCTCACCGCCGAATAAGTCGGCTCATCTATTACTGCTTTTTTTGTAACGTGATAGTCGATCATAAGATAAATGTATTGTAGTTTTATTGTGTTAGTTTCGAGTATTTTTGGTTTGTGTTTTTGGAGCCTGTTTCATTTATAAACAAAGTTAGTTGTAGTCGTTTATGTTTGTTAAGGTTAATGGAGTACAAGAGCTGAAGGATGGTAAAAGCCAGAAAGCATAAAACTATTAATTATGTTTATCGTGATGACATTGCAAATGTTCTTTTAAGCAAAAGCGAGCTGTTCCTAGCTCGCTTTTTTTATGCCTGATTTATCTGCCGCTTCTTTCAAGCTTGCCCCAACTATCAATTTATTCATTATTTATAACTAAATATTTCATACAGCTGTCCATCTTCAGGCGTAAATGCATATTGCTTTTATGTTAATATCTGTACAACTTAATCAGTAAAGTAACAGGGAACTCTATGTTAGTCGACGATCGCAGTGCACTTATTAAAGCTCAACTGGAAAAACACATTCTGCTTATTGACGGCGGCATGGGCACCATGATCCAGGCATATAAATTTGAAGAGCAGGACTATCGTGGTGAACGCTTCTCGAACTGGTCATGTGATGTCAAAGGTAATAATGATCTGCTGGTTTTAACTCAGCCGGATATTATTGCTGATATTCACCGAGAGTACCTCGATGCCGGCGCTGATATTCTTGAAACAAATACTTTTAATGCGACCACTATCGCGATGGCTGATTACGAGATGGAACATCTCTCAGCTGAAATCAATCGAGAGGCCGCGCGTATTGCCCGTCAGGTCGCGGATCAGAAAACAGCAGAAACACCGGACCGCCCGCGTTTTGTCGCTGGTGTTTTAGGCCCGACGAATAGAACCTGTTCAATCTCTCCCGATGTCAATGATCCGGCTTTTCGTAATGTCAGTTTTGATGAATTAGTGGAAGCTTACTCTGAATCAACTTTGGCCTTAATTGAAGGCGGTTGTGATTTAATATTAATTGAAACTGTATTCGATACCCTGAATGCCAAAGCTGCTGCATTTGCGGTCAGCGGCGTTTTTGAACAGCTTGGTTATAAATTACCGGTAATGGTCTCGGGTACCATTACCGATGCATCAGGACGTACACTGTCCGGGCAGACAACGGAAGCTTTTTATAACTCATTGCGTCATATTGAGCCTGTTTCCTTTGGCTTGAACTGTGCACTTGGGCCCGATGAACTGCGTCAGTATGTGCAGGAGATGTCGCGTATTTCAGAAACCTTTGTTTCAGCGCATCCCAATGCTGGTTTACCTAATGCTTTTGGTGAATACGACTTAGAAGCTGATGAAATGGCTGAGCATATTAAAGAATGGGCTGAAAGCGGCTTTTTAAATTTAGTCGGCGGCTGTTGTGGTACGACCCCCGCACATATTAAAGCGATGGCGGATGTGGTAGCCGGGGTTAAACCTCGGGCCCTGCCGGAAATTGAAGTAGCCTGCCGCTTAAGCGGTTTAGAAGCACTGACTATTAGTAAAGATTCACTGTTCCAGAATGTCGGCGAACGTACCAATGTTACTGGTTCGGCACGTTTTAAACGTTTAATTAAAGACGAGCTGTATGATGAAGCGTTAGAAGTTGCACTGCATCAGGTTGAAGCGGGTGCCGATATTATCGATATCAATATGGATGAAGCGATGCTTGATTCATTATATGCGATGAAACGTTTTCTCAATTTATGTGCCTCTGAACCGGATATTTCCCGTGTGCCGATCATGGTCGATTCTTCTAAATGGGAAATTTTAGAAGAAGGCCTTAAGTGTGTACAGGGTAAAGGTATTGTTAACTCAATCAGCATGAAAGAAGGTGTTGATAATTTTATCCGTCAGGCTAAGTTAATTCGCCGTTATGGTTTTGCGGTGATTGTAATGGCCTTTGATGAAGTCGGTCAGGCCGATACCCGAAAACGTAAGTTCGAAATTTGTCAGCGCTCTTACGATATTTTAGTCAACCAGGTTGGTTTCCCACCTGAAGATATAATTTTTGATCCGAATATTTTTGCCGTAGCAACGGGTATTGAAGAGCATAATAACTATGCCGTTGATTTTATTGATGCCGTTAAAGATATTAAAGATAACCTGCCGCATGCGATGATCTCAGGTGGTGTCTCTAATGTTTCATTTTCTTTCCGTGGTAACAACCCGGTTCGTGAAGCGATTCACGCGGTATTTCTCTATTACTGTTTCCAAAATGGTATGGATATGGGCATTGTTAATGCGGCTCAGCTGGCCATTTATGATGATATCCCCAAAGAGCTCAAAGATGCTGTAGAAGCTGTTGTTTTAAACAGCAGTCCGGATGCTACCGATGCGTTACTGGATATTGCAGAAAACTACCGAGATTCCGGCACTGAAAAAGTCGATGACGGCAAAGCCTTGGAGTGGCGCACACTGCCGGTTAATGAGCGTATTGCTCATGCCTTAGTAAAAGGTATTACCGAGTTTATTGAGGAAGATACAGAGCAAGCTCGTCTGGATGCTGATAAACCCATCGAAGTGATTGAAGGGCCGTTAATGGACGGCATGAATATTGTTGGTGATTTGTTTGGTGAAGGTAAAATGTTTCTGCCGCAGGTGGTTAAATCTGCGCGAGTGATGAAGCAGGCTGTTGCTTATTTAAATCCTTTTATAGAGGAAACTAAAGAGGTCGGTGCAGCTAACGGTAAAATCGTGATGGCAACCGTGAAGGGGGACGTACATGATATCGGTAAGAATATTGTGGGTGTTATTCTGCAGTGTAATAACTATGAAATTATCGACTTAGGCGTAATGGTTCCTACTGAGAAAATAATTAAAACGGCTATTGCGGAAAATGCCGATATAATTGGTTTATCCGGTTTAATTACTCCTTCTCTTGATGAAATGGTTTATGTGGCTAAAGAGATGCAGCGGCAGGGATTGAAGTTACCGCTGCTGATCGGCGGGGCAACAACTTCTAAAGCACATACTGCAGTTAAAATTGAGCAGAATTACGATCAGCCGGTTGTTTACGTATCCAATGCGTCACGTGCTGTAGGTGTTTGTCAGAAATTATTAAACCCTGAACATAAACCTGAGTTTGTTGAAAAACTGGATCTGGACTATCAGCGTGTGCGTGAACAGCATGCCAATAAGCGCCCCCGCAGTGCACCCGTTTCTCTGCAGAGAGCCCGTGATAACTGCGCTAAAATTGACTGGGCAAATTATCAGCCGCCGGTACCGAAACAGCTTGGTGTACAAGTGATAAAAAATATGTCGATTAAGACATTACGAGAATATATTGACTGGACGCCTTTCTTTATGACCTGGGGCCTTGCTGGTAAATACCCGCGTATATTAGAAGATGAAGTGGTTGGTGTGGAGGCTTCGCGTTTATTCGCTGATGCACTTAAGATGCTTGATACAGTGGAATCTGGCGGTGAGATATCTGCCAGCGGCATTGTGGGAATTTTTCCGGCAAACAGTGTAAACGACAGTATTGAAATATATGCGGACGAATCCCGCACTGAAATACTGCAGGTAAGTGAAAACTTACGTCAGCAGACTGAGAAAAAAGCTCCCTTTGTAAATCACTGTCTATCGGATTATGTGGCGCCTAAGTCTTCAGGTGTTGCGGATTATCTAGCTGCTTTTGCGGTGACAGGCGGGATTGGCGAACGCGAAGTTGCTGAACGCTATAAAGCTGATAACGATGACTATAATGCTATTCTTGTGCAGGCAGTATGTGACCGTTTAGCAGAAGCTTTTGCGGAATATCTGCATCAGCAGACCCGTAAAGAATACTGGGGATTTGCGCCGCATGAAACGCTGGCAAACGATGATCTGATTCGTGAGAAATATCAGGGTATTCGTCCAGCTCCTGGCTATCCGGCCTGTCCAGAGCATAGTGAAAAAGAAATTATCTGGAACCTGATGAATGTGGAGCAGGAAATCGGTATGCAGTTAACTTCCAGTTACGCAATGTATCCGGGAGCTGCCGTTTCAGGCTGGATCTTCTCACATCCTGAAAGCCGTTATTTTGCCGTTGCTAAAATTCAACCGGACCAGGTCGAAGACTATGCACATCGCAAAGGCTGGGATCTAGAAACGGCACAGCGCTGGTTAGGTCCGAATCTGTAAATAGTAAACGTAGATTAATCTGCGCTTTGTTGTAAACTCAAAGGGAGCCTTCGGCTCCCTTTTGGCTCATGCTATAAAATATTCACTGATTTATCTTGCTATAGCGGAATAAATCTTTATTTATTGCACCGCTGCCTCTATCATTGGCGATCCGTTTTTATAGTTGGTTGGACAGATGCCCAAAATTACTCAGCAAGATATTTTCACTAGTTTCGGTCGTAATATTATTGACCGGGGAACGCGTTATTTTAAAGAAAGCCGCGTTTTATCGTGTGAATATGATGAGCAGGAAAATAAACTTAGCGGCAGTGTTAAAGGGACATCAGAAACGCCTTATCAAACCACGGCTTCAATTAAAAAATCCAATAAAGGCGGGTTTATTATCCACAGTACCTGCAGCTGTCCTGTGGGCTGGAACTGTAAACACGCAGTGGCTCTACTGCTTGCTTATCAGGCAGATACTCCCAATTATAATATTGAAAACAGCTATCAGACCTGGTTTGAACTGCTCCAGGCACAGTTAGCCAAAAAACAGCCGGTTACTAGCGCTAGTGCTTATCAGGGTTATTTCCGCCTGTCTTTTAATAAAAGCCTATACAACCATTCACTGCAGTACCTGCAGGTTGAATACGGCTCTGTACGCTTTTTAAAAAGCGAAAATGTCAGTGTTTTTGCTGAAAAAGATCTTATTTCAGTGGTTGATAATGAATCCTGGATGGAAAGTTATAAATGGGTTAAAGCTGAAGATGTTAGTATTCTGCAGCTGTTATTAGCTAAAGAAGGGCGAGTGCCTAAGCTGGCTAAAACATATATCCACAATGAACATGATTTGCTGGCACTTCAGAAAATTCTGGCAAGCGGGCGTTGTTTTTGGAACGATTTATCACTGCCCCTGCATCATTCTGAAAGTAAAGAACTGCAGCTACAATGGTTAGAGCAGGAAGATAATTTAAAACAATTACAAGTCAGCCTGCAGGACTGTGAAAACTGGCTGCTGGTACCAACTCCTCAGCCTTATTATCTGGATACCGATAAAGGCTTAGTTGGTGAGATAAGCAGTGAATTTGATCGAGACTGGGTATTATCTCTGTTAAAAACCCCGCCGCTGGCTAAAAAACAGTGTGTGCACTTTACTCAGGAAGTTTCACTGCGTTTTCCTCAGGCCGTTCTGCCTAACCCTATTGAATTCCAGACACGTAATATTAGTGAGCCGTTACAGGTTGTATTTGAGCTTAATGAAAAAAACATTAAAGAGCAGCCGTTATTTCTTGCTCGTTTAACTTTCTGTTACGGCGAGTTGGTACTGAATCCGAGTGTGACTGATGAACCGGACCGCACGCAGTTTATGTGGAAAAATGAAATAGTCAACATCGCGCGTGAGGTTGAAAAAGAGTCTCTGGCGATGCGCGAGTTTGAACAGTTGTGTCTGCTTGACGTACACATGTACGATCCTAAACAGCCTAAAACTGCGCAGTTACTGGGCATTTTACCTCCAGAATTAGGCGGTTCGCAGCAGTTCCAGTGGTTGTCTCTATTGACGGCTCATAAAGCTCGTTTAGAGGTTTTAGGCTGGCGGTTTGATATCTCTTCTGAACTGGCATTACAAAGCGATCAGATTGACAGTATTGATATTGAAGTTGAAGAGCAGGGTAACTGGTTTGATTTAGGAGTCTCTATTGAAATTGACGGTAAGCGTATTGCACTGCTGCCTTTATTATTAGAATGGCTGCGCAGCAACGAAGACTGGCAGCAGCATCAGTTTGATATTCTGCTGGCACAGCCCAATGGACGTCCGTTACGTATTAAGCGTGAATCTATTCAGCCGATTTTATCTATTCTGCAGGAGTTGGGTGAAGTCAATAATGACAATATTCATCTGCCGCAAAGCCAGGCTGCTTTATTAGCACAGTTACCAGAGATAAACCGCTGGGTAGGCGGGGACCATGTAAAAGCATTAGCAGAAAAGCTGGCTAATTTTTCCGGTATCCAGGCGGTAGAGCTGCCTGAAAATCTTAATGCAACATTACGTGATTACCAGTTAACCGGATTAAACTGGCTGGTATTCTTAAATGAATATGGTTTTTCCGGAGTATTAGCCGATGATATGGGCCTGGGTAAAACTATCCAGGCTCTGGCGTATTTATTGTATAAAAAACAGCGCGGCCAGTTAGAAAACCCTGCTCTGGTGATCTGCCCGACCTCACTGGTGGGCAACTGGTTGAATGAAGCCGTTAAGTTCACTCCTACATTAAAAGTACTGGTGCTGCACGGCACCGATAGGCATCAATACTTTGCAGATGTGCCCGATTATGATTTAGTGATCACAACTTATCCTCTGGTTGGACGGGACTTTGCCCAGCTTGAAGAGATGCAGTTCTCTGATTTAATTCTTGATGAAGCGCAGACAATTAAGAATCCATTGGCGAAGATGACCAAAAGTATCAAGCAGCTTAATGCCAGACAACGTTTATGTCTGACCGGTACACCAATGGAAAATCATCTGGGTGAGTTATGGTCTTTGTTTGATTTCTTAATGCCCGGCTTTTTAGGGACTCACAGTACCTTTAATCGTTTTTATCGTAAAGGTATTGAAGGTGAGGGTAATCAGCAGATTCAAGACTGGTTAATTCAAAAGACCCGGCCGTTTTTATTACGCCGTACCAAAGATGATGTTGCAAAAGAACTGCCGGCTAAAACTGAAATTATCCATAATGTTATTCTGCCTAATGATCAGCGCACATTATATGAGAGTATTCGTGTCACCATGGAAGCGAAGGTACGCGATCTGCTCAAAGAAAAAGGTATGGCAAGAAGCCGTATCGAATTTTTAGATGCACTGCTTAAACTGCGTCAGGCCTGCTGTGATCCCCGCTTAGTGAAACTTGAACATGCACAGAATATTAAAAGTTCAGCTAAACTGGATTTCTTAATGGAAATTCTGCCGGAGATGATTGAAGAAGGGCGCCGCATTCTGATCTTCTCACAATTCGCACAGATGTTAGGTCTGATTGAAGAGTCCCTGCAGGCTGAGGGAATCGACTTTGTGAAGCTAACCGGGCAGACCCGTAACCGTACAGAGGTTATTGATAAGTTTCAGTCCGGAGATGTGCCGGTATTCCTTATCTCGTTAAAAGCGGGTGGTGTCGGCCTGAACTTAACCGCTGCTGATACCGTTATTCATTACGATCCCTGGTGGAACCCTGCTGTAGAAAATCAGGCAACGGACCGCGCGTATCGTATCGGCCAGGATAAACCGGTATTTGTTTATAAGCTGATTTGTGAACATACCGTTGAAGAGCGTGTTTTAGCTCTGCAGACACGTAAACAGAAACTAGCCGACAGTGTTTATGGCAAAGAACAGGAAGAGAAGTTTGCGCCTGATAACAGTGATGCATTACTCAAACTGTTTGAACGTTATTAAACTGTGACGGTGATGAATAAGTTTGCATCGTCAGTAAA
>NZ_KB906984.1 GCF_000381745.1 Psychromonas ossibalaenae ATCC BAA-1528 | reverse complement strand
GAAGGATAATATCAAGTTGATTAACCAGTTGGCGCATTGAGTACTTGCGAAATAATGCCATGCCAATAACAGCCCAAACCATTTGTTCCATAGGGAGCTTACGTTTTCTTATCGTAGCCACGCCAGTTTGAGATAGTGCATCAGTAACTAACTCAGGTGCTAATAGCTCGTTAAGGCCAGTAAATTCAGTGAAGTGATTAAGTGATACCTGGGAAAGTGCTGTTGATAGTTGCATAAAAAAATCCGATGTTTTGTGAACATCGGATTTTGATCTTATTCAGTTAAAAATCAATAGATTTTTCTTAACTGATCGGCATTAGGTATTAACCGAGGTTTATTTTTTTAAGCGCCTGTTTTTACTCTATAATAATAACCCGGTTCATTTTCTTTGATGACTTCTTGGAGCGGGTGCCCCCCCAGTTTTCTAGCAAGAACCAAGCTTGCATCGTTAGCTTTTGCAATAAAAACTAGAACTTTATTAAAATCAATTTCTTTTTCGAGATCCTCGATGGCCAGTTTACATGTCTCAGTTGCTAAACCTTGCCCCCAAAAAGACTTTCTAAAAAAATAACCAAAGTCCAAAACGCCGTCAATGTGCTTAATACCGCAGAAGCCAATAAATTCATTTGTGGCTTTTAATGCGACAGGAAATCTAGATGGTTTTTCATATTCATTTTGAAACCATTCAAGTGCTTCAGTTTTGTTTAAAGCACGCCTAGGACCAATAAACTGCATCACTTCAGAATCCTGCAGCATCTCCAGTACTTTTGAACGGTCATTCTGACCTAATTTTCTAAAAATAATCCGATTCATTACTCACCTAAGCATGTAACCGCTTTACATAGGCCACACTGACGCAATTGGCCTGTTGTATATTTACAATATCACACTAATCAAAATCAATTAATTATGGATGCTTGCAATGAAATTGTGAATGAACAAGTGTGTCATCAGAAAAATATACATTTTTTTTAAAATAGTAAGGTCTAAAACCCCTTACTTTGTCGGTAGTATAGTTAAATAATGAACGATTCTTTTTAGCTTATTTCTAAGCCTGAACAGAAGTTATTTTTTGAATATTACAGGCGTAATGACTGCTCTCTATAATTGATTTATATCACGGTCAAAACAATTGAAATTTACCAACAAACAAGTCGATTTAGACGGTACGCTGATCGACAGCGCACTGGATTTAGCATTAGCCGTGAACCATATGTTAACTACGTTGGAGCGTTCGATATTCAGTGACGATATTTAGAGCCTATTTTTTAATATTGCTCTTGTCTATTTTACCTGCTTTCCAAAAGTTAAAAATGTTTGTTCTAAAATGAACGGCTCATGTCCCTGCCTAGTGTGAACAGCCACTCCGGGAAAGGTTTGGCTGTCCTAATTTTTTTCACTATTGTTTAATGGGCGGGTAGGCAAAAAAACCTACCGCACGCGAGGTGTCTCTAAAAATATCTAAATAATCCTTATCACTCATTGTTTTGTTAGGAGCATAGGTTGCGTAGGGGTTGCTGTCGTTATCTAAAGAAGCCAGTGTTAATACCTCTACGTCAAAGTCATTTACTAGTGCATGCATTTTAAAAACAGAGGCTGCTCTTGGAAGGTGAAACGGGCTTGAAATTAGTACCACAGCATCAGGCTTGTGCTCTGAAAGTAGGGGGAGGCCAAAGGTAACATTCTGTACAGTATCTGTTGATCTGTCTTCAATGATTACTCGGCTTGCATCTATACCGGCTGCAGCTAAGGTTTCACGCATAACACGAGCTTCAGTGTTGCCTTGTTTCGGAACACCTCCTGTCACCATAATTTTAGAATGAGGGTGTTTTTTAGCGAGTGCGATAACCATGTCTAATCTTGCATTCAGGATACTGTTTGCTGTTCCATCAGCGTCTAAAGCATGTCCAAATATCCAAATAACGGGTTGTTTATAACTTTTCAAATTTATTTGCTCATAGTCATCAATCACTTTTTGACTACTTATTTGATCAACGGTATTGATTAATGTTGTGACCAAATCAGCGCTGTCAACATTTACGGCTTGAAGCTTGGTTATATTGTCTGAGCTTATTTTATTCTTTTTAACGGCATGAGCGTATAAAGCCTTAAGACTGAGTGCGTCTGTATTATCACTGTCAATAGCTAGAATGGTATCGTAAGTTTCAATAGCATCCTCTGCCTTGTTGTTTACTACTTGAGCAAAAGCTAATGAAAATTTATGATTTAAATTATTAGGTTCTAATTCTGCAGCCTGTTTATATAGTTGTTCAGCAACTTGGTTTTTCAATGCTCCTGCCGAGCCATATTCGCTACTCTTAAGTTCAAGAGAATTGACCAGATCTATTCCTGAATTTGTTATAAGCAGATGATTTGGTGTGAGCTCATAGTATGAAGCTAATTGGATTAAGTTACTCGCTTCAATATGATTATCTATATTCAACTTATTACCAGAGGTTACCGCCTCTTCAGTAGTTTTACAGCCAATAAGTGAGATAGTAAGTAATAATGGGATTAATTTTTTGTTCATAAAAAAGCGTTCTCCAAATTTAAGATATAAAAATATATTTAATCAAAAATAACGCTGTAAACACACACATTTACAAGAGAAGTTTAAAAGTTGAGAGTTCACACAAATTGCTTTAGGTAAAGGATATATGTCAGTTTTATTAATTTTATTTATCAGTGTGAAAGAGAGGATAATTAAGTTTTACGTCTGATAAAAAATAATGACGGGGTTGCGTCTTGTCTTTTTTTGAATGGTAAAATCCAAGTTCAGACTCCTGTGATTGTAAATGCTGAAGAGCTTTATTTTTTACTGAACGATTAAAAGCACAATAAATATAAACGTTCTCCCAGCTATTTTAACAACCGTGATCAAAAGTTACTTTTTTGAATATTACTGGCATAATGACTGCTCTCTATAATTGATTTATATCAAGGTCAAAAAAATTGAAATTTACCAATAAACAAGTCATTTTATTCGATTTAGATGGTACGCTGATCGACAGTGCTCCAGACTTAGCATTAGCTGTAAACCATATGTTAACCACACTGGAGCGTCCGACGTTTAGTGAAGATATTATCCGCTCCTGGGTGGGTAACGGCGCACTTACTTTAGTGCAGCGCGGTTTATCCGGTCAGTCAGTGGTAGCGGAAGACCTTGAGCCGGCTTTACTTGAAAAATCCCTGCAGATTTTCTTAGATTTCTATAAAAACAATCTCTGCATTAAAACGGCTGCTTACCCGCAGGTGCGTTCAACTTTAAAGATATTAAAAGCTCATGGTTATCGTTTAGTGATTGTGACCAATAAACCTTTTGATTTTATTGAACCGATTCTTGAAGGGCTGCAGTTGACCGGGTTATTTGAAATATTATTAGGCGGCGACTGTTTAGCAAAGCGTAAACCGGATCCGCTGCCGTTATTACATGTCTGTGAAAAGCTGAATGTTACTCCAGAGCAGTGTGTAATGGTCGGTGATTCAAAAAATGATATTCTAGCTGCTAATGCAGCGTCGATGCAGAGTGTTGGTTTAACTTACGGCTATAACTACGGCGAAGATATCGGCCTGCATAACCCGGATATTGTGTTTGATAATTTTGCCGATTTGATTGCTGTATTAGGCAATACAAATGAGTATGCACTGGCAGACTAACTGCGCGTTTAATTTTATTGTCGGTCATTAGATAAAGGTCAGTATGTCAGACGTTACACAAATTAACTCAACAGCAGCAAAAATAGCCATTATCGGCGGCGGTATTGCCGGTGCTTCCGTGGCGTTATATCTAAGTGAGCTGGGCCTGGATATTACCCTGCTTGAAAAAGGGCCTAGTTTAGTAAACGGCCCGCCAATCTGTCATCTGCATGCCGGCGGTAATTTATACCGGGAAATCTCTGAACAGCAGTGTGTAACGCTGCTTGCACAGTCCATTGATCTGCTGCGTTTATACCCCTATGCTGCTGATTATCGGCCGACGGTGGTGGCAGTGCCTAAACATGATAAAGGTACGCCGCAGCAGTTATTACCGCGCTTATATAAACTGCAGAGCGAATATGAACGTTTGATTCAGCTTGATCCTTTAAATAAAGTGCTCGGTGAAAGTCAGGACTATTTTCAGCTGTTCGAGCGTGAAGAGCTTGAGTCTTTAGCATTACAAACGCCGCTTGATAAACCGCAGACCTTAGCGCAATGGATGATTCCAGTGGCTAAAAATGTAGATCTGGACAAACTGCAGTATCCGCTGGTGATGGTGCATGAATTTGGTTTAAACATGTTCCGTTTAGGTGCTTCTGCCGCACTTTCTCTTGAGGCTAATACAGCTTGTCAGGTGCTGACTAACAGCGCGGTGACTAAGATAAGTCCGACTGTATCCGGGGGCTGGTTGATTGATTATCAGCAGGCAGGTTTAAACAAGCAGGAGGAATTTGATTATTTAATCAATGCTGCTGGTTTCAGAAGTGGTTTAATTGATGATCTGTTAGGTTTCAAACGGCCGCGTCTGGTTGAATTTAAGGCTGCTTATGTCAGTAAATGGACTGATTGCGATGCTGTCTGGCCGGAAGTGGTTTTTCATGGCGAGCGGGGCACGCCACAGGGCATGGCACAGTTCACACCTTATCCGGGCGGCTATTTTCAGCTCCACGGCATGACCGAAGATATTACTTTGTTTAAGCAGGGGTTAGTGGCAAGTACCGAGCAGAGTGCGCAGCCGAAATTAGCGGAAGTCTTTTTAAATAAAATAGATAAGAACTGGACTGAGTCGGAGATCATTGAACGTACCAGCCGTGCGATTGCGCATATCAGTGCTTATATCCCTAGCTTCAGTAATGCACAAGTCGGTGCAAAACCATTGTTTGGTGCGCAGCAGATACCCGGCGGCGATCCGACATTACGTGCTGCTAATGTTTCCTTTGCCGGTGATAATTATGCGCGTTGTGAAACGGTTAAAGCTTCTTCGGTATTAACCGCGGCTGATGTTATTCTGCAGCAGCTGACAAAAACTGGGCTGGTGGATAAAGAAATAAAAGCGATACGTTCTTTTCCTAGCAGCGAACGGATCAGTGAGCAGGCTATAACATTACGCGCCGAAGCCTTAACTAAAGAGCGTGATTTTCCGCTGTCTTTTGCTCATATCAACAGCGCCAAACCTTAAGCTGTTATTTTTGCAGCGCAAATAAAAAAGGCGCCTGCTTAAAAGCAGGCGCCTTTTTAGTAAGCTTTACGGCTTAAACTGCCAGTTCTTTTTCCAGCATGCTGATAATGCCCGCTTCATCTTTGCTGTGACGCAGCTGCTCTCGGAAGCTCTCGTGAATCAGTTTACGTGCCAGACTAGAGAAGATACGCATATGCTGATCGCCTTGTTCTTTATTTAAGGTCAGCATAATAACCACATCTACATCACCAGAGTCAGACTGCCAGTCAATGGGTTTATTAAGGTGGGCAATACTGATGCTCGAGTCGCGAATATGCTCAGATTTAGTATGCGGAATTGCAAACCCGTATCCTAATGCAGTAGAGAAAACCGCTTCTCTAGCCCAGATATCTTCCTCCAGCTTATAAGTATTATCGGTGCGCCCGTGCAGTCCTAAATTGCCGACCATTGACTGAATAACTTCTTCTTTACAGGAGAAATCAGCATTTTTTAATACACACTCTGTTGATAACAGCGGTTTGCTTTCCTGACTAGCAGAAGCATTATCCAGCAGTGCCTGTACATCGTTTATGGTCGGGCACTGACAAGCCTGGTCGAAAAGAGCCTTGCAGTCACTGCTGTTAAGTTTGCTGAGCACGGCTTTAGCCGGCGCTATTTTAGGCGCACTCATACTGATTTCATCTAAACCGGCACCGATCAACAGCGGCAGTACTTTAGCATCTGCGCCAAGTTCACCGCATAAACCAACCCAGCGCCCGTACTGATGTGCTGTGCTGACTACCTGATCCAGCATACGCAGAAAAGAGGGCGCCAGACTGTTGTAAAGGTGCGCAACACTGTCATTGTCGCGGTCCACTGCCAGCAGGTACTGAGTCATATCATTTGAGCCGATACTGAAAAACTCAACTTCCTGACAGAACTGATCAATGATAAATGCCGTGGCTGGAATCTCTACCATAATGCCCAGCGGTACATCGTTATCAAATTCAAGTTCCTGTGCTGTTAGTCGGTTTTTTACTATTTCTATCTGCTCTTTAACCCAGCGGATCTCTTCAATGCTCTGGATCATCGGGATCATTATTTTCGCATTACCGTGCAGAGCTGCTCGTAGAATAGCGCTAAGCTGATCATGGAACAGGTTGATAAAGGCCGGGTAAATACGCACGGCACGGTAACCTAAGAAGGGATTTCCTTCTTGAGGAAGATTCAGATAATCAATGGGTTTATCACCACCGATATCCATGGTGCGGATGATTACTGGTTTATCATCGGCAGCTTGTAAAACCTGGCGGTACTGTTCGTACTGCTCCTCTTCTTTTGGGGCTTCGCTGCGGTCCATGAACAGCATTTCTGTGCGGAATAAACCAATACCCTGTGCACCTTTTTCAAATGCCGCCTGTGCTTCAACGGAGCAGGCAATATTAGCTGCGATTTCGATACCTTTGCCGTCACTGGTTTGCGCGGAGAGGGCTGCGTAAGCACCTTGTTTGTCGCTCAGCTGCTGGTTCAAAGTGATAGCGCGGTCAAAGTAGCAGCGTACCCCTTGATTGGCCTGTACGGCCAGTACACCGAGATTAGCATCTAGATATACTTCACTGTTTAGAGCGTCTGCACACTGAGCCGCTTCAATGCCCGATAAAGTCGGGATATTAAAGGCACGAGCCAAAATCACAGTATGTGACGTACTGCCTGCGTGAGTAAGTACTAATCCCTGCAGCAGTTCTTTATCCAGACCAAGAAACTGACTTGGTGTCAGGTCATTGGCAATAACAATCGACGGCCCAGTTAAGGTTAACTTAGTAGTGATGTTGATTTCCGGGTAAGCCGCACAGAGCAGCTGCGTGGCAACATCGCGAATATCAACAATACGCTCGCGCAGGTAAGCACTGGATGACTGCTTGAGCTGCTCACTGACTATTTCAAGGCTGGCTAGTACTGCATTTGCTGTTGACTGACTGATCAGGTGTTTTTGAATATCATCAACAAAAGTGATGTCATTAAGAATAGCCAGGTGTGCATTGATAATCTCTTTTTCAGCGCCGTCTGCATCTTGTACAGCCTGCTCAAGGCTATTACTAACCTGCTGGCGGGCATTATCAAAGCGGGCCGTTTCATCATATTGGATGTCTGTACGGAACAGATTGAGGTTGATATCTTCATTGCCGATTAAGCGGCCTTTGCCGATACCTAGTGCTAGACATTTTCCCTGAAGCAGAGTCGGCTGATGACGCAGCAGCGACTGTGGCAGTACGATAGCTTCACTGGCGCCGGGTTTATCTAAAGCCTGATCGCAGTGAGCAAATTCATTATGAATATACTGTGTAAGTTTGTTTAACGCTTGTTCGCTGTCTTGACCGTTAAAAGTCAGAATACACGGGTCATTAAGCAGGGTATCGGTGCTGACTAAGGCTAATACACTTTTAGCATTGCCTGTATTGCCGCTGCGCAGGTTAGTCAGGGTAATATCACAGTCAAACTGCTTACACACTTTTTCCAGGTGGCTGGCCGGGCGTGCGTGAATACCGTTTACAAGACTACAGTTAAATTTGAATTCATTTTTCATAGGGGTTGCCTTATTCATTTCATCAATTTCTGACACTGGGAAAAAATACTCTGGGGTTTCTTAAGTGCGTCCTGAATACTGACATTGACGCATAATTTACTTTCAAAACGTTCGCCGTATTCGACTCTGATGTCAGCCGCCATTACAACAATATCTGCCCTGTGTATGTCCTGCTCGGTAAGACGGTTTTCGATCCCCATTGCTCCCTGGGTTTCAACCTTAATAGTTATACCGAGTTTTTTAGCGGTATCACTGAGTTTATCAGCAGCCATATAAGTATGAGCGATACCTGTCGGGCAGGCGGTAATTGCGACAATTTTCATCATTATCTCCTTAAGAGAGGATTATTTTTGATGATGCCAATATAGAAGCTTGGCGGCATGTTTGGTAGAAGATAAAACAACCCTTTGCTGGACATTTGTAACACCTGAAAACAAGCGTGACCGGGATCGCATTTATAATGGCCGCTAAGCGACAGCCCATTAGGCTGTCCGGAATAGGGGGAAGTAGAGGGCAAAGGTTAGTGCGCTTTGTCACGCACCATCAACTCTCACATATTATTGGTAATGGTATACTGCGGGATGCCGTTTTCATTAAGGCTGTCAGTATTTATTCTCCAGGTGAAGATGCCGCGGGCGCCGTGTTCTCTGGCAATATTAATAAAGAGCTGTGGTTAATCCGCAGGATTATGGTCAATTTCACGGGCTGAACTGACTAGCATTTTTGATGCATCAACACCGCTGTGTGCAAACAGAATGATAAAATGGAAAGTGCCTCTGAGCTAGGGACTTTGCAATAAATGACTGCATGTTTAACAACGTATTGTACAGTTTCCCTAGATTTACCGATTCACTGCAAGGTAAGTGCCGGCTAATATCATGATGCTGCCTGCGCCTCTGTTCAGCCTCTTATGGGCGAGTGGTGTTTTAAGTATGCCGGCCATTTTGGCGGCGCCGAAGGCTATCAACATCAGGCCTGCCATTAATGCAATGGAGGTCAGTACAGCAGCCAGCACAATATCTTGAGATTGAAGCACAGTCAGGTCGATAAAAGTTGGTAAAAAGGCGATATAAAACAGGATCACCTTTGGGTTCGAGGCGGAGATTAAAAAGCCTTGAGTAAAGCCGGCTAATAAAGCGTGTTTGTTTTTGGCGGTGTTTCTACCCATGTCCTCTTTGATCTGAGGCAGCGCTTTAAACATTTTGTATCCGAGGTAAATAAGATAAGCCGCGCCTGCATATCGAATGACTAGAAATACTTCTGACCAGTTCTCTGCAATTGTTGCCAGGCCGAAACAAGCAAGAATGAGAAATGCCAGATCGCTTACGACCATTCCCAAAGCCAGCATAATGCAGCTTTTTACACCGTCAACCAGCGCGCGTGACAAAATGGTAAATACACCGGGTCCTGGTGTAATGCTGAATATGAAAATGGCAATAAAAAATGTAACAGCGCTTTCTAATGACATTTAGCTTCCCTTATTATAAAAAATCTACCTGAAGCAATATAAACGAGTTTATATTCAGCTGCTAGATTTATACTTATTTTCATTATTATGTAAACGCCACTAGACGACTGGTCTAATTTGTTTTATTGTACCTGTTATGAAAATACAAACGAACGAAACACGCCAGCATATTTTAGACATGGGTTACGAATTAATCGTAGCCAAAGGGTTTACTAGTGTTGGTTTGTCACAGCTGTTAAAGCATGCACAAGTACCTAAAGGTTCTTTCTATCATTATTTTAAATCGAAGGAGCAGTTTGGCGAGGCGCTTATTGCTGATTATTTTGACAAGTACATAGAACGGCTGAACGGCCTGTTTACAGATAAGCATTTATCTGCAAATGAGCGCCTGTTAACTTATTTCAGATACTGGATTGAATTTAATGACGGTGTATGTGGTGCTGAAAAGTGTCTGGTAGTAAAGCTGAGTGCTGAAGTATCGGATCTTTCTGAGTCGATGCGTTTAGTCTTAAATGCAGGTGCGGCTAATGTAGTTTCAGCTATTGCTCAATGCATTAACAGCGGCAGACTCGACGGCTCTATTAAGGTTAACAATGCACAGGAAACTGCTGAAATGTTATATCAGATCTGGTTAGGTGCCAGTATTTTATATAAATTAAGTAAAGATGTGTCTGGTTTGCAGATGACGCTGCAGAAAACGGAACAGATTTTACAAGGCAAGTTAGAATTTTAAGAAGATAACCATAAACCCGTACTTATTGACGTACGGGTTTTTTATTAATTACACACTAGACGACTGGTCTATTTTTCGCGTGAAAATTGAACATTCACAGAAAATTCAGTTAAATATTAATAATACTCAAAGAGGAATAATCATGACTGCTCAAACTAATCAGAATCAACGTATTGTACTGGCTTCTCGTCCTGTCGGCGCACCGCTAGATAATAATTTTCGTCTTGAAAATACAGATAAACCGGTTCCTGCAAAGGGCGAAGTCCTTCTCCGTACTATCTATCTGTCTCTTGACCCTTATATGAGAGGGCGCATGAGTGATGCCAAATCCTATGCTGATCCGGTTGCTATAGATGAAGTTATGGTCGGCGGTACGGTTTGTCAGGTTGAAGTCTCAAATAACGATGATTTCCAAGTCGGTGAATGGGTGCTGGCTTACACCGGCTGGCAGAAATACGCGCTGTCCGATGGTGAAGGGCTGCTTAAACTTGGTACAGATCCGGCCGCGCCGTCTTATGCGCTTGGCATTATGGGCATGCCTGGGTTCACAGCTTATATGGGGCTGCTGGATATTGGCGAGCCTAAACCTGGAGATACGATTGTAGTTGCCGCTGCAACGGGACCTGTCGGCGCAACCGTTGGTCAGATTGGTAAGCTTAAAGGATGCCGTGTTGTGGGGATTGCAGGCGGTGAAGAGAAGTGCCGTTATGCGAAAGAAGAGCTGGGATTTGATGAGTGTATTGACCATAAAGCAGAGGACTTTCTGCAGCAGCTGAATAATGCATGTGATAAAGGTATTGATGTTTATTATGAAAATGTAGGAGGCAAGGTATTTGATGCTGTGCTGCCCCTGCTTAATACCGGGGCCAGAGTACCTCTGTGTGGTTTGATCTCACAATACAACGCCACTTCATTGCCAGAAGGGCCGGACCGCTTGTCTATGCTGATGGGCACGCTACTGGTTAAACGTATTAAAATGCAGGGCTTTATCATTTTTGATGATTATGCAGACCGTTATAACGAGTTTGCTGCTGATATGACGGTATGGCTGCAGGAAGGCAAAGTGAAGTATAAAGAACAAATAGTAGAAGGGTTAGATAATACTGTTGAAGCGTTTAAGGGACTGCTTGAAGGTAAGAACTTCGGCAAGCTGGTTGTTAAAGTAAATCAGCCTTTATAAAAGTTGTAATAACAATAAAAACGGAAATATGATGATTAAACTACACCATTTAAATAAGTCTCGTTCCAAACGAATTATCTGGCTGCTGGAAGAGCTTAATGTAAAGTACGAAGTGGCTGCGTATCAGCGTGATCCTGCGACATTCCTTGCGCCTCCTGAGCTTAAATCAGTGCACCCGCTGGGAAAGTCGCCAATTCTTGAAGATGACGGGATGATAATAGCGGAATCGGGGGCAATAACGGAATATCTGATTGATAAATATGCTGACGGGCTGTTCGCGCCACAGCGCGGCACGAAAGAGTATGTTGAGTATTCTCAATGGATGCATTTTGCTGAAAGCTCCGCGATCCTGCCTTTATTGTTAAAAATATTTGTCGAAAAAGACGGGGCAGAAACTAACTTTTTAGCGGGTTATGCCGATATGGAAACCGCTAAAGTACTCCGATTTTTTGATGACTCCTTAGAAGGCAGGCGTTATTTAGTTGCAGATCAGCTTAGTGGCGCGGATATTATGATGTCGTTTATTGTAGAGCTGGTGAAAAATAATGGTGAATTTGACAAGTATAAAAATATTGCCGTTTATGCGCAGCAGTTAGCTTCTCATCCTGCATTTATTCAGGCAGACAGTATCGAGCTGCAGGCAGAAGCATAATCTTTTTCAACAAAACAGAGCCGTCCGTGTTCGGACGGCTGATAACAGTGCCGTTTTACTGCCGCTAAGGCAGTGAAATGGTTAACTCAGCGCCTTTTGCTCTAGACACGCAGGGGATCATGCACTGCTTTTTTTCTGACTTGGTGAGAATGCTGTCTTTATGCTCTACCTCGCCTTGGTAATCAACGCGGCATGCTCCGCAGCGGCCGGTTTCACAGCCCGAGTTAATATCAATACCGTTATCCCGCAGGGCATTAAGCATACTTTGATCCGCGGGGACGTTTATCTGCAGTCCGCTCCCTTGAATGTTTACTATAAACTCGCTCGCATCTGCCGCTAATTCTGCCGTAAAGTTTTCATAATGAACATTGTCGAGACTCCAGTGCTGAGCGGCTTCTTTGACTAAACGGGTAAAACCGGGACTGCCGCAGGTATATACATGCGTGCCTCTCTGGTGGTTATCCAGCAGAGCATTAATATCCAAAGGCTGGTCCAGGCTGTAGGTAAAAACGTTGTCCTGATATTGGGCCAGCTGAGATTGAAACGGGTAGTTTTTGGTATCATCAACACAATAATGCAGCTCAAACTGTTCATTATTAGCGGCGGCTTCTTCAATCATGACCAGAAACGGCGTGATGCCGATACCAGCGGCCGCAAAAACCTGTTTTTTAGCCCGTGTCATGGTAAATAAGTTGGCAGGCTCAGAAATTTGCAGTACATCCCGCAGCTTCAGTTGTTCGTGAATATACTTTGAACCGCCGCGGCTGTCTGGTGCTAAGCCGACAGCTACTTCATAACAGTCATTGTTAAGTGATGCACACAGAGAGTAAGCACGTGTCAGGCCGTTGCCCAGGTGCAGGCTGATATGTGCCCCGGCGGTGAAAGCAGGTAAGGGGCTTAAATCGGTGCGGCTTAGAAGCAGTCGTTTGACTTTATCGGATTCATCAATAATTTTAACGACTCGGACTTCAAGCAGGGCCGCCTCTCCATCGTTCCAGTCTTCAGCACTGTTGCTGGCAAGTCTATGTTTAAAAACATCTTTGACCTCGTCAGCTAAAGGCTCAAGTTCGGCGAGTTTTTTAGTCAGCAGTTTATTATCTGTCTCAACATAAAGGTAGTGCTGGACTTTAGCAATGGTCCATTCCGGGTTGGGACGTTCAAGCAGTTCGATGTTATCACCCTGGTTAATGATGCCTTCGCTTAATGCACGGTAAAACCAGCCTGTCTGGGCATTGTCCTGTACATGTCGTGAAATGGACGGCTGCTCAAACCGATGATTAAGCTTAAAGCAGGGCTGCCTCGGCAGACATAGCTCAAGCTTAACTTCACCTATCTGCAGGATATCACCGATACACATATTATGTTCGTTCATTCCCTCGGCAGTCAGGTTCTCACCAAAACCGCCGTTAACAAACAGGTGGCTGGAGTCGGGAAAGCGCGCTTTTAAACTGCTGTAATGTTCGGGAGCACACTGAAGGATCACTCTGTCTTCATCGATACACTCTTCATAGACATGCTCATCGCCGCTGATGCCTGAAAGGGTAACGTTAATTTGCGTGACTTGATGCTTATCAATCGCAGTATTGATTTTTTGGGGAAACATTATCTTGGCTTTGCCTGTCCTGAGTTCGCAGACACTAGATATAATCGACATAATAGTAGAACCTTGAAGTTGGAATTGTCTGCAAAGTGTAACTCGATTGAGATCAGAGGGGCTGCTTTACCGCGACATCAAATATCAAAATACAGACAAAATGTACCTCAGTTAGACGAGCATCAAAATACAGACAAAATGTATCTCAGTTAGACGAGCTGCGCTTATATTGCCGCGGCGGATAACCAAAATAGCCGTTAAAGGCATGGGTAAAAGCACTGTCAGAGCAGTAGCCGATGGCTAGAGCAATATCTGTATTGGAAAGGTTTTTATCTAATAAGCTGACGGCGTGCATCATCCTGACATGCAGACGCCAATGGTGAAAGCTGATACCGAGATCAGATTTAAACAAACGGGAAAGGGTTTTATCACTGGCGCCTGCTATCTGCCCCCACTCTTTCAATGAATACTTGATATCCGGCTGCTGCATTAACTGCCCGCAAACGATGGCAAGCCGTCTGTCTGAAGGGATCGGCACTTGCACCGGGACTTCTGCCGCAGCGGTGATTTCATGAACCAGCACTTGTGCTTTCAGAGCGTAGATGCTGGATTCATCCCAGGGTTCCCGCCAGTGCTCAACATCCAGAATCATCTGCCTTAACAGCGGTGAAACCTGTTTAATACAGAAGTACTTAGGTAAATCTGGATGAACTTGAATATCGAAATACAGACTTTGATAGTGGTGAGCTTTATTCATTACCGTAGCATGCTCTAAATCGGGCGGGATCCAGGCGGCTCTGCTTGGACTGATAACCGCCTGCTGATCAGGAAGACTTAAGTGAGTGATGCCTTCAGACAGATACAGCAGCTGTCCTACCTGATGACGATGAAAGCCGCTGCTGCCGTAGTTAGATTTTAGCGAAATGCTGTAAACAGAGTGTTTATTATCTGTCTGATGAAATCCATGCTGGCTGTGTTTATCGGTCATTTTATTGTCCTGCTGACAAGTCTCATGATAATTGATATCAGCTTATTCGTTCTCGTCACTAAAAACCAGCCGCCTTATATAAAGTGCGTTTCATATGTCTTTATTTTGATAGGAAATGTCTTGTATTCGTCTGTTTTTTGATGTTTAAGAGAGGCTTATCAATATATACCCATGTTACCTCAGCGTACGCCCCGTAGGGCAAGGCAAGCAGAACCAATCTGCGTTGTTATAAAGTCTCTATATAGAATAACTATACTTCAATTTTATGCCTAGCATCTTGGCACAGCCTGCCTTGCTGACTGTGCATCTTTAAGTATCATGGGTATAGAGGTCTGGCGGTATGATTTGTAGAAGATCGCCTGTTTTTGCTGGATATTTGTTATACCCGAAAAAGTAAGCGGACAGCTTAATACAGCTGCCCTAAGTACGGTTAAGCAGAGGTTAAGGTTTATTGTGCTTCGCCGCGTCCCATCAACTCCCACATCTTATTGGTAATGGTATACTGCGGGATGCCGTTTTCATCAAGACTGTCGGTATCTACTCTCCAGGCGAAAATGCCGCGGGCGCCGCGTTCTCTGGCGATATCAATAAAGGGCTGCGGTGAATCAGCAGGGTTTCGGTCAATTTCACTGGCTAAACCGATCAGCATTTTTGATACATCAACGCCGCTGTCTTCAAACAGGTCAATAAAATGAAAACGCTCGCCCCAGTAAGTCTGCAGGTTTACGTAATCAAAATTATCATTAACGACTTTGCCGTCCCATACTGCCAGTGAGGTATGATCCGGTGTGATGGTTAACAGGTACGGATTATCGCCTCGCTGATCTTCAATGCTTGCTTCATCCAGGCGTTTTCTTAAGGCCTCGACTAAGGCGATAAACTGCGGCAGAGTGACCGGATCTGTGGCAATTTCATAATCCATATCGAAACCGTCAAGCTGGTGGGCGCGCATCATGGTCACTACGCTGTCGGCAAATATTTCCGGATTCTGTGCGCTTTTCCAGTAATCCTGCATGCTCCAGCCTTCAGAGATCAGCAGTTTGATTTCAGGATTTTTTTCACGGGCTAATTTAACAACCTGATCGATACGCTCCTGATCGGTGAAAGGCGCTTCTTTATGCGCATTTTCATAACCTAACTCGTAAATTCCGTCACCATTTTCATCATAGGGGTGAGCAAAAGCGATATAAACAAAGTCCATTTTGTCAAAGGGCGTATCATCGCGCAGGCGATTTTCCCAGTCATCACCAAAAATACCAAAAAAGTTACCTATCAGCTGGGTATTTTCTGCTTTTTCCTGGCTAGTGAGACTGCTGCTGCAGCCGCTTAATACTGTCAGGGCAAGAACGACGGTTAATAATGTGATTGTGAACATATATTTTTTTGCTGTCTTGAACATGGAGTGCTCCTAAGTTAGTTGGCAGTTATGAGGGGGGAAATGTATGGTTCCTTATAGGGACTAGTGAAAAGCCGCCGCATATTACTGCGGCGGCGGTTTGGGGTTAAGACTGAGGAGGTGTTGCACTCATAACAAAGTGCAGCGTACCGCCGGCTTTAAATTCGCTGTGATCAAAGAACAGACCTTCGTTTAGCGGCTGACCGTTAATGCTGACCGATTTAACATATAAATTGTCCGGGCCGTTGTTTTCCGCGGTAATGGTAAACTCACCGTCTTTTACCGGTATGGCAGCTTTATCAAACAGCGGGCGGCCTATGGTGTAGGTCGTGTTGCCCGGTGTTATCTGGTAGAAACCGAGTGAACTTAATACGTACCAGGCTGACATCTGCCCGACATCTTCATTGCCGACAATGCCTTCCGGCGTGGCTAAATAAAACTCTTCAAGGATCTGATCAACATACTCCTGGGTTTTCCACGGCGTATCGGTGTAGTTATATAGATACGGCACATGCTGATCCGGTTCATTACCATGTACGTACTGGCCGATTAAGCCGGTCATATCTGCAGTACCTTCCTGCTCTTCTGCATTAAATAATCCGTCCAGGTTTTTCCTGAAGTCTTCTTCACCGCCCATCAGTGTTTTTAAACCGTCGATATCATGGGGGGCAAACCAGGTCCACTGCCAGCCGTTGCCTTCGGTATAATCACCGGTTTCATGTACCGCATTGTAAGGGTCAAAAGGTGTACGCCAGCTGCCGTCTAATAATACCGGACGCATAAAGCCGCTGACATTATGCTCGCTGTAGTCGCTCGGGTTATAGTCAAAATAACGCTCAAAACCTTTAGATCGCTGCATATAAGTATCATAAACCTGCTGATTTCCGGCGAGCTGCGCAATCTGCGCAATACACCAGTCATAGTAAGCATTTTCTAATCCGTAGGAGACGGATTCTGCGGTTTCATCTGCCGGCGCAAATCCTTCTTCGCCGATGTATTTAATATGCAGGGTCATGACTTTACCCAGCAGCTCTTGATCCCAGTGCTGGAAGTCTTCCGGGTGCCAGGTAGAGCTGGCAATACCAGCGAGCATCGCATCTTCAAAGTCCTGCTGAGTGAATTCCTGCGGATATTTAACCATTGCATCGGCCATCACAGAGACTGCCGGGTAGCCGACCATAGTGCCGGTATAATTACCGTGCAGCTCCCATTTCGGCAGCAGGCCGCCTTCTTTTTGTTTCTGAATCAGGTTCATAGCGTAATCAACGGCCCGCTGCGGTTCGGTGATGGTTTTCAGCGGATGCAGCGCACGGAAGGTATCCCACATAGAGTAAACCGTGTAGTTGGTTTTACCGTCAAAGTTCTGGTAGATATTTTTATCCATGCCCGGGTACTGACCGTCAACATCCTGATGGATCATCGGCGCTAGTTTAGTGTGGTAAAGCGCGCTGTAGAAAATAGTCTTTTCTGTTTCTGTGCCGCCTTCAATCTGGAAGCCCTCTAAGCTGTCTTTCCACTTATTTTCCGCCTGAGCACGGGCCTGATCAAAGCTTAAGGCCGCAGCTTCTGCATTAAGATTGTCTTCAGCACCTTCTGTGCTGACCGGTGACAGCGCGACTTTTATTTCGACAGGCTTATCTGAAGGTTCAAACTCAATAAAGCTGACAACATCTTTACCGTTAGCTGTGCTGCCGTCGATCTGTTCACCTTCATTGGTGATAGTGTAGGACTTGATAGGTGATGAAAATTTAGCGATAAAGAAGACCTGCTGACCATCTGCCCAGCCGCCGCTGATACGTTTACCGATAATGGTATTTTCATCCACAAAGGTAATTTCATTCTCAATACTCACCCCGCCCCAGTCTTCATTCAGGGTATGACCGAGGTCCACTTTTAGTTTCTGAGACTGTTGATCTGCATATGTGTAGCGGTGCAGACCAACACGCTGCGTTGCAGTCAGCTCAGCATCAATGCCGGAGTCATCCAGTTTAACCTGATAATAACCGGCACCGGCTGTCTCATTACTTTTCTGGAATTTTGAGGATTCATGCTCTTGATCATCGCTGTAGGGCATAAACAGAATATCGCCGAGATCACCGATACCGGTGCCGCTTAAATGAGTATGGCTGAAGCCGTATACCGTGTCGTCATCATAATGATAGCCGCTGGAAGAGTGCCAGCCGGTTAAATGGGTATCCGGGCTGAGCTGCACAAAACCTTCCGGTACAACAGCACCCGGGAAAGTATGACCATTGAATCCGGTACCGATAAAGGGATCAACATACTGCAGTACATTGAGCGGTTCGGACGGATCAGTCTCCTCAGTAGTTTCCGAGTTACAGCCTGCTAATGACGTAATAGCTGCGGTGAGTGCAATGACCAGTGTGCGTTTTTTGAACATAAGAAACCTCTAGTTTTAGTGAATCCAAACGATGTAATTTATCTGTTTAACAATGCTTCCCGGCATACCTGGCTGCGCCCCTGCAGCTTTCTTTGAGCTGTTATTATGCTTTGATACTTAATAAGAGATAGGTGAAAAATGTGCCTTTTATAGCACTTCTGTAACCAGGAAAATGTTTTGTGACTGCACTCTCAATAGCGTTGCAAATGAGACGCTTATCTCATTTTGTATGGGCGGGTAATTTAGTCCAGTAATTGCGTCAATAGTCCCATTTAAAGCATTGTGCCGCGCAGGTTAGTATTTAAGCGCAAAAAATGAACAGTATCGCAATTTCCCGTTACAGAGTGATTATCTGTATTCGGGGCGATCAGATTTTAATTTAAGGAGTGGTTATGTTTAAACGTTCTATTGTGACGCTGGCAGTGGCAGCCGTGATCGGCCTCAGCGGCTGTAATTCCGAAGACACTAATTCAGGAGAGGGCGGCGAACAGCCTGAATATTATAAAGTGCTTGATTATGTTAATCCCTTTGTCGGCACCGGCCCCGACGGACATACTTTTCCCGGCGCGGTATATCCTTCCGGTCTGGTGCAGTTAAGTCCGGATACAACCATGGAGGGCTGGGGATCGGCTTCTGGTTACTTTGATGACGGCACCACCCATGATATTCCGGTTTACGGTTTCAGTCATACTCACTTAAGCGGCACCGGCATTACCGATCTCGGTGATATATTAATTCTGCCCTATGCAGAGGAGAAAAATGCCGTTTATAACACCTTTGATAAAGACTCTGAGATCGCGTCTCCTGGTTATTATTCGATGCTGTTAAAGCGCGACAATATAAAAGCGGAACTGACCACCAGTCCGCGTGTAGGTTATCATAAATACAGTTTTGCCGATGACCAGGCTCAGTTTATTAAACTTGATTTAGCACATACACTTAATGCCAGCTGGGGTAATGATCCGGAGCCGACATTTAATGAAATTGAAATCATTGATCAATATACTGTTCGCGGCCATCGTAAGAGTAACTTATGGGCAAAAAATCAGAGTGTTTATTTCTATGTAAAATTCTCTTCTCCGATTATCGGTAGTAAAATTATTGCTGATGATATTGAGATTGAACCGTCAGAGCCGACAACTAATATAGAAGCGGCTGAAATAATTTCTCATTTTGAGTTCGCTCCTTCCGAGAAACCGCTGGAAATCCGTCTGGCTATATCACCAACCAGTGTTGAGGGCGCGCAGTTAAACCTTGAAGCTGAAGTACCTGAGTGGGGATTTGACAGCGTACAGGATAATGCAGAGAAAGCCTGGGCGGATGAGCTGAGCACAGTTGAAATTGAGGGGGGAACAGCAACCGATAAGACTAACTTCTATACTGCGCTCTATCATACTCAGATTGCACCGATGATTTTCCAGGATGTTGACGGCCAGTACCGTTCAATGGATCCGGCGCAGTCTATTAAACAGGCTGGTGAAACACCGAATTATACTATTTATTCGATGTGGGATACCTTCCGCGCTTTCCACCCGCTGCAGACGATTATTAATCCAGATAAAGCACAGGATTATATTAACGATCTTATTCGTAAGCAGCAGGACGGCGGCTTACTTCCTAAATGGGAGCTGCATGGTCATTATACCGGTACTATGGTTGGTTATCCGGCAGTATCGATTATAACCGATGCGATCACTAAAGGTTTTGATGTCGATATTAATGATGCGCTGCATGCCCTGAAAGAAACCACGGTTTATGATCTGTCGCGTTTTCCTGACTGGGATCAGGGTACATTAGGCGGGGTGCAGAATATTCAGATGCAGTCGCATATTAATGACGGTATTGTCCCCCACACCTATTGGAACTCTGCATCATACGGTATTGAGTATTCCTATTATGACTGGGCGGTGTCTGAAGTTGCTAAGATTGCAGGTGATCAGGTCACGGAACAAGAATACCTGCTGCGCTCAGAATATTATCTGAATTATTGGGATCCGCAGGAGCGTTTCTTCCGTGCGGTGAATGCCGACGGAACATTCAATCTGCCGGAAGGTGAAACTGAATTTGACCCGTACCATGTTGATGAATTTGCCTTTACCGAAGGTAATGCATGGCAGTGGAAATGGCAGATTTTCCATGACTTTGACAATTTAGAGAATCTGCTCGGCGGCCCGGATGCGTTTAAACAGGATCTGAAGGCACTCTTTGATGCGGATGAGTCGACCAGCGGTGAAGATCTGCCGGATATGACCGGGTTTATTGGTCAGTATATGCACGGCAATGAACCTTCACATCATATTGTTTATTTGTGGAATAGAACCGATGAAGCGTGGCGTACCCAGCAGTATCTGGATCAGGTGATGCGCGAGTTTTACACGCCGACACCGGACGGGCTGATAGGCAACGAAGATGTCGGACAGATGTCTGCCTGGTATGTACTGAGTGCCATGGGCTTTTATCAGGTAACACCGGGTATTCCAGAATATACCATAGGCCGCCCGCTGTTCAGCAAGGTAGAGATCAAACTGCCTGACGGGGTGTTTACCATTACTGCAAATAATAATAGTCCGGCGAATAAGTATGTTAAACAGGTAACTATTAACGGTCAGCCGTTAGGTGAAAACTGGACATTTAAACACAGTGATATTATTGCTGGCGGTGAGCTGCGTTTTGAAATGAGCGGTACAAAACCGACGCAGTAAATAGTCTTCAATGTAGAATATCGATCTTACCTAAGCGCCTGTTATCTAATGTGATAACAGGCGCTTCTTGGATCCTGTAATATAGTTTTTCGAACTACATGAGAGGCAAATCACATCATTTTTCGCTGGTTACAAATGTGCAGCTAATGCGTAATAAATTCTATATCCGCGCCTTTTTATTTCTCCCATAATCTATCCCATATTAATTACTGTCGCTGCATATACATTCGCTGCCGGCAGTAAAAATTTAAGTTTTTTAGCTGATAAAAAATAGTTATCTAAGGGGATATTATGTTTAAGAAAAGGTTTGTTCCACTGGCCATCGCAATGGCTCTGGGAATATCTGGTTGTAACTCTGATTCAAGTAGCGAAGAGGGCGGCGGCGGCGTGGTTGATACTAATGTGCTGGATTATGTTGACCCGTTTATTGGAACAGCGGCTTCCGGTCATACCTTTCCCGGTGCAGTTGTTCCTCAGGGCATGGTGCAGCTGAGCCCGGATACCACCTTAGACGGCTGGGATTCGGCCAGTGGTTATCATGACGGTAGTGATTATGAAAAAGGCACTATTATCGATAAAGATATTACTGTTTACGGCTTCAGCCATACTCATCTTAGCGGTACCGGCGTTACTGATTTAGGTGACATATTAATTCTGCCTTACACAAGTGAAGATAATGCCGAGCAGAATACCTTTGATAAAGACTCTGAGCAGGCATCTGCGGGTTATTATAAAGTTGTGTTGAATGATTCACAGATTGAAGCGCAGCTGAGTGCATCAACACGTGTTGGTTATCATAAATACAGCTTTCCGGAAGGCAGCGAAAGGAAAATAAAACTGGATATCGGCCATACTCTGAAAGCTAACGGCGGCGAGAGCATTGTTAATGATATTGAAGTGGTGGATGCTTATACGGTGCGCGGTTTCAGGGAAAGCGGCTCCTGGGTTAAGAACCATAAGATATTTTTCTATGCAAAATTCTCAGCGCCGATTGCCGAGGCTTTTACGCGTAATCAGGACGGCGAGCAGCGTCCGTTAGTGAATGGTGAAGTACAGAGCGATACTGATATTGCCGCCTATTTAGACTTCGGCTCAGAGAGCAGTGAAGCGGTTGAAATCCGTGTGGGTCTATCGCCGGTAGACTGGCAGGGAGCAGAGGCTAATCTGGCGGCAGAAGTACCTGATTTTGACCTTGCTAAGGTGAAGTCAGATGCAGAGGCCGCCTGGACAAAAGAACTGTCGGTGATTGAAGTTAAAGGCGGCAGTGATGTTGAGAAAACTAATTTCTACACCGGTCTGTATCACAGCCAGATTGCACCGATTGTGTTTGAAGATGTGGACGGCCGCTACCGTGATTTATTAGGCAATATTCACGAAGGTAACGGTTTAACCAACTACTCGATTTATTCGATGTGGGATACCTTCCGCGCCGTACATCCACTGCAGACTATTATTTATCCGCAGCGTGCGCAGGATTTTGCTAATGATCTGATCCGCAAGCAGCAGGACACAGGTATTCTGCCGAAGTGGGAAGCGCACTCAAGCTATACGGGCACCATGATAGGTTACCCGTCGGTAGCGATTATTGCCGATGCTATTGTTAAAGGCATGGATGTAGATCCGAATACGGCCCTGCTGGCTGCCGCAGAAAGCTCTACCTATCACCCTGAAGATTTCCCGCATATTCCTGACTCTACGCTGGAGTCGGTTATGCCCGGACAATACAGCCATTATGAAGAACATGAGTATATCCCTTCAACCAGCTGGAACTCAGTATCTTATGCGCTGGAGATGTCTTATTACGACTGGACTATTGCGCAGATAGCGATAGCTGCTGGTAATACAGCTGCTTATGAAAAATATATCGACCGCAGCACCTGGTCGGAAAATCACTGGGATCCCGTTGAAAAATACTTTGTACCGGTTGATGAGTCGGGAACTAAACTTGCTGAGTTTGACCCGCATACGGTAGATCATTTCTGGTATACGGAAGGTAATGCATGGCAGTGGCAGTGGACACTGATGCAGGATCTGGATCGTTTAACTGAACTAATGGGTGGAACTGAAGGTTTAAATCAGAAATTAAACGACTTGTTTGTGGCGGAGCCTAATGAAGGTGAACTGCAGGATATGACCGGTTATATCGGTCAGTATGTCCACGGTAATGAGCCGTCTCACCATGTTATTTACTTATACAACCGCACCAATGAAGCTTGGAAAGCACAGGAATTTCTGGATCAGGTTTATAAAGATTTTTACCACAACGGCCCAGACGGTCTGATTGGTAATGAAGATGTTGGTCAGATGTCTGCCTGGTACATTATGAGCGCAATGGGCTTCTATCAGATCAGTCCGGGAGACCCTACTTACACCATCGGCCGCCCAATATTTGATGAAGTCATTATTAACCTGCCTGACGGTGAGTTCAAAGTGACTGCTGAAAATAATGGTCCGAATAACCTTTACGTGAAAGAAGTAACCATTAACGGTAAAACGCTGGATAAGTTTAATACCTTTAAACACAGTGAAATTTATGCTGGTGGCGAACTGCACTTTGTGATGACTGCTGAAAGACCCAAAATATAAGTCTGCCAAAACAGGGGAGTGGTTCTCCTCTGTCTGTTTTTAAACACAGTTTCCCGCGGTATATCGGCTGCTTTATTTAGTGGTTTTATAAAGCAGCGCTGCACCGCAGGAAACTGTATCCGAACATTAAGTTACTTAAGGTTTATGGAGATAATATGTTTAAACGCTCATTAATTATCAGTTCTGCTGTTTTGTCACTCGGCCTGCTAGGTTGTAATGACGAAGCGCAAGATAGCCCGTCTGATGAAACATCGCCGTTACTGCAGTATGTAGACCCGTTTATCGGTACTGACGGTCTGGGTAATGTTATGCCTGGGCCCGTTGTGCCGGAGGGCATGATCCAGCCGAGTCCAGATGGGGTAATAGAAGATGGTACGCCGGGGCAGTATCAGTATTCCAACGATAAAGTTAGCGCATTCTCTAATACGCATATTTCCGGTGCGGGCAAAGGGGATCTTAATGATTTTGCTTTCATGCCTTACACCGGTTTTAACTCGGGTGTGGCCAGCATAGATAAAAGCTCAGAAGTTTCTGTACCCGGTTATTATTCCGCATTTTTAAAAGAAAATCAGATCACAACCGAACTGACCGCAACCAAGCGTGTGGCTTTGCATCGCTATACTTTCCCTGAAGATCAGGATAAAAAAATAAAACTGGATCTCACTCACGAGCTGGTGGGGACATGGGGTAATCATACCCTGGGTCTTACCTTCAAGATTATTGGTGACAATGCCATTGCCGGCATGCGGGTGAGTAACGAGTGGGCATATAAGCACACCGTTTATTTTTATGCTGAATTCTCCAAACCCTTCGAGTCTTACTTGATTAAAAATGAAGGGGTGCAAACCACGGAGACTGAAATCAATGACAGCCGTGATGTAGTCGCTCATCTTAATTTTGCCGCCGATGAGTCTGATTTACAGATGAAAATCTCGATTTCACCGCTCAGTATTGAAGGTGCGCAAAACAATATGGCAGCCGAAACCAATGGTTTTGAGTTTGATCTGGTGCGTGAAAAAGCCTCTCAAGCCTGGGGGGATGTTCTGGAAAAATTCCAGTTAAAAGGCGGTACTGATGCTGAGAAAACTATGTTTTATACGGCGCTTTATCACACCTACTTTGCACCTTTTGTATATCAGGACAGTGACGGTCAGTATCGCGGTATGGACGGTAAGGCTTATCAGGCTGAAGAAGGCTTCACTAATTATTCGGTTTATTCGATGTGGGATACCTTCCGGGCAGCCCATCCGCTGAAAACCATTCTTGATAAACAGCGTTCCATTGAATATGTGCATGATCTGCTTAATAAATATAAGACCGGCGGCGTACTGCCTAAGTGGGAGCTGCATTCCGATTATACCGGTGAAATGGTGGGTTACCCTGCTGTTTCGGTGATTGCCGATACCATGATTAAATACCCGAATGCCTTTACCCAGCAGGACTTTGAATTAGCGATGCAGGCTGCCGAGGTTAGTGCCAACTTTGACTTGAGTGTAACTGCTGACTGGGATCCGCTTGAGAGCACATCTACTGGTGATAGACGCTGGATAGTAATGACCCGTCACGGTGAATATCAGGAAAACCTGGGTTATGTACCCGCGGATATTAAAGATAATCCGGCGGATGTTTATGACACTGTGGTGAGTGAATCGGTTTCTTACGGTTTAGAAAATGCCTATTACGACTGGTGTATTGCTCAGATAGCCCGTCTGGCAGGTGACAGTGAACAGGAAGCGCGTTATCTGGAACGTTCAAAAGCTTATAAAAACTACTTTGACTACAATCCGGCTGAATATGCAAAATACCGTTCAACTGGTTTCATGCGTCCGAAAAACCTGGACGGCTCCTGGGTTAATAATATGTCTTCCTGTGAGGGGGATGACTGTGAAGGTGAGCCTAACGATTACTTCTGGCCTTATAAAGCGGAACACCGCGGCGAGAACTTTACTGAAGGTAATACCTGGCAGTGGAGCTGGTTTGCACCGCACGATATAGATGGCCTTAAAGAGGTCATGGGCGGTGAGCGCAGCTTCTTGAATAACCTTAATGCACTGTTTACTGCAGATGAAGATGCCGACACTAGTAATCCGCAGGATATGACCGGTTATATCGGCCAGTATGTTCATGGTAATGAACCGGATCATCATGTTATCTACCTGTATAACTACACCAGCCAGCCCTGGAAAACGCAGGAGTATATCGATCAGGTGATGGATAACTTCTACCTGCCGATACCGAACGGCTTAATCGGCAATGAAGATGTCGGGCAGATGTCTGCCTGGTACATTATGAGTGCCATGGGCTTCTATCAGGTTTCACCTGCAGATCCGGTATATACCATAGGTCGTCCGTTGTTTGATGCAATGCAGGTCGCCATTGACGGCGGGACTTTTACCATTACGGCTGAGAACAACAGCCCGGATAATATTTATGTGGAATCGGTAACTATCAACGGTAAAAAGCTTGATGCCAATAATACCTTTAACCATGACGAGATTTACCCCGGCGGGCAGCTGCATTTTATAATGAGCAGCAGTAAACCGGCACTTTAACAACACTGCGGCACTCTGATGCTGTCAGGCTGCCGCTTAACACAAAAATAGGAGTAGATATGTTTTTTAAACGTTCACTAACTGCCGCCGCGGTTGCTGTTGCTTTATCTTTTGCACTGGCCGGCTGTAATGACGATTCGACGAATATTGTCGAGCCTGAACCGAGCCTGGACCTGGTGCAGTATGTTGACCCGTTGATCGGCACCGGCGGACTGGCTAATACTTATCCCGGGGCAACAGTTCCTCACGGCATGGTGCAGTTGAGTCCGAATAACGGTACCGGCGGCTGGGATTATATCAGCGGCTACAGTTATCACGATGACCGCTTAGTCGGTTTTAGTCATACCCAGTTGTCCGGTACAGGCGCGGGGGATCTTAATGATATCCTGATCATGCCGTTTAACAGCCGTTCGGATCAAAAACGCGGTGAGCAGGAAGCTTCCTATTATAGTCATGATAAAGAACAGGCAGAAGCCGGTTTCTACAGTGTCGTACTTGATGATTACGGCATTGAAGCTGAGCTGACCACCACTAATCGTGTCGGTTTTCACCGTTACAGTTTTCCGCAGGACGGGGACTCAAAAGTGGTGCTGAATCTGGGCTACTCGCAGAACTGGGATTCACCAACGGATACGGTGATCCGAGTTGTAGATGAAACGACGCTGGAAGGTTACCGCTATTCAACGGGCTGGGCTGCTGATCAGCGCGAACATTTTGTCATTAAATTCTCCAAACCGATGACTGGGTTTGAACTCAGAGATGATCTTAATAACCAGATAGAGGGGGGCTCAGAAGTACAGAGCTCGCATACGCGCGGCTATTTCAGTTTCGATACCAGTGAGCAGGAAACAGAGGTTCTGGTGAAAGTAGCACTGTCGTCGGCAGATATTGAAGGGGCCTATAAAAACCTTGAACATGAGCTGCCCGGCTGGGATTTTGATCAGACTAGAACGGCCGCCAGTCAGGCATGGCAGGATGAGCTGCAGAAAGTACGTGTGACCAGTGATGATGAAGCTAAGAAACGAATTTTCTATACGGCGATCTACCATTCCTATTTAGGTCCGACACTGCACTCCGATGTTGACGGGCGTTATAAAGGGGCGGACCATCAGATACAGCAGGCACAGGGATTTGACCGTTACGATACCTTCTCATTATGGGATACTTATCGTGCCGTTCACCCGTTCCAGACACTGGTGGAGCCTGAGCGGGTTAATGATATGGTGAACTCCATGCTGGCGCATTATCAGGAAACCGGGCTGCTTCCTGTGTGGTCGATGAAAGGTAATGAAACCAATATGATGCTCGGTTATCACTCGGTACCGGTTATTACCGATGCCTGGTTAAAAGGCATTGACGGATTTGATCCGCAGCTGGCACTGCAGGCGATGAAGGATTCTGCTGACTCGCCGCGTGAGGAAATAGTGCTTTATCGGGAAAAGGGTTATGTACCTTATTCTGAGGAAGAGGGCGGAGACAGCTGGGCCGCTTCAAGAGCGATGGAATACTCCTATGACGACTGGGGTATTGCACAGATGGCAAAATCGCTGGGTGATCAAGCGGGTTATGAGCACTTTATCAAGCAGGCTAAAAACTGGGAAAACCAGTATGACGCAAGCCGTGCCTGGTTTGTGCCGAGACTGGAAAACGGTGAATTTATTGCCGACTTTGATCCGGAACGTTATGAAGCCGGTTTTGCGGAAAGTAACGGCTGGCAGTATTTCTGGCATGTCCAGCATGATACGGCCGGGGTGATTGATAAACTGGGGCAGGAAGCTTATATCCAGCGTTTAGATGATCTTTTTGAAACGACGCCGGATCCTGCTCAGGAGCTGCCAATATTCAGTACAGGTATGGTCGGACAGTATGTACAGGGCAATGAGCCGGATCATCATGCGCCTTATTTGTATAACTATGTCGGCCAGCCGTGGAAAACTCAGAAATGGCTGAAGGAAATTGTTGATGTCTGTTATACAGATCAGCCGGAAGGTATCTGCGGCAACGATGATTACGGGCAGATGTCGAGCTGGTATGTGTTTACCGCAATGGGTTTCTATCCGGTAAATCCTGCGGATCAGCGTTATATTATCGGCAGTCCGATTTTCCCGAAAGTAGAGCTGAATCAGCCTAACGGTAATACTTTTACCATCACTGCTGAAAACGTTTCTGAGCAGAATATTTATATTCAGTCAGTTTCTCTCAATGATATCAGCCTGGACCGTTCATGGATCAGCCATGACGAAATAACCCAGGGCGGCACACTGTCATTTGTCATGGGCGATACACCAAACCAAAGCTGGGCTTCAACGCCGGAAAACTTCCCGCCGTCATGGACAGCAGAAGGATTAGTGAAGTAATAAAAGAAGTTTTATCTAGTACCTTGACTCAAACTCTCTGAGTTAAGGTACTAGTTCCCATGCTCTGTGTGGGAACGCATAACTTGATGGTTGTTGTGCAGTTTGCCGTCTGCAAGGGGCCGTCCATAGCAGTTGCCGGACTTGTTACAAGGGGGAAACAAGCCCAGCAGTCCATGAAAATGTTAAAAACGGGTACGATAGCTTATCCAGGCGTTATTATCGGTATCCCCCGTAAAGACAATGACGTTATCTTGATCCACTTTATAACCAATTTGAAACTCCGCTGAGAAATCTCTTATCTCTTCGCCATCAAGGCCGTAACTGTATTGCGGTGCAAGCTGAAGGTAGAATTTTTCAGCAAAATCATATTTTAAATAGCTAACACTGGTTATGATTTGTGTTTCTTGAAACTGATTATTTTCCTCCCACATCTTACCAAGGGTGATCGCGCTATAGAGTTTGACCTTGTCTGAAATAGTGAAGGCTTGCATTACACCAAGCGTTGCATAATTGCTGGTTAATAGTTCATTGGATTTATCACTACCGGCATCGATAAATAGACCCGTACCGGTATTTTTATTAGGAGCAAAGAAGCGAGCACGGGAGCTTTCAAAGTTATTTTCTGCTTCAATTTTGCCCAATAGTCCCCAATCGCCTTTATGTAAGCCAAATTGAAAAGATGCACCTAGCCCTTTATTACCGGCGGTAATTTCTCCTCCCGTATAAACTGACATTGGGTCAGTCATATCTTGAGGTTTTTCAGCAAAAGCCAGCGATGGTAAAAACACTAATGAAGCTAAAGCAGTTAGCTTATTAAACATAATTTAATCCTAATAAAGTGAGGTGAGCTTTACGCCCAGCATTTAGTTTATTGTTTTGATGCAACTTCTTAAGTTGCACATACTCCTAAGCGAGTGCTTGCTTGATAAAGCGGTCTGTACAAGATGATTGCTACTTTAAAAGTAAATGCGCTAAAAATGGCTGATAGTGATTATTACGATTATCAATAGTGCTTTCTAAAGTGGCCGAGAAACCATTGACTAGTGCATTGGTGAGCTTTCCTGTATAAAAAAGAAGGTTTTTATGCGTGACTGCGATTTTAATTTGTTGTTTCTGTGGGTAAGGTTTTAGTAAATATTAATCCACGAAGGTAAAGGCCATTAGCTTGCTGAGTTAATGGCCTTTTTTGTAAACGAGTTAAGATGGTTAATGATTGGTTTCCATGATTAATGAGATTCCTAATGAGTATCTAGACTAAACGGCTAAAATAAGCTGCTGTATTAAGATTTAATACACTGCAAAAGTATTGTCTTGCAGAAATGATTAACTGCAAAATTATGTCGTACGATAAAGGAAATGAGCTTATCAGAGAGGCTCGGGGCAGAGGAACAGCAGAATATTAATAGCATCTATTAACATTTTTAATAGTGTTTTTTTCTTGGTGTTTTCTTGACCGTGTGTTTAAAAAAAACTGCTTGAAGCCGTGCTCTGTCTGGTGGTAGATAGTTGCGGGGGCATTTCCACGCAGAGGATGGAAACTAGTCAGAATGGTAAAAAGGGCGCCTTATTTATGAATAAGAGCGCCTTTATGTTTCAGCTTATTTTTTTAGAACATAATAAATGAATGCGCCTGTTAATGAACCGGTAAACCAGGCGTAATCATAGAACCAGTGCATTTCGTCTGTGACTAATGTGCTTATTGTCAGCAGTGCAGGGAGAAAAAAAGCTATCATGCCCTGATAATTAATATTGGCATAACTGCCGCCCGTTTTGTATAAGGACGGTAGATCTAACTGCTGTTTATTAATAACAAAATAATCAACAATCATGATGCCGGCAATAGGGCCGAGTAAACTGGAGTAGCCTAACAACCAGTTGGAAAATAAGGCTTCTGTACTGATGTCTGATTCTATCCAGTGCATCTTTTTCATTAGCTCCCAGCTCATGATGAGTACGCCGATAAAACCGGTTAGTAGTACTCCGCGCTTTTCACTGATCAGTTTTGGGGCCATATTCTGAAAATCGTTAGTGGGTGAAACGATATTTGAAGCACTGTTCGTTGATACCGTAGCAATAATAATTAAGATCATAGCAATGATAACTATTAGCGGATCATTTATTTTACCTATCAGGTTAATAGGATCAGATACGGCTTCGCCAACCAGCGAGACAGAAGCAGAAGTTAAAACGACGCCTAATGCAGCAAAGAAAAACATGGTTAAAGGAAGCCCGATAACCTGTCCGATGACTTGATCTTTCTGCGATTTAACAAAACGACTGAAATCAGGAATATTTAAACTTAATGTTGCCCAAAACCCAACCATAGCGGTTATTCCAGCCATAAAATAAGGAACTGGACTGTCCGTTTCAGGTCTAGCTACTTTACTTAAAAGTAATTCTTGTAAGTTGATCTGCGGTAGTGCCCAGAGCATGAGTCCTATTCCGGATGTTAACAGGATAGGTGCGGACCAGTTTTCTAATTTCTTAATTGAATTAGCGCCTTTTATTACTACGTAAAGATTAAGTGCTAAGAAAATGAAAAAACCGTAAACCTCACCAATACTTCCGAGTGATGCCCAGCTCTGAGAGACAGTAGATAGTAAAAGGTGGCAGGCAATACCGCCAAATAACGTTTGTATACCAAACCAGCCGCAGGCCACGACTGCACGAATCAAACAGGGAATATTTGAACCGTACAAACCGAAAGAAGAACGTAAAAGTACAGGAAAAGGAATCCCATATTTAGTGCCGGCAAAAGCATTGAGTGTGAGTGGAATTAAAACAATAATATTAGCGATAAGAATGGTAATTAAAGCCTCTACTACAGAAAGTCCAAAATAGGAAGTTAATACACCTCCGAGCGTGTACGTAGGTACACAAATGGCCATACCTACCCATAAAGCTGCAACATTGCCTTTATGCCAAGTTCGCTGCTTAATGCTGGTGGGAGCCAGATCTTTATTGTAAAGCGGACTGTCAGAAATGTCTTTTTGCACATTGAGCTCAATGAACTCACCACTCTGGCGAGCCGATGATGTAAACAAAGTTTTATTATCATTACACGTATCACGACGTGTAATGGGTAAACTGGTTAGCATCTTGCCTTCCTTTTCTTGTGTGGAACATTATTGTGAGTATCAGTAAGCTTAAATTTTTTCCTGATAGGGATTTTTAGGGTGATTCTTCCAGTTTAGGGAGGCTTTTCCAGTTTCAACATCCTGCATAACAATGACACCCGGCTCTGGACAGGTAATTTGACATAAATTACAGCCGACACACTCTTCATCGATGATGCTGTATTTTCTGTTATCGATATCACCACTTTTTAAAACCGCCTGATGCGAAGTATCTTCGCAGGCGGCAAAACAGCGTCCGCACTGAATACAGGCATCCTGATTAATATATGCAATGCGTTTGTAATTAATATTGAGTTCCTGCCAGGCGACGGTATTTACAACAGCAGCCCGACTAAAGTCGCTTATTGACTGATAACCTTTTTTATCCATCCAGTCACTTAGGCCGTCACATAAATCGTCAATAATTTTGAAGCCGTATAACATCGCAGCAGTACAAATTTGAACGTTACTGGCGCCTAAGGTAATGAATTCGGCCGCATCACGCCAGTTAGAAACGCCGCCTATGCCCGAGATCGGCAGACTGGAGGTTTCTGGGTTGCGAGCAATCTGCGATACCATGCTTAAGGCAATCGGTTTTACAGCAGAGCCGCAGTAACCGCCGTTAGTACTTTTTCCATCAACACTCGGCTCCGGCGACATAGTGTCGAGATTGACTGATGGAATAGAATTAATAGTATTAATCAGGCTAACTGCATCAGCGCCGCCACGCATTGCAGCAGCTGCCGGCTGACGAATATCGGTAATATTTGGTGTTAATTTTACGATGACCGGCAGTGAGCTGTACTGCTTGCACCAACGGGTAACCATTTCAATATATTCCGGTACCTGACCGACAGCTGCCCCCATACCACGCTCCGGCATGCCGTGAGGGCAGCCGAAATTAAGCTCTATACCGTCAGCGCCGGTAGCTTCAACTCGGGGTAATATATTTTTCCAGGCATTCTCTTCACAGGGCACCATTAATGAGACAATAATAACTCTGTCCGGCCAGTCTTTTTTTACTTGAGTAATTTCATCCAGATTTACCTGCAGCGGCCGGTCACTGACTAGCTCAATATTGCTGAACCCTGATACTTGTCTGTTTTGACCATAGTGAGCCACATAACGTGAAGAAACATTAACGGGAGCCGGGTCTTCTCCTAGTGTTTTCCAGACAACCCCACCCCAGCCGGCTTCAAATGCTCGAATGACATTATACGCTTTGTCTGTGGGCGGAGCAGAAGCTAGCCAGAAAGGGTTGATTGATTTAATTCCTATAAATTCACATGCTAAATTTGCCATCATTTATTCCCTGTTAATCTTGTTGTAATTGTTGATGAATCGCTAAAGCTGCCTGAGTGCCGTGATTAACTGCCTCTACTACTAAATCCTTGCCGTTAATACAGTCTCCACCGGCATAAACGCCTGTTAAACTAGTTTGATAATTATCATCTACCGCGATTCTTCCCTGTTGATTCAAGCGAGGCTGTTCCTCTTCTGCTGATAGTGATGAATTTTCAAAGTGTTGACCGACGGCTTTAAATACAACGTCGCAGGGTAGGGAAAGAATGGTATCTGTGGGCGTTAACTTACCGCTGCTGTCTATCCTGGTACGATTAAACTCGATCGCTGTAATACCTGCCTGGCTGGTGGTTACCTTTTGCGGTTGAACATTATAAATAAAACTAATATCGTTTTTATGTGCTAGCTCCTGCTCATGAGGTGAAGCGCCCATTGATTTTTTATCGCGGCGATAAGCAATAGTGACTTCTTCAGCACCTAATTTTTTACTCTGTACTGCAATATCTATGGCTGTCATCCCCCCCCCCTATAACGACAACCCTGCGTCCGACAGGCAGAGCTGCTAAATTTTTCTCCTGACGTAATGTACGAATATAAGCAACGGCATCTTCGACACCGGCCGCTGTTTCACCGGGAATATTTAATTTATTAACTGCGTTCATACCGATAGCGATAAATACAGCGTCATAAGTTTCGCGTAATTGAAGAAGTGAAATATCTTTACCTAGTGCGTGATCATACTGGATGTTTATTCCGCCAATTTTTAGAAGAAAGTTGACTTCTTTTTGCGCATAGTCATCAACCAGCTTGTACTGTGCTATTCCGTATTCATTTAGACCGCCGCTTTTAGGCGCAGCTTCAAAAATAGTGACTTGATGGCCGTTTACAGCAAGCTGATGAGCACAGGCAAGCCCGGCTGGACCGGCCCCAATAATCGCGATATGTTTATTTGTTTCTTTACTCCGCACAAAAGGATGAGGCATTAGAGGGTCTAAATTATCAACGGCATAGCGCTGCAGGCGGGCAATTTCTACCGGTGCTTCTTCATGCGTATTTCTCACACATGCCTGCTCACACAAGGTTTCTTCTGGACAGACTCGGGCACAGCTCCCGCCTAGAATATTGGCTGACAGGACTTCTTTGGTCGCGCCGTGAAGATTACCACTGTTGATTTTTCGGATAAATAACGGAATATCGATAGCTGTCGGGCAGGCATTGATACAAGGTGCATCATGGCAGAAAAGGCAGCGTTCACTAGCTGCTAAGGCTTGTTTTTCGGTGAGGATTGGGGATATATCTGTAAAATTAGTAATTATTTCTACATCAAGCAGGCGTTCTGATTTTATATCGTTTGTAAAATTCATGATTTACCCTTGTTAATAATGATAAATAAGTAGTGCTGTTAACCTTTATCTGGGCAGTTTTGCTGTTCAGCATGCTGCTGTTTATTAGCTGCCTTGTTGTTAAATGGAAGCGTATATTGCCTAGCCAAAAACTTAAGTTGTTAATAATACATGGTTTTTGTCACAAATAGACTGTGGAGGCAAATTAATGTGATTTTTCAGCCTATTTAGTGGTACCTGGGGTGGGGGGAGGTTAATATTTAATGATTCTACCGTTTTAGAAAATATTGACTTCACTGACAAGGCCGACAAACAGCCTGTCTGCTAAGCGCAATTTTTCTGTCAGTACGCTGTAGAGCAGAGCAGTAGGGTGTTGGTAACATATATTTTGCTTAATAATGTATTAATAACTGCGGTACTGGGTGGGGGTTTTTCCGGTTTTGCGTTTGAATACGCGGCAGAAATAATTGGAATCCTGATAACCGCAGCGCTGCGCGACCTCTTCAAGGCGGAAGTTATAACGCTTGAGCATGAATTTTGCCCGCTCCAGACGCACCCAGGAGATATAGTCAGCAAAGCGCATGTGACCTTCCTGGCGGAACAGGCGTGATAAGTGATTAGGTGAAATATTAAAACGCATCGCTACCGTGTTACGGTTAATATTACGGTGGAAGTTTTCCTGTACATAAATGCAGATCCCTTTAAAGATATCTTCACTGCGCCGGCTGCTTTCATCACACGGGTTTTCAATCATCTCTTTACAGTAGCTGAGCAGCGCCTGCAGCAGGTAGCGGTCTACCGGCTGTTTTTGTTTTTCATGAGCAAGAGTGCTTAATGCGGAAAGAATATGCTCGATAGCATGACCGGTACGCTGCGATACACTGTATTTGATCACATCGTAGAATCCCTCTTCATTTTCGTGTTTACTGACCAGGCTCAGGCCAAGCTGGTTTTTACCAAACAGCAGGCTGAGTACCGAACATTCATGATTCCAGCTGGGTTTATTCCAGGCGTTGGCCGGAATAAACAGCGCATTACCGCTGTCTAGAAAAATATTATCGACATTCTGTTGTTCGGTTTCCAGGAGGTTTTCGTAGCGTCCTTTAAAGACCAGCTCTAAACGGGGAAAGTTAACCTGATAACTGGACTCCGGCGGCGGCGTGCTGTCACCGGCAAACCAGATTTTATTAAAGGACTCACTATCCGTGATAGCGTTGTCCAGTAGATCAGCAAACGTATTCTTCATAATGGTTATTCTGCATTGTAGGAAGTATCAGGTTGTCTCTTGAGACCAGTTCAAGAGACTGCTAGATGCTAATATCCCTTTAGCAAAAATACGCAGCGTTTAATTTTAAAAAGTCTAACGCGGGTCCTTGTTTATATTCAGGCTGTAAAAATGGAGCAGATGAAGAAGATTTATCATCTTCATCTATTGTAGAGGCGGGGGGATTTGAATTCTAAAATACATTTCGTAATGTATCTCTGCAGCCTGTTTCCCTCAATATCACTCTATTTATCCTTTCTATTATCGCTACTTAGCGATTATTTACGACATAATTTATTCAGTAAAGTGATCCGGGTATAACAGTTTTTTTGCTGTGAATTAAAAGCGGGACAAAAAAGCTTCGTCCCGCAAGATAATTATGGCTGTATAGATTTATGCTGAAGCAAGGTGCGCTGCAATTTTATCCATAATCTGCGGTGCTTTCTTCACTGCGTCTGATACACCGATACGCACGATTTTTTTGTCTTTAAAACGCTCTTCTTTTTTAATGGCGATATCTTTAGTCAGAATAATGATATCGGCATCCTGTACTTCTGAAAGAGTGATTTCATTTTCAATGCCGATAGCACCCTGAGTTTCTATTTTTACTGTCCAGCCTTTGCTTTTAGCTGCTGTTTCTAATGCTTCTGCTGCCATATAAGTATGTGCAACGCCTGACGGGCAGGATGTAACGCCTAATATTTTCATGTTTGTAACCTTATTTTTGGATTAGTTAAAGTCTAACTCAAGAGAGTCTTGTTTTTCTTGTGTCTCAGTTTCATCGCGTTCAGCAATGGGTTTTTTCAGTATATTAACGATGATCGCAGTGGTAAGTGCACCGGCTGCGGTTGCCGCAATGTAATAAATTCGTCCGTCAACTACCGGCAGTACAATCAGCCCGCCCCATGGTGCATGGTTAGCAACATTAAACATAAAGGCGGTCACATTACCGACAATCGCACCGGCTACAATGGATGGAATTACACGCAGCGGATCTTGAGCCGCAAATGGAATCGCGCCTTCAGTAATACCGATACAGCCCATGATGCCGGCCGCTTTACCTGCTTCACGTTCTTCAGCGCTGTAACGTTTAGGTGACATTAATGTCGCCAGGAACATACCTAGAGGTGGAACACAGATAGCCACGCCCACGCCGCCCATCAGCTGTGGATTTTCAAATACTTGAGTTTGTGCAAACAATGTAGCCACTTTGTTGATCGGGCCGCCCATATCAAAGGCTGTCATACCACCTAGAATTACACCTAATACCGCTTTAGAAGCACCGGCCATACCCTGCAGCCATTCATTCATATTCGCCATGGCATAAGCAATCGGGCCGCCGATTACCCAGATAACTAATCCGGATACGATAAAGGTGCCGCCGATAGGCAGGATAAAATAGGTCGACAGTGCGCGCAGTCTGGTTGACAGTGGGATCTTTTTCAGTGTCAGTACCACGTAACCAGCAAGAAAGCCGACAATGATTGCGCCGAGGAAACCGGCGTTAACCTGGTTCGCTAAATAGGCACCGATCATACCGGGTGCTAAAGCCGGGCGGTCAGCAATCGAGTAGGCAATGTAACCGCCTAATACTGGAATAAACAGGGTAAAACCCGCGATACCCATGTCCCAGATACCAGTTAAAAATACGCCTTCAGGCTGTGCGCCTTTACCGTTGAGCATGACAGATAAAGCAAGCAGTACACCACCGGCAACAATAAACGGCAGCATATGGCTGGTACCAGTCAACAGATGTCGTTTTAATTCCGAAATTTGATTTTTCATCACAATCACTCCATTTTTACGTTTGATTTTTATCTGCATCGCGAAGACTCAGGTAAAAACTGTTTAAGATAAATATTGCTGTTTTGTTGGGAGGATTATGAAACTGAAGCAGATAGAAATATATTGGACAAATAGGGTATTAACTGGACAAATGTATCAACCGGGATTGACTGTGATACAGATCTCGTATCAACTTTGACAGGGATCACAGAGAAAATCGACAATGATTATTCTCTGTGATTTTAAGGGAAATAAAAGTATTTATTCAGCGCTCGGCGGTTAAATAATCCGGCCCCTGGCGGGAGGATTTTTCTGCTGTACTAGCTGACTGTGCTTTTAAGAAAGGTAGCAGCAGTAATCCCACCATAGCAGCGGCACAGGAAATAACGGTAAAAAATCCGTTCCAGTGATACTGCTCCATTATCAGGGCTAAAGGGTAACCCGCCAGCGCGGCGCCCATATAGGCAAATAATCCGACAAAACCTGTAGCAGCCCCGACGGAATCTTTATGAGAGCATTCGGCGGCAGCCATGCCGATTAACATCTGTGGTCCGAAGACAAAGAAACCAATCGCAAAGAAACAGGCAGCCTGCAGTACGAAACCTGTTACCGGCATTAACCACAGGGCGGCAACCGATAAAAATATACCGATCGAAAAGATCAGATTCATCGGGCCTCGATTACCGCCGAATACCTTGTCTGACCCCCATCCTGCAACCAGCGAGCCGATAAAACCGCCCGCTTCAAACAGTGACAATGCGCCGTTAGCAGTAATTAAGCTGTAATTATGCTGCTCGGTCAGATATAAATTTCCCCAGTCATTAATAGCAGTGCGGACGATGTAAACTAAGACATAACTGCATGCCAGCAGCCATATATATTTATTATTTAAGACATACTTCTTCAGAATTTGACTGCGGCTGAGCCCCAGCCCTTCGTTTTCCTGGGTTAGTTCAAGGCGGTCTTTACGCCAGTGTCCGACGGTCGGCAGCCCTAGTGTTACCGGTTTGTCGCGCAGCCGCCAGCACAGAAATACTCCTACTGTTACCGCCATAATACCGGGAATAATAAAACCGTAACGCCAGCTGTAATGCAGGGTTACAAAACCGACCAGCAGCGGAATCAATGCACCGCCGATATTGTGCGCGGTATTCCATAGTGCCCACCAGAAGCCGCGCTCGGAACGGGAATACCAGGTGGTTAGTAATTTAGAACAAGACGGCCAGCCCCAGCCCTGAAATAGCGCATTAAGTACCCATAAGGAGGTCAGCATCAGCACACTGCTGGAAAAGCCGAACAGGATATTAATAATCCCGGTCATTATCAGACCTAAGCCCATAAAAAAGCGTGGATTGGAACGGTCTGAAACAATGCCGGAAAAAAACTTCGAGAAACCGTAGGTAAGGTAAAACAGGGTGCCCATCATTCCGATATCTGCTTTATCTAAACCTAAGTCTGCGATCATTGCCGGCATCGCATAGTTAAAACTTTTACGGGTAAAATAAAACATGGCATAACCGATATACATGGTAAACATGATATGGAAACGCCAGTATTTATACAGCGCATCCACCTGTTTCGGATCATGCAGCTGCGGGCTGTGTTGTTCTGACTTTAAAAAATTGATCATTACTTAGGGTCTTCAAATATTGATAAATAGGTAATAACTGTTTTCACAGCATAGGTAAAACTACCTGTAATTCTGTACCCGGCGATTTACTCTCAGACTGAGTGGTAAGTATGAATTTTCCACCCAGAACCTGTACCCGTTCACGTATGCCGCGTAAACCAAACCCGCCTAAGGTATCTTCCTGCTTAAACCCTATGCCATTATCTTTAACCGACAGGTGCGCCTGCTGCTGAAAAGTAAGGGTGATTGTGGCTTCTGTGGCCTGTGCGTATTTAACCATATTATTTAAGGCTTCCTGACAGATTCGGTACAGAGTGACATTCGTGGCATCACTTAATTCGCGATCCGTCTGCGGCTCATTCCAGATAATGGTGGTTTTTATACCGTTTGCTTCACACTCTAACTCACGTACTAACTGCTGCACGGCTTCTTTAAGGCCAAGGTCATCCAGGGTTTTGGGGCGTAAGCGGGTGAGCAGCCCTTTGGTGGTGTCGTAAATATTAAGTGACAGGTTTTCAATGGTTGATGCACAGCGCTCACCCACCGGGGTATTTTCAACGCGTTTGAGGATACTCGCCTGAGTGCGGATAGCAGTAATATTCTGACCTATCTCATCGTGCAGCTCTCGTGCAATATCACGGCGTACAGATTCTTCTGCTTTAATCAATTCTCGGGATAAATTGTGATTTTTAGCTAATTCGTGACGCAGTTTCTGATTCAGCTCCCGCTGGCGCTGAATACCCATGCCTAATAATATACCGGTCAGGCTTTGCGCCGAAAGAGACAGCAGCAGATCGGTAATTTCCATATGGCTGACACCGTTACGCGCAGTAATCAATGCGATACTGTTAAGCAGGGTACCGAGCAGAGCGCCTTTCCAGCCGTAGCGAAAAGCCAGCAGTATAATCGGTATGGCCAGACAAAACGGCGCAAAGCGTCTCAGGTCATCGGGCAGACCGAGCTGCACAATAATATTCAGGGCAAACAGCAAAACATAAAAGATAATATGGCGGCTGCGAAGTTCTACGGGTTTAGCGACCAGATTGACGGTTAACGGCATCCAGACATTCTGGAACAGATAACTCCAGATTAAATAGCAGCTGGGTACCAGCATTAAGCCGCCGGTTACGCTGACTAAAAATACCATGCCGGCAGAATCTAACCAGAACTCCAGTATCAATGTATTAATCAAGGCTGCCGTTAATATCACCACCCCCATTACGCACAGTCTGCGCAGCTGCGAACCGTAATAATATTTCTGCGCGTACCATACAAGCGGGATGCTGCTGAGACTGGCAATAATAACGGCTATCCACTGTGGCTGCTCAAGTAAAACTGCTAATGATATCATCAGCCATAATTCAGCGCCGTATACGGCCGGCCAGTAACGTTTTTCACTATGCAGGGTAATACCAAGACGAAGCGCAAAGGGAAACAGCAGGATCGCCAGCTCCGCCTCGACAATAAAAGAGTAGGACAACACCCACAGACAGAACCAGCTGCACGATACCAGCAGCCAGCTGCATAATGATGTAATCCAGATATTAGGCACTATAGCGCTTCATTCGCAAAATGTTTTGCCAGTTCAACATTATTTTGAACGTTAAGTTTATCCATGGCATTAGCACGATGTACATGCACGGTTTTATGGCTTAATCCTAGGCGTACCGCAACGGTTTTTACATTGAGGCCGAGTGCTAACATGGTGCCGACCTCATGTTCGCGTTTAGTCAGCTGGGTAATCGGTTTTCGGCCGCTGTCGGGGGCCACTAACTGCATGGTGATATCCGGTGTTAAATAACAGCCGCCGCCGGCCACTGTACGCACTGCCTGGACCAGTTCATCGGGGCTGCAGCGTTTGGTTAAATAACCGCGCGCGCCTGATTCCAGGGCTTTTTCTACAATCGCAACCGAATCATGCACACTCAGCATAATACAGGAGATACCTTTGGGCAGATCGTCTAATAAGGACAGGCCGCTCTCATCGGGCATGGAGATATCAATAATGCATACGTCGGTATTCAGGCCGGGTAGACCGTTACGCGCTTCTGCTGCTGAACTGAATTCTCCGGCCACCTGTATATCGGTTTCCAGTGATAATAGTTGTGCAAATCCAGAGCGCACAATGATGTGATCATCAACGAGGGCAACTTTGATCATATTTAGATATCCAGACTGAGGGAAAAATGCGTAAATTACTCTTATCCCGGAGCGTAAGCAATAGCGCAGGCATAAACAAGACAGACCAAACTGATGTTAATATATTGATTATTTCGATAAGTGCTGTCAGCAGTCTTTAGCATGTTATATAAGTGAATGAATTTATTATTCAAATCACCATCAATTTGACACCAAGAGAAGAAAGACTTTAAACAGATAATAAACTCAATTATTAACTAAAATTTTGTGAAACATTGTTGTATAGGTATCACTAAGCAGCGGAGTGCATTCCAAATTAAAAAATCCCCGTTCCTAAAACTAAGAGCGGGGATTTTGTTTTATCTGCATAAGTTGTCAGGCTGTATTAAACAGATTCAGCAGCCGCTAACATTTCGCGGTGAATACGTTTTTCGCGACGGATTTTCTTCTCTTCAGCGACAGCAACAAACAGCAGCAGAGCAATACATGCAGCTGCTGAGGCGTCTAAGGCGGCAAAGGTACCTGCCCAGCCGGTCAGACCGAAGATCGGGGTGCCGTCGGCAATCATGCCTAAACCTAGTTTAGCAAAGCTGTCACCAATCAGGTAAGCAAACGTCCCTTTAACACCATCGGCGACACTGATTGCTTTTTTCGGTACAAAACCAACAGCAGCAACACCAATCAGCAGCTGCGGGCCGAATACTAGGAAACCAAGTACAAACAGTGAACCCAGGTACATATATTCATTGGTTGCAGTGCGGTAAAACTCTAGTGCAAAAATGATTAATACTAAGGAAACACAGGCAACAATCGCACGGCGGCCGTTTGCCAGGTCAGAAAGGTAACCCCACATTAATGTGCCGACCAGTGCGCCGACTTCAAACAGGGTAAAACCTGTGATGGCTGTTTCTTTTGAAAGACCAAGTTCCTGGAAAGCATAAACAGTAGACCACTGATCTATACCAATACGTACGATATACAGGAAGATATTAGCGAAACATAATAACCAGATGACTTTGTTTTTCAGAATGTACTTAACGAAGATTTCACGTTTAGTCATTTTGTTTTCTTCAGCTTCAATATCTTCAGTGCTGACTTCTTCGTCAAACAGTTCTTCTACTTTACCTAAACCGTAAGCTTCCGGTGAATCGTTACCGTAACGCAGACCGATAAAACCAACCACAATCGCAATCATCGACGGGAAGATAAACATACCGATAACGTGACCGCCGAACAGGTAGTTAGAACCGAATAATGCAACACCGGCAGCTGCTGCACCACCTACGTTATGCGACATATTCCATAAACCCAGATAAGAACCGCGCTTATTACGCGGGGTCCATTTGGTAATGGTTGAGTAACTTGACGGGCCGCCGGTACTCTGGAAGAAACCGCTCAGGGCATAGAAAGCCATCATCAGGAATAAACTGATACTTGAACCGCCCATACTCATACTGAATCCGATCATAGCGATACCGGACAAGATCAGCATAAAGGGCAGGAACTGTTTGGTATTTTTACCATCTGCGTAATAGGAAACAGCGGTTTTACCAATACCATAGGTGATCGAAAAACCCAGACCGATTAGACCTAGATCTGTCATCGACAGGCCGTAGGTAGTGATCATATCATTCTGTGCAATGTTAAAGTTCTTACGTACTAAATACATTGCCATATAACCGATAAATACAACCAGGTATGACTGCATAAATGGTTTGAACCACATTTTACGTCGCTCTTCGACGGATAGGTTGAGAGTTGGTTTTCTGACCTGATCCAACAGCTTAAACATATGAAATCCTCAATAGATTTATTCAAAAATAGGTATATGTTTACAGAGTCGATACCCGGTAAACAGGGACTGGTTATGATCAAAGCAATTTGTTCAGAGTATCGAAATAGAGGCACACTTCTCTATTACGCTGACAGATCTGCTGATCAACCAGATATGGCGCAGAGTTTAAAGGGTTAATATGATCGAGGCTTGAGAAGGCGGCTTACTGGTGCTAGGAAAAATTCCTAGTTCTAGGTTTTCTGCTTGAAAAGTGTGAGCAATGTCGCGGTTTTTTTGAAGTGAAGAAAGGGAGTTAACCGGCAGGTCAAAATAGGCTGTAAAAAAGCAGGTTCAAGTAAGTTTAAGCTGTACTTGAACCTGCAGTTAGCAGTAAGCTCTTGCAAGCGTACCGTTAGTGCTTATGCTGTATTCTTGGGCGTAGGCGGGAATAAAAACTGCCTGACCTTTATTAAAGGCAACCTCTTCACCCGAGCTGTGCAGTAATGAGACGGGAGCATCAACAGCAAACAGTATTTCAGCTGTGTCAACTTTCAGCTGCTGTTTCTGCGGTTGTTTATAAACAGAGAAGCGGAAGTCATCAACCGGTACCAGATAGTGCTCGCTGTTCTGCTCACGGACAGGCTCCAGGCACAGCTGCTCATATTTAAGCGCGTTAAAGCGGGTTTTATCGATAAGCTCAGCGACATCAATATACTTCGGCGTTAATCCTGCACGCAGTACGTTATCTGAGTTGGCCATAATCTCTAATGCCGTACCGTGAATATAAGCATGGGGGGTACCTGCATTTAAAAACATCGCCTGTCCCGGCTGCAGGGTCACAGTGTGTAAAAACAGTGGTGAAAACAGACCAATATCACCGGGGTACTGTTCTTTCAGCTGCATAATCAGCTCAAAACGGGTACTGCTCTGCTTCGCTGCGTAGTGTAGAAGGTGTTCGATAGCCTGATCTTTCTGTTTTTCCTGCAGGCTCAGTACCGAGGAGAAAAATCGTGCCAGCCCCTGTTCAGAGAAGTCTGCTTTAAAACTGTTAAGCGCTTCGTTTAAGGCGTTGATACCTAGAGAGTTAAAATCATCAGCAATGGTTTGTAAATCTCTAAAACCGTTCATCGCCTGGTACTCGGTTAACGCAAAAACCAGCTCTGGTTTATGATTGGCATCGCGATAATTACGGTTCGAGGCATCCTGAGCAATCCCGGATTTTTCTTCTAAGGCAAAACCTGTTTCCGCCTGCTGTTTATTCGGGTGAACCTGTACAGACAAAGCCTTTTCTGCCGCCAGAACTTTAAACAGAAAGGGCATTGCTTTAACCGCAGCGCAGCGGCCGAGAACAGCATCGGTATTTGAAGCGATAAAATCAGACAGTAGAATTTCATGATTCTCGTTGAAAATTTTTGAACAGCCGTTAGGGTGATCACCCATCCACATTTCCGCTTGAGGCTCCTGCTGAGGATTTGCTGTGTCAAAAAGTGCTGTCATTGAGTCAGTGCTTCCCCAGGCGTAGTTTTGAATTGTATTATTCATTAGAAAGAAGTTTGGTTGCGGGTTGTTCATTATGTTCACGGCCTTTAAGAGTGTTGATTCAGATAGTTGATCAGGGAGCTTTTAATTTTTAAAAGCAGGCAAATTCATCGAATATGGTAAAATTTAAAATCTTATATTACAACTAAGCTTGAACAGCGAGACTGAAGTCTTTATAAAAAATGCTTAGTTTTTGATGGTTTATGTATAAAAGAGCTGCTGCTTATTAATATTGCTATAAAACCGAGAGCTGAAGCTGTGAAACAGGAGAGTAGTATTTCATAGACTTCAGTCCCGATTTATAACTCAGGAAAACAGCGTACCCGGGTACGCTGTTTGTTAAGGTTTAAGCTGCTGCTGATCTTAACTTAAGACCATTTCAGGTGTCGCTTTAGCCTGACGGTACTTCTTTAAGGTGATTACTATAACCGCAGTTGCCAGCGCGCCGGCTGCCATACAAAGCAGCGCTAAGACAGGTTTGTTCATTACACCAAGCAGCGCAACAATCGGACCGCCGTGAGCAACACTGTTAGTAATGCCGAATGAAAATGCCATTACTGCCGCCAGCATGCTGCCGAGGATATTGGCCGGAATAACGGATAATGGATCTTGAGCTGCAAATGGAATCGCACCTTCGGATATTCCCACTAACCCCATTGCACCCGATGCTTTACCTGTTTCCAGTTCTGCGTCAGTGAATACACCTATTTTACGTCCGATCAGCGTTGCTAATCCCATGCCTAGCGGTGCAACCGGAATTGCACAGGCCATTGCGCCCATAAACTGCGTCTGACCGTTGGCAATCATGCCCACCGAGAAAAGGAAAGCCACTTTGTTAAACGGGCCGCCCATATCAAAACCAGCCATGCCGCCGAGAACGATACCCAGCAGAATAACATTACCCGTACTGAGGTTGATCAGCACCTGGTTTAACCATTCCATTAAATCTGCGATCGGCGCACCGATCACAAAAATAAACAGTGAAGAGATAAACAGTGTACCTAAGATCGGTGCAATCATAATCGGTACTAAGGGCAGTATCATTTTGTGATAACGTCGAGTGGCAATCCAGCGCACAAAGTAACCGACTAGTAAGCCCGCAAGAATAGCGCCGAGAAAACCAGTTGATCCCGGAGCATCATAGAAAGAGCCGTTATTAGCAATCCAGCCGCCGATGAAACCGGGAACCAGAGCAGGGCGGTCGCCAATTGCAAATGCAATATAACCGGCCAGAACAGGAATCATCAGAGTAAATGCGATAACACCGACATCTAAGACGGACTGCCATAAGCTGCCTTCAGGAATAGCCATGCCGGCATCTGTCGGCTCACCGCCGAGTGCCAGAGAAATGGCGATCAAAATACCGCCGGTTACCACAAACGGGATCATGTGCGAGACGCCGTTCATCAGGTAGGTATATAGCTCAGAACGGCCACTGGATACCTGGCTGCTGTTTGCGCTTTTATCTGCAGCTGAATCTGCCTGATAAGGTTCGGCATCGAGTACCTGGGTAATTAATTTCTGCGCATTTTTAATGGGCTCTTTAACACTGGTTTTAATCAGCTTTTTACCTGCAAAACGGGCCATATCAACCTGTTTGTCACAGCTGATGATAACCGCATCAGCTCGTCTTATCTCTTCATCACTCGGGCTGTTTTTTACTCCGATTGAACCGTTGGTTTCCACTTTCATCTCATAACCCATTGCTGCGCCTGCATTTTCCAGCGCTTCCGCTGCTAGATAGGTATGAGCAATGCCCGCTGGACAGCCGGTAACACCAATAATGAAACCTTTACTTTGTCCTTCGGCGGCCACCGCTGCTTGTTTTTTAGCAAGCAGCAGCGAAAGTGCTTCCTGGGAGCTTTCTGCCTGCATTATTTTATCAATAAAACCATCTTCAATCAGTTTTGATGATAACGAAGCCAGTACATCAATATGATGATCACCACCGTTAAGCGGCGAAGCGATCATAAAAAATAGTTTCGACAGTTCGCCGTCTTCTGCGCCGTAATCAATGCCTGCGCGGCTGACACCGATTGCAACCGCCGGGCTGCTGACGGCCGCACTTTTTGCATGAGGCAGTGCCACACCTTCATCAAATCCGGTGTTACCGAGTTCCTCTCGTGCTTTAACATCAGCGATGAACTGTTCACGCTGATCGACTTTGCCGTTTTTGACCAGCATATCAGCCAGTTCTTCGAACACCTGCTCCTTGCTGGATGCTTTTAAGTTTAAGCAGATAAGGCTTTCATTAATGAGTGTATTAATCATAGCGGTTCCTTGGGTTATGCCTGTTGAAGAAATATATATTTATACCCAAACGACTTGAAGATGCTGATTCAGAGTCTAGCTCGGAGGTCAGAACAAGGCACAATATGTAGAGAATGGTGATCCCTTTTCAAATATTGTAACGCCGTGCTGGCTTTCGAACTAGGCTCCCGCAGGGCAAGGCGAGAGGCAACCATCTTCATCGTTATAAAACCTCGATATAGAATGCTAAACCTTCAGTTTTATGCCTTGAATCTAGTTACCTCTCGTCTTGCTGATTTCTGCATCTTCAAGTAGCTTGGGTATATAGTATCGGAGAAGTAAGCTGTTTTTAGTAGTGGAGCCAGTAAGCATTTGCTGGATTATTGTAACGCCAATATAATAGTGTGATCTTCGTTGTGTTTTCATTAACTCATTGATTTTGTTTGTGTTTGTGTTTTATCTGATTGATTTTAAAGGTTTTGTTTTGCCGGTTTGTGACTGTCAGTGAAACGGCGAATAAACATTCGTGGGTTATTAAAAGAATTTAGTTGGACTGGTGTTGTCTTTAAAGTGCAAAAAACGTCCATGTTGAATAGTTACTGTGAACTAGGTCACAGTGCTCCCCGGGCGCCTTAGGCTAAGATGCAGTGAAATTTATTCAGCAGGTAAAAGTTGTGAATGCCGACTCCATTATTTTCACGGATCTGTTAGAAAGTGTTATCAGCGAAAAGGAAAGTATCCAGAACATCTGGTTTGCAACGGATAAACACGATCCGCCGCCGTTCAGTTATCAGGTGAATTTCCCCCGTCTGGAGATCGTGATTTCCGGTATGTACCGTAATCAGTTAGATGATCCGGAAACCGGTATTACTGAGGTCGATTTATGTGTGGGAGATGCGCTTTTTATTCCTCCCAACAGCTGGAATAAACCGGACTGGGATACGACCTGCTCGGTGTTAAGTCTGCTTTTTGGTAAACGTCAGCTGGGTTTTAGTTTAGTCAGTAAAAACAAGGGCGATACACAGTTTTATGATGTACAGAAATTCAGTATTACGGCCCGGACCGGGCATGCAATAGACGGGATCTTATCTGCTTTGAACAGCCTGGCGGGAGAACCGGTTAAACATCCCATGGACAATCATCTGTTACTGTCACTGCTGACCTACAGTAGAAGCATGGCTTTTGCCTCTGCTGCCAATATTAAAAGTAGAAGTGAGGATACTTACCAGAGCATCTGTATCTATATTCAGGAAAATTTTCATCGTGCAATCAGCCGCGACAGTATAGCAGCACGTTTTAATATGTCTGCTAATCACCTTTCCCGCTTGTTTCGTAAACAGGGGCATATGCGTTTAAGTGATTATATTATATGGGTACGTCTGGAGCGTGCAAAATTTATGCTTAGTAAATATCCTTTCCGTCTGCATGAAGTGGCGGTTCGCTGTGGTTTTCAGGATGTAAACTATTTCTGCCGGGTATTTAAAACCCGCACAGGAAAAACGCCGAGTGAATACCGTTTAAGTTTGAAATAGCTTTTAGCTTGTTAGCAGGAGCTGTTGTTTTAATGAAATTTTAGGAAAATAAAATGAAAAATATAGTAGCGGTAACAGCTTGTCCTACGGGCATTGCGCATACCTACATGGCTGCCGATCTGCTCAGAAAAGGCGCACAGAAACTCGGTATCCATATTCGCGTGGAAACGCAGGGGGCAATGGGAATAGAGAATCAGTTAAGCCCGCAGGATATTGCTCAGGCGGATCTGGTACTGATTGTTTCTGATATCGAGATTGAGCATACGGCGCGCTTTCACGGAATACCCATCAGCACAGCCAGTATTGAGTCTGCGCTTACCGACGCTGATCAAGTATTACAAGACTGCCTGCAGTTATGCTGATCCGGCGTGCGGCTTTTTATCTCGGTATTAACGGGCTGGAAAGCTGGCAGGCGGAAAAACTGCGCAAACTGTGCGGCTATTTTCATGCGTCAGTATCTTTATTTAATGTCTCACAATGCTGCCGTGTACCGCTTGAAAACAGTCTTAAAGTGATGGCGGCAGGTAATAAACCGGATGATTTCTGCTTGTTATTTATCGAGGGAATGGATGCTGAATTAGCGCACTTAGTGCTGCTGGATTATATTAGTGAACATTTTAAAATATTTCAGTCGGATCAAGATTTTAATTTTGTGCGCAGTTCTGGACTTGAATGCCACTTTCATATTTTAAGTGCATCTGATTTAAAGTCGCTGCAAAGGTTAGATAAGTCTGAACTGTTGAATCAAATTGCGGCATCTATTCAAACGCCTGCCGACAGCCACACCCTTTGTTCTCTTTTTCTGAACAGAGAAAAGCATGCTGCTACCGTGATGGGCCCGCAGGTTGCGCTGCCGCATATTATGACGGAACTCGTGACTGTTCCCTCGATTATATTAACCTCGCTACCTGAGCCGCTGGACTGGCATTCACCACGAGGACCGGTGCGCTGTATTATTGCAGCTGCACTGCCTAAACCTGCCTCTATTGAGATGATCCGGGCTTTTACTAATCTGTCTAAAAAACTGGTGGATGAAAATATCTGCCGCCTGCTTGCCGATGCGCCTGTTCAGCTGCAGGCCGCTATGTTAGCGGCTATGTTAGCACAACAGGCTAAATGTTAATTTTATGCGCTTTCCGTACATTTCCATACAGCAGAAAATATTCAGCAGAGTAATCTAACAGGTATAAATCAGAGTAAAATTAAGGGACTAACATGATAAAGAATAAATCTTCCTGGATACTGACCGCTGCTTTATCCGGCCTGTGCTTGTCGGCACCAGCGGTTACGGCGAACCCGGTGGCCTGGGATCAGCAGGAACAGGTCTGGCTTAGTCAGCAGTCAGCGCATTTTACTATTAGTTTTTTAGACGGCCATCAGCTTAATGCAGCCAGAGCATTAGATATTGCCGAACGTGTGCACAGTGAGCTGCTGCCGTTTTTTGAAAAGGCGCCTGTGGATCGCACTGAAATCGTACTGGTTGATGATTATGATTTTTCCAACGGCTGGGCGACACCGATGCCGTTTGCGCAGATCCGGCTGATTATGAGTCCGCCAGAAGATGTCAATGATCTGGAAGCCAATGATGAATGGATGCATATGCTCATTCGCCATGAGTATGTCCATATTATGCATATGGAACTGTCCGGCGGCGCGGTCAGCGCACTGCGTAATGTATTCGGGCGCAATATGTTTTTATTTCCGCATGCATTGACACCTTCCCTGCTGCTCGAAGGGCTGGCTGTTTATCTGGAAACCAATAAAGAGTTAGGTTACGGCCGTCTGCAGGGATCTAATTATGCGATGAAGATGCGTATGCAGGTATCCGGTGAACAATTAAAAGATCTGCAGCAGGTTGCTGTCGCATCTCGGGAGTGGCCGCTCGGCTCTCCTTATCTTTATGGCGCTTATTTTATTGAGTATCTTGCCGATACTTACGGCGAAGATAAGCTGCAGCTATTTTTACAGAATTACAGCCGCAAACTATTACCCTACTTTTTACTTAACAAATCCGCTAAGCAGGTTTTTGGTAAAGACTTTTTAGTATTATGGTCCGACTATCAGAGTTATTTAAACAAGCGTTTTGCGGAGCAGATTAACAGTCTTGAGCAGCAGGCTGTCGTCGGTAATGATTTACAGAAAAACGTGTTTCTGCAGGTAACGGCTGCCGGTAGTAACGGCCTGCTGGTTAACCGTAATAACGGTGAAGACCGGCCTGATATTGCTGTGCTTAATCTAAAAGAAGACAAAACATCAGACTGGCAGACAATAGTTAACAGTAAGGGGGTTACCTCTATCTCCTCTTATCCAAACGGGGGCCTGGCCGCTTCTAGACAGATAAGTTATGCAGATGGACGTGTATTAAATGATCTGTTTGTCTATCAGAATGGAAACTGGAAGCGTTTAACGCAGCGTCAGCGTTTTCGTAAGGTCGCCTGGATGCCAGGCGGTAAACAGCTAGCTGCTAGTCGTAAAGTTGACGGCTTAAGCGAGCTGTGGATGATCGATGCGCAGTCCGGTGAGAAACAAACACAACTGTGGCGGGGCGAAGAGGGCTTGGTACTGGGCGCATTTTCTGTTTCGCCGGACGGCTATTATCTGGCTGCCGCTGTTAAACGCCCGAATCAGGGCTGGAACCTGGAACGTTTGACACTGAATCGCGCGGATAAGAATTATCTGCACTGGCAGGCTTTGACCGACAGTAAAGCGGTGGAAAACAGTCCGGTCTTTTTACCCGACGGACGTATTGCTTTTAGTGCAGATTATGACGGTGTTTATAATATTTATCTGCTGGAGCCGCAAAGCAGCACCGTCACACAATGGACACGCGAAACAGGCGGTGCTTTTGCGCCTCAGTGGCAGCCCGGTTTAGGCCTGGTTTATCAGGCATACAGCACAGACGGGTATGTTTTACGTCATATTGAACAGCCTCAGTCGTTATCTGTTTCTGCTGTGGACAGTTATCAGGGCCGTTATGATTATCCGGATGCGGTGCTTGAAAAGAGCGAAAAATCAGAGCCTCAATCCTATAGCCCCTGGTCAACATTACGTCCGCGTACCTGGCTGCCTATTTTGTCGTTTGATGATATGAGCAGCAGAGCCGGGATCATTTTTAACGGTTCAGATGCGCTGGGACGGCATAATTATCAGGCGGCGGCAGACTGGGATTTTAAAAACTCTCTTGCTGCTTATAACCTGAACTATCAGTACGATAACCGCTGGTTAGTGAGCGCGCAGCGCTCCCATAGTTTTACCGGCTTCTCGGAAAACGGCCGGAAAGAGTATCGTGTAACCCGGGACGATATCGTTACTGTGCAGCGGCGTAATATTTTTACTGCGCTGGAAGATAATCTTAGGCTGCACGCTGGTATGGTCCTGGATAAAGAGAGTCTGGTAGAGGAGCCCAACTTCAGCAGTATTGGTCAGTATCGAGCCGCTGATGAGGCCTTAGCGGGTCTGGCACTGACCTTTGATAATCGTGAAGGTTACTTAAATGTTCCCGGTACCGGCTGGGGGAATTATGCGGATCTTGTTGTGGAAAGTAATGAGTTGTTCAGCGGCGATTACAGCGGTCAGAAATATCAGGCGCAGTGGCTGGGAACTTTAGATTTACCCGGCAGAACGACTTTGACAGCACGCTTAGGTTTCGGTTATGCCGACAGCGGTGCGAAGGCATTCAAACTGGGCGGTTATAAAACGGCTGAAGAAGCTCTTTTGTTCGGACGTGACAGCCAGGCTTTAAGAGGTTATGACGAGTCTGTGCAGCAGGGAGATCGTTATGTAGTACAGCGTCTGGAAGTGAACAGCTGGCTGGGACGTGTTGAGCGCAACTGGTCGTTGTTTCCTGTTGGTTTAGGTGATATTTCCGGAAAACTTTTTGTTGATTCTGGTGCCGCCTGGCATGACGGGCAGGATGTCAAACAGCTTACCGGTATCGGCGGCGAGTTAACAGCAGAGCTGAAGCTGGGTTATAACATAACACTGCCAGTTACCGTCGGCCTTGCTAAAGGACTTGATGACAAATACGGAAAATATCAGGGTTATATGCAGCTGCAGGTGGGTTTTTAGAGATCCGTTTGTTCTGCCGTTTTTTTAACTAAAATTTATAAGGAAATGTTTGTGTTTAAATTTATCGCTGTTGTAGTTTTAATTTTTTCATCTGCTGTTCAAGCTGCTGAGATGGATGCTTTATCCGTGGACCGTGCCGCTGCTGACAATATCCATCTATCTTTTGCAAACGACCAGAATATTTATCCTAAAGAGGGGGATTTTGAAATAAACAATTACGTGCTTATGAGTAATGAACAGGGAGAGCGCTGGGCTGTTATTACGCTAACGAATTTATCATCGGGAAGCCGTACACTGGTGCATAATCACTTGATGGCTCTATTTGCCAACGGTGATCGTGGTACCCCTGTACCTTACCAGCAGCACTTTGCCGGCAATGAAACACAGTCAATTACGGTTTCGTTCGGTGTGAGCAAGTTTCCAATTTTATCTGTTTATACAAGTAAAAATGAATAAAGCTGTTAATCGTTGAATGTAACACAGGCCAGAAACTGTAGGGGTTACAATTTCCGGCCTGTGGATAATATTAAAAACCGTGCTGACCAATCATTGGACTAGTCTGGCTGCTGCTGAATAAGCTGGCATGTAAGCGTAAAGCATGGTTGTCGGTCAGGCTGGAAATATAATCTGCGATAACCCGCTTTTCTCGAGAGACATCACCATTTTGTGCCAGCCAAAGCAGCTTAGCCTGCTCGGGTAAAAAACGCAGCGGGCCGGCATTAAATGCTTCAAACAGCTCCATCACAATCAGCTGACCGCGATATTCGAGCACTTGTAAATCCGGGCTTTTAATGACGTAATTTAGAACAAACCCTTTCAGAGTTTCGAGTACTTTAAACATTGCCGGCGTAAGATAAGCGTTATAGGCGAGAAGCGAATCGCTGAAATCCTCATTCACTTTTTTAATTTCAATGGAGGTGATTAAAGCGTTAACTAATGCGCCGATCGCATCTTTGCGTTTAAAGTGCTGCAGTGAAAAGAGATTATTAGTGAGCTCGGTTAACTGATCGACCAGGCAGAAACCGCTAATTTCAGCAAGCTGCGTGGCGACTTTTTCCTGCCATAGAGTTTTGCTGACAATGCCCATGGCAATGGCGTCTTCTAGATCGTGTACGCCGTAGGCGATATCATCGGCTATTTCCATAATTGAACAGTCGATTGATTTATAGCGAGATTTTTTATGTAATTTCAGGTTGTTATCCTGAGGCCGCATTCTGCCGAATAATTTTCGATCATTTTCCGACAGGGGGCTGAGCACATTTTCTAACAGCGTTTTATCATGATCATAAATCCCTTTTCCCGGCATCCACTCTTCTGTTTTCAGCTCGCGAAAATTACGGCTGGTATCCTGCGGATAAGGTGCGCTGATTTCGCTTAGATAAACCGGGTACTTTACTATGCCCAGCAGGCTGCGCCGGGTCAGGTTCATACCGTTAAATTCAGTGTAGGGTTCAAGCTGGGTTAATATGCGGAATGTCTGCCCGTTACCCTCAAAACCACCGTGATTTATCATCATATAATTCAGTGCAGTTTCACCACCGTGTCCGAAGGGCGGGTGACCTATATCGTGACTTAAACAGATCGTTTCAATAAGGTTATTACCGGGCAGCAGAGCGCTAAACTGCGGCTGCACCAGCTGCAGATGCGCAATGATCCCGGCCCCAATCTGCGCCACTTCTAATGAGTGGGTAAGGCGCGTACGGTAAAAATCGCTTAAACCGTTATTGTGAATCTGCGTTTTTGACTGTAAACGGCGGAAGGCGGCTGAGTGTAATACTCGGGCTTTATCGCGCTGAAAAGGAGAACGCTGATCCAGACGGCGCGTTTTTCCCGGCTCTTCGGCTAAACGCAGCAGCCATTGCTTGGAAATTGTCAGTGTTTTTTCTGAATTCATATTTATACCCGTTATCATTCAAAATTCATTTATCAGGAGCACGCTCGGACACCAGTGCAAGGTGCAACATGAGTGAATGGTGTTCCCTTTACGATTGTTGTTACGCAGAGCTGGTTTTCGAGCGTGCTCCCCAAAGGGCAAGTAGAGAGGCAAGCATCTTCGTTGTTATGAAGTATTGATTTAACCCGTTAGATCTTCAACTTCATGCCTAGAATCTACCTACCTCTCTACTTGCTGATTTTTGCATTTCGATTGGTAACGGGTATGTGCCCTGCTTATTTTCTTTTTAAAAAAGTGTAGCGCGTTTATCGGGCAATAAGTAGTTCAAATAAGGGAGGATATTCTCATTTTGGAGTTAATAAACAGATGCATTTTTCTTTAACCTGATCATGAGGGTAAAAAGCAGAGCAAGTCCCTATGCTATGCACTTGATAGGAGAAGTTGTTACTGCACGATTTCACCGCTTTCTATGACAGTTTTACGCACTTTGTCGGCAAACTGCAGTGCTTCACTACGGATCGCATCTTCATCAACAGTTAACATCTTTCGATGGTGCATCAGCACTTTTCCGTCAACAATCGTGTGCTTAACATTTGCAGCGTATGCTGAGTACACTAAAGCGGAATAAGGATTATAAACGGGTACCATATTCGGTGCTTTTGTATCGATAATAATGATATCGGCTAGTTTTCCAACTTCCAGCGATCCAATTTTGTCTTCCATATGCAGTGCACGGGCAGAGCCTATGGTTGCCATTTCAATCACATCAACCGGCGGCATAGCTGCGCGGTCCTGATTCACCAGTTTATGGACTTTGGCGACCTGATTAAATTCATCAATGGTGCTTAATGTATTGCCTGACATCGGGCCGTCCGTTCCGAGACCGATACGCAGTCCCTGTTCCTGCATCTTGATTATTGGTGCCACGCCTTTTGCCGATTTGATATTAGCACTCATATTATGAGCAATGCCCACATCATATTTTTTAAGCAGTGCAATATCGTTATCATCAGCATTGATCACGTGGGCTGCGATGAGATTGGGGGTTAATGCGCCGATTTCCGCCATATAAGCGATAGGGGATTTACCACCGCTGCGTTCTGCGATAACCTGGTTTTCACGCTCTGATTCGGCAAGGTGGATCATAACAGGCACATCATGCTGCAGTGACAGCTTAGTAATCTTCTGCAGTGTTTCAGTGCTGTTGGTATAGGTCGCATGTGGTGCAAACGCCGGCGTAATACGCGGATGATCTTTATATTCATTGATAAAATTAAGAGCATAATCAATACCCTGCTGCGCATTCTCCGCATCGGCAACCGGGAATTTGATCACTGATTCGCCTAATACGGCGCGCATACCTATTTTGTCTACGGTTTTGGCTACTTCATCTTCAAAGTAATACATATCAGCGTAGGTTGTTACTCCGCCTTTAAGCATCTCAACGTTACCCAGCTGTGCGCCGATACGTACCATATCTCGGGAGACCAGTTTTTTTTCTAATGGAAAAATATAACGGTGCAGACGGTCTGGAACATCGTCAGCCAGGGAGCGGAATACAGTCATGGAAGCATGTGTGTGGGTATTTATTAAGCCGGGCATCACGATGTCGCCATCGGCGTCTATGATTGTTTCTGCCTGGTAATTTTTAATATCTTCACCGTTGGTTACGGCGATAATCTTATTACCTTTGACTGCTACTAAACCTTGTTGAAAAATCGTTTTATCTTCATTCATGGTCAGTACCGCTGCATTTTTTATCAGCAGATCCACTTTTTCAAGAGCGTTCGATGCTGTACTGAACAATGAGGATGCGCAAAGGAATATAGCAAGGTGCGTTTTTTTAAGCATAAATAATTACTCGTTAAGGAAAGTGTTATAAGCGAATTTAGCGTCTGTCATTATCCAGCAAATCAGTCGTTACAAGTACTAAAAACTAACCGTAATTAAAAATTTAAAATGTCTATGATAACTTTGTTATGTTAGCAAAATCAACATGATACGTTAAGGTTCACATTTATTTGCGAAACAGACATGAATTAAATTAATTTTTTGTTAGGATGCGCCTTAACGACTATGTCTTATATAAAAATAATAATCGAAGGATTAGATGTAATGACCAAAAATTTCACAAAAGGTGCGGCTGCTGCTGCCGTGCTGGCTGCTTTAATCGGCTGCAGTACTAATGATACAAGTAACACCCGCGCGGAATCATTTACGTTAACGATTGCGCATATGAATGACACTCATTCAAATTTTGACCCGGTAAAGTCCAGTTTTACAACGGGTAGTGACGGACAGCTTATTTATAATGAGTTCGGCGGTTATCCGCGACTGCTTCAGGCATCTAACGATATCATTGAAGCCGCTGAACAGGCAGATAAACCTCTGCTGCTGCTGCATGGCGGCGATGCATGGCAGGGAACAGTTTATTTCAGCTTAAATAAAGGGGCGGCTAACGCGGATCTGCTTTCTAAAATGCATATAGATGCGATGGCTATGGGTAATCATGAATTTGATCTCTCCACAACGGAACTGGCTGCGTTTATAGATGAGGTGAATTTTCCTGTGCTTGCCGCCAATATCGATGCAGGTGCTGACGCGCAGTTAAGTGACTCTGACAATCTTAAAGCTTATCAGCTTTTTGCTTTTAGCGACGGCGTGAATAAGCGTCTTATTAATGACCCTTCAGAAGCTGCCGGCGGCGAAGTGGTTGTTGCGGTTATCGGTATTGCCCTGGAAGATATGGCCAGTATGTCTGAAGGTGTAGGGGATGTTAAATTTGCCGGTGAAATTGCTTCTACGCAGCAGACGGTTGATCAGTTAACGGCTGCTGGTGTTAATAAAATAGTGCTGCTGACCCATATCGGTACTGAACGCGATATCCTGCTTGCACAGGGAACCACAGGTGTCGATGTTATTGTCGGCGGGCACTCGCATACACTGCTGGGAGATTTTACCGAGTTAGGCTTTGGGGATAACGGCGGCTATGCGCAGCTGATCACCCAGAAAGACGGTTTAGGTAAAACCTGTATTGTCCAGGCGGGCCAGTATGCACAGGCAATCGGTGTGGCTGAGGTTGAGTTTGATGCAGACGGTGATCTGGCTTCCTGCAGTGGTAGCAACACTCTGTTATCTAACGATCAATTTTATAATAAAGAAAAACGTGATCAGCAGGATCTGCTTGTCGGCGGCGACAAAAATCAAGTTGTAGACTACATCAGCAGTGAACCTAAAATTGCTATTGTTGACCAGGAACCAGGGCTGCGGGCTCATATCGACAGCACCTATAAACCAGCTTATGATGCGGCTTTTGGTGATGTTATCGCTAAAGTAAACCAGACTATTAACCAGGAACGCCGTCCTGGTGATAAAGGCACCGATAAACACGGCTCAGATACTGCGCCGATTATTGCGCAGTCTTTTCTTCACTGGGCTAATCAGGATGCCGTTAAAGCGGTAACCGGTAAAAACGTGCAGATCGCTTTTATGCCTGCCGGCGGAGTGCGCACCGGTATCAGTGCGGGTGAAATGAAAGAGGGCAACGTAACATTCGAAATGCTGCCTTTTAATACCTACCTGTCGGTGCTGACTTTAACGGGTAAAGAGATTAAAGCTGTACTTGAAAGCACCATTACGCAGACGCTTAAAAGAGACGCACATGCAGGCAAATTCCCTTATGTCGGCGGAATGCGTTATACCTTTACTGAAACGGCTAGAGAAACAGCCGGTTATATCAGTTCACTTGAAGTAAACAGCGGTACGGAAAGTGCCCCGGTTTGGGAAAAAATTCAGGATAGAGCAGAATACGGTGTGGTGCTGGGTAATTATAACGCTAACGGTCGTGACGGCTGGGATGTGATTGCACAAGCGCAGGAAAAGCAGACTGATCGTACTGATGTGGTAGTGGAAAACGGCACTTATGTTGGTTATAAAGTAAATAAACTTAACTTTAACGCGGCTAGAGGCAATTATTCTCCGCAATATCAGACAGTTTCTGCTGTTAACTGTAAAGCTTCCGGCGTGAGCTGTAATACCGATGCGCAGGCATTTATCAGTTATGCTAAAAGCAAAGGAGTCATTGCACCTATCGATTACGAAACAACAACAATGCACTATGCTAAGTAAGCACTATCGCTAATTTAACCGATATTAAAGGCATGCCTTATTTAAGGTGTGCCTTTATTGTTTATATATAGAAGCATTATCTGTCTTTCACCAGTAAAAATTTTAACTCTATAATTCATTTTTGCACCTGAAAAATAACTTAATATTTATCATTTACTTATCCCCTGAGCTGAGTTGAATAACAGTATTTGTAAAATAAATGTTAAAATCTATAAAGATTTGAACTCCGTTCTTTGAAAATTTTCTATTTGCCAATACTCTCTTGTCGAAGCATAAAAACAAGCTTCTCACTTTATCAATAAAATAATAGGAGTTTATTTATGCCGGCTGCAGATATGAAAGCGACAGCCGCAAAGGAATGCACGACCAAACAATCAGGATTGTTTAACCGCTTTTTGACCACCGTTGAGTGGCTTGGGAATCTACTTCCCCACCCGATAGCACTGTTTGCTATTTTCTGTTTAACTATTTTAATTTCATCCGGGATCGCAGGCTATTTTGATATGTCTGTTATTGATCCGCGACCAGAAGGCGCTTCCGGGCGTGCTGCTGATGGTGTCATTCGCGTGGTCAGCCTGCTGAACGCTGAAGGCCTGCAGCGTATTGTTACCAGTCTGGTCACCAACTTTACTGGATTTGCTCCCCTAGGGACTGTACTGGTTGCACTGCTGGGGGTCGGTATCGCAGAGCGCTCCGGTCTTATTTCCGCAGCAATGCGCGGTATTGTAATGGGCGCGTCAAAACGTACGGTTACTTTTGCTGTTGTTTTTGCCGGTATCATTTCTAATACCGCCTCTGAGTTAGGTTATGTTGTGCTTGTCCCTATGGCAGCGCTGATATTTCATTCTCTGGGACGTCATCCTTTAGCCGGGCTTGCGGCCGCTTTTGCGGGGGTTTCCGGCGGCTATAGTGCTAACTTGTTAATCGGTACCGTTGATCCGCTGCTTTCAGGCATAACTGAAGCTGCCTCTCAAATTATCGAACCGAGCTACTCAGTTGGTCCGGAAGCAAACTGGTACTTTATGTTTATCAGTACCTTCCTGATCACGATTCTTGGTGCCCTGGTAACCGAAAAAATTGTTGAGCCTAAACTGGGTAAATACAATTCAGATGAAGCAGAAGAAGATCTGAGTCAGGCTGAAAATATGGGCGCACTGACAGCGATTGAGAAAAAAGGCCTTAAAATAGCGGGGGTAGTACTGCTAGTTATTGCTGTTTTGTTAGCCTGGACTATTGTACCTGAGTCGGGAATTCTGCGTCATCCAGAAACCGGGGCGGTTGCCGGATCTCCTTTCTTTGGCGGTGTAGTTGCCTTTATCTTTATTTGTTTTGCTATTCCCGGTTATTTTTACGGCAAAACAACGGGCTCAATTAAAAGTTACCGTGACATGATCGATGCAATGTCGCATTCCATGAGCACCATGGGAATGTATATTGTATTAGTTTTCTTTGCTGCACAGTTTGTTGCGTTTTTCAGCTGGACTAATTTTGGTGCTGTTATAGCCGTTACCGGTGCTGAATTCCTGCAGTCAATTAATTTAACGGGCCCGTTGTTGTTCGTTATGTTTATTATGATGTGTGGTTTTATCAACTTAATGATAGGTAGTGCTTCCGCACAATGGGCCGTTACCGCGCCTATTTTTGTACCTATGTTAATGCTGGTGGGGTATGCGCCGGAGACCATTCAGGCGGCTTATCGTATTGGTGATTCGGTCACCAATATTATTACACCTATGATGAGTTATTTCGGTTTAATCCTGGCTGTTGCGACTAGATATAAGAAAGATCTAGGTATAGGTACCCTGATTTCAACTATGCTGCCTTATTCTATTATCTTTACTATAGGCTGGACGCTGCTGTTTTTCGTCTGGGTATTTGTATTAGGTCTGCCGGTCGGACCTGGCTCTGCAACCTATTACACTCCATAAGGCTAATTAACAGTAAAGCAGCTGATAACAATTGATGTGAAAGGGAGCTGTATAAGCTCCCTTTTTTACTCTAATCAGAAAAACCGTCATGTACAAAATGGTGCTTAGCCTGATAAAAATTACTTTCATCGCATTCAAGAAATGCCAGTGCGAATGCATAACCCTCTTTTTTGAACTTGGGTATCTTTGCTAATTCATATTCATTCATAATGATATTCATCGCTTCCTGAACCCATTCAGTTTCACCCGGACCGATTTCAACCTCTGGAGGATCATAATAAGTGACCATCCAGTCCTGAAGCTGTTCTGCGGATATTTTTCCTGCATTCCAGGCGTTAAGCTCGGTAAGCAGTTGTGCTTTTGTTACAAATGGACGGCTCATCAAAGCGCTCCCTATGAAGATTTTATTAAGCGCTAGAGTAGCTTAATTTAGCTAAAAATGTTTAACCAATATCAACTCCCTGCCGGTCATAAAGGATAAAGGAGCTTGATGCTCCTTTGTTTTGTTAGAAATAAAAACTCTTCATAATGGAGTTACTCCATTAACGTCGCTTTTGAAGCTATTGCCTGGGGTAATTCAATATTGTATTTCTGCAGTTGAGTTTTACTGAACAACAGTTTACCTTTTTCACCAATTCTTACTTTAATTTGGCCGGGCTGTGTACCGCTAATGATCTGTGTCGCCATTTCTGCGGCCAGCAGCCCTTGAGTTTTACCGAAAAGTGTTAAACCGCCAATTGCTTTTTCTGGACCTACCGAAAAATCCCAAAATGCAAAAGGGGGAACGGGAGTATTCTCGGATGTCCATTGTAAGACTTTATCGGCTGCAATATGATCATTATTTTTATCAACAATGGTGTGGTATAAACCGATAAACACGGCATCATAACCTTTCTCTTTAGCGGACTTAACAGTTTCCTGCCAGACCTCCCAGGAGCCGATTAATTTCATATGCGCTTCGATGCCGCTGAGTTTTATTTTATCCTTACCCTTAAGTATTTCATCAAAGGTGACTTTGGATGTTGTACCGGAATCAAACAGCACCAGCACTTTTTTCAGATCAACTATCTTTTTCATCTCAATAATGGATCTTTTCAGCAGCGGTCTTTCCAGTACACCTGTGATATTAGTCGCGGAGCCGACCTTATAGGCTCTAGGGTTGTTATTTATACCTAAAAATACAACTGGCGTATCAACAGCAGAAAACTTAGTTCCAAGATATTTTAGTGCGTTATCATCTCCAAGAAAGACGATAGAAGGTTTTGTGTGCAGATAAAAATCCCAGGCTTTCTGTGCGCTGTTGTCGAACTCTGATTTTGCTGTTCTTTTGGTATCCATCTGAAAAGTAAAAAACTGGTAGTCGCCTTTCAAACCTTCTTTGATACCTTCAATATAACTGCTGTCCCAGGGATATTCACTGTGGTAGCTTTCAATAATCAGCACTGATTTACTCTGTGCAGATGCTGCGCTGCTAAGCATAAAAAAAGTGCATAGTGTCAGTAATATTGAGTTAATAAAAATTTTCATATGACCTCCTAAATAACGGCCGATATAAGTGTTGGTCAAAACCGTCCGCAAGTGTATTTTTCAGCTTAGTAAACGGATTGCCTATGTCAAATTGAGTGCTTTCAGCCTTAAAATCCGATTTTGCAGCGTGTTTGAGCCGGGTCTGTTTCTGGATAAAGGCACTGTTGTCACCTATCTTGTTAATAACTGTCCGATTAGTTAAGTATTTCTCCATTCACTGCCCGCAGGAATTTATTCCTTTTATTCATTACCAAAGCGATGCGCTATCGGGAGAGTTTATGACTGTATTGAATGATTTTTTTTCACCTCTGTGGCAGCAGTATAGTGCTATCAGTCCACAGGCTTCAGCTATTCAGCGCTTATTTGCTGAAGAGGGCGAGCCGTTAGTTAACGACCATATCGCATTTAGAACCTTCGCAGACAGCCCAATATCTATTGATTATTTAGAAAAAGAAATTTTTGCATTAGGGTATCGACACCTCGATAGCTATCATTTTGCGAAGAAAAAGCTCGATGCCCGCTGTTATATACACCCTCAGTCTGCAACTAAGATATTTATCAGTGAACTGCTGCGCAGTGAATTGTCAGTCGGGGCACAGAATATTATTAATAAGCTGCTGGAGCAGATAACCACGGAAGCTTGTATAGATCTACATGCCGGACGAATCTGGCAGTTACCAGATTATGCTGATTATCTAACACTGCTTGAAGAATCAGAATATGCTGCCTGGCTGTCAGTATGGGGACTGCGGGCAAATCATTTTACGCTGTTTGTAAATCATTTTAAGAAATACCGGCAGCTTTCACAGGTGGTGGATTTATTACAACAACAGGGTTATCAGCTCAACAGTGCCGGTGGTGTGATCAAAGGCAGTGCAGATGATTTGTTAATTCAAGCGTCAACGATGGCTGATCTGTGTGAGGTTGAGTTTGAGGATGCTGGAAAGCAGCGCATAACAACTTGTTATTATGAATTTGCACAGCGTTTTAAACAGGCGGACGGGCAGCTGTTTCAAGGTTTTGTACCCGGCAGTGCGGATAAAATTTTCGAGTCAACAAATATTGGAGGCTCTAATGATTAAACGTATTGTAGTACTGGGACTAGGACGGATCGGCAGCAGCATTGCCGGGATATTAGCCGCAGATAAAAATTATCAAGTATTAGGGGCTGATATTAACCCGGCCGCCGTGCAGGAGCATGGCGATTTTTTCCCCTGCCGTCTGATTACTAATCATGATTATTCTTCGCTGCTCAAGGATCAGGATGCGGTGATATCAGCGCTGAGTTTTAATGATAATCCCTATGTTGCGCAGGCCGCCCTGGAAAGCGGCTGCAGTTATTTTGATCTCACTGAAGATGTGCGCTGCACTGAGGCAATAAAAACCATTGCCCGTCAGGCGGTGAAAGGTCAGGTCTTTATGCCTCAGTGCGGTTTGGCTCCCGGTTTTATCGGTATTCTTGCCTACAGTTTTGCCCAAAAATTCGAACAACTGGACAGCTTAAAACTACGGGTCGGTGCACTGCCTGAATTTCCCTCTAATCAGATGATGTACAACTTGACCTGGAATACGGAAGGGCTGGTGAATGAATATGCCAATCCCTGCGAAGCAATAAAAAACAACAAAATCACCCTGATCGAACCTCTTGAAGGACGTGAAGAGTTTTCTGTTTCTGGTGTGACCTATGAAGCTTTTAATACTTCCGGCGGCCTGGCTAATTTATGTCAGACACTTGACGGAAAAGTACGTGAACTGACCTATAAAACGATTCGTTATCCCGGACACTGCAGCTTAATGCGTTTTCTTTTTAATGATTTACGCTTAGGTGAAGAAGGGGACCGAAGGCGGATGCTGATGGATATTCTAGAAAGTTCAGTGGCCACTACCAGCCAGGATTTAGTCTTGATTTCGGTGGTAGCAACAGGGTATGCCGGGCAGAAACTGCAGCAGCGGAGCCGTACATTTCTACTTCATCATACTATCGATCAAAGTGCGATTCAGATAGCCACAGCCACTGCCGCCGTAACAACAGTCGATTTAATGCTGCACAGTAAAGTGCTGCGGACAGGTTTTGTTGAACAGGAAGTATTAGATATTGAATCCTTTTTAAATAATGAGTTTGCCAAATCCTATCGTGAAGCTGAATTAGGTATTTGTAATCCAATATAAACGAGGTGGTTATTATGCAGGATATTCCTTTTGAGTCGGTTCTTCCCGGCCTTTATGATAAAAATAATCACTATGGCTGTGCTTATATTGGAGAAACTCGTTTCGCCGGCAGCGGGGCTGTTGAAGTGGTTTCCCCCAACGATGGTTTAGTGTTTGCTTGTATTGAAACTGCAGCTCAGAAACAGATCAATATTGTGGTGGAAAGTGCCCGCCAGGCATACCAGCAGTGGTCGAGCGTACCTGCGCCGAAACGAGGTGAATTAGTACGTTTGTTTGCCGGGCAGCTGCGGAAGTTCAAGGAGCCTCTGGCGCGCATTATTACTTTAGAAGCGGGTAAACCTCTACAGGAAAGTCTTGGCGAAGTGCAGGAACTGATTGATGTTTGTGATTTCGCAGTGGGTTTATCCAGACAGCTTTATGGCTTAACCATAGCAACAGAAAGGGTTAATCACCGTATGATGGAACAGTGGCACCCGATAGGGCCGGTGCTGGTGATCACTGCGTTTAATTTCCCGATGGCGGTTTGGGGCTGGAACGCCGCACTGGCATTAGTCTGTGGTAATAGTTTAATCTGGAAACCATCGAGTCAGTGTCCGTTAAGTGCTTTAGCCTGTCACGCTCTGCTGCTGGCGGCGATTGATGAATTCGGCGGTAATCGTGCGCTTAGCAGTGTTGTATTCGGCGGAAAACCACAGGTGGAAATGCTGGTCGACAACAAGAATATTGCTTTAGTCTCTGCCACGGGATCCTGCGCAATGGGGCGGGCAGTAGGAACCAGAGTGGCTGCCAGAATGGGGCGTTCGCTGCTGGAACTCGGCGGCAACAATGCGATGATTCTCTGCCCCAGTGCTGACTTAGAGCTGGCAGTCAGGGCGATCACTTTTTCTGCTTTAGGTACCAGCGGACAGCGCTGCACTACACTGAGACGACTTTTTGTTGAACAGACGATTAAGGAAAATATAATAACTAAACTGCAGGCGGTTTACGCCACGGTTAAAATAGGCGATCCCTTTGACCAGCAGAATTTAATGGGGCCGGTGATTAATCAGCAGGCCGTCGATGTAATGCTGGCGAGCATTAAGGCGGCTGTCGCACAAGGGGGGAAACTGCTGGCGGGAGGTCAGGTTGTCACTGATAAAAAAGGTTTTTATATTACTCCTGCTATTATTGAAATAGATGCGCAGGCGGAGATTGTACAGAAGGAAACTTTTGCGCCTTTATTATACATTCATAGCTATCACTGTTTAGAACAGGCAGTAAAAGAGCAGAACAGCGTCGATCAAGGTTTATCATCAGCGATTTTTACCCGGGATATCAGCGAAGCCGAGCTGTTTTTAAGTGCTAAAGGTTCGGACTGCGGCATTGCTAATGTCAATATAGGTACTTCCGGTGCGGAGATAGGAGGCGCTTTCGGCGGAGAAAAAGACACCGGCGGCGGCCGGGAAAGCGGCTCTGATGCCTGGAAAAATTACATGCGCCGCTGCACGAATACTATTAATTACGGTAGTGAACTGCCTCTGGCGCAGGGCATTAGTTTTGAATTACCTGAAAATATTTAGTCTTGTTCATACGTGCAGCATATGACGACTGCACGTATAAATAAAAACATGAGCGGTTAATCAGCCCAAGTATCTCTGCTCGAGGTGTTTTTTAAAGTGGGCTGCATTCAATGCTTCACCGCTTGCCTGTTTAACTAATTCACTGGTTGTTAATGAACTTGCTTTGCTCCAGATGTTATTCTGCAGCCAGTTGAAAATCGGGCCTAACGACTTAGTGGAAATACATGCGGCTACATCCACCTCTTTGTGCATTGATGCCATAAATTGTGCCGCATACATCGCGCCTAATGTATAACTTGGAAAATAACCGAATGAACCATCAGTCCAGTGAATATCCTGCATACAGCCGTCTTTATAATTACCTGCTGTAGAAATCCCTAAATACTGCTGCATTTTAACATCCCATAATTCCGGGATATCCTGACAGCCGATTTTTCCGTTCATTAAGTCGCGTTCAATTTCATAACGTAAAATAACATGCGCGGGATAGGTGATTTCATCGGCATCAACGCGAATCAGGCCCGGTGCCACACGGGTATAAATTTTCTGCAGATTGGCGGGGTCAAATACCGCCGGATTATTATTAGGAAAATGCTTTAATGCCAGTGGTACCAGCTGGTTAATAAATTCACTGCTGCGTCCTAACTGCATTTCAAAAAACAGGCTTTGTGACTCATGGATCCCCATGGAACGCGCCTGACCAACGGGCAGACCTTTTAATGAATCGGGCAGTCCCTGTTCGTAACGGGCATGGCCGGTTTCATGGACAATGCCCATTAGTGACTGTACAAAATCAGCTTCATCATAACGAGTGGTAATACGTACATCCTGACTTACCCCGCCGCAGAACGGGTGTGAACTGATATCTAAACGTCCGTGATTAAAATCAAAATCAAGCAGTTTCATAACATCTAAACCCAGCCACTTCTGCTGCTCAGCTGCATATACTTCAGTGGGTTTCAGAAAGGTTTCCGATGCTTGTTTCTGCTGCACCTGCTGAGTTAACTGCGGCAGCCAGCTTTTTAAGTTATCGAAAATATCATCAAGCTGCTGACATGAAACTCCGGGTTCATAGAGATCCAGCATGGCATCATAGGGTGTTTTATCGGAAGCATCGGCTCTGATCTGTGCTTCTTGTTGAGATAAATTTACCACCTCTTTAAAGTTTTGTGCAAAACCCTGCCAGTCATTAGCGCCGCGCTGCGTGCGCCAGGCGTGTTCGCATTTAGAACCGGCTAATGACTGCGCCTGTACTAAGTCATCGGGCAGCACAGTTGACTGCTGCCACTGACTTTTCATTTCCCGCAGACTTGCCGATTCAATCTGGTTGAGAGTTTCTGATGCCGCCTTATCAAACAGCTCGCCAAGATGCGGAGCGGTTGCTAACTGATGGATATGCAGGGACAGTTCAGCCATTGCGTCAGATCGTGATTCATTACCGCCTGCAGGCATCATCACCGCCTGATCGCAAGTGTATGGTAAGATATGCCTAATTGATTTGTGAGGTTCTATGAATACATACGGTTATATCAGGGTTTCCACTGAGGAACAGAAAAAGAGCGAGAAAACGGGCGTTCAACGACAACTTAAATTCATTAATGAATGTGCTAAGTCGCTTGGCTGCGATAATCCGATAATCATCGATGATACGGGTATGAGTGCCCACGCGAGTTCGTCAAAAAAGAAAACCAACATAACGCATGGCAAATTACGAAAGTTTCTAGATGATGTAGCGAAAGGTAAGCACGACGGCGACGTTTTCATTGTCGAAGATATGGACAGACTTTCTAGAGATAACGACGCGGGTACACTTGCATTAATTCAAATGCGCCAAGGTGGTGTGACTGTACATACAAAAGACGGTGTTCAGGGTAAAGAGTTGGTTAGCTCCTTACTAACGACTGTCAAACTTGCACTAGCTCAACAAGAGTCAGACGCGAAATCACATAAAATCAAAGGCGCATATCGTGAGAAGATTAGACGCGCTAAGGCAGGTGAGAAAACACCGTTTAACCAAATTCCACATTATTACTATTGGGATAGTGTAAAGAAAGACTATTTCTATCATGATTATTACAAACAGGCCGTTAATAGAGCGGTTGATTTGTACTTAGATGGTCATGGGTATGGGTACATAGCTAAAGTCTTACAGGAAGAAGGCTACAAAGGTTCTACTAGAAAGTCGTCAGAGTGGTTAGGTTCTCACGTATCGACGTTGTTGCATCATAAGAGCTTACACGGTGATTTTCATATCAACGGCGAAACTATCGTGAATATGTTCCCTAAAATGATGTCGGATGAAAAGTATACAAAATTGAAACTTGCTTTATCACAGCGCGAGAAGTTCGGCAGAGGTGGTCAAAAGTTCGGTCAAACATTGATAACCGCGTTAGGTGGGATTACTCGTTGTGGTGATTGTCATGGCGCAGTTGTAAAGAACAGAGATAGATTCGGCAGGTATGTATTGAAATGTCCTGTATGTAGCAGGGGAGCAAGTAAAGAGGGGCGCAAAGCGTCAGCACTATTACATTTCATAGAGGAAAAGGCTTTCTCTGTATTAGCGTTCGATTTTAAACCACATATGAATAAAACCGACTCTGATGTAGACAATAGAATCAATAGTGTGTTGGTTGATATCAAGGCTAAAGAGAGTTCAATACAAACTTATTTCGATATGATGGAAAACGACCCAAGTCTGGCTGCAATGGTAAGTGAGCGTGTTGGTAAGTTGAATAATGAAATCAATAGCTTAAAAAGGGGCTTGAGCAAGTTAGAGCTTGAGAAAAGCGCGGAAGATATCGACGACGATGTTTATATGAAACTCATTGAGCTAGAAGCCGATATCTTTGATAAGAAATGCCAAGAATCAATTGCATTAGCTCGAACGTACATTTCAAAGCTAGTGAGCAGAATAGAGGTGTTTTTTAATGGTCATGCAGACTATAAAAACACAGTTACGGTGACGGTTGAATTGAAAGATAATACTACTTTTGAAATAGAGATTTGTAGGAAGAAGAAAGATGCTGTTTCATTGATTGTTCGAAATGAAATGTTAAACAACGGTATGGTCAAATTGATGTAGTGCTTGTTGTTAAAACCAACAAACGGCAAGGGCGATATCATCCTTTTTACTGCTTATTGGCTATGTACCTCTGTAGGCGAGGTTGCAGGTCAGATATTTGAAATATCTCTGCGACTGGCACGTCTAAGATTAAAGATAGCTGAACAATCTCGATGTCTCTCACAGGTTTAACGCCTGTTTCTATTTTTGCGATAGTCTGATGACTCATATCCCAGCCCCTCAATTGGAATTGAGTGGCAAGATTTACTTGTGTTAACCCTTGCGCCTTTCTTAACTCTTTGATGCGAGTTCCTACTAAATTCTTGCTCATATCACGATTATTACTATTCGATTTGTTGAGCAATAGGCTAAGCATTATATTGGCTTGAATGTTTCGGATTTCCGAAACTTTGTTATTTTTGAGGAAGACGAATGAAAATTAAGTTGTTACTAACTGCGGGTCTTGTAATTAGTTCTAGCCTTGCCTTTGCTGAGCGAGTTGTTGTCAATGAGGAAGTTGACGATTTCTACGGGAAAGTTTGTAGTATAAGTATTGAATACCCGCATTCGGCTGATGAATGGTCATCTGTCATGCATGTGATGTGGTTTGATGAGATGAAAGAAATGACTATAGGTGTTGAGATGGGAGTTGAGTCAGACCAAGTGTTTACCAATATGGAGTTATGGTCTGTCTCCCATAGAGGTGAAAAGGATATGTTCACTGATATGAATGCTCAATATGAACCAGATGGTGGGACTCATTTTTATTCAGTCGAGTTCCCTAATAACGGTTACTTTGCAGTCAAGGCTTTAACTGCGTTAATGGATTCTGGTTCTATTACATTACGCTCAAGTGTATTCGAACAAGATTTTAAATATGACGCTATTAGTCAGGACGCTAGCAAAGAGTTCTTATCGTGCGTTGGTAGTGATTTTAGGTCATGGATTGCGAAGCAAGGGGTGTAAACAGTGAAAAATTTAGTTCCATTTGCGTTTGTTACTCTTCTTTCTGGCTGTCAATCAATGGGTTTGATGCCCGAAAATATGGGGCCACCGAGCGATATTATTGACCTTGATAATCGCAACATATACCGCACTGTTGAGCATCGCGATGCTGAAAGCATGACTCATATTGATAGTATTAGCGCCTTCCTCTCCGAGACTAAGTACATACAACCTCAGAACTTTACTAGTGGTCTTCGCTATGATACACGCTACGTGTCGGGCTCAGATGTAAATACTGATACTTTAATGGGGCAGGTCAGCTTGGAAACTTTAGGTAGCACTTGTACTGTCGGTTCTTTTGGAACTTTAAATGGAGAGACGCAGGTTAATTATAAAATAGCCATACCACCTACAGTTTTTGACCCCAATTTTCATAAAATATCTATAAGCCTTGCATTAGCTGAGTCATTAACTCCAACTACGAAGCCTTTAACAAAGTGTCATTATAACCGTGATGCAGTACAACAATTCATTAAGGATAAGTGGTTGCCGATAGCAACTCCAATATCGGAGCGAAAACGTATTGAATATGCAAAATTCAAGGCAAAGGAAGACGCTCGAATTGCTGAGGAGCAGAAAGAGCGCGCCGCTCTAATCGCAAAACAAGAGAAAGAACGCAAACAAAACGCTCATATTACGAAAATGAAAAGGAATGGCGAGTTTCTTGGAATGGTTCAGTTCTGTTCTAAAGAGGGCTATATCAATCGACGTGACATACCAAAGGTTCGCAAGTCGCTAGAGGCTGATTATAGAAAAGAGTTCAAGCAACCTTATGAAGACAAGTACGTAAATCAAGGTATTGAAGATGGGATTGTCAAGATAACGGCAGTAGCAATGTCATCTCATGCTCTAAAATACGATACATGCACAGAAACTAGGTATGCAGTCGGGCTAATGAAGCTTTAAGACTAAATCAAATACCAAGAGGGGCGAACTTTAACAGTTCGCCTTTTTTATAGGTTTACAAGGACTAGCGTCGCTAGTGGACTTTTGTTTGCCAAAGTTTCCCAGTCCTCACCATCTTGTACACCGTTAACGTCACTGAAATCGGGCGAACACGTAATAGCGTAGCGAGAAATTAGAGCGGGTACAGGTTGTAGGTTCTCACTGTCGGTAGCAATCAGATATGTGCCTGCGTTGTCAGTCTCAACATATGGTGAATAATGGATTGGCGCGACTGTATCTAAACCATCAAAATCAAGTTTAGAACCTACTAGCATGTACTCACCGATAGCCTTACCATCAGTTACAAGCTTTAGGTTCGTACCATCAATCATATCGTTATTGCCGACTTGACCACTTGCTCGAATCGCAGATGCAACTTTAGGCGACGCTAGAACGAAACTAGCCGGAAATGTGGTATTGCGTTGGATATCAGCACCTAGCTCTAATGCACGTGCAATTAATGAGCGGCCTTGTTGATATAGCTCGCCATTGCTCAAATCGATAGGTGTGCCTTTTTTAGCAACGGTTATCGTTTTCATGATGATATCGCTGTTTACCTCGTCTGAAATCGATGTGGCAAGCAAGTCCTCAACCGCGCTAGAACCATCTAGACCGTTACTTTGCATATCATGAAGTAATTCCCACGTAGTAGGCGATTTGACGCGACGTGATTTGATATGAGATTGCCATCTATCCATTATAAATCGTGAGCTTTGAACGTCGCTTGTATCGTCATCATCCGCGTCAGTCACTAGACGTAAGTCGCCAAGCAAAACCTTTTCTAGTAGTTCTGATTCGGTAAGCCCTAAGTAATCACCATCTACTACGACACCAAACACATAATCATATTCTGAAAAGTGCGAACCTACTGTCATGCTGTCTGAGCCGACTGGCAAACCGTGGTCTTTAAATGGGTACTTACCTGTACCAGTTCTATGGCCTGCTTGAATCTCGCGACTTTCACCGTCTTTTGAAACCATCTCATAACGAACGCCGTAGACGGTAGCGCGTGGTTGTGATGTTGGTTGAACTGAACAGATATCAGTAAAAATCTTGTCGTTGATTTTTCGAGTCAATCCAACTAGAGCGGGGCGACCGTTTTCAATGTTGGCCGATGTGTTGGATTCAGCTAAAAGTTGTTTAATCATTTGTAACTCCTGTTTTGCATGTATTTATGCAAAACAGGCTGTTCGGCAGAGCGTCTTGAGGCTTACTTTGATGTGTTGGTATGGGGGTGCGATTAGACCGCTTAGAATGCGTTTGGCTGGTGGCTAGATACAAAAAAACCGCTAGTAAATAGCGGTTTTTCATTAGCCTTTCAGCTTTTCAATTTGAGCTTTCAATGCTTCGATTTCTGATTCAAATACATTAACAGTGTTTTTTAGGTCTTTGATTGTCGCGCATTCTTTTTCGTCGCGCATTCTTAATTCAGCTTGTAAGTTTTTAATAGTCATTTTCAATTCACCATTTTCAATTTCAGTTTCTAGATGCTTGACTCTTTCAGGCATTAGTTTCTCGTTCATAATATCTTTGGTTTTATTTTCGGTCGCCTCAATGATTCTATCGTCACGGCTCTTCTTATCATATGTAGTGGCAGGAATTAGCTTACTGGAAAATAGGTTTTTGATGTTAAATGAGACTGCGCGTTTCGGTGTGTATATTTTGGTTCTGTTATTTTTGAATAACTGTACAACAAATAACTCAGGCGCATATTTACCAGATGGACAAACTTCAACAATAACAAATATATGGTGTGTATCAAATTCAGCATGACCGTAATAACAATTTTGAATGGTTGGTAGTTTTCGTGAAATCTGCTTATAAAAGCCGTTATGACTATCACGTGTTATGCCTTGTGATACCAAATACTTATTGAATGGGATTGCTTGTCCTCGGTCATTCACTGACTTAGTCGCATGGTTCAAGTATATGTTGAATTTAGTATCAGTTTCGATAGTGACTGCGGCAGCGTTTGATTTGTTTAGTGGTGCGTAATGGTTTTCCGCAAGGTTCAAAAACATGAATACCTTTGCTTCTTTTAAATCTTTTTTCATTTTAAGTCCGTTTAATTACTCAGAAACTGCAATTTCTGACAAGAGACTTTAGAGGAATATTCAGCTTGCAGGCTATACGAATATTCGACAACGGATTTGGAATGAAAATTCCTCTAAAGTCTCTCGATATGTTTATTATAATGCATGGCCAGTTAGTGGTAAACAAACTGGCTTTTATGTTTTTCTAACATATTTAGTATCGAGAAAAGTGACAAGAATCAGAAGTGATTAGGGACGAATTATCAAGAAAAAGGACAAAAAAAGGGACGTTTCAAAATGGACAAAAAGCTTGAATCCCTTATAGGCCGTGGGTTTTAAGCGTTTTTCGAGAAATTGCACCCTCCATAAACATGTATCGGTATCCGAATTATTAGTTCGCGTTGCTCACCTACGTTAAAACTTCATATTGATTTAAATAAACACTGCGCCGAGGGACGAGGCAGAGGGTAGCGATGGAATGAGGCCTCAGGCCGAATGACTGAGTGAACCGACTAATCACATACCAACGTACTGGTTTGTGGTATTTCAGAATTCAAATATAAAGTTTCTTATAGTAAGGACTTTAAGTTTGAAAACGTATTAAACGTAATCTGATGGAGTTTTACTGATTAATCACGTTGAACGTAACTAGTCACGCAGTGGCGTGAATGTCCAAATCTCGCTTTGCTCGATTCGTCCAAACAATTTATATTTCAAACTCCATTCAATGAGATTAAACACTGCGTCGGTGCAGCCGACAGAGCAAGACTAAGCGACGCCGTCGCGTGTCGATGCGATAAAACCTCATACCAACGTACTGGTTTGTGGTATTTCAGAATTCAAATATAAAGTTTCTTATAGTAAGGACTTTAAGTTTGAAAACGTAGTATGCCGAAAGTTTTTTAAACCAACACGTTAGAATACGTTTATAGGCTCGTTCCTCGCGAACGGCAAAGCCGTCAATCTTCATGTGAATTTTAACGTGGTCGAACATACTAGCCGCGTAGAGCGCAAGTCAAATCAATTCTAACCAGTGTTCTAGCCAATTCTAACCAACGTATCAAATCAAGCCTAAACGTCGTTAGACAGCGGCCTACGCATAAATAAAAGTGTTCGAATGAACAAATGCTAGTACTAGGGGCGTAACTACCCTGGCTGTTACGAGAAATTGACAAAAGGGCTAGGTAAGCCAGAAAAGGCATCGCACGGAGGCGATGCATTTTTTAAGAGCTTTAAGTCATAGCATTGGTGGCAGTATAGCTTTTGGCGTTAATGGTTTTGCCAGTCACAAAAGTCCATCGACTGCCACGCTCCCAGTTATTATACGGCTCTTTTTTGTAATACCTTTCATCGCGTAAATTTCGAAAGTGAGGGCGCACAAATGCCTCATTGTTAAACTCTGTATCATTAAAGCCGAACCTAAAGCTTTTGCCGCCTTGCTTGGGTTTATCGTACTTTGTAGGGAGTGGGTGGCCGTCCTCCATGCTGATTGCACCAGTTGAATATAGAATACAAAATTTTACGGCAAGGTCGTGCGTTCTAGTTGGCGTATTATTGGTGTCACCTTGCTCAGTTGTTGGCGTAAGTAGCTTATCAATGGTGTGCTTCTTTGTGACAAAGGTGTGCTTTCCATTTTGGGTGGCGTCGGTTGTCGTGACAAAGATTGCTTCGTGCTCCTTTGATTCGTCAATATCAGATGTCTCCCCCCCTAGAAACCTAATATAGCTGGAGCGAGATACTGTAAAAATACAAGCTCCCAACCCTGAGGATTTAGGGAAGCGAATCTTAAATGTCTTGAATGGGAGTCTAACTTTTGAGTTGGGAATATTGTCAAAGCTAGATTTTTCCAAGAGTGTTAATACATTCTCAGATATGAAAATATTATTTCTATCCTCACTGTATCGACCTGCACAAAAGAGGCCGGAAGCGATAGTTCTGTTCTTTTTTGTTAATCCGAGCTTATCGAGAAGTGAGGCATTGTAGCCCATGTCGCACATTTCACCGATTGACATTTGAAGTCTTCTAAAAGATTTCAGGAGACTGGAATCTACGTCGGAATAAAATTCATCAACGGATTTTTTTTTAATTCTTGCCATAGCTTTTAACTCTGTATTGCTAAGTGATAGCTTCTTTGTGGTGTCGTCTAAGCTTGTAGTTTTGCCAGTTTGTGCGGTCTTTTCTCGATAGCGTGAGGTTGAGCTAGCATGCCATTGGGGTCTTGAGTGAAGTGAGATTCAAGCTCGTCAGAGTTTAAGTAAGGTTTTTCAGCTGGGTGTGGGTAGATGTATATTGAGCTTTCTTTGTTTCTATTGGCTGATTTGTTGCCTTTTCCTAATGTCTTTAAGTACCTTTTAAATTGCTGGCATTTTAAGTGAGTACCTAGCTTGCTCTCAATGCACCAGATTATTTGGTTTTGGAGGGGGCACTCAAATCGATAGTAACGCTTCTGGTTTCTCTTTCTTGTCTCAGCACTAAAGCTTTTCTTTATAAGCTCGAATTGCTCGTCGGTTATCCACTCGAAAATGTCGTTTTTCGCGTCTTTGTTGGTGATTTTCGAGTAAAACTCTTTAGCAAGTTCTTCGTGCTCTCTTACCTTTGGGTTGTTCATGTTATTCCTCATTAAAAGTGGAATTATGCCTGACGGACTGTGTCTTGCTTGAGTCTAAGTTTGTATTTGTGAGGTTGGGCGCACTTGGTGCATGTGGAGATGATGTTTTTCTCGATTGTTTATGCGTTTCTCATTTCGCTATGATTTGAGTGTAGGCCAGTCGTAGTGGGTTTCTTGCTATGGCGTCACTATGACAATTGATTTTGAGGCACTTAAAACATAGTATATTATTCATAGTACTTAAAACATAGTGAGTGAGACAATGATTAGAGCATACCTAAGAGCGTCAACCGATAAGCAAGATGCGTTACGTGCAAAGCAAGAAATTCGAGAGTTTGTTAATAGCTTTAGCGAAAAGGTTGCAGGTTACTATGTTGAGAATATTAGCGGGACAAAACTTGAGCGCCCTGAGTTATCAAGACTCATAGAAGATAGCGAAAAAGGCGACATTCTATTAGTTGAAAAACTAGATAGATTGACGCGCTTGCCATACGAGAGTTGGAAAACACTACAAAGACAACTTGAAGAACGTGGCATTCAGATTGTTGTTATAGATAATCAAATTACACATAAAGCGTTTTCAAATGATGTTCAAGATAGCTTTATAACAAAGGCGCTTACCGCGTTCATGTTGGACTTGGCCGCAGGTATGGCGCGCGATGACTACGAGACTAGGGCTAAGCGTCAGAAGCAAGGTATTGAGAGGGCTAAAGCGAGTGGTAAGTATAAAGGTCGAAAGAAAGATGAAGCAAAGCGCGAAAAAGTCAGGGAGCTACTAAAACTAGGGCAAACTTATACATTTATCCAAGACACTGTGGGCTGTAGTCCTTACCTAGTTCAACAAGTTAGTCGAGAGCTAAAATCAGGCGCATAAATAGTTATGTAGCTTTGATGGTCTTTCGTCAAAACCATCGTGCTCACCTCTAGTTTTACATCATTTGTGAAATCTTCATTATCAGTTTGGGCGTCCCCGCTTTAGGTCGCCTTTCGGGGCATTTTCGATTATTCGAGACTGCCCTTTTTTCATATCCAAAACCCCGCCAACCATAAAAACACATTTGCCAGTCAATTCATCCTTTCGCCCGAAACACTGAATATTCAGACCACTAAATAGAAGTATCAGAGTTGATTGACATCGCTCTCACTGGTTCGCGGTAATCCAGTTCTTATAGAAAAACCGCTTTTTAAAATTAAATTTATATCGACGGTCTGATTCCCGTCGGTGTTGAGGAAGAAAAATGACAAAGTCAAAGAAGCAGTTAAACCGAGAATATTATGAAAAGCACCACAAGAAGATTATCCAAAATGCGGCGGAGCGTAGTCGCAAAGCAAAGGCAAGCAAGACGTTTGGCACATTACTTAACGAACTCGCAGATAGTCGTATCAAGCTAGAGGCGGTATTGCTACGAGATGTATTAACCAATCTTGATAAGAAGCTTGAGCCTGACCATATCGCGATGTTGTGGAAGCAGTACAAACAAGAGCATAAACACGCGGGATTCGTAACAATCTCAAATGTTGATGAGCATAAGCAACCGTTCATTGATTGGATGGAGGCTAGATAATGGCTGCATTACGAGAGCTACAGAAAGTGGCAAAGCTTTGGAAAACAACACTGCATTTTAATGAGGAACAAGGTTTGCATTTCATTGCTAAAGACGACCATTTTTTCATTGAAATCGGTAATAACACCCTTATCTGGTCGAAAGGCGACGGGCTTCACTTAAAGGTGAGCGCTAGAGATTTTTATAGTGCTGCCAAGCAGTTTCGTGAAGAAGTTGAAACTACATCGAAGCCTACAGCGGGTGCTAATGAGTTATTTAATCAATTAAGAGGGTGATACATGCTGAACCATTTCGCAGAGCAAAACGAAGAAGCAAGAAAGAGTGTTGATGATTTTATTATGCCACCCGAGCTTGAAAAAGCTTGTAAAACGTTTGTTCAAGCATGTATCGACTATCGGGTAACCAAATCAAAGAACGGTAAGGGCGACTCGCCTGATTTCATTAATTCTCTAGTGAACGACAAGCTAGTGACACTAACCAACCTAACGGGGCTATCGAACAAAGTCACTACTACATTGGCGCGTGAGGTCGTTATCTCACATTTTGATGAGTTAGCAGAGCAGCAAGCCAAGCAAATGAACGAATACGAAAGAGGGAACTTTTAAATGAAAGTATTAAAAATTGGTGACTTTTCGCCGTCACACACTGATGTTGTGTTTGAAAATAAAGAAGCGGCCTTACAGCGTAACATGTTGAAAACTATAGGACGTTTTGATGAGGATAGCGGTTCAATCGCATTCATCGATGATAAGCAAATCGGCTCAAAATACGCCAGTTTATATCGGTCAGGCTTTGGTCTCCATATCGAAAAAATCAATAACGCGCTATACGTCGCGAGTGTCGATGATGTTCTGGCAATGAATGAGCACAAGCTTGATTTCGAAAGTATGAGCGCATTGAACGAGGGCGTCGAGTCAGTCGAATATCTCAATGAATCGGGGTTCACAGCCCATATCGAAGAATCAGAAACAGATAGTTTTACTGGCCTGTGGTTTGGTCACAAATCGCTAGTTGATAATGATGGCGATGAAACTGCATTTAGTGTGGGTCAAGTTACTGCCGACGGTAAGTTCACACTAAGACCAGATATCGCAAATCTTATTTCATCTGATTTTGAAATCAAAGTTGATGGTGATGGAGAATGGGAAATCGTAAACAAGACACTTACTGCCCGAGAAGTGGTGAATATTATCAAGTTCTTACGTCAGTCTGATATCAATGAAAGTGTACAGGTTGATGCATTGGCAGAGGTTCAAGGACTTTTGAGTAAATTAGGTCTAGAGCTACGTCACGGCAATCTTGATGAGGTTGAAGCAGTTAAGGTCGAGCTAAACGACATTCTAGATTCATATGAGCAAGCACAGCCACCAGCCAAAGGTGTTGATGCAGTCAGAAAAGAAATCAAAAGCATGCTAAAGCCGAAAGATATCGTTGCTGAATCTCTTTCATGGCTAAACAAAAACGGATTATAAGAATGATTATTAAAAATACTACGACAAACAATGCATGGGTATTGCCTGAGAAATTCCAACTACCGAAAGGTCGTTATGTTGATATGAAATTCGTCGAGACTTTGCCGAAAGAATGGCAAGAAGCAATCAAAGCGGATATCGAATCAAATGACGCTAAACCACATATGAATGAAGCTCTAGGCATGCGTCACACGTTTATTGTTGAAAAGCAGAGTGTGTATACGAAACACGCTAGAACGCTAGTATCTCGCTACAAATACGCCAAGAAAGGCCGTAAGGGGGAGTGATGCTTGATTCAGAAAAGGCACGTGAGTTACAAAAACTATCAGCAAAGGCTAGAACCGAAAATGCGTTAGCTCGTCGAGCTTTGAATGATGCGTTGACCAAAAAGCCTGAGCTTATCGCGAAGCTGATTGGCGCAAACTCTGAGCAGTTAGCTAGTACAAAACTGGGCGGTGAGTGGTTGCTAAATTCAGCCCAAGAAATCCTTGTTCAATCCATTCTCGAACAGCAAAAGCAATCTCATAAACTTGAGCTTGAACAACTAAAAGCCGACTTAAAAAGCACTGATGTGTTAGAAATCAAAAGTCACCCAGATTTGAATAACAGCAAGTGCGTTTGGCAATTTGATGACTTGATAACAACGTATGTAATGAGTAATACAAGCAGTAGAGAGCTACTGACCTTGTTCTCTCAGAATAAGAGTGATGAGCCACCGATTGATGAGCAAAACCGCTTACTATCAATCTGGCGAGCTTTTAACGGGGGTCGTAATGGGTGAAAAACCAGAATCTAGTATCCCGTTAGTACTAGAAAAAGACGTATATCAAATTGATATCGGCGAACAGGTTGAGCAAGACCAAGAAATTGTTTTCATTGGCACTTTTAACGACATGCTCAAAAAATATGGTAGTGCAGAGCAAAGCAAGGAGCGGAAGAAATGGAAGTCTTAATTTTAGTATGTTGCCTTATCAATCCTGTGCCTGATACGTCTAATGGCAACATATCAAATAGTATTATCGTGAATAGTTTCAATGACACTGAATTTAAAGTAAAGCCGATTTGTTATGTGGTTGAAGATGAAAAGCAGTGTGATAGTGAAAAGAGTAAGCCGACCCAATGAGGTCGGCTTTTTGTTAGATTTTTGAAATATCGATGTCCCTGTACTCTAATGCAAAGCAGTTATCTTCTGGAATGAAAGCTTCACGCAGAGTAACTTTTGGTTCGTGAGATTCTCTATTGGCATTAAGCGTGTTGACTATGTTGGCAATAAGCTTTCTTTTGTTGCTTGGGAATTTGCAGCCTAGTGTGATACTACGAATTTGAGCGTTGATTTTTTCTCTATCGTTGTTCGGGTAGTCATAACTGTAAAACCCTACGGTTTCTCGTTGGTAGGAAAATATTCTAACTTCATCTTCATATTCCCATTCTTTGTTTTTAGTTAGGAGGTACTGGTTAAACACATACAAGTCTTTTTCTTTATTTCTCTTGAAGTGGTCTGCGTAATCAATTCTGTTCACTCCAACACCGCTAGGAAACTCCCCGCCAAACCAGTATTCAACCATGACGCCCTGATGTTCTTGTGCGTAATGAGACCACATCAACATAGAGTTCTGATTGTAAGATAGCGAACAAACTCTATAGTTAATTGGGTCGACTAAGTTATCAGAATCAAACTTACTAAGAGCAGGTAGCTCTATAGGGTCATTTAGCTGCTGCTTAGATGCAAGATAGAGGTATTGATTTGTAAGTGCGTCAATAGTGTTAACGTTTAAAGGGGAGTATTTGAATAGCTTGCTTTTTCGAGCCGTAAATATGCCCCATTTGAATCGATTGGTTAGCTCTATGTTATATCGGTCACGTAATCTATCGAATTCATCTTTTGGTATTTCTACGTCAGGTAACCTTTTGGCGCAGGTGACGTAATTACTGATGATGGTATCGTTATAGTCTTTAGATGACGTCATTAAATCTAGGGCAAGCTTGTAGTACTTAAAGGCGGCTCTGAATTCTTTTTTAAAATCATGACAGACAGCAATGCAGTTATACGATGCCATTGTAGGTGTACTGTGCTTATGAAATTCATCAATGTTATCTATTACAAAGTCAAATTCATTGCAGTTTATACCTAAACCAAATAGACGAAGAAAGTCATCGTTATTCATGTCACCTTGAGACAGCTTGGCTTTCATTTCTTTTAATTGCTGTTGGTGGTGAGCTTTATTCCACTTGGTTTTGAGTGCTTGTAATTCACTGGTTAGCGACTCGTACAAGTAGTGCCTCATTGCTTCGGATGTTTCAATGGCATCAACAGCATTCTTATAAAGAGCCATAGAATCAATTGCTATATCAAAGTCTTTTTGCTCCGAATGGCGTTGATTGAGTTTATCAATATTATGTCTACATTTAACGGCTTGATATAACACCTTAGATTCGTCTCTTAGCGTATCAGCTCTGTTGTTAACGAATTCTAAAACTAGACTGTTTGGGGCTTGTTTTAAGTACGACAGTGCTAATAAGTAATATAAGCGTGGTGACTCATCGTGCCAGAAAAGTGCTTTATCATCGGGCGCTTCCTCATAGTAGGTTACTATGTCTGCGTATTCATTTGCTCGAAAGGCTTTCTGTATTAGCACTGCAAGTGTGGGATTGGACTTCCCTTTTTTAGCTTCCTCCTTGTGTGCTTGGTAAACGCTTACATGGTCATCACCTAAAAGCTCATGAACATTTGAGTAATATACCTTTGATAGGGCAAATTCTTTGCTGATTAACCCTTTTTCAAAGTAGGGTTTTAAGATGTCAATGGTCACGTTATCTAACGTTTCCATCAAAGCCAAACAGCCCTCGACATCATCAAGATAAAAATGAACATAAACAAGTGTCTCATCCCTGCATGTGATTCGTTCATCCTGTATGAATGACTTTATTGTTAGTAAGTTTTTGTTTGAAAGCTTCGAAAACTCATTTCGATAGTAGCTCGTTAGGTGGTAAATCTTTCTGCCTAGATATTCAAACTTGCCATTATCGTAATCACTTTTTAATGAGAAAATGCATGATTCAGCGTCGCCAGCTGTCTCGAATAGACCCCAGTGCGCGTCTCCATTGTTTGGGTTTAGTTGTATGGCACGTCTATAGAAACTAGCGGCAATGCGATATTCATCAATATAACTGAAAATTTTCTTTGCTGTGTTGCCTAGATAGTAGTACGCAGATGATTCGTCACCGTGTCGTGAAATGGCTTCAGCCAAAACATCATCTAAGCTTTCTTGCTTTAGGTAATGGATGAAATAATAAAACCCTAGATACCATTCATTATCATGAGAGCGCCAACAGTCATCTAGGAAAGCTAGGTTCGAGAATTCTTGGTTTTTAATCCAATTGATTATCTTTTCGTCTTCAATGTTGCTCATGTCATCCATTCTTTAAATTGCTTTGCTGATAACGAGATTATGAGGGCGGCTTAAAGCAAAGTCACTGAATTTAAATTGGTTTTATAAGTGCGGTTCTGAGTTGTTAAAGTGGTGGTGGTTCTGTGAATGTTGAGGTAGCGGATAGCGTTCTGGTTAGCGTTCTGGTTAGCGATAACTTAGGCATATGTTAGTCGTTACTTGCTCCCAGCTGCTGACTGCAGACAGATGACTGAAATTAGAAATTTTTTTGTAATGTTCGGAAAGTTTTTTGTAATGGCTCATGATGAATCCTGTGCGAAGAAGGTGATATATCAACATATCCTAACAGATAATTAATTCAGAGCGTTATCAAAGAGAAAACCGTTGATTACGAGGCGCTCTTTGTGACTGATTTCTACTGCCGCTTTGTCCCTGTACAAGACCTTTGACGGTCCATTTTTGAGATCTCAATCTATAAATGGCATGAAACTCTTGTAATTTAAAAGTTTTAGTTGCAAAGTCCTTGCCCAGATAGAACGTTTAGTTTCTATTCAGAGCCACTTATTAACAAGGTTATATTTATGCAGCAACAACTCCTTACAGCGCTCGAACGCTTACCTGAACCTCTGCAGAGTCATGTTTTTCCGATTATCAGTCGTGACAATTTTAGCGGTGTGATTAAAGCGGAAGAGGTTGAATTATTACAGCAGAACTCGGCACTTGAAATGTCTGAATTACTGTTGAGCTTATTACCCCTGGCCGCCGTTTATTCAGTTGCCCCTATCTCTGACTTTAATGTCGGTGCGATTGCACGCGGTACTTCCGGTAATTTATATTTTGGTGCCAATTACGAATTTACTAATCAGGCTTTATTTAACAGTATACACGCTGAACAAGCGGCTATTAATAATGTCGTCAGTCATCAGGAGTCGGGCATTGTTGATGTTACGGTTACGGCAAGTCCCTGCGGTCACTGCCGTCAGTTTATGAATGAATTAAACTGTGCGGATAAGTTAACGGTAAATTTAGCCGCTAGCGGTAATAAGCTATTATCTACATTATTACCAGATTCATTTGGTCCTGTCGATCTTGGTATTACCTCGCCGCTGCTGGCGGCAGAACCGGTATCTATGAAGCTGCTGCAGGGTGAAAATACTGAGTTAGCGCAGGCTGCATTAGATGCGGCAAACAGCAGCTATGCCCCTTATAGTTTTTGTCATGCAGGCATTGCTCTGCAGACTAAGAGCGGTGTTATCATTCGCGGACGTTACATTGAAAATGCGGCCTTTAATCCGTCATTATCACCACTGCAGTCGGCCTTGATTAATTTGAACTTAGCCGGTTTTTCGCTGAGTGATATCAGTAATGTGATTCTGGTAGAAAAAGCCGATACGAAAATGAGCCATGCTCAGGCAACGCAGACTCTGCTTGCTGATATCAGCATTGACAGCTATCAATTATTGTCTGCACAATAAGAATAAAAAATAAGATAAGCACATAAAATATGTGCTTATCTTCTTACATTAATGAATACCTCTTCTGTTTGATCTTTTATTACCTTCCATTTTTAGTACTCGGTCATCTATTTTATTTTGTTATTATCAGTATTCGATTAAGGTATCCTTATACTTGGATTTTTATACCTATTGCCCTGTTATCGGGCTGTGATTGTAAAAGAGGTAGATTTGGTTAATAAAAACAAAAGATTTAAGCGCTCTTATTACTGGTTTTTACTACTGATTCCGGCTGTTATCGGGCTGGTTGTTGTGGTTAACCTGGACAGTACAATCCGCTCTACCTTCGCCGGTAAAAAGTGGTCGGTGCCTTCGACTGTTTATGCGCGTCCGTTAGAAATATATCAGGGGGCGCAGTTAAGCAAAGGTGATTTAAAAAAGGAATTAGAGCTGCTGGGCTACCATTTTGTATCACGGCTTAACAAACCCGGACAGGCTGTATTCAGCGCTAAGCAAGTTAAAATATACACTCCCGGTTTTCAGTTTAGTGACGAGCTTGAACCTGCCCGTAAGATAAAATTAACCCTGAAAAATGGTGTTATTGCAGATCTTAGCAGTGATGACGGAGCTGCGCTGCTGCGCCTGGAACCCGTCGCAGTCGGTGGTATTTACCCGGCTCATAATGAAGACCGTCTGCTGGTGCAGCTGTCTGAAGTTCCTGTTTCTCTGCAGAAAATGCTGGTGGCCGTTGAAGATAGTGGTTTTTATGATCACTATGGTATTTCACTGCGCGGTATTATCCGTGCTGCCGCCGCCAATATTAAAAAAGGCGGTATTTCTCAAGGAGCCTCGACACTGACCCAGCAGCTGATAAAAAATTATTACCTCAGTTCAGAGCAGACATTGTCGCGCAAGGCGCAGGAAGCATTAATGGCGCTGCTTCTGGAAATGCATTTTAGTAAAGATGATATTTTAGAAGGTTATATTAATGAAATTTACCTTGGTCAGGACGGGCCGCGCGCTATACACGGCTTTGGCTTAGCCAGTCAGTATTATTTTCGACGTCCTTTAACTGAGCTGTCGCTTGATCAGCAGGCTCTGCTGGTCGCTTTAGTACGCGGAGCGAGTTATTACAATCCCTGGCGTAATCCTGAACGCGCCTTAAAGCGTCGTAATTTAGTACTGGATATCGCGGTACGAGAAAACAGTCTGGATAGTGCTTTAGCTGAGCAGGCAAAAAAACAGCCTCTGGGCATCGGTGAACGCAGCACTGCCGGCAGTAAACGTTATCCGGCTTATCTGGATCTGGTACGGCGTCAGCTGCAGCGGGATTATAAAGTTGAAGATCTTAATTCCAGCGGCCTGTCAATTTTTACTCACTTTGATCCTCTAGTACAGGAAAGTGCGCAGACCAGCCTGGAAAAAGCGGCTGCTAAACAGGAGTCTGAGGGGCGCAGCGCTGAACTTGAAGGTGCCGTGGTTATTACGCGCCCGAATACCGGAGCAGTGATAGCAGTTGTCGGTGGGCGGGATGGTAGTTACGCCGGTTTCAACCGGGCGCTGGATGCATCTCGTCAGGTAGGCTCTTTAATAAAACCTGCCGTTTATCTGACGGCGCTTGAACAGCCCGAGGTGTATAATCTCGCTACTGTGCTCAGTGATGATCCGTTTACCCTGACAGAGGAGAACGGCAGGCAGTGGTCACCGAAGAATTACGATAAAAAGAGTCATGGTGATGTGCTGTTATATAAGGCATTTGCTAACTCTTACAATCAGTCTACAGCACGCCTGGGTAATACAATCGGGCTGGATAAGATCGCAGATACGCTGCATCGCCTGGGCGCCGAGCCGTTAGACAGAATTTTGCCGTCGCTTACTTTAGGGGCTGTGGATATGGCGCCTATTGAGGTTGCACAAATCTATCAGACTCTCTCCGCTGATGGTTTTTATACGCCTTTAATGGCTATTAATTCTGTTATGGAGCCGGGAGGTAAGGTATTAACCCGCTATCCGCTTCAGGTCGAGCAGCGTTTTGATGCTGATTCAATTTATATGTTACGTTATGCCATGCAGGCGGTGACTCATGAAGGTACTGCTAAGGCGCTGCAGTGGCTGCTCCCGGAGTTTGCTGTGGCAGGTAAGACTGGTACAACGAATGATCTGCGTGACAGTTGGTTTGCCGGTTTTTCCGGTGATATGATGGCGGTTGTCTGGTTAGGGCGTGACGATAATAAGAATACCGGATTAACCGGCTCCAGTGGTGCGCTGCGGATCTGGGCTGATATTTTTGCGCAGCGTTCGGATCTGTCTGTGCAGAATTTACCGCCGCAGGATATCAGCATAAGCTGGGTTGACCAGGATAGCGGCCTGGGCAGTCAGGAGTCCTGTGATAATGCGCTTCCATTGCCTTTTATTAACGGCTTTCAGCCTGAACAGGAAATCCGCTGCAGCCGCGGAGTGGATAAGATTATCGACTGGTTCAGCGACTTAATACAATAGATAAGAGAAAAATTTTGAGTTTACTGAAAAAAACAAGCCTGCTGTGCTTACCTTGGTTTTTAGCCGCCTGCTCAACACTGCCGCAGCAGCAGGATAAACAGGCACCGGCAAAAACTCAGGCGCCGAAATCCGTTGTTAAACCTCAACCAGCACCGGTCGACAGTGCCGCTGAAGCGCCGGCAGCAGTGATTTCTTTATTGGATAGGGCAGATCGCCAGGAAGATAACCAGGAGCATGCCGCCGCAATTGCTTCTCTGGAGCGGGCAATTCGTATTGCACCGCGTTATCCGGAAAGTTATTACCGCCTGGCCGAACTGCACTATAAACAGGGCAGTGATAATTTAGCGCGAACGTTTGCGCAGAAATCCATTAGCCTGGGGGCTGAAGGTATGCTTCGCAGGCAGGCAGAAGCGCTGCTGGAACGAATCTTGTTTTAAACCAGCTCCCTTCTTTCCATGTGAAGTTGTTAACATCCTGAACGATAAAATGATACCTTGCAGGTGGTTACAAGCCGCCTGGTTATATCTGCATCTAAAAGCCCGTCATCATTATTACGGGCAGTTTTCTACTCTGTAGATAAAGAGGATGTCGTCCCGTGCGCACTCTATATTTTATTCTCTCAATATCTTTGGCTGTTTTTTTATATTTACACTATTTTTTAATAAACAAGTTATTTTATAAAGCTTCTAATCTTCTGCTTTCTATGACTCCGCTGGACACAGGTATAATGGAGATTAGGTTTATTTGCATACCTATTTAGAATGAAAAGTGTAAAGGAAATACAATGAAAGCAGTAAATAGACTAGGTGTTTCTGCATTTTTCGCGCTGACTCTCTTCCCGGCACTGCTGCAGGCCTCCACTTTAAAAGATAAACAAATTAGGCATTCGTTACATTGGGGATATTCAGGCTCAGCAGGTCCTGAGCACTGGGGCACTCTTGCGAATAAATTTGTTCTTTGCGGCAGTGGTATGCGCCAGTCTCCTGTTGATATTGAATATGACTATTCAGTTGAATTATATCCGCTGCTTTTTGAATATCAGCCGGTTCCTTTAAAGGTTGTGAATAACGGGCATACCCTGCAGGTCAATTATGACAGCCCAGTACAGCAAAAGACGGTCAGTATTGGCGGAAAGTCTTTTCCAGTTAAATCAAGACCCGTTTATAACAGTAAACTGATGCTGGGCGATGTGCCTTATAAACTGCTGCAGTTCCATTTTCATACTCCCAGTGAGCATGCTGTTACGGGGGAGCGTTACGCCATGGAGGTTCATCTGGTGCATCAGAGTGATGATGGAAACTTAGCCGTGGTAGGCGTACTGCTGAAACGCGGAGCGAAAAATCAGCTGCTGCAGAAAGTCCTCGATAATGTTTCCGGCACAATCAATAAGGTTAATGTAACCGGCATTATGGTTAACTCTGCCGATCTGCTGCCTGATAAGCGTCAGTACTTTCATTACAGCGGCTCATTGACCACACCTCCCTGCAGTGAAAACGTCAACTGGCTGGTAATGAAGGATGCAATGGAAGTATCGGGTCAGCAGGTGAGTCGTTTTACGCAGCTGATCGGTGCTAACGCCCGCCCTTTACAAGAAATATTGTGGCGCTCTATGCTGTTGTCTGAATAAAAAGTTTTGAAAAGGAAATCATCATGAATAATCTTTCGTTAAAAACTAAATTAATGGGCAGTGCCGCCATACTGATTGCTCTGCTTATATTCAGTGCCGGATACGCTATATATTCGATGAATAAAATCGGCCGGGAGCTGGCTGCCGTTGCCGAGCAGGATATCCCGCTAACAGAAAAAATCACCGCGGTCACCACTCATCAGCTGGAGCAGTCGATCCAGTTTGAGCGGGCTCTGTATTACGGCATTCTTTTACTAGACGAGGATGATGCTGTCGGACATTTTCAGGAGGCTGTTAAACGTTTTGACCAAGGCACGGAAAAGATTGATGAAGAGATTATGGCCGCAGAATTAATGGCTAAAGATGCGATGAAAGGAGCATCGGGTGAGGCGTTGAAAGAGTTCCAGTCAGTAGAGCTGGCACTAAAAAATATTGAAAGCGAGCATGAAGATTTTGTTGAGCATGCTCACAGCGTATTTATTATGCTGAGCAAAGGGGATTTACACAAAGCAGAAAAAATGGCTGAACAGGTACATCATGAGGAAGAGCAGCTTAATAGTGAACTGGAAGAACTCCTGACTGAAATAAGCAGGTTTACCGAAGCTAGCGCCAAACACGCTGAAGATTATGAACACACTGCCATTTTCATGCTTATTATTATCGCAGCTGTCAGTGTTGTTTTTGGTATTGTAGTTAGCTGGTTTACCACTCGAACCATAATTAACGGGATTCGGGCGGCGATTGTCACTGCATCAGGCGATCTTACCCAGACCATTGAAGTAAAAAGTTCAGATGAGATAGGTGAGCTACTTACAGCAATGAACGGCATGCGCGAAAAGCTTCTCAATTTGTTCTCGGAAATTTCAGAAATGACAGCCCAGTTGTCGGCGGCTGCGGAGGAGGTCTCTGTCGTCGCAGGTCAAACTAGCAGGATAGTTGAAGTGCAGCGCGGCGAGACAGATCAGGTGGCCACCGCCATGAATGAATTTACTGCAACCAGCCGGGATGTTGCATCAAATATAGCGGTCACAGCCAGCTCCGCAGCCCATGCAAATGAACAGACCAATGACGGGACAATCGTTGTGCAGCAGACGATAGAAGAGATCGATCAATTAGCCCTGCAGCTGGAAACATCGGCACAAGCTATCTCCGATGTAGAGCAGCAAAGCGGTGCGATTACTTCAATGCTGGATGTTATTAAGGGGATCGCGGAACAAACGAACCTGTTGGCTTTAAATGCTGCTATTGAGGCCGCTCGAGCCGGAGAGCAGGGCCGCGGTTTTGCCGTCGTTGCTGATGAAGTGCGCACGCTTGCCAGCCGCACCCAGCAGTCAACCACAGAGATCAATGAGATCATCGATAAGCTTCAAAACGGCTCTCAACAGGCGGTAGTCGTAATGGATAAGAGCCGTGAGCAGTCAAAATCTGCGGTAGATTATGCCAGTCGTTCAGGTGAAGCATTAACTGTGATTGCAGCTGCGATGGATGAGATAAATCAGATGAGTACTCAGATTGCCAGTGCTTCAGAAGAGCAGAGCGCCGTATCTGAAGAGGTTAATCAAAATATCATTAATATTCTCAGTACTTCTGAGGAGTTAGCTTCAGGTGCTAAGCAGACAGCTCAGTCCAGTCAGGAGCTGGCGGAGATCAGTATCCGTCTGCAGAATCAGGTAAATCAGTTCCAGAAATAAAGCATAATGCGGACTGCAGTAAAGCAGTTAATAATTAAAACAAAAACAAACGAAACGATCTATAACGAGGTTACAAGAAAGCCTTTACTGTTCTTGTAACCTGGCGCTTATTTCTGCGCATAACTTTCAAAACCGACACATTCAATGTCGTTATCAGACAACCACTGTATAAGTTCTGGTGACGTTAATATTTCAAATTCCTCTGCTCTTTTATCACAGTAACTTGAAACTGCCGCCAGCTGCTTATCCTGAGCACGGGCAGGGTGGCACATTAACTCCAGCGTACCGCTGCCGATCTTTCTTTTATATTCAAGCAGCAGCTCCTGCAGTTTTTTGAAATCGACTCCGTCATCATAAAAACCCATATCGAATGCCTGAGGTGTTTGTACATTTAAACCCGTTTGACCCGCTGAGACAGTATCCACACGGCGTGATGGTAAACCGAGATCATTTGCAAATCGAATATAGGTTTCTTTAAGTGCAGGAAATGTTGCGGCAAAGTGATGGCTGTCAAGATGATTAATTTTAATACCGCTGTTTACAGCTTTATTATACTGCGCCTGCAGCTCCTGATATATTTGCTCGGTACTGAGTGATTTTTTCTCTCTTAATATCTGCGTAGATAAAAAGCAGCCTTGTTGATCGACTAAATCCGATACCTGCTCTGCAGGTAAAACTGGTTTGCCGCTGCTTATCGTTATATGCAGGCCCACTTCTGGTATGAGCCCCTGCTTTATTAGTGAAACTGCGTGATCTGTTGCCTGTTGATTAATCATTAATGTTGTTGATTTAACGACACCGGCTGCAAAACAGTCAACAATGGCATTATTCACCTTTTCTGTTAAACCCAAGTCGTCGGCATTCATAATTAGTTTCATTTAAAATTCTCAATTAGTGAGATAAGCATTAGTTTTAGTAAAAACTGCGCTATATGCTCGGCTGTGTAACTTAAGCTGCTTCTGATAACGTTTTTTAATAGACTGTGTTTTCATAAATGTTGCTGCTATCGATTAACTGAGTTTATTTAAAGCTATTTTAAAAGCGCTCACAAACGAATAAACTCTAGTAACGGATTAATATTGTTAATAGGTTCTGTATGAATAGCAAACAAAATTTACTGGCTAATATGCATACCTTTAGCATTGCAGCACGCTGTTTAAGTTTTACCTTAGCCGCCGAGCAGTTACACCTGACTCAAAGTGCAGTAAGTCACCGTATAAAAAAGCTTGAACAGGAGCTTGGTTTTAAAGTGTTTATCCGTTTAACCCGGCGTTTAGCATTAACTCCGGAAGGAGAGCGATTATTAACCATGTTTAATCACTCCTTTGATCTGTTATTTTCTGAGCTTGATGATATTCGCAGCAGGGAACTCAGCGGCGAGTTATATATCGGCACATCTCCTTATTTTGCTTCTGCCTGGTTAATTCCCCGGCTGGCTGAATTTCAGGCTTTGTACCCAAACCTTAATATCAAATTACAAGCAAGTGAAAAGCGGGTCGACTTTCAGTTTGAACCTATCGACTTAGCTATTTATTACAGCAAAGGTGATTATCCTGAATGTTTTTCACAACGTCTGTTTTCTGGTATTCGTTTACCTGTCTGTAGTAAGCAGTACGCTGAAAAATTCAAGCTAGAGCAGGGGCTGCAGAACCTAAAAGAGGTTAACTTTATTCATAGTGCGAGTGATTCGGCTTGGAAGTACTGGTTAACTAAAATGGAGTTAGATAAGCTCGGCATAGAGATAAACTGTATGCAGCGGCGTTCACTGTTCAGTCATAATGATTTATCCATTGAGGCTGCCCGTTTTTCAATGGGGGTGGCAATGGGAAGGTTAGAGTTTGTGCGGGATCAAGTAGACTCAGGCGAGTTAGTTGCTCCTTTTGCTGCGGTTGATTCCGGTAAAGGTTATGATTTAGTCTGCCCGCAGGGATTACAAAACCGCGCAAAATTTCAAGCATTCTCAAAATGGATTTTTAGTCAGATAGATAAAAACCAAAGGATCTAGCCTGAAAGGCTGGCCTTTTATCGGGGCGCGCGTTTAGACTCCAAGTATTTTTATTAGCCTCCTGAAAAGGTTAAAACCATCGACTTTAGCCGGTCAGCTTTAGCTATAATATCTGAACAGGTATTAAGTTAGGAGATGCTGATGTTACCGAAGAAATGATTAAAGAGCATTTAGTCCATTACTTTGAGCCTAAAGCTGATGATAATTTTAGGACCGAGAGCTAAAGCAAGGGGTCTTTAGCAGATGGTTGTTGAGTTATATCAAAATGTGCCCACTTAAAAGTTAACCTACTTCAAATTATTTGTAGAAAAACAGATATTCCATCACTCATATTCTCTATACGCAAAAATATTGTTTTTTGATGCTAAGCTCTTTTTGTTGACTAATTTTTCATTGTTGCTGATTTCTACTGGATAACAGGCTTCAATGTCACTGATATTAATATAAGCATAATAAAAAAGATTAGAGCCGTATTTATAGATATGTATGCAGCCGTTTCGGTTTTCTTTGATAATTAAGCCATCATTGCTAATTCGAGGCCTGATAAAAAACTCAAATGGAACAGGATGTCCACTATGAGCAAACATTTATTTAATATCACCGCAGCTGTAATGTTATTAATTGGATCATATGGCGTGCAGACACAAGCTTTTTCCTATGATACTGAGTTCATTTCTGCCTCTAAAGGTAGAGTTTCAGCAGATAGATTTTCTTTGTCTACTGATTCAACTGTTAGTGAACTGGTTATTATTGATGCTGCAGTACCCGATAAGCTGATGTTTTATCAGCAAAATAAGCCTGGTACGAAAATTGTTGAAATTCAAAGCAATGAAGACGGTTTGACACAGTTAGTTAATATTCTAAAAAATCATCAAAATCTAGATGTACTGCATTTAGTTTCTCATGCCAGTGACGGTGTGATTTATCTGGGACAAACGCAGGTCACATTTGAACGCTTACTGAAGCAGGCTGATACTTTGATTACCCTTGACGACGCGATGAAGGATGGAGCTGATGTATTGCTTTATGGTTGTAATCTAGGATCAGGAAAAGCGGGTGAAGATTTAATAGAACTTATTGCAGATCAAGCGCACGTTAATGTTGCTGCGTCAAATGATTTAACGGGGGCTTTTTTATTAGGGGGAAATTGGGAGCTAGAAGTTTCGACAGGAAAAATTAACTCGGCTAGGCTTTGGTCTAAAGAATTAGAAAACCAGTACTCACATGTGCTGGCTACCCCCGTGTTTAACACTCCGCCAGATATTTTGAATATTTCACCTGGCGGGGGAACGCTAACTGTAGAGTTAAATATGGAAGGGGGAGCTAGTTATGTAGTATTACCTGACGGTGCAAGTGCTCCGACCAATGTTCAAGTGCAAAGTGGTACAGATGGAAGTGGAAATGCAGCAATAGCCGCGTACTCAACAAGTGACAGTAATCCTGCCAATACCGCTTTTAGCACGGTCATAAATGGGTTAAGTACCGAGACAACTTATGATGTTTATGTGATAGGGTATGATAAAGATGAAGCGGATAAATCGGGGGTGAATGATACGCTTCCTGTCAAAATAGACTTAACCACCGCTGCTTTAGGAGCCACTCCAGATGGCGCTCAAACATTTACAGGTATAGCAATAATTAATAATATTGGCCAAACCAACGATGGTTATTTTAATTTAACAAGATTGGATGGCTCTGGCACTGACAAGGCGCTTGAAGCAGATCAATATGGTGCTTATATTGACGATATAGTCCCCGCTCCATCATCATTCACTTCTTCAATTAAAGTTAATATGACCGTTCCTGGAAGTTTTCAAATAACCGATATGGAATTAGGTGAGTATAAATCAGATTCTTCTGCAGCATCGAATAACTTTATCAATATACAAGTAATAGGCTATAAAGACGGCGTTTCAGTTGCTCAGTCAGCGTTGTACACCCCTCCATTAGATACTTATCTTACCGATTACACAGCGATAAGTTGGGCTGATTTTTCAGGTGTGGATGTTGATGAATTTGAAGTTTTTTATACTATGAGCATAGGAGATAAACAAAATGAATTTAATTTGATTGGCTTCTCTATCATGAGCATGAGCACTGTTGTCAATGCACTCCCTACCATCACTATAAATAATACCAGCTTCGCTTATACCGAAAATTCCACAACGACTCAGATTGATTCGGCAGCTGCTCTCTCCGACGCAGACGGGGATAGCGACTGGGATAACGGTACGCTGGTGGTGCAGATTACCGGCAATAATGAAGCGGGTGATGAACTATCTATTCAAGACAATATTATTGGTAATATTAACAGCAGTGGAACAAATATACGGGATAGTGCAACGGTTATAGGCACTCTGAGTGCTAGTGAAGGTACAGTAACTAACGGAACTGCACTGACTATCACTTTCAATAGCAGTGCAACTAATGTTTTGGTACAACAGGTTTTACAGGCGATCAGTTACCGCAGTACATCAGATGACCCCGGAACATCTGACCGTACGGTGACCTTTACAGCTACTGATACAAACTCTGCATCAGCCAATGATACCCGAACAATCGTCTTTACCGCACTTAATGATCAACCAACACTTTCAGCTGCAGATGAGAAGCCGACTTTCACTGAAGGCGGCACCGCCGTAAGTGTATTCAGCAGTGCCGCCGCTTCCACTGTTGAATCGGGACAAACGCTGACAGCTTTAATCCTGACAGTGACCAATGTGAACGACGGATCGAATGAAATATTACTCATTGACGGCACTGCTGTGACGCTTACTCATGGCACTTCGGGTACCACAGCTACCAATAGTGCTTCTTATTCGGTGAGTGTTTCAGGTACCACTGCCACGGTAACATTAAACAGTATGACAGTATCGACAGCCGAACTGCAAACCCTTGTCGATGGCGTCTCTTATCAAAATAACAGTCAAAACCCTAATACATCTAACCGTATTATTACTATTACTTCATTAACCGACAGCGGCAGCAGTACGGGATCAAACGACAATATCAACAATACACTTGCAGTGTCTTCAACAGTCAGTGTTGATGCAGTTAATGATGCGCCTACTGATATAGCGTTGTCTGCTTCGAGTATTAATCAAGGCCTAACGGCATTAGGCGCTGATATCGGCACTTTAAGTGCCGTTGATCTAGATGATAACAGTTTTGATTATTTTTTAGCCGGTAATGGTACTGCTGATTATGGGGCTTGTGGTGTCGGCAATGATGCCGATAATGCCAGTTTTCAGATTAATACGGCAATACTCGAAACTGCCGGTGTACTTACCGCCGGCAGTTATAAAGTCTGCGTGCATGTCAAAGATGCTGACTTTAGTTTTGAAAAAACGATGACTATCACGGTTACTGATAATGTTGCGCCGACTATTAGTGCAGTGAGTATTGCTAACAGTGCACATAAAGTCGGGGACACGGTTACGGCCACCATCACGGTCAGTACCGATAGCGATGATTATACTACAGGCAGCGGCGGCATTAGCGGCACAATAAATGGTTATGCGCTGGGTA